>DDIR01000089.1 GCA_002338715.1 Phycisphaerales bacterium UBA1845 | reverse complement strand
CGCCCCCGCCTGCGTGCTGCGCGACCAGACAGCCGCACTGGCGCTGCCCGACCGCGCCACCCTTCCATGTGTCTGATCGATCCACTCGCGACACGGATGATCCGCATCGTCGAGCATCGCAAAGACTTCCAGCAGCGTATTCGATGGCTCACAGACCGTCGGCTGAGGCGTGTCGTCGATCGGCGTGACGGTGCATCCGGCAAGTGCGCAAACCGCACACATGCCCCCCAGCATCGCTGACTGGAATGCCCGAACCGATGGGCCAAATGTTCCCAAATACGTCTTAACCATGTCGAGAGGTCTCTTATTCGAATCTGGCGACATCGACTGCCGGCGGTGCGGTTGGCGGCCACCTGGTATCGTGTACGATGATCGACTTGATGATTCCGGTGCTGTCAGCCGATCATTAGAAAGTCCAACCGAAGCGGCCCGTATTGCGACCGGTCTGTCATGGGTATACGCGGTGGCTTGGAATTCGACAAGATACCAAGGGAAATGAAACCGATGCGCACCAAGAAACCAAGCCTGTTCGTCTTGCTCGGATTGTTCGGAGCAATGGGGTGTACGATCAATCTCGATCTCGGAACCGAAGCACTCTTTCCGGAAGGGTCGGCATTCGTGATCTCGGGGACAGCCGACGTCGCCAACGTGGACGGCTCCCCGTGCAATGTCTGGCTGGGCGACAACGGTGTGGTTTATCACCTCTTCCAAACGCCACAGGTCGACAACGGCGAGTTCGACCAGGTCACAACACCGGGCGTCAGTTCGAGACTGCTGCTGGCCACGAGGAACGATCTGGTCGTGGACTGCCGGGTCGGAACCATCGTCGATGTCGAAGACATCCTCGAAATCGTCCCATAAACCGGCGGTTTGACACCCTTCCGTTGACTGTTTGTGAACCCATCCGAAGCCGATCCGCGCGCCCATCCCCCTCATTGGCGAAGAAAAAAACCCTGCTATACTGCAGCAATCAGGCGGTCGGTGGCAGCTATGGCCAACGCAACCCGTTTTTGGATGGGCCGATTGTCGGCGCCGATGTCGATTGCGATGTCAATTGCGATATCGATTGGTTTAAGAAATCTGTTTGAGAAATCTAACGCGTGCGGAGTTAATCCATGATTAAGGCAGTCGAACTTCGAAAGGGTAAGACCATCATTCACGATGGCGATCTGTTCATCGTGCATGAGGCATCGCACGTGGCCAAGGGCAACAAACGCAGCTACATGCAGGCCCGGCTGAAGAACTTCAAACAAGGCAACGTGATCGACGTGCGCTTCAGCGTTGACGATCGCATCGAGGTGCCGTACGTCGAAGGCAAAGACTACGAGTTCCTCTACGAAGACGCCACCGGTTTCGTGCTGATGGACACGCAGACGTACGATCAGATCACCGTGACCGAAGATGTCGTCGGTTCGGCGAAGGACTATCTCTCGCCCAACTGTAAGGTGAGCTGCCAGATTCTCGACGGAGCTGTGATCTCGTTTGAGTTGCCAAACGTGGTGGTCCTGCAAATCACCGACACGCCGCCGGTCGTCAAAGGCGCAACTGCGTCGGCCCAGTTGAAAGACGCCACGCTCGAAACCGGCGCCAAGGTCAAAGTCCCGTCATTCGTCGCCCCCGGTGACAAGATCCGCGTCGACACCAGAACCGGCGAATACCTAGACCGCGCCAAAGAGTAAGAAAGAAAAAGGGTGCCCCGCCCTTCCAGGGCGGGGGACGGAAAAACGCGCGTCAGGTTTAGAACGGTCGAAAGTCTCAGAACATCCATCAGTCCCCCAGCCGAAAAGGCCGGGGCCCCCGGCGCGAACGCTTCTTAGGAATCTACGAGGTGTTCTTAAAACGCCGCGCAGTCTTCGACATCCACATCGCCGTCATTGTCATCATCGAACGCCTGCCGCAACAATGCTGAAGGCGTCACGAATCCAACTCCACTGGGCAGCCCATTCACAGACAATTCACGGCAGCCGCCATATTCAAACGCACCACCCACCACTTTCGACAAAACGGATATGACGCCCCAAGAAGCCGCCATTGACGGGCCGGGGCGGCTGGTTTCGAAAACCGTGTCGAATTCCGGTGACCTCGACGGCGTGACGGAGTATTATCACAGTGACAAGCGGACCATCGAAGCCGTCGGTGGGCGATATTGAAGCCCGCGCCAATTGGATAGCAGAGAAAGGGCAAAGCGAAAGTCCCGCGCAGCAAGTGTCCTGAGAATTATGATTTCCCAGGATGGGATAATGTACCTCGTGGATCGAAACAGTAATGCGAATAGCGAATTCAATCGTAATATTAAGCGTCGTTGAACAGAATATGACTGGTACGCGTTCTGTCAGATTACTTGCCACGTTTATGATTCTTCTTGCAGGTTGCTCTGTCGACACTCTCTCCTACTCGCTTTTTGGTACATGGGATGGTTCTTTCGACAATGATGAGTGGGCCGTAATTGAGCATGGGGCTACCATCGGGACTCAAATCCACGAAGGCGATGAACCGTATTTCTTCATAAGTGGTTCGCCTTATTGGAAAACTCTTCATTGGGCAAAGGTGGGAAGTAGACCTGTGCAATGGATATTGAAGAGATATGACGATCCGAGCGCAGATGCAATGGATTCAGATTGGTGGCCAAACATCTTGAGTGCCGATGTATCCTGTGATGGGCAACTTGTGCTCGCTAGAAGCAACGGCAAGAACAAGGAGAACTCAGGCACAACCGAGGTTTATGATTTCGCGACTGGTCGACCAATTCAAGTTTGGCGCAATTCTCCGCTCGGAGTTCGCTGGTCGAACTCAGGAAAATATCTTGCAATTGCCCGGCAAGATGGTCCGACAGAGGTAGGAAAGCCAGTTCTCTTGACGATTCGGGATGCGAAACAGCGGCTACGGGAATGGAGGACCGAATTTGCTGCAAAGGATGGGGGGCCCCGAATGTTAGTTAACCAGGCGCTGTACGTGAGTTGGAGTGCTGATGACAAGTATGTTGCAGTAAGCACAAAGTCGGCCCCACAAAGTGCGCTAAAACCTTTTTGCGTGGTTTTTCCAGCCGACGGAGGAGAACCACTAAGCATCGAGGCGACCAATGCCAGCTTTGTAAGCGGCAATGAGCTTGTTGCCAATTTGGATAGCGATTGGGACCAAGTCGCCTTGATACGCATCAAAGACAAAAAGCTTGAGAGAGTTCGAGGGATTGAGGGAAGGTACCTCGTTGGCGGCAGCAATTCCGTCACGGGAACTTACTATGCATGGTTGCCGCCGAACAACAATCCTGCGGCGCAGTTCACATTGAAGCTGGCATTATTCGACAGTCCCGGTGGACAGCTGGATGAAAGCTGGGGATACAACGTGAATTCGACTCTCCAACTTATCCGCAGAGATACGTTGAAGAATATGATTGGAAAGGTCTCTACGCAGAATACGACAAGTACGGCCAGTTTCGTGGGCTCGATTCACTAGCCCGGATATTTCACGACTTTGAATTGAAATGCGCATAGAGAAGGCCTTCAAGCCTTGTATGATGGTGTTTGCGAGAACATCACATACATTGGCAAGGAGGCCTAATCGTGACAGAGTGTAACCGCACATCGCTTGGCTTTTCCAGTCTTTTCCGCCGTAAAATCTCAGCCGACTTTGACGGCGGGCGGCTTACGTCCGACGCGGGTGGGCTTCTGCTTCGCGAAGTCGATCGGCGGATCGGATTGACGAAGGCATTGGCTGATTGCATCGTCGATCCGCGCGATCCCGAGAAGATCGTCCACGACATACAGACCATGCTGGCCCAGCGCATCGGCGGTATCGCGCTGGGCTACGAAGACTTGAACGATCACGACACGCTACGCAACGATCCGGTGATGCAGGTGCTTGCGGAACGTTCACCCGAGCCGGACACTCCGTTGGCTTCACCGGCTACCCTCTGCCGATTCGAGAATCGCATCACCCGCATATGCCTCGCACGAATGAGCAGCGTCTTTGTCGATCAGTTTATCGCCTCATTCAAGCGTCCGCCCAGAGAACTCATCCTCGACTTCGATGCCACCGACGATCGCGTCCACGGCGACCAGGAGGGCAAGTTCTATCACGGGTACTACGATCATTACTGCTACCTGCCGCTCTACGTCTTCTGTGGCGAGCGATTGCTCTGTGCGTACCTGCGTCCCAGCAACATCGATCCGGCGCTGCATAGCCGCGCGATCCTGCGCCTGCTGGTCAACCGTTTGCGCGCCAAGTGGCCGAATAAACCGGGACAGTCACCTATTCTTGCGCACCGACCGGAAATGTGTTGTCCAATTTGAGAATCCCGTAGTCCGGCTTTCACTTAGAAATCCGCTAGGTGTTCCTGAAACGCGGCGAAGTCTTCGACATCCACATCGCCATCGTTGTCATCGTCGAACGCCTGCCGGCATAGGGCTGACGGTGTTGCGAATCCGACTTGGCTGTGCGGCCCGCTCATGCATGTTGCGAACGCGTCGTAGTCGTCCAGATCGACATCACCGTCGGCATCGTAGTCGCCCGGCGGCGGGGCTTGGCAGTTCGTTGCACACGTTGAGCCATTGCCCTGATAAATCCACGGCAGCGATTCGCAAAACGCCTGGTCGATGTCATCGTTGCACACCGTCCCGCCCGGCGAGCAGCACGCGCCCAGTTCGCGGCACCCATTCGAGTCCACCATCTCTGCCGGCTGGGTGCCCGGACACAGGTCGATGCAGTCGGCCACGCCATCGCCATCGGTGTCATCATCCGGCACACCACACCCACAAATGCCGGCCAACGTCTTATCGGGATCGAGGGGACACTCTTCGTTGCAATTCGTGAAACCGTCGGCATCGCTGTCGGTCGTACACGTGGTGCCGTTGCCCTGAAACTTGCCATTGTTCAATGACGTGCAGCCGCCCTGGTCCAATCCGCTGATGCATTGACCGATCGCAAAGCAGCACGCCCCAACCATCGGACAACCGTCGGCATCGACAGGTTGAGACGGCCCAGTGCCCGGGCACATGTCGAGGCAATCGATCACGCCGTCGCCATCGCTGTCGAGCACATCGGATTGGCCGCACCCGCAGATGCCCGGCTCGGTCTTGGTGCCGTCGAGCGGGCACGATTCGCAACTATCGATCGCACCGTCACCGTCGGCATCTGAATCGCATTCGTCGGGAACGTTGTTGAGATCGCAATCAACGGTATTCGCAGCGTCGCAATCGTCGGGCACACCGTTGTCATTGCAGTCGGCATCGCAGTTGACCGTGCAATAGAACGGACCGCCATTCGCCGAACTTGCTTCGTCGATTTCGCACGCGTCGGGGATGCCGTTCGCGTTGCAGTCGGTCGCGCAGTTCGATGTGCAGAAGTACGGCCCGCCGGGTGTCTGTACGCTGATCTCGCATTCATCGGGTAGCCCGTTGCCGTTGCAGTCGTCGCTGGTCAGGTTGACGATATCGAGGTCGTCGAGCGTGCCGTTGTTGTTGCAATCCTCGCATTCGTCGGGAATCTCGTTGGCGTTGTCGTCGAAACTCGCCCCCATCGAAATGTCCAAGTCGTCGGGGATACCGTTGGTGTTGCAATCTTCGCATTCGTCGGGGATGCCGTTCGAGTTGGCGTCGTCGCTCGTCTGGTTGGCCAGATCGATCACGTCGGGGATGGCGTTGCCATTGCAATCTTCGCACTCGTCGGGCACATCGTTGCCGTCGATGTCCGAACTCGTCGCGCCGGCGATGTCGCAATCGTCGGGAACGCCATTGCCATTGCAATCGCCAACCGGCAGATACGTGATGCTCACCGAAATCGACGAACCCTGCGGACATTGATCCACGAACGCCGATGCCGTCATCACGATGGTCGCCGGTCCCGCCCCAACGATCTGATTAAACAAAGCGGCTGACAGCGTGATCTCATCGACATCAGCCACCGCCGGACAATCGCTGGCCATCCCGGTGAAGACTTCGCCCAGCGACGTGCCGTTCAATTCCACCAAGATCGTCTCAACCGGTGACGCAAGATCCGCGATCGCCGAGAACGTCAGCGTCACCTCGCCAACCGCCGGCCGCATGTCATTAACGATAAATTGCAGCGAACCCGCGCCCCCAAACACCGGTGACAGCAAGAACGAAGACTCAAACACCGGGTCGAATGCTTCGCAGACGTCCGGCGTCCCGTTGGCGTTGCAGTCGGTTTTGTTTTCATCGGGGATACCGCTACCGTTGCAGTCTTCGCTCGTTCCGCTGCTGATGTCGCAACTGTCGGGCACGCCATTGTTATTCAGGTCGCTGGCGCAGTTGCCCGTGCAGAAGAATGGTCCACCCGGGGCGGTGCTGAGTTCGTCGATTTCGCACTCATCGGGAACCGCGTTGTGGTTGCAGTCATTGCTGCTCGTTGATGCGATGTCGCAACTGTCGGGGATGGCGTTCTGATTGCAGTCCGGGTCGCATTCGTCGGGCACGCCATCGAGTGAGCAGTCTTCACTGGTGCCCGAGGCGATGTCTTCCGCATCGGGAATGCCGTTGTTGTTGCAGTCGGGTTGACGTTCGTACGCCCCCATGTCGACAAGCGGCGCGGTACCCAACCCCGAGTCCGCCACGCTCGGATCATCAGCAAAACGCGGCAACCCATCGATATCAAACGTCGCCACCGACTCTGCGAAGGACGCGGCATTGTTACCCGCATCGATGCAAGGTGACGAGGGGGCCAGCGATGGAAGATCGTCGAGCGTACCGAAAATATTGTCCGCCCCATTCGCATCGACAAACAGCGGATCGAGCGCGATGTTGCCCACGCCGCCAAGTCCACCGCTCAAGTTCATCACGCACGATGTGCCCAACGTCACGGTCCCGCCATCGCGATAAATCTGACTGGCTTCACCCGCACCAGCCAGGTCGCTGTTGGACCAGAGGATGCTGTTTTGAATCGTCGCATGCCCGCCGCCGATCAGCGCGATCGCCCCGCCGAAATCGTCCGCGACGTTTCCGGTGAATGTGCAATTGACGATCGTCGGGTCGGCTGTCGATGTGAGGTACAGCGCGCCGCCGTTGGCTTCGACGCCACTGCCATTGCCCATGTTGTCGGCGATGTTCCCAGCGAAGACGCAGTTTTGCAGCGTTGGTTCGCTGGCCGACGATACGAACATCGCCCCGCCGACGCCGCCGGAAGCGTTATAAGCCGCAGTGTTGCCAAGGAATCGACACCGATCGAACACCCCGCTGCTCGACGTAACGAAATACACCGCCCCGCCGAACGCCGATGTGTTCGCTACGAATTCAGTCGCCACAAATTCAACGTTGCTGGCTTGGCAGCGGACGGCTCCTGCGCTGGCGCGGTTGCCTTTGATCTGGCAGTTGTGGACATTGATCTTGCTGCTGACGATGCGCATCGCCGCCCCGGAGTTGTTCGGGCTTGTTCCATTGGCGACGCCGCCCGTGATGGTGAAACCGTCGATGGTTGGCGCGCTTGCGAGTGCGTTCGCGGTGACGACGTGATAGCTGTTGTCCGTGGTGACACCGCCGATGTCGTCGCTGTCGAGATCACCGGAGAGGACCGTGTTGTTGGTGACCGGGTCGCTGTTTCGCTCGCTGCGACTGGTTTCGCCGCCGCTGAATCCACCGTAAAGTCGAACATTTTCGGTCAGCACAAACGACGCCGATCGACTCCCGCCCACACCGGCCGGTCGATACGTTCCTGCCGCGACCCAAACCTCTGCTGGCACGCAGTTCGAGTTCACATCGACGAGCGCGGCTTGCAGACTCGTGTACGCATCGGTCCAACTCGAACCGTCGTTGGCCCCGCTGGTGGCAGTCCGGTCGACGTACAGCCGCCGCTGCTCGCATATATCAAACAATTCATTGTTGTTGCAGTCGGCTGCCGATTCGCAAACGTCGGGAATACCGTTCGAGTTGCAGTCGTCGGCTCCCCGGTCCAGGTCGCATTCGTCGGGAATGCCGTTGGTGTCGCAGTCGGGGCTGAGTCCGCTGAGAATGTCGCACGCATCGAGCGCACCGTTGTCGTTGCAGTCGGCATCGACGATCAACTCGACCTGATCGATCTGCCAACCGACGCCGTCGTTGCTCATGTTGTCAACGGAATCGAAGTGCCACTCAAGTGTCACTGCTTGACCGGCATAGTCGGCCAAATCAACCGTCCGCGTCTCCCACACGCCCACCGCGCCAACCGGGCCAACGTCATCGACGATCGCGCCGTTGACCGTCACCCATGCCGCATCGAACCCGCTGGGTGCGGCGCCACGATCGCCGTCGTACAGCGAGCAATATTCCAAATAGGCGGCATTGACCGACTGCGGAATGCTCCCCGCTTCGACCGAAAGCACACCGCTTTCGATCGCACCGGTTTCAAACGAGCAAGACACATCCTCGCCAAAATACGCCCATCCCAACGCATCGCATCCGCCGCCTTGGTCGCAGTTGCTGGTCACGTGCCACAACCCCGTCGCACTCCAGCCGCCCGGCAGTCCTGCGTTGAAGTCGCTGCCAACCAGCACGCCCCCATTGAAATACTCGCACACATCGGGAACCGCATTGTCGTTGCAGTCGTCAGCCCCCGCGACGATATCGCAGCCGTCCGCCAACCCGTTGTTGTCGCAATCGGGTTCGCAATCATCGGGTACGCCGTTGGTGTTGCAGTCGGTTTGGCTGCCGCAATTCGGTATTGGAAAATCGATCGAACAAAGGTTGCCCGTTGCGGTGTTGATCGCGCCGCAGTCGATGTCGCAGGGGTCGGGAATGCTGTTGGCGTTGCAGTCAAGGTTGGCCGCATCGAAGGCATACGCAGCCCCTGCCCCACCATTGGCAAACGGTGCCCCGCCAACGATCGCATCACCCGAGATCGACACCGAAGTGCCCAGGGCGTCTCCGGCGGCTGCGTCGCTCGCGACCAAACGCGTCAGTTCCACCCAGAACAATCCGCTCCGCTTAAATACGTACATCGCTCCGGCACCGGAATCCGCGCCAGGCGCTCCGACAACCAGCAGGTCGCCATCAATCGCCACCGACGCTCCAAACAAATCGCCCGCCACTGCATTCGATGCCGTCACTTTAAACGTCTGCGGCCAACTTCCCGCGTTGTCTTCAAAAACATAAACCGCACCGGCACCGCCGTGCTTCGGGGCGCCGCCGACAGCCGTGAAGTCGTCGATCGCCACCGACGTACCAAGTTCGTCGTCGGCGACCGCATCGTTGGCGACGAGGATGTCCTCTTCGATCCAATTGGTTCCGCTGCGTCGATAGAGATAGACCGCACCGGCAGACGTGGATGTTTGATCGCCCGGCGCGCCGACAACCGCAATGTCGCCGGAGATTCCGACCGATGTGCCAAACACATCGCGTACCGCGCGATCGGACGCAAGCAGTTTCTTCTGCTGCGGCCAAAGGCTTCCATTGCGTGCGAAAATGTATGCCGATCCGGTGAGGTTTCCGCCGTCATCGTTACCGAGCGCGCCGACGATCGCGTAGTTGCCGTCGATGAAAGCGCTGATTCCAAAGACGTCAAACGAGTTGGCGTCGGAGGCAGTGACCTTGACCTGCTGTCCCCACGTGCTGCCCTGCCACGTATAAAGATATGCCGCGCCGGAAAACGAACCGTTGTCCGCGTTGCGCGGCGCGCCGACGATCGCATAGTTTGCACCGGCAGACACCGCATTGCCGAACCGGGCGTCGGCGGCTGCATCCGATGCGACAAACGCGCTCTGCGGCGACCAGGCACCCGAGGCAAACGTGAATGGAAACACGCGACCCGCGTCGGCTGCAATGGAAGAATCCAGTCGAGCCCCGACCAGCATGCGTGCATCGCGCACCCCAACCGACGCACCGAATTCATCGCCCGATACCGAAGCAGCCGCCGTGATCTTCTGAATTTCGAATTGGTCAGCCGCCCAGACCGACGTGGACGCCGCACCAAGTACCGAAGCGATGAGAACAAATCGCGCTGGAGTTTTCATTTGAGTTGAACACCTTGGCGGGATGATCCAACGATGTGCCACAGCCGGCTTCTTTCCATCGTCGAATGAAAACACCTCCGCATTATCGATATCGGACCTTGCCAATGGTTCGCTTGAGGCTGGCAACACTGATAGCGGGGGCGATTGGTCACAAGTCGTGCTGAAAAGTACGCCACCCTGAACGCCCAAACGACCGATAATAATGGCATCCATGTCCGAACATATGCTCACATTCCTGCAAGACCCGCACGAACTCGAATGGGTGATGCATCACCGCGCTGAAGCGCTTGGCCATCCGATCGTCACCTTCGATTTGGAATTGCACTGCAAACTCGCTGAGCGCGGGATTGATCACCTCACACCGTGGGATCTGGTCGGACCGGACGATCGCGCCGTGCTTGAGCAAATTGAACAGTCGGTGCAGGCATTCTGGCGGGACCATGCCGTCATCTGGCATTGCGGCGTCAATCTTCTCGCGATCGCAGCCCACCGACACGTTTCGGCGCTTTCGCGAATGATGTGGGTTGGTTTTACGGTCGAACGCGCCATCGCTGAGCGGAAACCGGACCGCATTCTCCTGTTCAAATGTGCCAATGCTCACGGACTCGAACAGCCATCGGATCATCGGCGACTTCCACTGCTGTTTGGAATCGTCGAATCGATCGCGCGCGATTTGAACGTTCAAATCGAGCGACTCGCTGAAGAAAGCACACGACGCTTTGAAGACCATGCCTCAACCCAAGCCCATCAAGTTGACTTGCCGATGGTCGATGATTCAAGTTGGGGTGACCATCCATTCGTTCTCCTCAGTGGCAGCGGTCACGATCTCGAAAGGCAGCTGCCGGTTATTCAACGAATCGAATCTGCCGACGCGTTGCGCGCGATCCAGGTATACAGACATGCGGATGACACGACACTTGATCGCTTGAAAGCCAATGGCCACCTCGTGGTTCACGATTCGCAATTACGACTTTCGTCTGCCGTGGACGTTGAAGATGCCTCTCGTAGGGGCCTGCGTGAATTCAACGCCGCATTGGCCAGCGTAAAGAAACAATCGACGTGCTCGTTTGCGCGGTCGATTCCCCAATCGCATCTCGACTTCGTGTTCGGCCCATATGCCGAAAAGCTGGCCAGCCATGTGCAGCGATGGAGCGAATTTTTCGATCGACATCGACCGATCGCCTTCATCGGTCACTACCCAGATGCCGCGATGGAACTTGCCCATCGTCGCAACATCCCAACCTTACTACTGCCGCACGGGGGATTGTCGATTGGTGATGCTCCCTGGTATCGATCGATGCCCAAAGTCACGATGGGCGTCGAGGGGAAAGCCCACGTGGAACAATTGCGATCCTTCGGAATCGACCAGGACCGCATCGAGGTGCTCGACCTGGGCGCCGCGCAAACAGTGCCACATGATGGCACAACCAGGAATCCATCCGACCCGTTCAACTTGCTCCTTGTCACCAGTCGGCTGGCGGACCACGCCCATGACGCTGAACTTCCGGGACTCAATTGGAAGGCGGCGATTCGATCGCTCGAAGAGGTATTCAACATCGCACAAATTCGTCCGAACTGGCGGTTCACGATCAAGACGCATCCACGCTACGACCACATCGAACTTTACCACCGCATGAACCGCACATTGCCCGAAGGCAAACGGTTCGCCATCGAATCATGCAAGACGTTGGCTGACTGCTTGGCGAGCGCTGATGTCACCGTGTTCGCCAACGTGACATCAACAGCCATCCTCGAGGCATCACGCTCGGGCAAACCGGTCATTCTCCTTCGGGAGCGATCTGTTTTGCCCCATCGCAATCCGCGCGACAAGCTGCTGACCGGTTGGCCAACGGTGTCGAGCGTTGGTGAATTGACAAACCGTCTGGACGAACTGGCGTCCGATGTGCAGGCGTACACGGCGGCGGCGAATGAAACAGCCAACGCACTCGCGAACTTCTACGGCCAACCGCCAGTCCCGGGCTCGTTGCTGCAATTCATCCGGCGCATGAAAAAAGCACGGATCACCGTTGAAGGTGAACCGTGCCCGCTTGTTGGCATCACTTGAACCAGGGCATTTTCGAGCCCCGCCCGCGTCCATTTACCGGCGACGACGCAGCGCGATCATTGCACCACCGAGGACCAGCATGGCGGTGGCGGGTTCCGGCGTCGCATGCACTTCGATGACCAGGTCATCAAAATCCCGATCACTGAATCCACCGTCTGACGTGTGCGATCCGTAGAGATCCTCGATAAAAATCAGATAGGTCACGCCCGTGCGATTCAGACCATCGACCTGATAGGTCACCATGTGGTCCAAGAAGTCCGGGTTCTGCCCCGGGTCCGACGACCACGCCCGCGTTCCATCCTGATCGCGACGGACCCATCGCCAGGTTTCACCGGTCAGGTCAGCCGACCCTTCGCCGGTCACATTTTCGTATTCGCCGAATGCATCGAAGAGCAACTCAAACCCGTTGCCGCGATCGAAGCCAAACTGCTGCGTGAAATCAGCGCGAAGCCATACCGTCTTGGCGGTGATGAAGGCGTCCGACCAAACGCGATCGGAGGCATCGCCCTTGCCCGCGGTCAGCAAACTGATCATGCCGTTCGGCGTAAGGCTGTCGTCAAAGCGAATGGCACTGACGCCCGAGACGCCGTCGTTGTAGTCGTCGCCATTGGCAACAAAGTCACCACCGTAAACGGTCTCGATAATGCTCTCATGGGTTACCGATGGCGGCGATACCGACGGGAACACGTCGCTGACGTCGGCATTCGCAACGGTTGTTGCGCACAAAAGCAATCCAGCCAGACCAAATCCAGACTTCATCTCATTCTCCCCCTACCAACGATGCCGCGCCGGCAATCCCGCCGGTTCAAGACCAATACACCGGTGCTGGCATGACGACCTCTTGATCAAAAGACACAGATTGATCAAAGGGCGCAACGCGACCGTGTCATGGGCAATGAACGCGCAAAGGAAGAGCCCTTGACGCATCATCGATGCTTGGTTGTCTGGAGGGTTTGCGAGAGGTGTGCCTTCAACTCAAGCGGCGATTTCTACCAAGTCGGCCTCCCAACCGCATTGACTAAAATCACCTGATTTGAAGGGGTATGGCTCGCTTCCCTCTTCTCTCCCGATCGAAGCGCCCGCGTTGGGCGACGATCAGTCACTGATGCTACACCGGATGGCCGATGCATTCAAGCCATTTATCCAAGTCTATCACCCTTGGGACAATAAAAACCAAGCTTTCACGGTACGATTTCAAGTAAAAGATGACCCCGGAGTTATGTTCCCCCAATCGTCAATCCGGATTCTTGCATTGCCTACGTCCCGATAACGAACGACAATCGACAAAATGACCGGCCAAAGGTTTGCGCCGACAACAGGATTCCAGTCGTTTTAGTTGGCTTCCATTAGACCAGTCGTTTTCGTTGGCTTCCAATAGACCTCATGCAACCAGACTTTGAAATCACCGGCGATTGGTCGATCCGACAGTGCGACGCCAACAACCGCGAGCTTGCCCAACAGGTATTCTCCGATGCCGGCGCAAGCAGCAAGCAATTCGAATGGACCGCGATCAAACAAAACCAGATCCGCACGGTTTTCAAAGTCACCACCGACAGCCAAATCGTGTTCGCCAAATTGCACACCGCAAAAGGCCTTCGACAACGCTTCAAGCAATGGTTTGTGGGAGATCCAGCGCAACGGGAATACGAAACCAGTCACTACGCGCGGGCGCACAACGTTCCATGCGTCCATGTTTTCGCGACGGCTGTGTCAACCCGTCTCCGGCCTTCGGTGATGTCCCTTTCACACGCGATCAACGATGCCGAATCACTTGCTGAACGTTTTCTTCACGCAAAAAAAATCGACCATTTCAACCGCATTCGCGAACTTGCGACATCAACAGCCCAATTGTTCGCCACCGCGCACAATGCAAGATTTCTGCATGCGGATGACCATCCCGGCAACATCCTGGTGGAGCAAACTTCCGACGGCCGGACTCGCTGCATCTATGTTGATGTGTACGGTTCGCGATGTGGAACCGACATCACCATGGAAGATGCGGCGAACAGTTTGGCATCAATTGGCCAGTGGTTCACCGACCGCGCCACCCGAACAATGCGATTGGCCATGGTCAAGCGCTACGTGCAACTGCGGGGTTGGCCGACGGACCGCATGTTTCTTAAATCGTTTGTCCGACGGATTCACGCCGCATCATTGCGCCGTCGCTCCGCCCTCTATCGCAAACGCGACAACCGCATCACCAAAACCAACGCCCACTTCAAACATGTGCGGCTGACTGACGGCTGGCAATCGTGGATCACGCTGCGCTTTCGCAATCAATCAGAGCTGACCGGTGTCGTTCCACCGCGTTGGCCCGACGCGGATCTGACCGGGCATCTCCAAGAATTGCTTGGACTCGCGTCCGATCCGTCAGGAACCGGCACGCTCACCAACGGTCCAGACCACACCGTGCGATTCACGTCGAATTTTCGCGAGGCCTGGTCGTGGCGATGGTTTGGGTCGCCACTCAGGCGTCGCTACATGATGGCCTGCATGGCGATGAATCGAGATATTCCCACGGCATTGCCAGCCGGCGCGGCTGAACTGCGACAAGGATTCAGAACGTGTTGTGCAAAGCAGATCGAGGTGCGTCCACCGCAATGCGTGCCCATCCAACCCCTGATGCGCCAGCTCCCCCCAGTTTCTCGCCGGGCGCTGCTGGAGCGAATTGGACGGCATCTGGCGATGACCTTCGACCGCGGTTTGGTCATCACCAACATTTCGCCAGATTGCATTGAAGCCACGTGCTTCAATGGCCGCGATATTCCGATTTGGGTGCGAATTGTGGGCCGTCCCGCCAAAATGCCGCTGCCGATGGCCACTCGCAACTGGATGCTGGGTCGACTGGCGAGTGAAGCCAGGCGTGCTCGGACAGTCGGCACCATTGAAATGACCCGGGTGCTGCGGGCTTGTATTCGTTCCAGCTTCCCAGGTTCCCAATGGAAACCGGTTTGGTTGGACGTGCTCGCGGCGATGATCCCAGACTCAGACCGAATCCCAGACTCAGGCGGAATCCCAGACTCAGACAATACCGATTCATCGCATTCGAATCCGTAAATGGTGTGTGGGTTTGCTGCGACTTGGGGTATTGTTTAAGGGGCGGTCGCTGAAGCCAAACTGGCAAAACTGTGAAACTCAGGTTTGACCCGAGCGATCGTGGAGGTGGATCAGCCCCCCTACACCCTTGACAGATACATGGTGTTGCCAAAAATACCTACGGGAGGCTCCGACTTGAGGCGTCTCCCTCGCTAGTTGTTATTGCACACTGACTTACAACGTTCGTGCGGGTTTTTCGCATCGCCGCAATCGGCTTCCCCGGCGGGCTTCTTCGAGCATTCACTGAACGTTCGCATCGGCATCGCAAACGTTCGGCGGGACTGACGGTCTAAACCGCAGCCCAATCCTTGAAAGGTTCTGTTTCCATGAATTCACGTTGCCAATCGACGTCACCGATTCTGACCTCAATCGCATTTGGGGTGGCGGCTTTCGCGCTGGTATTCGCACCCAGCGCTGCATTCGCTCAGGAGTCCGGCTACTACGCGAACGGGAAGTTCCACAAGCTCATTCAATCCGAAACTGAATTCGCGGTCGAGTTTGAAGATGCCGGTCAGCGACAGGTCATGGGCGAAACCATGCGGGCGAATTCAAGCATGGAGATCGTCGACGTTCCCTGGGACCACAACCCGGATCGATTCGCCATCCTCAAGGGCAAGCGTCTCGACCATGCCGCCCAGGCGCGTCTGCGTGGAAGCCGCAGCATCAAAGCGCTCCGCAATGTCTACCGGTTGTCGGAAGATAGCGAGCCCATCCTGAGCAGCGGCAAGATCGTCGTGAAATTCAAGTCAAACGTATCCGACGCCGAGCGCGACGTGATGCTTGCCGATTACAAGGTTCAAATCGTAAACCCGGTTGAAGGCATTGATCACGCGTATGTCGTCGAGCCAATCGACATCGACGATGACGCCGACATCCAAACAGCCAACGCCCTGTATCGCGACGGCCGGACCGTTTACGCCCACCCCGATTTCTATCAAGCCAATCGCCTCCACCAGTTCGGAACCGACACGTTCTTCAGCAGTCAGTGGCACCTTTCCAATACGGGTCAGGGAGGCGGAACGGTTGGTGCGGACATTTCGATCTTCGATGCGTGGAATCGTACGTTTGGAAATCTCGATGCAAACCCGCTGATTGGCCAACTCGACGATGCCTGCGACGTCCTGCACGAAGACCTTGTCGACAACTACATCGGTATCAGCCACAACGCTGCGACCAACGTGCAAACCGCGACAGCCGCCAACCCGTCGATCGTTGATGATCGCCATGGAACAGCCACGATGGGATTGATGGTCGCGTCCTTTAACGGCATTGGCGTCCGCGGTGTCGCACCCGATGCCCGTTTCACGGCATCTCGGGGAATTGGAACGGTTGTTTCAAACAGCCAGGTCGCCAGTGCGTACGCATTCGCCAGAAGCCAGGGCGTCGACGTCCACAACAACAGTTGGGGGTTTGGCGGCGGGGTTCCCAATCCGGACGTGGTGACGGATGCGATCGAAACGGCGTTCCTGGAGGGGCGTGAAGGTCTGGGCATGATCATCTGCTTTGCATCGGGCAACGGCAAAGGGATGGAAGAAAGTGCCCCTGTTGGCGTCGAGGTCAATCCAGCCACCGATCTTGCCGCACTGCCAACAGTGCTGGGCGTCGGTGCAAGCAATGCGAACGATGTCCTTGCGTCGTACAGCAACTACGGTCGCGAGATCGACGTCTTGGCCCCGAGCATCGATTTCCCGAACCTGCCCGGGCTCGTCACCACCGACAACACCGATGGCTCATTCGTCGAACCGGGATACAACAATGCGGGTCAAGATGACGATGGCAATGCCAACCTCGCCAACCCAAGCTACACCGACAATTTTGGCGGAACGTCCGGTGCGTCTCCGATCGTTGCGGGTATCGCAGCCCTGATCCTGTCGCTCGAACCCGACTACACCGCCACGCAGGTTCGCAACATCATCGAACACACCTGCGACAAGATCAATCCAACCGAAGCCAACTACAACGGCATCACCAGTCGAAGCCTTCGTTACGGTTATGGCCGCGTCAACGCGGGGCAGGCCGTCGAAATGACTTTTGACGGATTCTTTTGGCCCGAACGCGTCGCCAATGTGCAGGTCGATGGCAATGCCATCACCTGGAAGATCAACGACGATCTTCGCACACGCGGTGGTGCGACATTCGGTGTGGGGACGGCTTCGGTTCTCGTCGTTCAAGCCGATGCGCCGTTTTCCTGGGCCCCAACCGATGGCATCAGCTACAACATCGGTCAATCGCTTCTTGATCCCGATACGAATCAGCCGACCGGTGCAACCGTGGTGGCAAACTTCAGCGCGGAGTTGTTCAACTTCGATGATTCCGGCGGAACAAAATACTTCGGTATCTATCCCGCGACATTCACGCCGCGTCGCGGCATCACTTACGGATTCGGTGTTTCCGTCAACTCTGCCGGATCCGCGACCGCAATTGACTCGGGCGTTTTGTTTACGCAGACCGATGGCGGCACCGACAATGGTGGTGAAGATGTCGGGTCAGACAAACCCAACGTCTCGATCAACGTCAGTCCGCTTTCGGGTACGTCGCCGCTTCGCGTGACCTTCCGCGGCAACGCCCAATCGACCTTTGAAATCGCTTCGTTCGTTTGGGACTTCGACGATGGAACCACCGTCAATTCTCGCAACGCCGAACGGACCTACATCGTTGCCAATGGGACGCAGCGATTCTTCCCACGACTGATTGTGACCGACGTGATGGGCAATGTTGGCGAACGCAGCGTGGCCATCGATGTGAGTGCACCGAGCACCGGTGATGGCGGCGGATCAACAACATCGGGCACCGTGCGGATTCGCATCGCTGACCCCGATTCACCGGATACCTCCAACATCTCGGCAGGCGAGGCTCCT
>DDIR01000108.1 GCA_002338715.1 Phycisphaerales bacterium UBA1845 | reverse complement strand
AACACGAACGTTTGCAGAAATCCGATGATAAGCCAGCCCCACATCGGCTTGTCGGTGAAGACGTTGGCGACGAACAGCGGCCAAGCCAGGATGAAACCATACGCCCGCCAGTACGCCCGCTCGATACCGACGTCGTCGTAGCGTTCGAAGAACTGATCCGCAAACGCAACACCCGCGCTCCCGTCAGCAAACCAACCGTTGCGACCTGCCCACGGCAGAATAATTTCCGGCAGCAGAAATAGCGGGATGATTTGAACCGCGATGAGCGTCCAAGTTTGCAGCTTCACATAGGGTGTCTTTCGTCGACGGATGCGCCGCAACCCGAAAAAGAACACGCACAAACAGTACGCCAGCGAATAGTAAAAACCCGCCGACGCCATCGACGTGCGCAGCGTGTAGAACAAATGCGTCGGTCGACGCGACGCGTCAGCCACCCATCCGCCAACCGCATCCCACCAACCACCGACGTTCGCTGGAAACCAACCGCGCTCGCGAAACCACGTGCCGATGGGAAGTTCGGTCAGTTCCTTCTTCCAGTGATAGAGGAAGATGCAAAAGAGCATGAACGAGGAGAACGCGACGATGCGGCTGATGGGCCACTCTCCGCGAATGGAAATGCCGCTGCGCCGGAAAAATTCCAAAGGCGGTTCGCGGCCTATCATGGAGAAGACGACATCGTTGGCAATCGTGCGGACGTTTTTGGATTCGTCGATCAAGTCGACGGCATCGTCGCGAATTTCGGCGACTTGTGTGGCGAGGGCCAACTGCACGGAGCCGTCACTTTCGCCATCGCGCATCGCCGAAGTGAAGGACGTGGTGATCCGCTCGCTGGTGGGTTCTTCGACGCCTTCCCACGTGTTTGGGTCGGCGACCATATTGTTGAGTTGTTCGATGTTTTCCGGCTTGGCCCGCGAGAGTTCGGCCCGACGATAACTGAGCGTGACCTGTGCCCCGGCTCCAGCCAGCGCGACGGCGCACTCGATTGCGGAATCCCCACCCCCGACGACCAGCGCCGACTTGCCCGCAAATTCCATCGGATCGTGCAGACGGTTGTAGACCTTGTCGAGCGATTCGCCAGGCACACCGAGTTTGCGAAAGTTGCCGCTGCGACCGATCGCGACGATCACGCGCAGCGCTTTGATATCGTCACCACCCGCAACGCGCAGATTGAGCACACCCGACTTGCGTTCGATGAACTCGACCCGAGCCCGCGTGGTTTCGATGCCGGCATCATCGCGCTGGGCTTGCAACTCTGCGACGAGTGCTTCTTTTATGTCGGCTTTGAATTGCACATCACCCGCCGGCACCATCTCGGTGGGATAGGTGAAGATCGGTTTGCCCTTGGGGAAGTTGACGATCGTGGAGAAATCCTGGCTGGCTTCGAAGATCACGAAACGCAGACCGGCTTTCTTCGCTTCGATGGCGGCTGACATCCCCGACACACCCGCACCGATGATGGCCAAGTCGTACACACCGTCATCCGCGCCGCGTTTACCGACGAAATCGGGTTCGGCGAGGATCGCGTGAACGGCTTTCGCGCCGGTGTCAGCCGAGAATTTCAGCAGCGGGATGCCGGTCAAATCGCCCACGACGCGCACGCCGGGGACCTTGGTGGTGCCGTCGTCGCGAACATCGGGCAGTTTTTCAACGGTGCCAGCCGGCCAACCTGTGTGCAACCAGCGCGTGTATCGTTTGATCAGATTCATAGGTACCGTTGGATTCCCGACGAAATCAAAAGTATTGCAGAATTTTGTGCGCCGCGAAATGCAATTGACGGGCGAATTGTGGGCCCGAAACGTCAGAATGGCAAGTGATTAACGGATCGGGCTGGTTTGCGGCGTTGCGTATCACGAACCAGCGGACAGACAACCAACTTATGATGATTGGGATATTGTGCGTTTCAGCGAGCAATCGTGACCGGGATGATCACACGATGGCCGTGTATCGATCAGTTGAAATGCGATGCCATGTCGCCGGTGGCGGACCGCTTGTTTTGATACATGGCGATGTCAACTTGCTCGATGAATTCATCCATGTCGAACGATTGTGGGACCGTTTCGATCCATCTGATGCCGGCGCTGGCGCGCACGTTGACCTGCTGGTCGCGCCACGACACCGGGTCGCCGGATATCGCCGTCAGCATTCGCTCGAACGCCAGCGTGCTGTCTTCTTTTGACAGGCCTTCGAGCAGAACCAGGAATTCGTCGCCGCCCCATCGACAGATGAGTTCGCGCCCACGAACCACCGACTGCAATCGACGGGCAACGGAGTGGAGTACTTCATCACCACACGCATGACCGTGATTGTCGTTGAATGATTTGAAATCGTCGAGGTCGAATAGCGCCAAAGCCAACGAACGGTTGCCAACACGGGCACCGTAAGCCATACAGGCTGATTCGCGGGCAAAACCGTCGCGATTCAGCAATCCCGTCAACGGGTCATGGGTGGCCCGATCTTCCGCGTCGCGGTGTTTGGATTCAGCTTCCAGCATGTGACGGGTCAGGTATTGATTATCGGCGACAAGTTTCTGGCTTTCGATGATGACATTGGCGCTGATTTGCGTCATCACCGAACATGCCTTTGCGGTCAACTCCGATAATGACGTCGCATTGTGTTCACCTCCTGAGAACAACGCCATGATGGAATTGAACCGTTCCTCAACATCGTCCACCAACTGCTTCGCATCTGTCCAATGACCCGCCAACTTCGCTTGGATGAGTTCGTCAAGCGCGTGATAGTCCGGCTGAGGCCAACAGCGAAAATCATGTGGAAAGAGTCCCATCGCCAATTTGACTGGATCGCCACAGAGCTTCGTCTCGCGAATCGACTCGACGCCGCGATGGTGTTGACGGATGGCCTCCGGGAACGGTTGAGGAAGTCCGATCCGTTCAGCGAGACACCCGCCCAATTCGGCGTGATCCATGCCAAAGACGGCGCGTTCGTATTCGAGACGTTCACAGAGTCCCACCGACTGGTCTCGCAACAACATCGCGTACTCGACGCCGTCGCACGAAACCATCAACGCCACGCCGATGTCCTGGAGCAATCCGAGGGTGAACATGTCGTCCGACCAACTGCTTGCGAACCCTTTGGTCAGACGCTCGCCCGACGACGCCTTCAAGAGCGCCGCTTGCCAGAAGGCTTTGGCGTCGTCATTGCAGAGGTTCCAGCCCTGGTAGAGACCGGTGAGGCAGTGCGAGACGCAGAGTGACTTGGCGTTTGAGACGCCGAGCAGGCTGACGGCTTGGTTGACGCCGGTGATCTTTCGGCTGAGTCCGAACCAGGCGGAGTTGGCGAGGCTCAGGAATCGGGCGCTGAGCGAAGGATCGAGCACAACGAGCTCTGCAAGATCAGCACAACCGCATTCCGCATCGCGACACCGCTCGATCACCTGGACCGCGACATCGACAGACGTTGGCAGATGTTGAACCGTTTCGATGCGCTGGCGTAGTTGTGCGGCAGACTCAGTCATAGGCCCCTCGACATCGAGTCTCTGGACTTTCCCCATGTGGTCCCGTGAAAACATGCCGACCACCTGACATGATTGTTCGACACTCCGGAGCATTCGCCTTAGTCAATCTAAGGTACTTGCCCCCGAAACTTCGCGCGTCCGGTATTCACCATCACGGATTGCCTGCAGCCAATAGAAGATGACGCCGCGTTTTGCCGGAACAAAAAAAGCCGCAGCGCATCGGAAATGCGCCGCGGCTTGTCGACTGCGAATGAATTCACATTACGGCAGACCGCCGGTAAATACGGACTGGAACAGTCTTGCGTCTTGCATGTCGACATCGCCATCTTCGTCGATGTCGGCGTACGCGCAAATCGGACCCACGTAGCCAGCACCGGGCCCGGCAAGGCATGCTGCGAAATCGGGCAGGTCGTTGAGGTCGACGTCGGAGTCACCATTAAAGTCGCCCCAACCCGGTGTCGGGATCGGCGCGATCGCGCCGGTGACGAACTCCGTTTCCAATACAACAACCGGTTGGCCATTGGGCTTGATCGTCAGGTCGTTGGGTCCGATATGCAATGATCCTTCCGGAACGAATACGCGCGTTTCCGGAATGCCGAAGATGGCGGCTGCATTTGGATCAAGGTATCCATAGACCACACCGTTCAACGAAACACTGACCGTACCCGGCGCGAATGGTCCGCTCGCGACGACGCGGATGTACGGATCGTTTCCGGGGTCGCGGGTCATGCTGAACTTGTATCCGGACGAGATCAGGAATTCCTGCTCAATGGTTGGCGGTTCGACGCCTCTGCCGCCCCCGCGCCTTGCGGCTTTGTTGACCGGCTCCACCGAGCCAAGCCCATGGTCACCACCAAAGATGAGCAATTCCTCATTCGGGTTGAATGTTCCGTTGGTGGTCATGTCCATGATCAAATCGCAAAGGTCACCGAAGGTCGCCGGTAAGATATTTGCGTTTGGAACGTTGGTACTGGTGCATGGATTGGTCGTCCCGGTCCCGAAGAGCACGTGGACGCTCGTTCCATTGGTATCCAGATCCCCCCATTGGCTTTCCAACAGTTCGCAGAACCGCGTGATCTCGTTTTCAATACCATCCTGATCGGTGATGCCCGCGATAAAAATGGCGTGATGGCTGGTGGCTTCCGGATCGTATAGCGGTATCAACTCCTCGCCGCCTTTTCCGCTCGTCACGTAGACGGACCGCTCGACTTTGCGGCTTCCTGGTTTTTGAATGGGCGACGATTGGCCCAATCGCGACGCGATCTTCAATGATTGCAAGACCGTTCCGTTCGTGTTGACCAATGCATCGCGAAGGGCGCGGGCCCAGTGGCCCATCGGATCGGGATCGCCGTCGCCATCTGCACGGGCGACTTCATTGCTCCTCGACGCGGAACCGCCTACCCAGCAGACAATTTGACCGAACGCCTTCGCAAGGTCATCGAGCATACCCCCGCCATGACAGGACTGCATGAAGACCTTGACGTGCTTGATCCGTGAAACAGGGTTCGGACCGTTGGTGTCGATCAAGGCGTCTTTGAGTTTCTCCGCAAGTTCATCGTCGCGCACATAGTCGATAATGGCTTTGCCATTGGGATCGGGAATGACAAATCCGTTGGAATCGACGGCGATCGAACCGTCGGGATTCCTCTTGACTTTGAGCGGGAGTCCGTCGGGCCCGACAAACAGCGGACCGTTGCTCGCACGCATTAGCAGCGCGAGGGCCGAATGCTCGCCGGCTGGCTCTTCCGCTTCGTCGATGATCCCATTGGTGTTCGCGTCGGCTGCACTGCCCTCGGCGATTTCGATCGCGTCGGGCAAGTTGTTGTAGTTCAAATCGGTATACCGACATTCAAGGATGTCGCAGAGATCCGGGATACCATTGGTATCGAGATCGGTGGCCGTCCCCTGTGCGATTTCCCATGAATCGGGCACATTGTTGTTGTCGCAGTCGGCTTCACATTCATCGGGAATCCCGTTGGTATTGATGTCATTGCTGGTCAGGTTGGCGATGTCGACATCATCGGGCACGCCGTTTCCGTTGCAATCCGGTTCGCACTCGTCGGGGATGCCGTTGGTGTTGACGTCGTTGCTTGTCCCTTCCGAAATGTCGATGTTGTCGGGGATGTCATTGTTGTTGCAATCCAGATCAAACGGCAAGAAATTGCTGCCGCCCGGCGTGCTGTTGATGGTTTCAAACCAGGTCTCGCCGTCGGGAAGTCGCTGAAGGGTGACGCCGGCACTGTCGGATACGCCGATGTTCGGCAGAAATGTCCCGTCTCCGTCGCCACCTTCGGCTGTGAATCCCAGCGTCGTCGCGTTTTGTGCGTACGACAGCGCTTCCACCACAACACCGTTAAACGAAATCACGATGCCGTCGCCTCGGCCGGTACCGTTTTGAATATCGCCCGACTTGATCAAATCGACATTGGGAACGAGCGCGTCACCCACAACCAGAAACCCATCGACCGGAATAAACGTTGATGAAAGGTCAATGGTTTTGTACAGGTTTGGCCCGCTCAACACGCCGCCGTTGTAGAATTCCAGTTTCCAACCATTGGCCGGTTGGCCTGCACCTGCCGGCGCGTACAGTTCGACAAACTCCGCCGTGTCCGAGCCGGGGTTGTCGTATTCCAGTTCATTGAAAACAAGACTGACAAATACCGGGCATTCTCCCGGCAAACCCAAACAGTCTGCGGTCGGTTCAAAAAACCCGCCGGCTTGTGCGCATTGGCAAGACGTCAAATCCTGGCAGGCCCCAAACGGCAGACAGCATTTGCCGGTTTGCGGGAACGGACATATGGTTAGATCACACGAACCACCCAAATCAAACAACTCACCGCAGTTGTCAATCAGGCACTCGGATTCGTTGAATGCTTCCGTGCAAACACCATCAGGAAGGCAGCACGCGCCGGTTTGCACGGGATCGCAAACTCCAAGATCGCAATCAGTCCCGGGGCCCTGCGGATTACCGGCAATGTTTAGACAGTCGCCGGCAGCCAGATCAAAACACCCTGTGCCTGCGTCACAACACGCCTCGCTCTGTGGACAGAATACACCGCACGCATTAATCGCTTGATCGACGCAGAAGTGATCCCAATTCGTGTCACAACAAAATGGGTCAAGTCCGCACACGCAGTCTTGGACAACAAAATCGTCGCAACCGGGACCGGGATGAACCAGACAGCAGTCACCCAGCGGAACCCCGCGTTCATCTGCGTGAGTCAATGCGGCGTATCCCAGGTCGATTACAAGAACAGTTAGTAGACACACCGCAACGTTGAAGCGACTTGCCACGGGGAGCATCGGCATTCCTCCATCCAGAAAACAGAATCGAATTGAATGTTCCAACTGATGTCGCTCGACAACACAAGCGATTGGGAAACAAACTTCAGGTCATCAAATATGACGGCAGCCCAATGAAATCCGCACGCTCTAGGATAGCAGATTGACATCGACATCTGACATGAATGTTGGGTTAAGAACTGAAATGCTCGTGCAACATGTTGGCGCAGCGGGCTTTATCGCAAGGCCCGCAGGCATGCGCCAAGTTGGTGTGGACCTGTTGGGGCAGGACTAATCGGAGTTTTTCGGTTTCCTTTGAGCGGCGCGGGCGGCTTCGGAGACGACGGTCATGGTGTGAACTGTTTTGATATTCGCGGCCACATCTTCCTTGTCGCCGGGCTTGGTTCCGTCGGTCGTACCAGCGAGGTTCATGGTGAGTTCTTCGGTCTGCGTAACGAACTCGCCGTCCTTGACATCATAGGTGGCTTTCCCGCTGGCCTGCCCATCCTTGAGCGACATCGAGATTCCAAACATGCGGGCTTTGCCTTTGTTGTCGTCCATCTCCTTCAACTTCACGTCGTACGCGATATCTACAACCGGCCGCCCTTCGCGCTCGCCGATGAACTCAACCTTGCACTGATATGTGCGCAGGATGTCCTTCTGATAGAGACTCGGTTGAACCGATGTCGCTTCCCACGTGTCGCCGACCTTGACCTTCTTGTTGGGATACAAACACGCGTGCGAATCATCCCAATAGAACCGCAGGCGTGCGTCGGCCAGCTCCTCTTCCAACTGGACGAAGATCATCCCGCCAGCCGCCGACTCCTCGACGGCAGCATACAACTCGTCGACACCTTTTGATTCGACGACGCGGCCCTTGTCGTTCAACGTGAACTGCAACGATTGTCCCAGCATCGGACCCAGCGCCGCCGCCAGCGGATTGATGTCGTCGGTGGGATCATCGACATCGGAATCAAACTGTGCCGGCGCCTGCGCGGTTTCCGTAAACATGGCCACGCGATCAAACGTCAGCGTGACGCGTGATGCACCGTCCGATGCGCCCTTGTCGAATTCGCGTTTGACCGTTCGAAGGCGCGACGACTTTCGCGTCACCCCTTCTTCGCCATAGAACCCACCGCGCGACGACGTTTCGATATCGTCGTTCATCTCAACGAATCGGACCTCACCGGCAGGCGTGTGGCGCGAGAGCATGACTGCTTCCTGCTCATCGCCTTTCGCCTGACCGACGATCAACAACGCGGTTAACACAATCACACACACTGCGCCGAGATTCTTTGCTGCTTTTGACATGGTTCGACACCGATCCTTGGTTGTAAAATCGATCCGCCGCTATTCGGTCGGTTTTTCCGCCTTCTTGGTCAGGTCCATACACACGACGCGCGACATGTTGCGGGCATAGAGTTTGCCATCATCGAGCACCGATACCGTCCAGCACTTGCCCGACAGAATTTCCGCATCGGTAATCGCCTCAAAGCCCTTCGGCGACACCGGCGCAATCTGCAGACGTCCCGATTGCGTCAGAAGCAAGAGGTGATCGTCGGCCAATAGCAACGTGCCATGCTTGACCCGCGGCACGCGCCATTTCTCTTCACCGGTTTTGAAATCCACGCACGCGAGCGCTTTCTGATCGCAGCTATAAAGGTCGCCCTTGTACAGAATGCACGATTGAAACTTGTTCATCAGCACCTTGCCCTTCCACACCTCGGTGGCGACAAGATCCTTACCGTCCACATCAAGCTTGAAGAGACCGCAACCCGTGTCATAACCCGACGTCAGGAACAAATGACCGTCGTGGAAAATCGGAGACGCGGCATTGACCTTGTAATTCGTCTGCCACGGGATGCGCAACACCTGCCGGCCCGTTTTGGCCTCCACCACAATCGCCGACTCACCGTTGAACCCGACAATGTATCGCTTGTCGTTGAACGTGAACGGATAGGGCGTGGAATAGCCAGCCGGGTCGCTACCGGTGTGCCACTTCATGGCACCCGTTATCCGGTCAAACGCGATCAATGCCCCTTCGTTGTCACCGGCTGACGATATCGCCAGGTCGCCTTCGACAAGCACCGAACCGCTGTAACCCCATTGGGGCATGTGATTGAACTGATGACTCCAAACGTCTTTACCGGTTTCGGCGTCGACGCAGATCAACTTACCCTTCGCCCCTTGCACGTAAACTTTTCCGTGGGCAACCGTCGGGGTCGCGCGGGTGCCATCGCCGAAGTTGTCGCGGAACAACGGTTCAAACCGGTTGAGCCAGATCACCTCGCCCGTCGTCGCGTTCAGACAATATAGCGTTTGCTGATCTTCGCTCGTCCCACAAGTGTAGAGTCGGTCACCGACGATGGCGAAAGAACTGAACGCCGAACCGATGTCACGCTCCCAAACAAGCGGGATTGGGTCCTTCCATTCCTTGACGAACCCCGTCTCGTTGCTGATACCGTCATAATTCGCGCCGCGGAAGTTCGTCCAATCCGCACGTACAGCCGAGCCCAATGCCACTGTTCCAGACACGAATGCTGCGATCGCGATCAGTTTCGAATTTTGCATGAACGACTCCCATTCTCAAGAAAATCAAACCTCGAATTTAAGAGGATATGGGCCCCCAGGCAATCAAACAAGCCGACCGTACGATTCCATACGAATCTCCAGGGCGCACGCATCATACTCTCTATTCACTGCGCAATGCCCCGAGCATCGGTGATCGCAGCGTCGGCAGCAACGCGACCAACCCCGTCACCACACCCGCAAACACCACGCCCGCAAGCACCCAAACCATCGACGTCCACGGTATCACGTCGGCTCGGTCGGCC
>DDIR01000090.1 GCA_002338715.1 Phycisphaerales bacterium UBA1845 | reverse complement strand
GTTGCCGCAGTTCGCTCTCCCAGTCGAGGCCAGCCTTGGCATATTCCGCTGCAAGTGTCGTCGTCTTGCTCGCCAGCCGCGTCGCCTGTGCATTCGCTTCCTTCGCTGGATCGACATGCTCAAAGCCATCCCAGAACCACTGATGCGGCAAATCGACATCGAGCGTGCGCACGGCTTGCGGCAGGTAGCCCTCAATGAGTACCGCTTCATCGATCCACGCCTTGAACACGCGGTCGAGAACCATGTCACCGAGATATGCCTGATCAATGCGAATGGCTTTGAAGAACGCCTGATGGTCCAACCGGCCCGAGGCGTAGTTGTAGCCACTCGAATTACCGGCTGCGATGTTGAACGGCATGTTCAAACAGCGGGCGATCTCGTTGATCACTTCGTGCTTGAAGTCGCCATACACTGTTGTGGGTTGCTCAGCTTTGAGTTGACCGATCTTCCAACCAAAGGGCATGGTCAACCAAGTGCCGCGATCCATCTCGACAGCATCCATCGGCTCGACACCGGCTGCTTCCGCGTCCGCCGGTGCATCGGTGTAGATCACGCCGGACGGCAACGCTGCCTGTTCTGCTGAAGCGAGCACTGCGAGCGTGTAACGCCGCAGTGTTGCAAACAACGAAAGTGACGAGGTCACTTCCGGCACGCCACGGTTTTGACCGGGGCGATCCGCGCGGAATAGGTGTATCACTGAATCGGCGGGTAGCATGTCGAATTCAGCACCGCCCAAACGCAGCGCACTGCTATCACCGGGATGTCGCCGCAGAATCGAGTACGCGACCGGATTGCCGAACTCGTCGAGGATGATGCCGTCGACGACATTGGTGTCGCGCCGCGCTACCGGCCAAGGTGTTGCAACCTGATCGGCTTCAATCAGCCGCACGTCGAGTTGCACCGGTGCCGCCACCCGCGGGTTGGTCGCCAGCAAACCGAAGCACTCTCCTGATTCGCACTGACCGATGCGCATGGTGCGCAACTTGTGCGCCAGACCGATGGCCTTGGCCCAGCGGGTGAATTCCTTTTCGATGACGCGGTTGACGGATGGATCGTCGCTGAGCATCTGCAACCGGGGGCCTGTACCCACCACATAGTTGGCCAACGTCAGCACGATACCCTTGGCATAGGAGTTGTTCGCGACTTCGTATCGCGTCCGGCTGCGGAGGGTACGGCGCACATCGGCGCTGATTGCGGTGTTGGCCGAGAGATGATCGGCGTTGATCCAGTGGCGACGGTTCTCAAGCGTGGTTTGTGCGGAATCATATTTACCGCGCACGAATACGGCTCGACGACTCGATGCATCGTTTGCGCCGGTCTTCTTCGCCCCAAGTTGTCGAAGCCACTTCAACAAATCACGTCGCTCCCGGCGGAATCACCTTGGTCATCCGCACGCCCAAGCCCTTCTTTGCCGCGTCTTTCGATGCCAAGTAACGATCAGCCTCAATCTGGTCCTTCAGTGCATGCTGTTCGACACTACCGGCATCGCCTTGGGCGCGCTTCGGCCCCGTGGCGTTGTCCTTGATCGCATTGGCCAGTTCGTCAGTCATCAGTCACCATATACGTCCCATTGACCTACATCTGCGGCCGCAACGGATTCGTCGCAGTGCCCGCAACCACCAAGCATTCCCGGAGACGATGCCCACAAAAAAACGCCACGCAGGGGTGCAGCCCTGCACGGCGTCACGATTGCTGGCAAAAACGAGTCCGACGGGGATCAGCCGCCGACCGCTCGCCTCCGGGAATGCCCGGTGAGGTTGTTCATTGTTTATTTACGCAGCCAAGCGGCGATTTGCAATGAGTGATGTTGGGCCGAGGCTGGATTCTTCCAGATGTGTAATTCCGAAACGTGATTCTATTGAACTGATCATTTGACCCAACGCACGCGCCAATGAAATACGACTCACTCCCATGCCTCAAGCCTCGGTGTCACCTTTGGGCTCAGTGCCACTTGTCCATGATGTTGGCGGAGAATCTGGCCTGCGCAATCCGCCCCAATGTCTTTGCCAATGTTTGAAGGAAAATGATGCATGCAATATTCGATGCTTATTGTTGGTAAACCGTTTTGCGAGTTCCAATACGGCGATGCGGAACTCTCCTTCGTCAAGGTCGCACTTCATCTGATTGACGAACATGCAGCAGAGCACGAGGTCGTCTCGTTTTCCGGGTGTTCTGTGATCAATGCTCCTGTAAAACGGACTAGACGAATTCTCAATGTCGAGCTCAAGACCGGTGTAGTAGCAGTAAAATCGACCGCTACGATGCGCCGAACGCATGGCCTGGGTTATGGCGTTCACGTCGGACCTGGGATCGGCAGACAGCTTGTCGTGAATGTGTCGGCATCTTGCGCACCGTTTGCCACGCAAAATACTCGAATCGCACACCTCGCAGTTCATATATGCATCATACCCTGAGCACGGTTCATTGCACGCCCCTCCAGAGCCTGCTGTTTGTATGCTCAATACGCGACAGTTTCATAAGTGATTACTCGTCGGCCGCAGTGCTTGCATTCCCGGCTGCGCATGATCTTGCTGCCGAGCACGCGACGCGTATAGACGACGAAGAAGTGATTGCTGCCGCACTTGGGACAGGCGAGTCCACGTCGCTCCTGTGGGTCGGGTTTCGTTGTTGTGGTTTTATTCATCGTCGCCCTCCCTGGAGTGCTGACAGCTTCATTCGCGGCTTCGGTGCCGCTTTGGTTTCGGTTCCAAACAACACTGCGCCCTGCATCGACGCGGCGACGGCTGCGCCAACCAAGCCATCAAGCCAGTGGTTGTCGATGCCGTCGACGCGAATTTTCCATTCGTCTACGGTTCGGCCTCGGCCTTGAGTCTTCACGCGATACTCTGCGGTCAGGTGCTCGGACAGGAGTCGGTGCTTCTCGGCGCTGCGACCGAAGATCGACAAACAACCGGGATCGCCCATGGGCACCGCCAGCCGTGTATGCACGAAGCTCTTCCAGTAGTTCGTATCGAACACGACGTGTCGAACCGTGCGCCGGCCTTTGATCAATGGGATGCGCCAGTTCAAACCCACTCGGTCGCCACGCTTCTTCTTGTAATCGCTAAAGGGAATGCTCGACGCTCCGACGTAGCGGCCGTGACTCGGCAACAACACGCTCGCATATTTGCTTTGGCGGCAAAACTGGTACACCACGTCCGACGACTGACCCCAGTTCGCGTCGATCAGGCAGCGGTCGATTCGGACCATCGCGCCGTCGTCCCGGCGCCACTCGCGTCCAAGCAGCGCATCGGTCAGTCGTTCAAGCCCGGCATAGATCGCGCCTTCAAGCCCCGCACGGGGTGATTTCATACCAAGCGTCTTGCGCACATCGCGCAACGTGAAGTATGGCGTCTGCTGGTCCGGTTCGGTTCCGTATCCGATGACGTAACCGGTGAAGTCGCTCTCCCAAGCCGCGACCAGCCAGAACAGCGCCTTGCCTTGCACATCGATGAACATGGTGAGATGCGTCGCGGCCAGTGGGATTTCACCCGCCTTCATGCCGTTGGTCTTGTCCGCGATCTGCTCTGCCGTGAGCAACTCGTCGTCGGCATGTTCCTCGGGCAGCGGTTCGTTCTGATACTCCGCCCAAAATGCAGCTTCACCACGATCGAGTTTGAGATTCATGGCGTGCTGGATTGCAGACAATTCATCGGGATGATGTCGTTGCGTCCAGGCGATGTCTGCACCCTTGTCCATGGCGTCACGGTTGGCCCGATAGAACTCTGTCGCATCGGTGTTTCCCCGATCAGCGGCCATGCCTTCACGCCACAACTGGGCATACCGCGCCCACAGCGCTTCGTTGCTCGGCCAGGCGTAGACCATCTTGGTGCGCTCACCTTGCCACTGCGGATGTTTGCTGCGATCAAGCAGGCGGTCAGCCAGGTCGGCTGGACGGACAACGGTGAGCGTCATTAACCCTGCGATCTTGCGACCTGGACCGGCAAGACCGAGGATCGCACCGGCAAGGATGCGTTCGCGTGCAGCGCACTGCGAGGGCGAGCGCGCCGATTCGTCAGTCTGCGGATCGTCGATCAAAACCAGCGCAGGACGAATAGATGAACCATCGACGCGTTTGTGCTTCATGCCGCGGATGCGCCCGGTGATCCCCGCCACCCGCATGATCGCACCGCTGGCCGGGCTGTTCGGAATCGTCGGCAGGACAATCTCCTTCGCCGTCCAGCCAATATGCGTCTGTTGGCCCTGATAGAGTTGGCCACCGGCGCGCTGGTGGATACCCTCCAGCGCCTGAATCGGAAAACACACTTCGGGGAAGTCGGCCAATAAGAGATCGTTCGATTCCAACTCGACTTTGATCGAATCGAGCATGTTTGCCGTGTGCTCTTCGTCGGCCCCGATCAGCGCCACGAACTCACGATGGCCATAAACAAGCGCCCACAGACAGGCGATCTCACACAGGCTGGTCTTTCCAGATCCGCGGGGCATCGCCATGGCGAAGAGACCGCCTTCGAGCACGGCCTGCTCAATCTTGGCGATCACCTTAAGATGATCGTCCGACCACGGCAGGTGGAACGTTTGAGGCAGGTAGTGTTCGCAGAAGAATCGGAAGTCATTTTCAGCGAGCTTCTTGCAGTCGGGATTCTCGACTGGTGGTAGGTCACCGATGTTGCGGCCCGAAGCCGACATGGCCATGTTGCGTTGGCGAGCACGTTCGCGGTGGGCGTCGTAGGTAGACAAGCCTGTTGGGTCGGACGCTTCCTTCTTGGCCCGGTTTTCCTCAATCGTCACCCGCAACCATGCCGCATAGCGCAGCAGATCCAACGTGCGGCCATCCCCGACCCGGAACCCCGCGCGAGCACGATGCCGATGCAGTTGCCGCTCGCTGATCACTTCGCCCAGCGTGGTCGAGTTCAGCAGCCGCACCAGTTCGGTAGGCCTAAGTTTGCGTGGATCAATCGCCACCGGTGGCCAACTCCTTCACCAACCAAGCGGTGTAGTTCACCAAGTTGATCGTGCCGTCCGCATTGGTCGGAGCGCCAGCGTCCACATCGGCCTGGATCATCTCGGCGGTGATCCGTTGGCCGCCTGCGGCGCTCAATAGCTTCGCCGCGTCTACAACGGCCATCGCCGTTGGATCGGCCCGCTGGGGGCCACGATTCGCGTCCTGTGCCAACGTGTCGTTGTTCACGCCGCCCGCCTTCCTGCGAAAGAGTGCCATTCAGTGACACCGGAGTCGCGCAGTTCGGTGACACTGCAATGCGTGTGTCGCGCTACATACGGAATCTTTTCAAGAACTTCGGAATCCGCCTTCCCATGTTGCAAAACGCAGCGTAAGTCATGGGTGGCGACGCGATGATCGCCGGAAAGGACGAACGAACGATGAAGAATGAAAACGCCAACAAGAAACCGATCGCCATCGAGGCGTACCGCAAGAGTCGCGAAGACGTGGCTCGCCTGCTCGACATCCTCGACATGGAGCTCACGCGATTCGGCGAACGCG
>DDIR01000063.1:52878-53208 GCA_002338715.1 Phycisphaerales bacterium UBA1845 | reverse complement strand
GCCGGCGATGACCAGCGGGATCGTGGCTTTCTTGATGACGTGCAGAAGTTTTTGAAAGAACGGACGATGGAAAAGCGGATGCTCCAGAATCGCCGGACTGAATTCGAGCGACAGCACCGTCAGGTACAACATGACGCACATCGCCACTTCAAAGAGCACCGAGTGGTGCTGCGGCATGATCATCGGGTGCCAGATGTGCCAGGGGAGACCGAGGTCATAGAGCAAACCAACCGCCACCGCGAGATAACCCAAGAGTGCTGTCAGAATCGCCGGGCGGGTGAACTGGTGGTAGCGGTTGAGGCCGAAGATATAGACAGCGGCTGCAATGAC
>DDIR01000063.1:48582-52747 GCA_002338715.1 Phycisphaerales bacterium UBA1845 | reverse complement strand
CCGCCAGCGCCACGCCGGCCATCACGTCGAATGCGATCCAGAATCCCCACGGCACCGCGTCGGTCAGTGCGCTCGTCGCGCCGAGACCATTCGCGAAGCGGGCGACGGTCACGACAGCCCACACGCCCATGACCGCCCAGAGAATATTCTTGACGCGTTCGAGGGCCAGGTTGGGTGAGTGCGTTTGCACGTCAACTCTCCGATGCATTCGAAGTGCCATCATCTGGCACTTGGCCAACGTCTTCCTGCTCCTTCATCTCCTGCATGTGCATGCGCCGACCGATCATCCAATAGACGCCGGACATCAGCGCGGCGACACCCATGGCGACGGGCGGTACCTTGCGAAGCGCGCCCCAGGTCAGCGCCGGAACTGGTTCATCTCCCAGGTCCGGTTTCCATCCGAGGAAATCGAGATTGACGTCAGAGATGTACAGCACGCTGGTTCCGCCGACGTCGTGTTCGCCGTAAATCTTGGGCGAACCGTGCGGGTAGTATTTGTTGGGCTCGGCTTCGATGCGGCGATGGGCTTCAGCCAGCATGTCTTCGCGCGTTCCGAAAATGGTCGCGCCGTAGGGACAAGCTTCGGTGCACGCGGGCTGCTTGCCGGCTTTGATTCGGTCGTAACACATGATGCATTTGCGCACGACGGGAACGGCGCTTTCCCACTTGTAACGCGGGACGCCGTAGGGGCAGGCCATCATGCAGTAACGGCAGCCCATGCAGCGTTTTTCATCGTAAATCACCGGGCCTTCCGGGGTTTTCTGCAATGCGCCCACGAGGCACGCCGACACGCACGCCGGTTCGAGACAGTGGCGACATTGGCGACGGACGTGGTGGCCGCCCGGTCGGGTGGTGATGGTGGTGAAGCGGGTGGACGACAAATCGTCGACGTTTTGTTTCCAGCGCCAAGCCCGGTCGCGTTCGAGGCCATAGGTCTGCTTGCAGGCGTGAACACAGGTTTCGCAACCGGTGCACATGGTAGTGTCGGTCAGGATGGCGAAGGTGTGTTTGTTGTCGATTTCTTTGGACATGGCTTCATCCTGCAACAGACGCTTTGGGCGAATCGGTTGGTGACGACTGCGGGGTGATCCACGCGGCTTCGGGCATGATCTGCGTCAAGGGCGTGTGCATGCTGGTGAGCATGCGGCCAAAGGCGATAAGCAAGAAGACAAGGGCTGCGCTAAGCCCGTGGATCAGACGCAAGACGTAATAGTCAATGGGGCTCCATTCGGGATGCATCGCCAGCATGCCGCTGACCAGTGGAATGATCAGGATGAGCGGCTTCAAGAAGGTCCAGGGGGCTTCGATCTTGCGCAGTACCGGGGAATAAAGGCGTCCGAGAAACAGGATGAACCCGGTGACAATTGCGATAATCGAAAGGGTGTCGGCGGCTGTCGCGCTCAGCGTTCCCCAGCGAATGCCCAGCGCCTTCTCCCAGATATAAACGTGTTCAATCATGAACGCGGGGAGAATGACGACGGTGAGCCGAAAGACCAGCGACGTCGCGAACAGACCGGTCTGGAAACGATGCATCGTGTTGCTGCCGCCCAGACCGCTGCGGCGCAGGATGACGCTTGGCATGGTGAACCACAGCAGCCGCAATCGGATCTTTTGCCAGAAGTCCTGGCGATCGGGGGTGGTGAGGTAAGCACCGAGCGCGTCTGATGCGCCCAAAAACAATGCCCGAATTCCAGCAAGGACCATCACCCAGAAGGCGAACCGAAACAGCGGTCCGTCGGAAATGTCGAGCATCAACTGGAGGGACTTGCTCATTTGTCTGCCTCCCAGACCAGCCGCACCAGGTGCGTAGCCGGGATAGCGATGCGGTTGAAGCTGGTCACGCCAACGTGGCTGGCCTATCCCCCAACCGCTAACTGTCAGTACCTGCACGATTTGTGCCAACCATTGGGCATAAAAAATGTAGGACCGAAACGCGATCGGTTGGTAAGCGAATGCTGATGTTGATGCAGCACTGAAACTCACCAATCGCTATAAGTCGACCGCCAATACAGGGATGCATATCGGAACCGCGCGATTTCGTTGTTCGGTAACTGCGTGGAGTCGCGCAGTGACTGGTTGTCGGTTCACGGTATGGGGCATTCCAGCCAATTGCTGGCGGCAGGTTCGATTGTGTCAGCCTATTGCCACTTTTGGGTGGGGCATTTGGCTCGGGTAGACAACGATCGAGATTCTTTGGGGTGCGCGGGTGCCAAGGGGATTCCGGCTAAAGTACCAACCGAATTCGCCGGTGAGCATGTTGTCCGACCAGGGTTATTCTGTTTTAAGTTAGGAACGCGACCGCCCAAACCGCCATCGCGGCCGAGGCAACTACTGCAACGGGCAGCCGACCAAACAGTTGGAAAACGTTTCGGCAGGACATTTGCATGGGCTGGTTTGACGCGGACTCACTCTCTGGGCGACTCGTTTCGGATTGGGCGTTTTTGCGGTATTGAAGGTCGCAGGTTGCGTTTGGCACACTGCGATTAAGGTAAAACCATATGTCTATCGATCTTGATGCGGTTGAATTGATCGTCGCGAACGCCTGGTCCGAAGGGCGGGACAGACTCTTTGAACACGAGGTCTACAAGCTGATCAAAGCGACCGGCGCGGTCCGCGTCCCGCTGACCGTGTTTCGAAAAGGGACCGAGAATTTCAGGCAAGCCGACCTCGACGCCATGCCCGGTGAGCAGGTGGTCATGAAAGTCGTGTCGCCGGACCTTGCCCACAAGAGTGACGTGGGCGGTGTGCGGTTCGTTCCCCGTGAACTTGAAGCCGTCAACAAGGTGGCTGGCGAACTTGCCGAGGTTGCAGCTGAGCACAATGCGAGTCTGGCTGGCATTGTGGCGTGCGAGTTCTTGAAGCATGGGCAAGCCAGTCTCGGCAATGAACTGTTCGTCGGCATTCGGGCGTCGCGTGAATTCGGACCGATCATCGCTGCCGGTCTCGGCGGGACGCACGCGGAATACCTCGCCTCGACCATGCAAAAGGGCAAGGCGATCGCCACAGCGCTCACCGAGCAAACCAGCGGCGAGCAAATGTTCGAGTTGTTTCAGGCGACGATGGCCTACGACATTCTTTCGGGCCGGGCGCGCGGTTACAAACGAATGATCGCGGACGAAAACCTTGTCGCGTGCTTTGAGGCGTTCGTCGCGCTGGCCCATCGGTTCTGCGATGACAGTCGCAAAGACAAACCACTTATCGCCGAGTTGGAAGTCAATCCATTCGCACTCGTCGACGGCGTGATGGTTCCGCTCGATGGATTGTGTCATCTGCGAACCGCGCGGGAGTCGGCGCCTTCGCGACCGATTTCCAAAATTCATCAGCTCCTTCAGCCGAAGTCGATGGCCATCGTTGGCGTATCGACCAAAGGCATGAACATGGGGCGGGTGATTCTCAACAACGTGAAGGAGTGTGGGTTTGGACCGTCGCAGCTTCACGTGATCAAGCCGGGCGTGGGGGAAGTGGATGGCATTGGATGCGTTGAGTCGGTGTCGGCGCTGCCCGAGAAGGTGGATCTGCTCGTGTTGGCTGTCGGAGCCGCACAGGTTCCCGAGATTGCGAACGAGGTGATCGATTCGGGTAAAGCGGAGAGTGTAATCGTCATTCCGGGCGGTATGGGCGAGACGGCTGACGGGAAAGAAGCGGAGGACAAGCTGCGCGATCGGATCATGGATTTGCGGCGGGCGAACCCGGGTGCGGGTCCGATTTTTCTTGGGGGAAACTGCCTCGGCGTTCAATCGCGTCCCGGTCATTACGACACGATGTTCATCCCGCAGGAAAAACTGCCCAAGCGTTGGGACGCGGAAGGGCGCAAGGTCGCGCTGCTGTCGCAAAGTGGGGCGTACGTCATCACGCGGATGAGCAATCTGGAAACGCTCGATCCGGATTACGCGATTTCCATCGGCAATCAAATCGACCTGACGATCTCCGATGTCTTCGAGTATCTCGACGAGTACACCGACATCCGCGTCTTCGGTTTGTATGTGGAAGGGTTTCGCGATCTCGACGGGCTGTCGCTTTCGCGGGCGGTCGCGCGGGCGGTTTCACGCGGTAAGGATGTCATCTTCTACAAAGCCGGTCGAACCGAAGCCGGGCGGGCGGCGACTGCGGGGCATACGGCATCCATCGCCGGCGACTACAACGTCTGTGCGGCTGCCATGACAAA
>DDIR01000063.1:45784-48481 GCA_002338715.1 Phycisphaerales bacterium UBA1845 | reverse complement strand
AGCTGCCATGACAACGTCCGGCGCGCTGGTGGCGGACACGTTCGCGGAATTTGAAAACCTGGTGCAACTCGCGACGCAACTGCACGGGCGAGAATTTTCCGGCAGGCGACTCGGTGGAATCAGCAATGCCGGTTACGAAGTTGTCGGGATGGCCGACGCCACCGTGGGCAGCAACTACCGCGTATCGTTCGCCGCACTTAGCGACAAAACCTTCACCGGACTGAGCGACATACTCAAACGCCACAAACTCGAAGCGCTGGTCAATTTGCAGAACCCCATCGACCTGACGCCGATGGCCCCCGATGCCGCCCACGAAGAATCCGTCCGCCTGATGCTCGAATGCGGCGAGGTCGACGCGGTGATCGCCAGCTTCGTACCGCTGACGCCGACGATGAAAACGACAGCTGACGAACTTTCCGACGCATCGTCGCTCGCGCACAAACTTCCGAAGCTGTTCAAGGAATCGAACAAGCCGCTGGTCGTCGCGATCGATTCGGGACCGCTCTACGATCCGCTCGCCCGGGCGATTCGAGAGGGGGGCGTGCCGGTGTTCCGTTCGGCAGATGCAGCCGTCCGCGCCCTGGGCCGCTACATTTGCCACAAGACCCGCGCGAAGGATGCATAGTTCAAGATTGACGTTTATTGAGCACCATGACGACCTCTTCGCAAGGCAGGTTCCGCTCTGTTTCGGGTGAGGTTCGCCGACTTTCAATCACGAAGCCGTGCTTTTCGAGCACGCGAATCGATGCGGCATTGGTGGCAGCGGCTGTTGCGTAAAGCGGACGCATCGGCACCTGATCCAGCAGCAAACCCAGCGCACGCGATGCAATGCCGCGCCCCCAAAACGCCTGTCCTAATCCGTAACCGATTTCGTGTCGATCGCCCAACAAGCGGCAGCCAATCGTGCCACAAACTTCGTTATCGACAACGATCGTCTTTTGAAAGACGTTCGTTAAACCGTTATCCCAATCTTCAAAAATCTTCGCCCAAACCGATTCGAATTTTGTATTGGTGCGCGGTTTGACCATGGCCATCGCGCACCATGCCGGAACGCTTTCAAACGCGAAGAGCACGGGCAAGTCATCCGGTTGTACTTCGCGCAGAACGACATGACCTGGATGGGCTTTGGATTTCTTGGGGTTGGAGGGCATCGTGATATCGCCAAGACGTTTCGGTGAATTGCAAAATGAAACGCAGTTTAGGTCATGGGGCTGATCGATACACAATCAATTGCGATTCCGTCAGGTGCGTCGGCGCCCAAGTCTTGCCCCGGTTTTCGTTGACGTATGGGTCGAGCGTGTAGTTGATCGTCAACGCTTTCGATTGCTTCGCGATTTCAGAAACATCGACTTCCCAAGGCCGCACGACATCGCCCGGCGCCCAACCCGCACGATCGTACTTCCACGTTCCACCTTGCGGGCGGCATGGGTTCAGGTAGTTGTCCTCTTTCCAAAGCGTGTTGCGGAAAGATTCGCCATTGACCGTCAGCGTGCGCCCGATCGACATGAACTCGGCTGCATTGTCGGTGTTGGGCGACATGCCGTGACCGGTGACGACCATGCGCACCTTCGCGCCGGCAGATGCGTCAGGCATCGCCAACGTGCGCGGTGTGTAAAACGCCTCAATCGGCTTGTCCGGGTTGCCAACTTCCGGGCCGCCGGACCAGAGGTTGATCACCTGCATGGCGAATCGATTGTCGACGGGCGGACCCGGATAGAAATCGAACGTGACGGAAACGACCCACCCCTCGCCCTGGGTGCCGCATTCCTGAACGAGTCGCCGTTTGCCCGTCAGCAGCGGACGAAAATCCGTGACGTCAACCTGCCAGACGTGTCCGCGATGGTAGGGCGTGATGTAGCGAAGCAGTTCGAAACGCTCCGGATCTCCAGACTCGTGCGGGTTTTCAATCCAGATGCGGGCCGATCGATCCCACGGGTCAAACCGCGACTCCGGTTTGTCCAATCGCAGTGTGCAGACGATGCGTCCAAAGCGGTCGGTTTCTTCGGGGAAGAGGACTTCCGCATCATTCGTCGGATGTTTGGCATCGTTGAGCACATGATCAAGCGCTTGAATCGTCGTGGGATTCTCCGGTTGCGGGATCGGATCACGACAGACAATCGCCAGATCGTCGATCATGACGTCGCCAGCCGTCTCCGTATTCCGCGCACCAAACACGGGCCTACCGAAAAACGCGGTCATCGATGGTATGAAGTAGCCGTCGAATTGCGGTTCATCGTCAATCGCAAGCGACACGTTGGCTCCGCCGGTGACGAACGAGACGCGCACGTTCACCTTGTGCGGCTTCTCGTCACGAAAGTCGATGGTGGAGGTGCGTTTGACGATTTCGATGCCGTCCCAGTGGAGCGAGACTTCGTGCTGCGGGCGGTCGTAGGTGTTGCCCGAACCGCGAAACGGATCGCGATTGGGTGGATTCGATGCATCAAATCCCACGCCGAATGCACGCAATAAACTCGGCGCTTCCCATCCCCAATCGAACTCGATGACGCCGGGATTCCCACCGGGTCCGGGATCGTCTTCTTCGCTGAGCGGTTGCGGGATCGACGGTTTGTTTCCGTACTTGGCGACGTCGACCCATGCAAAACCCATCCCCTCGGTCCCGGTGTTCATGACCAGCACCCAGTCAACGTCGATGGTTTGCGCAAGACCGTTCGTGCAGGCAGGAGCCGCCGCCGCGGG
>DDIR01000063.1:31204-45682 GCA_002338715.1 Phycisphaerales bacterium UBA1845 | reverse complement strand
GCCGCCGCCGCGGCTGACGAACGCCACCACGATTCGAGCAAGTACAACTTTCCGTCTGCGATGTGCGGGGCCGGCATGCGTTTTTTCGCTTCACCGGTCGCTTGCAGATTCCATGCGGTTAATGCGTCGGGATTGTCAAACGTGCAGCGCGTTTGAAAGATCGGCGCCGCTCCCTGCTCCGCACCCGTCGCAAACGTGCAAAGAGCGAGTGAGAAAAGTGTGGCGATACGAAGTGTTCCACCCAACGGTGTTGGGCGCGGTCGATGGTCCATGTGCCTTCTCCGGGACGAGACAAGTTCTGTCTTGAGCGTCACGTGAGTTTGCGAGGCAGTCACCGTCCGGCACAGGGAAGTTACAGGCGCTGAAACCACAGCCGCTGTGAACAGAATCTTGGGAACGAGGGAGGCATGAATGCCTGACCCAAACCGTGAATCGAACACATGTCGCGACCGGCAAACACGTCAACCGGCAAACGGTTTGGGATTTTAGCCACTCGTAGCCGACACCACGCTTCCGCCGCCAAGTGCCTGGTAGGCGTTGACGATGGCGGCCAGCTGTTCTTTCTTCGTCTCAATCAAGACCAATCGTGCTTCAAGAAGATCCCGCTGTGCAAAGAGTACCTCGCTGTACTCCGCACGGGCATTTTGAAACAGATGGGTCGCTGAAGCAACCGACTCCTCAAGCGATTGGAGTTGCTGCTGCTTCAGCGCGATGCTCTGGCGGAAATTCTGGACCATCGACACCCGGTTGACAACTTCGATGAAGGCATTGAGAACCGTGCGCTGGTATTCGTAAATCGCGCTGAGCTGCCGGGCGTTGGCGGTGAGGTATTCGGCTTCGATTGCTTTCCGGTTGATGAGCGGTGCCGTGATTCCCCCGGCAATGTTCCATGCGAGCGATTCGGGTGTATCAAGCAAGAACCGGGCGTTGTATGCTTCATAACCGACGCCACCCGTCAGTTTTAATTTCGGGAAGAACTCCGCACGGGCTGACTTCACGTCCAATCCGCTCGACTCCACTTCAAGCTCGGCCCTGCGGATGTCGGGGCGATTTTGAAGCAGGTCCGGTGAAACCCCCACGCTCAACGCATCGATGTTTAGGTCCATGAAGTTTACATTTCCACGCTCGACCGTCTGGGGGAATCGACCAAGCAGCATGTTGATTCGATTTTCGGCTTTGACGATTTCCTGCTTGACGATCAACCGCTCGCTCTCGTTCTTTTTGACTTCGGCTTGGAATCGTTTGACGGCGAGTTCGGTTCCTCGGGCCGCGGCTTTCTTCGCCTTTGCCATCTCCAGACTTTGCTGTTGAAGTTCGATCGTCTGGTCAATGACCTTAAGCCGCTCGTCGAGCGCCAAGAGCGAGTAATAGTTTTCCGCGATTTCGGCAACGAGGCGGGTCACCACGTATTTCCGTCCCTCCTGGGTTGCGAGGAAACGCAGCGCCGTGGCGTCCTGCGCGTTGCGGAGTTGTCTCCAGATGTCCACTTCCCAGGAGAACTCAGCCGCCACCAGAAAGTTGGGCAGTGGATCAGGGAAATGCCTGCCCGGAACTTCCTCAACTTCCGCTTCTACTTTGCCCTCCTTGTTGAGGCGTGGTCGCAGCCTTTTCTTTCCAGGAACGGCTTCCAGTTCTTCTTCGAGCGCACCGTCAGGTGTGAATCGCGGTGTCTTGCGCAGGGACGCACCCCCCAGGATTTCGACAAACGGAAGGTATGCGCCTTTGCGGGCGAGGACCTCGTTGCTCGCGACCTGAACTTCTTCGGCGAGGATCTTCAACTCCTGATTGTGGGCGAGCGCTTCCTGGATGAGCCCCGTCAGCACCGGGTCCTTGAAAAAGTCCTCAACGCTCACCTGAGCCGAACTCCCCGATTCGTTCGGACGCTGAAAATCCACCGGGAAAGCGTCTGGCAGCGTCGGTCCCGGTTCCGCGATTCGAAGATCGGGAAGCGAACATGCTGGTAGCAGCAGAACGAACCCGCAGGCGACCGTCCATGCGATTACCGGCGCCACGCGGTTTGCCTTGGTCATTATTTTTAACAGCATCGACATAACATCCGCGCTAGTCAGCGCGCTCCTCTAGGACGGTATCATGCTCAAAGGCTTCGCTCAGTGGTTCGTCCACCTCATCGCGAAGGAGCTTTCGTCCATCACTCATCTTGGCAAAGAGGTAATAAAGCCCCGGGATGATCACGACGCCGATCACGGTACCCAGCAGCATGCCGCCGACTCCCGTCGCGCCAATCGTTCGGTTTCCGATTGCACCGGCACCGGTCGCACCAACCAACGGGATCAATCCGGAGATGAACGCAAACGACGTCATCTGAATCGGACGCAATCGCAACTTCCCGCCTTCGACGGCTGCTTCCTTGAGCGACGCGCCTTCGCGGCGACGTTGCACGGCGAATTCGACCACCAGAATCGCGTTCTTGCCCAGAAGTCCGACCAGCATGATCAAGCCGATTTGTGCGTAAACATCGTTGGCCAACCCGAGCATTCGCAACAACAGAAACGATCCAAACAGTCCAACAGGAAGCGAGGCGATAACGGCCAGTGGCAAAAGGAAACTCTCATACTGCGCCACGAGCACCAGGTACACGAAGACCACGACGATGATGAACAGGTAGATCGCTTCGTTTCCGGACTTCGCCTGGTCGAACGACAAGCCTTCCCAACCGATGTCAAAACCGTTCGGCAATGTTTCGGCTGCAACTTCCTTAATCGCAGCGATCGCGTGACCACTGCTGTATCCGAGAGCGGGTGCGCCCTGAATCGACGCCGAAGGATACAGGTTGTATCGCGTGATTTCGTTGAGACCCTGTTTCAACTCCGTGTGCATAAACGCGGAGTACGGAACAACCTCACCGGATTCGTTTTCAACGAACATGTTGTCGAGGTCTGCCGGGAACCGTCGAAACTCCGGCGCCGATTGCACATAGACTTTGTAAAACTGCCCGAAACGAACGAAGCCCTGCTCGTACGTACTTCCGATGAGAATGTTGAGATTGTCGAGCGCCTTGCGAATCGATACGCCTTTCTGCATGGCGATATCGTTGTTGATGACGAGCTCATATTGCGGGTAGTTCGCCGCAAACAGCGTGAACAGTCCCTTCAACTCCTTGCGTTCGGAAAGGGCGGCCATGAATTCGTCAGTCACCTGACCAAGCCGCGCGTAGTCGAGTTGGTTGGTCTTGTCGAGGAGTCGCATCGAGAAACCACCAGCCGCTCCAAGACCCGGGACAGCGGGCGGTTCGAAGAATTCGACCTTCACATTGGTCATCTTGACGCACTTTTCTTCCAACTCCGCGATGATGTCGCGTGCGTTCAGCGTTCGGTCGGACCAGCTCTTGAGGTTGATGATGCAGGTTCCCGCGTTCGACCCGCGTCCCTCGGTTAGCACTTCGTATCCGGCAAGCGACGTCACCGATGTGACCTCATCGAGTTCCTTGGCGATCTTCTGGAGTTCGTGAGACTTCGAGTTGGTGTACTCGAGGGTCGACCCCGGAGGCGTCTGGATAATTCCATAAATAACGCCCTGGTCTTCGTTGGGGATAAACCCGCTCGGGAGTTCGCGGCCGACCGCGTAAACGCCGAACGCGAATGCACCGATGGCGATGATCGTGAACAATCGAAGCTTCACGATGCCGCGAAGCAGACTGGCATAACCACCGACCACCCATTCGACCGCGCGGTCAAACGGTCGCTGCACAATCGGCACGAGCATGATCAGGAAACCGACCGTCCCCCACAGGTAGTACGACAAGTAGGTGACGAGCGCCAGAATCGGCAGACCGATGAAGATGTAAGTCAGAATTGCTCGAATGCCAAAGCGTTTCTTCGTACCTTTGGTGTGGTTTTGCGTATGTGGCTTGAGAATCATCGCGCACAACACAGGCGTCAGCGTCAACGCCACCACACCCGACAGGATGATCGATGTCGCCATCGTCGTGCCGAATTGCGCGTAGAACGTGCCGACCGGACCGGGCACGAAGGTGACCGGCACAAACACTGCCGCCATCACCAGCGTGATCGCGATGATTGCACCGCTGATTTCGTGCAAAACTTCCAGGGACGCGCGGTACGGTGACAGCCCCTTCTCATGCATTTTCGCGTGAACAGCTTCGACGACAACGATGGCGTTGTCGACCACGACACCGATCGCAAGCACCATGGCGAAGAGCGTGATCAGGTTGATCGAAAGTCCGAGCAGTTTGAGAATGAAAAAAGATCCGATCAACGACACCGGCACCGCCAGCGTCGGAATCAACGTGGATCGAAGGTCGCCCAGAAACATGTACACCACAAGGCACACGAGGACGAACGCCTCAAGCAGCGTGTGAATGACTTTTTCAATCGATGCATCGAGAAACTTCGAGACGTCGTAGGCGATCTGATAGTCCATTCCCGGCGGGAACGATTCCTTCTTGATCGTGTCGAGTTCTCGCTTGACCTCGTCGATGACCGCGCTGGCGTTGGAGTTGGGAGCCTGCTTAAGAACAATCGATGCCGCCGGATGACCGTCGATGTCGGAATAGATATCGAAGAACTCAGATCCAAGCTCGACTTTGGCAACGTCTTTCAGTCGCAGGATCTCGCCGTCCGGATTCGCTCGCAGGATGATGTCCGCATATTGCTCCGGCCGATCGTATCGCCCGACATACGTCAGCACGTATTCGAGCGACTGCGAGGTTTGGCCCGTCGCCTGACCCAGACGACCCGGCGACCCGATGATGCTCTGGTCCGCGAGCGCCTCCATCACATCTTCGGAGGACACATGGTACGCACGCATGCGCTCGGGGTTCAGCCAGACGCGCATCGCGTATGCACGGTTACCGAGGTTTCTCGGCAAGCCCATGCCCTGGATTCGCTTGAGCACTGGCATCACATTCGCGTTGGCGAAGTTGTAAAGAAACGCCTGGTCGGCGCCGGGATCGGTGCTGAAAATATTGACGTACATGAGCAGACTCGGCACCACCTGGCTGACCAGGATGCCCTCGCGCTGCACGAGCGGAGGAAGCCGGCTCATGACGATGTTGACGCGGTTCTGCACGTTCACGACGTTGATGTTCGGATCGGTTCCAGGCTCAAAGTAAATGCGGATGGTCGCCTCACCGGCGCTCGTGGCGTCGGAGGCCATGTAGCGCATGTTCTGCACACCGTTGATCGATTGTTCGAGCGGGATAAGCACCGAGTCGACCAACACGTTGGCGCTTGCACCCGGATACGCGACAGCCACCTCAACGGTCGGCGGCGCGATCGACGGATACTGCGAAATGGGGAGCGTCACGATCCCCAGCATGCCCAGAAAGACGAGGATGATCGAGATCACAATCGCCAGTGCGGGCCTATATAGAATTTTTGTAAACATACGTCCGCCTTGCTCTCGTTTCAGTACAGTTGCGTCACCGCGGAGAGGTTCCGCTTACTCGGCGTGAAACTTCTGATTGGAAACTGCCTCGTCAGGTGTACGGAACTCGATGTTGTCCAACTTCTGACCGTCGTGAACCTGGGCGACGCCCTCCAGAACAAACCTGTCTTCGGGGGTGAGTCCGCTCTTGATCACAAAGATGTCTTCCAGCTCATGCTCGACAACGATCTCACGCTGATGGACGACGTTGTCTTTGTCGACGACAAAGACATAGCGCTTGGCCAGAATCGTAAACGTCGCGCGCTGTGGAATAACGAGGGCATCCTGCGACTTTCGGTGGATCAGCACCTTGCCGGTCTGTCCATGGCGAAGCAGAAATTTTGGATTCGGAAAGTCCGCGCGAAATGCGATGTTGCCGGTTTCGTTGTTGAAGTCCGCCTCAATCGCCCCGATCGCTCCGGACTCGGGGAACGTCTTGCCGTTTGCGAGAACCAGTTCAATTTCGTGGGATGCGGTCGCGTTTTTCTCGTCGGCCATGTACTCGAGGTACTGGGCTTCAGGGACGTTAAAGTAAACCCACATGAGGCTGTTGTCAGACAACGTGGTAAGCATGTCGCCTTCGTCAACGAGGCTTCCCTGTTGTTCGTGGAGCCTGTCGATAATGCCATCGAACGGGGCTTTGATCACTGTGAAGTCAAGCTCGACTTCTGCCAGATTTACCTGGGCTTCGGCTTTGGCCAACTTCGCCTCCACCAGCGCGAGTTCCTGACTTGAAACCACGTTTTCTTCCACGAGCTTCTTGGTGTTGTTGAACTCGATCCTCGCGACCTGTGCTTCGGCTTTTTCGGTTTCGAGTCTTGCCTGGTAGAGCGTCGGGATGATCTTGAACAACGGCTCACCGTGCATCACCTTCTGTCCCTCTTTGACCGAGATTTCCTCGAGATAACCGCTTTGGAGGGTGCACACATCGATGTGCCGGCTTGAGTGGATCTGGCAGACGTACTGCTGGGTGATTGTCACGTCCTGCTGCTTGGGGCTTGTCAGCAGAATCGTGTGACGCCCGTGTTCGCCACCCTCGGCATGTTCACTGTGCTCAGCATGCCGGTTGTGTGCGGAATGTTCACCGTGCGCGACCCGCTCGCCCTCGGATTCGTCGGCTTGCGTGCATCCGGGGACGGTCTGGGCAATCACTGATAAGAGAAGCAGTAACTTTGCAATCTTCATGGTTCTATGCTCACTGGCTTACGAAGGACCGGAGCGCAGGGTTTCCGAACGCGTGCGCCTAGGGTTCATCCGACGCCGAACTGGCGGCTGTCGATTACTTTTCTTGCGTGTTGGTTTCCGTATCTGTGTCTGTGTTTGGGGAAACTTACAGGCGGTCTGCGCCGGTCCGTTCCGAGGGTTGCACCGTCTCGTGGTCAAGCACGAATCGGAGGCAATTCTCCAGACGACGGATCAACCGTCTGCAATTCGTCTTCTCAAAAATGGGAAAAATCCGGCGTGTCTGTCATGGACGCAGTGCGATGCAACTGCATCCGCAGCTTTTCACGCGGTCCCGAACCGATATCTCAGGCCGATGTTTCTGGCTGATGTCTCAGGCGTTGGACTGAATCGGTGGTCCGCGATTTTGATGATGGTGGCGGGCTGCTGCACTTGTTGACGTTGAATCGTCGACGCTCCATGTGTCGGGTTCAATCCATAGCGGCTGACCTGACACATCGAACATTACGTTTTCACCCGACGGATCGTCGGGATCGGAAGTGACCTGCTCCGCGTTGGCCGATTCACTTGCAAGCACAGCGATCACGCAGCGGTCACGGTCTGACCCAGGCGCATCAGGCATTACCTCGCCAAAGAAGGGGGCGAGCAATGCAATGATCGTGTGAATATAGATTGGGCAATGCAAGAGCACGTCATCGGTCTCCAAAAGCAGGTGGGAAGATATACCCCTGTCGAACATGGGTGTCAACATGGATGTGCAGTATCACACGGTACCCGAACAAGGGATTTACGATCAGCAATCAATGACCGATAACCGCTGAGTCTTTGCACAAAACGCTTTAAAAATCAGACATCGGCGTCACATCGACCCCTACGAAAGTATCGGATCGCTTGCCTCTGAAAAGATGCTGTTAATCCGCGGTTACATTCGATGCGCCATGGACAAAGATGTTTGGACATGTAGCGCGGCAGGTGAACGGCGGAACACATATCGTATCAATAATGTCCGAAGTTGTAATCGGTTTGAAGTTGAAGTCGCGAATCAACGAATGAAGATTGGCCGCCGATCAGATGTTCAAGGGTGAACGAGTCAAGACTCAATAGCGCCATCGCGCAATCCGTCGCCCATCCATGCAAGGCACTCAATGCCAACGCCTCGTCCAAGGCAACAACATCAACCATACCGTGAATTCGCGCAGTTCGAACATACGAATAAAAGGTCCATGCGCGGACCTCCAGTTTCTCGAATATGGATAGCATGGCGATGTCCGGCGCGGTGGTTGGTACGGCAACGGATGAACGACAACGGCTGAGCAGGTGATCAGTTGAGCAGGGGACCGCAGGTGAGGGGTTCGACTGACGAACGCACAACGTGCCCAGGTGATTGTCGTTTCACCTGTTCACCTGATCCTGTGCTCACCTGCTCTATTTTTTGCCAGCAAAGCGTGGCAAAAAATCGGGGCGACCGGACACCAGTTGAACTGTTCGTGTTCCTGATCGGCCTCTCGAGTCTCGAAACGCGGTTGCTGATCCGCTGCCTTCGCGACAACTCCGCCTATCACGATCATGGAATCAATCGCCCCGAAATTGTCATTTCTAATAGTTAGCCATTGACCTTACTGTTGCGGTGTGGTATTGTCCGGCATGGTCACCCAATCGCGCACACTGGACCTCGCGTTTCACGCCCTCTCGAACTCGACCCGTCGTTCTGTCATTGAGCGACTACAGCACGGCCCTGCTTCTGTGAAGTCGTTGGCCGAGCCGTTCGACATGGCGCTCCCGTCCTTTCTCCAGCACATCAAGGTCCTGGAAGATGGAGGAATGGTGCGGTCGCACAAGCGTGGTCGTGTTCGGATCGTCGAGGCCATCCCCACGCAGATCAACTCCATTGCCACGTGGCTCGGCAGCCAGCGTGAGGCGTGGACCCAGCGTCTTGACCAATTGGACGCTCACTTGAAGACCATGGAGGAACAAGATGACTGAGCGCCCCGAGATCAACCCGAAACTCGACCTTGTCCTTGAACGAGTGGTCGATGTGCGCCCGGAACTCGTTTGGAAGGCTTGGACTCAGCCTGAGCACCTGAAGAAGTGGTTCACCCCGAAGCCATGGGAAACAGTCGAGTGTGAAATCGACCTGAGGCCCGGAGGCATCTTCAGCACCACCATGCGCTCCCCCGAAGGGGAGGTCATGCCCGCTGACCCGGGCTGCTATCTCGAAGTCGTTGAAAACCGAAAGCTCGTGTTCACAGACGCGCTCGGCCCCGGCTTCCGCCCCAAGTCCGAGGCGTTCATGACGGCAGTCATCTTGCTTGAACCCGAAGGAACCGGCACCCGCTACACGGCTATCGCCATGCACGCTGATTCTGACGGCAAGACCAAACACGAGGAGATGGGGTTCTTCAACGGTTGGAGTACCGCACTCGATCAACTCGTTGAGCTCGCTATGTCATGGTGACAACCACCGATATACCGCGAGAGTTCAACACTCGTCGCGAATGCCCATGGTGAGTGGATGTGATTGAACCGGCCATAAACGCCAGCGGCCGAAGAACTTTCCACGAATACAATCACATTGAATTGCGGCAACTGGACACCAGTTGAACTTTTTGTGGATGCAGGGGCCGCGACGACGCGCGACATCATCGGCCAGATCGACCGCCTTCTGACAGACTTCGAGCTTTTCGAACATGAATGATCTGGCGACGTCACGAGAAGTGGTGAATCGACAACGGCTGAGCAGGTGATCAGTTGAGCAGGGGACCGCAGGTGAGGCCATCGACTGACGAAAGCACAACGTGCCCAGGTCGTTGTCGTTTCACCTGTTCACCTGTTCTTGTGCTCACCTGCTCTATTTTTTGCCAGCAAAGCGTGGCAAAAAATCGGGGCGACCGGCCTTGCACCTTTGTGAACGAAATCGGTGGGTTGAGGTTGGTGCGAAGCCTGTTTCCGCAAGTCATTGAATTTACTGGAGATATGGTCTTGAAGCATGTGCAGCCAGGTTTGTATACAAAAGAGAAATGAACTGGAACGCACTTGAATTCTAAACACCTGTTCCTCAACCGCCCTCTCGATGGCTGACCCAATCCGGTCGCCCTGAGAGGCTTAATGATGGAGAAATACGACGTAATCCTCACCCGATTTAGCACAGACATGCAGCGAAGCGAAAGCTGTGACGACCAAGAACGCGAGGTTAAAGCGGTGCTGAAGCGACTCGGAGTTCCGTTGACCAACCCACTGTTTCTTAGGGACGAAGCCGAATCAGGAACAAAACTCGATCGAGATGCCTTCGTCAGGGCGATGAATCTTGTTAAAGCTGGTCGTGTCCGCGTCCTTGCGGTGGACGACCAATCCCGATTTAGTCGCGCCGATCAGGCATATTCGCTGATCAATGATGTGGTCTTTCATGGCGGCCGATTCATCTCAACCGGTGAAAACATTGACACCGACGAAGAGGGCTGGCAACTCAAAGTCAAAGTGATGGAGTTGCACAATTCGACGACCGTTCGCGAACTTGCCCGGCGCGTGCGCCGTGGGCAGAAAGGGCGAGTGCTTGACGGCAACGGATCGGCCGGAGACTTTTGCTTCGGGTACTGTTCACAATACATCGAGTCCAATTGGGCAGAACTGCTTGCGACGCGCGGTCCAAAGCCCAAGAAGATCGTTGTGGTCTATGAACCAGAGGCTGAGATCGTGCGCTTAGTCTTCCTATGGTTCGTCGATGGTCTATCGATTGGGGCGATTGCGCGTCGACTGAATGACATGGATATTGCAAAAGGACCGCGATGCACGACGCCCCATTGGGCCCACCAACATGTACGCAAGATTCTTGGAAACACAAAATACATTGGAGAGTGGCATTGGGGCAGAACCATATCGGTTCGTGACTCCCAAGGTCGAAAACGACAAGTTCCTGCAAAACAAGATCAGATGGTGGACATGCGCCGACCAGAATTGCGAATCATTGACGATGCGACCTGGAAAAAATCGCAAGTCCTCCTCGCTGAGCTCTTGGAAATCTATGGCAAGAAGCCGGGACAGAAATCTCGCGCTGCAAAGGTTCACCACACCGAAGTGTATCCTGTGGGATTGCTGAATGGATTGATTTGGTGTGAAAAGTGCGGCGCACGCATGACCGCACAGTTGTCTGGAAAGTATCGTTACTTCGGTTGCTCGAAACACCGCAAAGGTGTATGTGACGTTGGCACGCGCGTGCGGATCGACATCGCCGAAGAGAAGATCATCTCTTCGATTGGAGACATATTTGGGTCGATTCCTGACTGGATGAAAACGGTTATCGATACCATGCGAAACGAGATAGACTTGGCGTCAAGTCAAATTCCAGCGGCGCTAATCGCCGATCGAAAGCGATTGGCGCAGATAGAAAGAGGAATCGCGAATCTTGTTAATGCTGTGGAGCAAGGCCTGGATCAGAGCTCTTCAATCGTTCAACGCTTGGGTCAGTTAGAACGCGAAGCTGCGTCTCTTCGTGAGCAAATCGAAGAACGCGAGGATTCTCTGAACAAGCCCATTGCAATGCCGGATGACGATTGGATTCGTTCTCAACTTGCCGATCAGGTTTCGTTGCTTCAAGAGTTTCCAGAAAACGCCGCGTTGATGCTGCGTCAACTGATTGGAAAAATCACCGCTCATGAGATCAAGATCCGTGGCAAGAAACGCGGATACATGGAGCTTAGATTTCGAATCGATGCGTTCAGATCGATATCCAATCTGCTTGGAGATACGGTGAGCCCGAGCATCTTGCAGTCGCTTAATTGTGTTGACGACTCGGAAGAACATGCATCGCCAGAGTTTGTGATTGCGGTTGGCGGTCCTTCTCGAATGGATCAAGCCGCTCCACAGATCGTCTCGCTGCGAAATGAAGGTGTTTCATGGAATGAAATCGGACGATTATTGAACATGAGTCCTGGAGGTGCGTGGACGGTCTGGAAACGCTGGACCGAACATGACAGGAGTAATGATGCCGCGTAGCTAGCTGCAATTTCAGAACAAACACAATTCGTTCAAGAAGTTTCTGCCCAGCAAATCGCTGGGCTTTTTTTGTATTCAAAGGAGAATCGGAATGAACAAAGCAATGGAAGAGTATGCCCAGTTAATTGGAAAATGCCTCGCGCGTCGATGGATGCGCGACCATACCGCATGCGCAGAAGAACAGGAAGTCAATACAGGCCTCGACAGGGCTACATCGAACAAACAGATTGATTCTCAAGAGACGACTGAGGGCTCAAGTCGGTGAGGATCCATAAGAGTCCGCTACTTGAAGGGTGGATCCTTTTGTGTTTCGGACTGCAGTTTCCTGGTCGAGGACGGCCTTGAGCCAGAACTCAGATCGGTGCGAATTAGGAAGAACGACTTGCTCCATGCGTTGGCGAAATCCCTCACTGCGCCAGTTAACAATTCGTCCATTGGGGCATCGACAGGACATGAACGACGTCCAGCTGGGTGAGCTGGCAGTCATTGTGTAAATCGTCGCATGAACATATTCAACGCCATGTTTCGTTGAGTTTCTAACCCGCCCGGGGCAGCCACGACAAGCGTCGCGCTCTCGCGCTGTCTGGAATCTTCTTTCCAGCGGTTGACAGGCGCGAGCGCTCTCGGAGCCGCCCCTCGATGCCCGAGCGCCCCGTCCGCCCAGCGCCAGCCGCCGGTTCGCGCGGAATCTACGCACGCGGCAATGAGTGGGCCAAGTGTGCATCAAAAATGGGTCAGGCGCGGCGTGCAAACCATTTGTTCTTGCCACAATAGACGTGTCATTCCAGCTGGATCGCTTTCCCGGAGTTCTTCCGGGATGGGCTTGGATCTTTCGCAGATCGTGCCGGAGACCAACACCAAGTCGAGCGCCTGGACCCCGGCTCCGAAGGTCGTGATCGTCTCTCCCAGTTCTCGGCCAGTGAGGAGCGCAAACTGGATGCTTTGGCCAACTCGTGCCTTTCAGAGGGCGGGGACGCCGTGAACAAAGCATGCCACATTGGTTTACCTGAATTCAAGGAATGGTGTATTTTTCCTCAGAGGATGGTTGTTGCGGAAGTGGGTGCCGAGGTTCGCGCAAACGTTGTAAACGTCAATCAGGATGCGATCGCCAATCGAAGACTCGGCGAGCTTGCGCTTCAACAGATTGCGTCTGCCGAGGAAGCCCTGCGCCTTTCTAAAGCCAACCTCCAGGCCGGCGCCATGACTACACTTGACGTGCTCCAAGCCCAGGACACGCTGACGCAAGCGAGACTTAGGTACATCCTGGCGGTCGTCGGCTACAATCAAGCGCAAGTCAACATGCTCGCGTCACTCGGTTTACTGTCCGAGGATACTGTACTGGCGAAGATGGGTGGTTCATAAGCGACCATCGAGCATTTCCGCCGTGTCATGGTCAAGACGTGCTTGCGGCGAACAGTGATCGGACGAATGAGAGTTCCGGCCCGATTGCATGCGACCGTCATGAATCCGCCCGTGCCGCCAGGCCGAAAACTCTGAAGTTGTTGCCGATATGCACCACCCAGCGGTGGGTCAATAGTGGGTCAGTCGCCACCTGATGACCGCTCGTTTTCAACTTCTCAACCACCTGTCAGCAGCCTGCCACCCTCATTCTGACCCTCAAAACGCGGCATAAGCCCTCATCTGGTACGGGTTTATGACCGAGCCTCGTTTTCCCAAGCTGGACGTCGATTGGTTAGAGATGCGAATTCCAAAGTGCAGTTGATCGCAAAGGAAAACTGGGCGCAGCGGCTACAAAGTAAGAGCTCCCTGGTTGCTGGTTTGGGGGATTAGGCAGAAAACCGCGATTGTGGCAGCTCTTGCAGCCTTTTTCCAATGTGTGCCACCAGCAACTTTGCGTCCTCAAGAGTGCTGGAAACGCACATTTGTAAGTTGGGCGGGGAAAGCGAGATATTGCCAAATCTTGTGGATGAGGATTTTTAAAGCGGCGTTTTTTCTTTCCCCGTCAACGAACTGAACTCCGGCGATCACATCGGGGAGCAAGGCTGATCCGTTCAGCGCTCGCCAAGTCTTCGATGCACATTCCATCAGCTTGAACACCATCGCCAGGCATGCCGTACGCGAGCCTGATCCCTTCGTCTTGCGATGTCGTAGCCGAACCGTCGCGAACGTGCGGAAGCGCATCCGCAGCACGCGGCGCTTCTCCGCACGCCGCCGGTCAATCCACCGCCCGCTCTCCGGCAGCAGCAACGCGAACCACGCCTTCAAGGTCCAAGCCAACGACGCCATCACCATATACGCCCAGTTGCTCACCAGAGCATCCACCGGCATGTCCAACGCGCTCACCCCGCTCTTGAGATCGCGTAGCAGATTCTCCTGGTCACAACGATCGTTCGCCGAGAAGACCACCTCGCTCGCCGTCAGCGCCGCGTCGTTGGTGATGTAAAAGAAGTAGCGCACGTCGTCGAACAAACGCCAATAACCCTGCTCCACCGAGAGGTTCTTCTGCACCACCACCACCACGCGATAGGATTTCTCACACGCGGCCGGCCGGTAGTGGAACTCCGCCACCTTTTCACCGGCCAGACGAATGTTCCTGAATCCTCGACGCCGGACAATGGCCTCCTTGACATTGGCCGGGCGACGCCGCGGCGTGGTTTGCACGTCGTACTTGGCCGGACGCTTCAACCGTTTCCACACCTTTTTCGGCAGGCTTTCCGCCATCTTTACCAGGTTCGGACGGGCGTCGACGCCAAAGATGAAGTGCACGCCATCCGCGTCCCAGCGATCCAGGTCCCGGGTCTGGGTGAAGTCGGTGTCCCCGCGCAACAGGATACGCCTGAACCCCGCCTGTCGGCACCGCTCGATGGCCCGGTCGAAACGCTGCGCCGCGCCCTCGTGCGACGGCCGGTTCCCGCTGCGGTTGACCAAGTACAACGGCTC
>DDIR01000063.1:0-31086 GCA_002338715.1 Phycisphaerales bacterium UBA1845 | reverse complement strand
GTGTTGGCCAAAGAAACGATCAACGCGTGATAACACCACTGCCCCTTGTAGGAGATGTCCATGCCTTGTTTGCATTCGCCGGTGGTCGGGGCCAGTATGCCATCGGCCTCGATGACGGCTTCGTCGAAGAACGACTCCGGTTGCCACCGCCAGACGTTGAGGCGCACGTCATTGATGATCTCCATGAGGATCTCGACGTCGACCTCCTCGAACCGCCGGCAAAAATCGCCGGCCGTGGTGGGATCGGGAATACGCTGGGCGCCGAGGACGTCGAGATAAACCTCGTCGTTGCGGCGCAACTCGATGTCCTCCAGGCAGGCTCCGCCGCAAAGGATGTTGTACGCAATGTTGAGCACGTGGTCGGACTCGTGATAGGGCAAGTGGACCTTGAGCAGACGCAGGTCGCGGTCGATCGCCTCGATGAGGCCGGTGCGCCGGGCAAGCAGGTGCATGGCCCCGATCCCGCCCTCGGCCAGACCGCGTCCCCGATCGGCCAACTCGTAGTGGACGTTGCGGGCGGCGAACATCGGGGCGGGCTGATCGCTCCATTCCCGCGGGCCAAGCCGGTTTTCAATTCGGCGCTTGCATCGGGCAAGCTTCTGACGTGTAATGGCGTTCACTCGAAATGCCTCCTTGCGTATAAGTGTTGATGGTTGGCGCTGTCGTCCTTATACGCAAAAATCAAGGCATTTCGAGTTTTTCAATGCAAACAAGCCATCAATCCACGCTTGTTTGGGGCCTAGTACAAGTCTCGAAACTCTCTCGAAGTTGAAGCAGCAGGGCGTTTACATTTTGGACCTGCCCTGAATGGACCTGCGCGAGAGACTTTTACGGTGCTCTGTTCGCTTGTCCGAATTGAACCGCCAGCATTAGGCTCGCGGAACCAACCGTCGATGGCGTTTCTGTTGTCATGCACGGTATCGTCTGTGATCATGGCAATCAACTCATTCGCCGCGCGTAACCCTGCCCTTACACGAATCTCGAATCATTCCCAAAGTTGAATTGGTGGGGCGAATACATTTTGGACCGCCTCTAAATGGACCTGCGCGACTGGCATAAACATCAGGGGAAGGTCACTGGGATCAAGGACTGGTTCCTTGCCATTTCATAGCGTCGGGCTGCTCGCATTTGGCCGCGCGGATCCGAGTTGCGGTTACCGTATTAGGTCAGGTGCCGTTCCACTGATGGCACCGATCAGTCAATACCGCCTTGCCGATTGACGGTGAGGTCCGGGGTGTATTGACGCACTTCTACCGGCGACACGGACAGCGTCAGGGGCGCGGGTACGGCCGACGTAAAACCGGTGGAGTGCAGGACGCCTCCCGCAAGGCCACCCAGCGCCGATGAGAACGCCCCGCTGGCAGGGTCGAGGTCGACATTCCCGACGCTGCTCAACTTTAGAACCCAGATGTCCAAGTTTCCGGTGCCGAACGATTCGGTATAGCCCGCAACAAACAATCCACCATCGGCGCCCTCTGCTACGGTTGAGGCCAGCAGACCGTATTGGTTAAACCCCCCGGCGCTATCCGCGTCCGAACCACCGTACCGACGCGTCCAGATGTATTGGCCGTCGGCGTTCATGCGAAACGCCCAGAGGTTCGAATCCGCACCGAGGTTCTCGCTTCCGACGACCAGCACATCGCCATTTTCAAGGGCAGTGGCCGAAAAGATCCGCTCAAAATCGAAGTCGGTACTGGTGGTGATGTCAAAGTGCTCGGCCCACATGAGATTCCCGTCAAGGTCGATTCGGTTGACCTGTGCGTCTTCCCCCAGGTCACCGAACAGGTAGTAACCACCATCGGCCTCGACGACAGCACTTGCGGTATCGAAATGGGCTGCGCCGTAGAATGCCTGCCACAAGACTTGTCCAGAATCGTCCACTTTGAGTGCCCATTGGCTGTCATCCGGCGGTGCTGGATAGGACTCGCTTCGGCATAGCACGACAAGATCACCGGCGGAGTCAGCAATCATGGACTTGACGTTGTCGCCCTCGACGCCGCCGAGGGTCATTGACCAAAGCAATTCACCGTCGGGGTCAAATCGTGCCAACCAGATGTCGGCGACTGAAATGTCACCGAGGTCACCGGCGACGCCAACGCTTCCATCTGGAAAGACTGCCAGCGCTGCAGCGTCGAGGGGCTGATCGGCTGAAAGCGCACGCGCCCAGATCGGCTTGCCGTTGAGATCGAGGCGCATGAGTACGGAAGGCTCTTCCGTTTGCGTGCTGACTTCGCCGGCAAGCAGGTAGTAACCGTCAGAAGCGGGTACGACTTGCACAACCGTCAATAGATCGTCGAACCCGACTTGCCACGCGACGTGCCCGAGCGCATCCAGCTTGACGAGCAGGGCATCCACAAACAACGTGCCTTCGGTATAAGAATAGGTGCTGCCGCCAACCAGCGCACCACCGTCGGACGTGGCGATGAGCGAAACGGGATGCTCGATGTTGTGGGCGCCGTATGATCGTGCCCAAGTTTGTCCGGCGAGCGTGGCACCCTCCGCAGAAGGCGCGCAACCGCTCGCTTGGGCGATGGGAAACTCCTTGGAAAGCGTCCCGGTATCCCAATCGAATATGTCGATCTGCTGATTGAAGATGTTGAACTCGGCGAAGGCGCCCGAGAGTCCTTCGACCCCGCCGGTGAGTGTCCACCATGGGCATACGCTCGTGTCGACGTCGGCGCGAAGGAAAAAGCGCGACTGAGCGTACACGCCCGCCAATCCGTAGAGCGTCACTTCGACGCGCGGGCCGACCCAGATTCGGGCACTGGCATTGGCCCCATCCTGAATCGACGGTGTTTCCACACTGCCGTTTCCATCGGCGTCGAATATGGGGTCGAAGCTGCCGCTTTCATATCCCAGTCCGACACCGGTCGATGCGGTCAGCGTGACATCGGCGATCATTTCACCACCGAAAGTACCGTCGATTCCGGCGCGCAGTTCCACGACGGGCACGAATACGACAATGATCGGACCGAGCGGGATGGACACGGGGGCAAACGTCAATGATCCGATCACGAATTCCGCGGGGGGAAGAATGGCGGCGCGGCGGGCCTCAAAGCTCAGGCTGGCCGTCCCTGTCCCGGCGAGTTCGACCTTGGCTGTTTTCAAGACGAATCCGTCAATGTCGATGTCGATGACGAGGTCGGGTTCAAAGCTGAGATTCCCGTCGACAAGGATCTGGTCGTTGGTGGTCCCGCTCGTGTCGCCGTCACCGTCGTAAAGAACAACATTGACCAGGTTGAGCACAAGCTGGGAACCGCGCGTGCGCGAAGCGCGCAGTACGCCTGTCGTGTTTACGATGTCGTCTGAATCAAGCGCGATCGTCGTATGGATGGATCCGCTCTCGACCGCGTCCGTGAGGCTGGCGATTCCGGTTGTGACGGTTACGTCGCCGCCGTTGATTGTGACGTTTTCGACACGGCGCAACGTTCCGTAGGGTAGCAGGGGCTCGTGAATATCTGAAACGATGATGTCGCCGATCTTGAGGCTGGCCAGTTGGCTGGTTGCCTTATCGAACTGAAACGTAACGTGATCGGGCGAGACCGATTGCAGGGCGTCGAGCGTCGCGGTGTCGAGGATTTTGGTCGTGTCGGGCAGAGTGCCATCCTGATTGTTGGCATCGTTGCTCGGTGGACGGCACCCGGAGAGATTCCCAGCGGAAAGCGCGATGAGTAAAAGCGGAAGCCGATGCATGATTGCTCACCTAAGCAAGGGGCAATGCCCCAATGTTTTCAGAATAAAGAACTGCCGCGGAGAACTCTATCTCTCTTCGCATTGGTCCGCCACACACTTCTTGGGTTTCTGTTGTTCACGTTGTATTGGCAATATCACAGAATAGGACCATACGATCTGAACCGAGATGCACTGCGCAGACGTCAGATGTTTTGCATGGCGACGGAGGCAAGGGTATTGTTTGAACGATGACGGCGCCGCAACATCCGTGTCGGGTCACGCAATGAGCTGGGCTCATCGTATGTAAAGTTGGACGTTCGACCACAGTTTTCGCCGCCGGCGGGCCCAGAAAAGAGACTCATTTCAATTCCGAGTCGGCCCCAGCGGCCGATCAAGCAAGCTCACCGCGAGACTATCCATCATGCGCCTTGATGCCGGTGAGCAGAAAATCGATCCAGAATCGGGACGGGGACCACGCCCTTGTTACCATGGAGAATGCCGCAAGCAGAACCGAAGGCCTGCCAGTGTTCTGGGCCTGCGTTGCGCGGACCGGTGCACCCAATTCTTCGATGCCCAGAGATTCTCTATTGACTCTGTAGTATAGTACAAGGTTTATAATTCCAAATCGCGAGGACGCAGGCCTCGGCCGGCGGCAGACTCATGAAAATCGGTGAACTTTCAAAACAGTCGGGCGCGGGAATCGAAACGATTCGCTTCTACGAGCGGAAAGGCTTGCTGGCTGAACCCGTTCGATCACCGTCTGGTTATCGACACTACGATGCGTCGGTGGTTGCGCGATTGCAATTTATCCGACGAGCCAAAGATCTCGGATTCACGCTCGCCGAGATCAAGGAGATTCTCGCCCTTTGGTTCGACGCCAACACGCGGTGCGAGCACGTTCGGCAGCGCGCCGAACAAAAGATCGCCGACATCGAGGAGAAGGTTCGATCGCTGCACAAGATGAAGCGGTCACTCAAGAACGTCATCAGCGAATGTGAATCTCAAGTTTCCGTTGATGATTGCCCACTTATGAAGGGCGTAGGTAATGCCGGAACGCATGGCGGATAGTTCAACCGTCAGCGATTTTCAGTTTTTCAGACGAGGATGAAGATGAAAAAGCTTTGGTTGAGTTTTGCTTTGGTGATGTTTGTGTCGTTTGTGGTCCTCGGGTGGATCGGGACACGCATCTATCAGGAAGTGCCGCCCATTCCCGCTCGGGTGGTCACGACCGATGGCAGCGTCCTAATTGAAGACGGAGGGATTACAGCCGGTCAGAATGTTTGGCAATCGCTGGGCGGGATGGAAGTCGGCTCCATATGGGGACATGGCAGTTACGTTGCCCCTGACTGGACCGCTGACTGGCTTCATCGAGAAGCTGTGTTCATCCTCAACCATTGGGCAAGCGCAGATTTTGAATCTGATTTTGAAGAACTTGGCGAAGAAAAGCAGGCCCAGTTAATCGGCCGACTGTCCAAGCTAATGCGGGCCAACACGTACGACGAGGCAGCTGAAACGATTACGATCGATCCAATCCGTGCGGCTGCATTCGAATCGAATCTTGAGCACTATTCCGATGTGTTTGCGAATGGAAACAAAGACTACGCGATCCCAGCCGGAGCCGTTACCGACGCGACCCGTCTCCGAAACTTGTCGGCGTTTTTCTTTTGGACTTCGTGGGCAGCTTCCACGAACCGCGTGGACGACAACGTTACCTACACGAACAATTGGCCGTATGAACCGTTGGTTGGCAATCGGGCCACTGGTGATTCGGTGGTCTGGACAGGCGTGAGCATCATTATGCTGTTGGCCGGTATTTCGGCAATGGCGTGGTGGTATGCGTCGCGTCGAAGTGACGAAGAAGAGCCGGTTGCGCCCGAGACCGATCCGCTTGGTCGATGGGAGGCGACGCCATCCCAACGAGCAACCGTTAAGTATTTCTGGGTCGTATCGGCATTGATCCTCGTTCAAATGTTTCTGGGCGTTGTCACTGCGCACTACGGCGTCGAGGGAGATGGTTTCTACGGTTTTCCATTATCTGATTGGTTGCCATACAGCGTGACGCGAACGTGGCACATCCAGATTGGGTTGTTCTGGATTGCAACAGCCTGGTTGGCCGCAGGGCTATTCATCGGTCCACTTGTCAGCGAAAAGGAACCGAAAGGGCAACGTCTAGGCGTCAACATCCTATTCGGGGCGCTGCTTCTGGTTGTCGTCGGCTCATTGACTGGCGAGTGGATGAGCACTCAGAACAAGTTGTCGGACACCCTTTCGTTCTACTTCGGGCATCAAGGGTACGAATATGTTGACTTGGGACGGGCGTGGCAACTCGCGCTGTTTGCCGGGCTGCTACTGTGGTTCTACCTAATGATGCGTGTGTTGCGCCCGGCACTGAAAAAACAAGGCGAGCAGAAACAGCTCGTTGCATTGTTGGCTGTTTCGACCGCGGCAATCGCGCTCTTCTACGGCGCCGGGCTCACCTGGGGACACCACACCCACTTGACGATCGTCGAGTATTGGCGCTGGTGGGTCGTTCATTTGTGGGTCGAGGGTTTCTTTGAGGTATTTGCGACCACGGTGATCGCCTTTATCTTCATGCGCTTGAATCTGATCCGTCCAGGACTTGCAGCTGCCGCAGCGCTGCTATCTGCCACCATTTTTCTGGCTGGTGGCATCATCGGAACTTGCCACCATCTGTACTTTTCGGGCACGCCGACCGTGGCCCTCGCGTGGGGTTCGGTGTTCAGTGCTTTGGAGGTCGTCCCCCTTTGTTTGATTGGGTTCGACGCCATGGAAGATTTGCGACGGTCGAGAAGTTCCCCCTGGGTTCAGCGTTACAAGTGGCCGATTTATTTCTTCGTCTCGGTTGCGTTCTGGAACATGGTGGGCGCGGGTTTGTTTGGTTTCATGATCAATCCGCCCATCGCCCTGTACTACATGCAGGGGCTCAACACGACCCCGCTGCATGGGCACGCTGCGTTGTTTGGCGTGTACGGAATGCTCGGAATTGGTCTGATGCTGGTCTGTCTGCGCGTCTTGATACCTGGACGCGACTGGAAAGATGGATTGCTACGTTTCGCGTTCTGGTCATTGAACGGCGGATTGATGGCGATGTGCGTGCTGAGCCTGTTGCCCGTCGGCTTGATGCAGACTTGGGCATCGGTTGAGCATGGATATTGGTATGCCAGGAGTGCGGAATTCATGCAGACGCCTGTCATGCAAAATCTGCGATGGATGCGCGTACCGGGCGACACAGTGTTCTTTCTCGGTGCAGTTGCGCTGGTCGTATTCGTAGCCGGCTTGAAAACGGGACATTCGTTCAGGAAGGGGCGATAGATCCCTGCTGACCACTCGGACTTGGGCTCAATCTTCAGTTGAGCACCTCGTAATAACCAAACTCCGTGCAAGGCAGCATTCCATCTGCGAGCACGCTCAACGTGAGCCGCGGGAGTATGGCAATACCAAAGCGGGAGCGTATCAACGGACATTGAGGCATTTTTGAGAAACGAGGTTAATGATGAGGGAAACGGAAACCATGAGTCCTGAATTAGCGTTGGAAACCGTGAGCGATCTTGCGGGCTTGGCGGTGTACAGCGACGACTCCATCGTGAGCCGAACGTTGATGAAATCGCAGGCGGGTTCGTTGACGCTTTTCGCATTCGACGCTGGGCAGCATCTCAGCGAACACTCTTGTCCATATGACGCGACCGCCCATGTGATCGATGGCAAGGGCGAAATTGTCATCAATGGCGCATCGCATGAAGTTGCTGCTGGCCAGGTTGTTCTAATGCCTGCAAACATACCCCACGCAGTCAACGCCAAGCAGCGCTTCAAGATGATCCTCACGATGTTCAAGAACGAAAAAATTGCGGACTAGGTAACGTTCAGAGAATTGCGAGACTTAATTATTGAGGAACGAAACGTGGCGAATAACGCAAGCGATACTGTAATGGGCCAGCCAGGCAATTCGACCAAGGCGCCCGGTCACTGGGTGCTTGCCCGGCTTGGAAAGAAAGTTCTGCGACCCGGCGGCATCGAACTAACGAAACAGATGTTGCAATCGCTGGCAATTAGCAAAGATGACGATGTTGTTGAATTCGCCCCAGGCTTGGGGGCGACTGCGCGGATGACTCTCCATCGGTCACCGCGAAGCTATGTCGCGGTTGAACGCGATGAGCGAGCGGCGACAACCGTACGCCGATTGCTTACCGAACCACGGCAGCGATGCATCCTCGGTCGCGCAGAACAAACCGGACTGGATGACCAGTGCGCCTCCGTAGTTTATGGTGAAGCGATGCTCACGATGCAATCGCAATCGGCAAAGTCTCGTATTATCGCCGAAGCTGCTCGATTGCTCGCTCCTGGCGGTCGTTATGGCATCCACGAAATAGCGCTAATCCCGGACGGAATCAACGCCGAAACTGCCGCACAGATTTGTAGTGATCTCTCGGGCGCCATCCATCACTCCGTGGCACCGCTGACGTTGGCGGCGTGGCGCGAAACTCTGTCGCAACACGGATTTAGCGTCTGCGTCGAACGGAAATCGCCGATGCACTTGCTCGAACCGAGTCGCCTGCTGACAGACGAAGGATTCGGCGGAGCAATGCGGTTTGCTTGGAATCTCATTCGAGACACCAAGAGCCGCGAGCGCGTGATGAAGATGCGCAGTGTCTTCCGCAAGTACGAAAGCCACTTGGCCGCAATCTCGCTCACTTGCAGAAAAACGTAGGGATGCCAAGCAGAAGTCAGAGGTTCAACATTGCCGAACACCTTAATTGCGACAGACACTTGACGCTTTTTGTGATCGGTGTGGCGGCGAAGCTTATTGTAGATGCAATTTCCGACCATCGAGCGTGGTTCTAGTCGAGAGCTTGCCGTGCCCATTGCCAAGCGGCCACAGTACGCGGGAACCCGCATGTGTTCATTCCAAGAAGTATCGCTTGTTCGATTTCGACCTCTAATGCACCGTTCTCGGTTGCTCGGCGAACGTGGCTGCGAAGAGCCGATTCCAAGCCTGCACCAAGAGAGATACCTATCTTAATCAACGCACAGGTCTTGGCATCCAGCGTCCCCGCCAGATCAACAGCCTTACCAATTGATTCGTGCGCATCGCCCAATTCTGGAAATTTTTCGATAAAGTCCGTGTACGTATTCGGCAATCCCTTCTTATCATCATCTGTCATGGCATGTATTCCTTTTTGTTCCGTTGCCGCATTCGGACAACTTGTCTCCCGGCGAACCTTGTTGGTCGGTTTGCTCGTCCGTTGCACGCAGTCCGCGCTTGAACTCAACAAGTGATTGACCAAGCGCCCTAGCAACACCAGGAAGCCGCCTTCCGAAAAGCAACAAACCAAGAATGGCCACGACGACAACTTCAAGCCATCCCGGCATACCGGTCACGAATGCAATTGTTGGAAACATGATTGATTCTCCTCCAGACTGCGCATATAAATAGACGCGTGCAGTCAGTAATGAACACTAGCCTCCCAATGAAATCATCGTCACCGTCTGCGAATTCGGCCCCTTAGCAGGCTTTTCCATTATCGCATTCTCCAATATGCGATCCGCCTCCGCTGCATCGAACCGCTGTCCATCCCAGCAATGGCTCAACCCATGATGTCGACTATCGTGAACGCAGGCCACCACTGATCCCCGAGCTGTTACTCTAATTCTCCGGCAGCGCTCGCAAAACGGTTGCGTCGTTGGAGCGATCACACCTATTACACCGCGCAAATCCCCAGCGCGAACCGCGTAATCGACCGCCGGTTGACCGAGAGGTTGTTTCAGCGGTTTCAGAGTGAAGCATTCTGAGAGCCTCTCAATGATCTCGGCGGCGGGAACCAAGTGTGCATCAATAACGTGCGCAAGCGGACCGATCGGCATGACTTCAAGAAATCGCACGATACAGCCTTGCTCAAGCCCCCATTTTGCTGTGGTGACAATATCGCCGTCATTGAATCCGCGCTGCACGACCATGTTCAGCTTCAAAGGTGTCAATCCGGCATGGACGGCGGCTTCAATTCCCTTCAAAGTCTGTTTAACGCAACCGCCGCGGGTGAGTTGAGTGAATCGCTTTGGATCCAACGTGTCAAGCGAGACGTTGATTCTGGAGAGACCAGCCTCACGCAGTGGCGTCGCCAATCGACCGAGTGCTTGCCCGTTGGTTGTGAGTGTGATTTCGCGGAGGTCAGAAAGCGACGCCAGTCGTCGCACCAACGGAACCAAGTTACCGTAGAGCAATGGCTCGCCACCGGTCAAGCGTACACGACGGATACCGTGGCAGACTGACAACCATTTGACCAGTTCGAACGCAAACGACGGATCAATCATGTTTGGCGATGGTCGAGCGCCGGATGGCACGCAGTACCGACATGCGAGATTGCAGTGGTCGGTAAGCGAAAGCCTCAAATGATCAATCTCTCGGCCACAACCGTCGAGCATGTGATTCTCCTGTACGGGGTAATCGGATCGGAGGTGTGCATCACAGGCCACCTGACCGTCCGCGACTTCGATTCGTTACTCCACCAACCACTTCGTTTCAAGGTCGGTTGCAATGGCTTCTAACTGTTCGACTTTCTTTCCTTCAAACTGGCGGCAGCCGACTTCGCAGAATTGCTCGCAGAGCGATACACGATCTTGGTCTGGCAAAACCTGGTCGCCGATATTGAAAAGGACGTTGTCTTCCTTATGGATGTGATTGGTCAGCAATTGAATGTATTGCCGCGCTGCAACGTGGAATTGTTCACGTGCCGCGTCAATGCCTTGCGCCAGTTCTGCCAGCGCATCGCCCATCGCACGGGTCAGCTCTCTGGCGATCTGATGCTCGTAGAGCATGACCCCGATCGGCCCGCCGTCCCGAGGAACACCATGAGATTCGAGCATCGGGAAGAGTAGGTCCTCTTCTTTCGCATGATGGCAGGCGTCGGCAAACAGTCGAAAAAACTCAACGCACTTTCCCAGCGCGTCGCGCTCGAAGCCCTGACCCTGCTGGTCGCGTGTGACGAGTTTGTCGAGCACTGCGATAACGCGAAGAATGGTTTTATGTTCGGCGCGAAGCACATCGCTTGGCTTTTTGGACTCCGACTGACTCATTTTGTACCCTTCCCCTTCTGGCGCCATTTAGCGCTGGTTTCGCAATGATTCCAAGTACTGTTGAAATTCGAGAGTTTTCTCGTCTGTGGGATTCTGACTTCGTGCAACTTGAATTTCTGCTGCCGCTTCGTTGAGGTGCCCCTTCATTGCGAGAACCACGCCCAGATTGTAGTGCGCGTCCGCAAAATCAGGCTTGTACTCCACAGCCCATCGCAGATGTTGCACGGCTTCATCTAGTGCGCCGCGTTCAACTAGCAATGCGCCGAGGTCGAAATGCGCCTCTGCATATTCAGGACTGTATTCGAGCGCGCTACGAAGGCATTGGGCGGCATCGTTCGTGCGACCGGTTTTGAAATACACACCGGCAAGTGCGTAGTGGGTGTGGGCGTTTTCTGGAGACGCGGCGAGCGACGTCAGATATAAACGCTCCGCGTCGTCAAACTTGCCGAATTGGGCGAGTGAAGCGGCGAGTTCGCTGTGCAACTTGGAGTCTGGCGATTTATTTGCCAACACTTCCATCACTTGCTCGTGCGCATCATCGAATCTTCCATTGCGCAGGTATAACTCGCTGAGCATGGCGTTGACACGTACCGGCGTTATCAATCCGATGCGTGCGGTACGTTCCAGGTGACGTGTGGCGTTGTCGATGATCCATGGCGCGTGTTCCGCAGATTCGGCCGCCATTTCGTAGTATCGCCTGCCCTGAAAGTCGCTATATCGAACAAACGCACTGTGTATCGTTATTAGAATGCCAGTAACAACAAACCCGACAAAGATAGCACCACACGAAGTGATACGCCCGTTACGTTTAAGCAGCCAGCGGTTGAGCTTGACTTCATTGTTCCTCAAGATGCGAATCGAAAGAACGGTAAAGTATGCGAATATCGTCGCCAGCGCAATCGAAAAGAAGAACGGTACCAAACCATACAGACCACGATAGATGGTAATGATGAGCACCAGGACCACAACCATGACGCCTTCTTCCCAAAGCGCAAAGTCGTAGCGCGTGCGCACTGCCGTATCGTTCTCCGTCACCTTGACCAACGAGGGGCGTCCGAAACCGTAATGCAGGCTTTGCTGTGGGCAGGCACTGATACAATCCAAGTCCTTCAAACATGCAGCATTGACGACCGTACCGAAGCGATTCAGTTCTTCGTGAACGCGGATGTGGGAACTACACGCGGCCGTGCAGGCACCACACTGCGTACAATCGCCGCCCACGCGAATTCTTCCCGGTGCGAATCGGTCGACAAAGCCGAAAACCGCGCCGTAGGGACATCCATACGCACAAAACGCCCGCGACCCCAGAATGTAGACAATGACAAAACCGCAAACGGCGAATGTTGCGATCGCAACACCGGGCCCGGGAAGATTGCGCCAAAAATTCTCGGTGGCGAAGGACGCCCAGCCCTCCGCGTCGCCGCGCAGGTGCAGGCGGGGGAGCGGTTTGCCTTGGGTCAGGCGAACCACCTGCGGCCATACGAACATGTACGCGGCGACGACGGCGGGCGTCCACAACATCAGTCGGCTACGAATGCCGATCGGACGGATACGAAGCTTCTTTAAGATCCAGGCACACAAATCTTGCAACGCCAGAATGTGGCAACCCCAGGAACAGAAGAACCGCCCGAAGATCGCGGTGGCGGCGACGGCCAGGGCCATGAAAATGAAGCCGGCCGTAATAACGCCCAACTCGAAGGTGTACATCACCTCGTTGAGTTCCAGCGGTGCCAACGTTTTTCCCGAGACGAGCCAATGGGCAATATGAACGGCAATCAGCAGGTGGACCAACACCAAAGTAGCCGCCCTCCAGGGACCAAATCGGGAACCGCGTTGCGACATGCTCCGGTTCGATCGCTCGTCGTCACGCGCCGGATTGAATGTATGCAGCGTTCTCGCCATGAAGATTCCCATAGTCGTCTTGAAGAATCTTGTTTCCAGTAACCGGTTGGAATCTTGCCCGGAAGAACCGCAACGTCTCGGGTTCGTAAGTGAATTCCAGTCCACAGATGCGGTCGCGTTTTTTAAAGAGATCGATGATCGATTCAGCCGTCACGTCCATGTGGGCTTGCGTATACACGCGGCGGGGGAGCGTTAGTCGCACGAGTTCGAGTTGCGGAAATCGATTTTCGTTGGTTTGAGTGTCTCTTCCTGCCGAAACCGCTCCTCGTTCCATCGCTCGCACGCCCGAGTCGACGTAGAGCGCGGCGGCTAGCGATTGTGAAGGGAACTGAGATTGCGGAACGTGCGGGAGAAACGCGCGAGCGTCCAGGAATACGCCATGCCCTCCGGTAGGACGCATGATTGGCACGCCGTGTCGATGCAGGAGGTTTCCGAGGTACTCGACCTGGCCGACTCGGGCGCGCACGTGATCGTACTCTACGGATTCCTCGATCCCCAGCGCCATCGCCTCCATGTCGCGACCGGCCATCCCGCCATAGGTGTGCAACCCCTCGAAAGCAACCACCATGTTGCGGGCGCGATCCGCCAGCTCGTCGTCATTGACGGCGAGAAAACCGCCGATGTTGACGAGGCAGTCCTTCTTGCCTGACATGGTGCAGCCGTCGGTGTGCGAGCACGTTTCCAGGAGGATGTCCGCGATCGTTCTGTCCGCGAAACCTTCTTCGCGTGTCTTGATAAAATACGCGTTTTCAACCGCGCGGGTGGCATCCAAGAAAATCTTGATGCCATGGTTGCGGCAGAGTTGCGACGTCTCTCGGATATTCCCCATCGAGATAGGCTGACCGCCGCCCATGTTTACCGTCGCATGAAGGCAGAAATAGGGAATGCGCTCCGCGCCGACCTCATCGATTACTCTCTTGAGCTTTGCCAGATCGACGTTGCCCTTAAACGGGTGCTTGCAGGCAGGGTCGTGAGCTTCGTCGATGATGACGTCCACGAATGCTCCGCCGGCCATCTCTTGATGCAAACGCGTGGTGGTGAAGTACATATTACCGGGTACGACATCTCCCGGACGAATCGTCAGCTGACTAAGAATGTGCTCCGCGCCGCGACCCTGGTGGGTGGGGATCGTGTGCTTAAACCCGTAGTACCGGCGAATCGTTTCTTCAAGGCGATAGAAATTTCTGGATCCGGCATACGCCTCGTCACCGCGCATCATTCCAGCCCACTGGAGATCGCTCATGGCGCTCGTGCCGCTGTCGGTAAGAAGGTCGATGTAGACGTCTTCGCTTCGAAGCAGGAAAGTATTGAAACCGGCTTCTGCGATGGCGCGCTCGCGTTGGGCGCGCGTGGTCATCTTCAATGGTTCGACCATCTTGATCTTGTACGGTTCCGCCCAACTGCGGCGGGGGATTGTCGTGTTGCTGTTCATTGCCCGTTCGTCTTCCCAAAATGAGTTGTTGCTACCCGGCAAACGCCGTCTGCATCCTGGAGTAATCCTCCAGGTCCACATCGTCGTCGTTGTCGCTGTCGGAGATCGAACATCCCGGTGCCACGGGCCCCATATCGGGACCGGTGAAACAATCCTTGAATCCCGCGTAGTCGATCAGATCCACATCGCTGTCTCCGTCGTTATCGTGCAAGGCAAACCCGAGAGTTTCCTCTGAAATCTCCATCAGGTGGCCGTAGTGCGGTGGAGCCACATCTTCGAGCGGGTTGCCGTGTCCGTCTTCGGTCCACTGCTTGGCATCCACGAGGAATCGAAACGCGCGGCGGTAGATGAGTCGCGCCCGAACATGGGCGGTACCTCCACCACCGGGAATCTCAAACCCGTATGTCGTCGAATCGGTGGCCAGCGCCGGGATGCGGTTGTCGAATCGGATGCTGGCCGCGTCCGTAAAGAACGTTGGGCCATTGGAGTTGATATCCTGGTTGTGCTTCGCGAAGAACTTTCCGGGGAGCCCGGCGTAGTAACCTTGCGCCGGATCGCCGATACCACCCAGATCGTGAATCACCTGGGTACCATTATCGCTGAATGCCAGCCCATCTTCTTCACGCCAGGCCTCCACCAGTAAGATCATGTTGCGAACTGTCACGCCCGTGGGGACATGATGTCCAACCATCGAGTTGGTGAGGTCAACGTTGACCTCGACCAGGTTGCCCACACGGTTCACCTGCATCGCGAGATCGACGGAATTCTCCAGGAATGCGGGGGTTGTCCCTTGAATTGTATGCGAACGAATTCGGTTGGGATCGCGTGCCAGAGGTGGGAATAGTACGGCACAAACGTCGATTTCTCCGGATGGCGGCATGTGGCAGTCAACGCACGTCGCGTACTGCGCCGCTTGCGGGTCGCCATACGGCGAATTCTTCCATTCGAGGTAGGTCGGTTCTGAAATGACCCCGCTGTACGAATGATTTTCGTCGGGATCTGCCGCATCCTGGTGGCACGCGGCGCACGTTTCGGCCACCATTTGAGGATTGTACGACGTGCGCATTATCGTGGGAGCGTTGTAATCGGTGTCACCGAGGACGCCGTACATGACTTGGTCAATAATCGGTGACTGAGGCCGAGTGAAGGTCACCGCGCCGGCAAAGATACCCGGGAAATTGATCTTGGATATATCGACATTGGCGACCTTGTGACACGTCTCGCACGAAATACCATGAACGGTTGCGGTGGACGGATAGCCGATGTCGTCCGGACCCTCCATCCGAATAAACGGCGAGTCAATCCAGGCTTCCGGCTGATGGCACGATGCGCACTCGGAGTTCGGATTCGCCCCCGCGAACATCGAGTCGCGCGTATAAACAAATCCGCCCATCCCGCCCGGCGTTCCGGTACCGTTGTAGATATCGTGCACCCACGTATTAAGTCCGGCGTCGGCCATCGGTGTATTCAACCACTCGTTGTATTGGTTCGGATGGCAACCGCCGCAATTGTTGGGCGGTCGTAATGCGTAGCCGGGATCGTCGTCCTGCGGTACCGTCTCCATGAGGATATCCACTCCGCTTGCCGGTGCCTCGGCAAACACGGCTTGGTTGAAGTACCCCTTGCGCGCTCCGACAACCGCAAGCCCCTTACCGCTGCCGACGGGGAGGCTGTATTCGCCGTTCGAATTCGTTAGCGTGTTCGTTTTGGTCGCCTGTAACGTGACCAATGCGTCTTCAATCGGCGACAGCGTAATGGCATCGCGGACGGTACCCGTTATCTGCGCGTTTGCGTACGCAGACCATGACATGGCAATGCATGCGATTACTATGCGCCAAACCAGTTTTTCTTTGATGAATTGCATTGCTTTTTCCCCACTCCTTGTCATTTATGACTATTCCCGTGATATACAAATCTCTTTCGATTGAAGCGTTTCAACACACTGTCGGCACATTCCGTCCTTGATGGTCCATCCCGGAAGCGATCGGGCCACACGATCCGCCCATGCCCGATCCATTGATTGAGTCGGATACCAGTCGTAAGTGGGAAATCCACAGAGCGGACACGCCTGACCCGGCTTATCGGCATCCGATTCGGAAAGTGACCATCCCGGAAGTGAGCGCGGTTCCACGGCCCATTCGAGCAGTTGGCGGTGGTCGACTTTCTCTAGTTTCAGAAGGGCGTCAAGGCATTTCGTGTTTGGAGGCTGCCCTTGTGACGTAAATGCCTGAGTGAAACGGTTGCATGCGATGCGATCCTGTTTCTGGCTTAATCGATTCTCATTGTTGAGTCGGCTGACAACATACATGTCCCACAACGCGCGATATCGATCGCGAATAAGATTCTGCCGCGGACGGTCGGCAGGAGGGAGCTCGGGCGAATATGCGAATGTCTCGTCCAGCATGTCCGATATTTTCAACAGGTCTGAACGGAGAGTCTCCCGAAGTTCGATGGAATCCAACAGCGTCTCGGGGCAGATCTCGACCATCGACGTGCACGACCGAGTTGAATCGCCCGATGATTCTTTGACGTACAGTTCAGCGCCTTGCTTGCGCGCGCCCGACGCTTCTCGCACATAGCAGATGCTCACGTTCCTCTCGATAAGAGGTCGTTCGGCCAGCAACTCCTGTAACGGTTCTTGTAATCCAAGTTCAAAAAACCACTGACTCGACAGTTGATTGAACGCCATCTCGCGGTGTTCATGATCTTCCAACGTGTAAGCAACTTCGTGCGCAGTCCGATATGCCGCTTCCTTTTCGGAGTCACGGCGAACGGCGAGAAAAGTGGCTTGCTCCACCAGGGATGGGTCGTATTCAAACTTCATCGTGGATCTCATTGCTGGTGCAGGTTGACATTGAGGGGAACAAGTTGCTCGCCCGTTTGCGCTCCACAATCGTCGGCATCGAAACAGTTAATCGACGTTTCGGATTCAGGGTCGGTCGGGCGGAGTTCGAGCCATCGAGGTCCTGTCCGGATTTCGAATCGACGGGCTTCGGCGCGGCAGAACTGATCGGCACACTGACCCAGTGCGACGTAAAACTCGTGATCCGCCGCCTCGACAATGCGCCGTGACAGTGCTGGCAACCATGTGGCGAGATGGTCCCTGAGAAAAAGTCGCTGCGTGTGCAGACTCTCTTCAACCAATTCCGTTAAACCGCTCTCCAGTCCGTGCGCCTCTTTCGCACACAGAACGCTCATGAATTCACATTCGACCGCGATGAAGTCGGGCCTTCCCGCTTCGGTGTCGACGATAGTCATGCCAAATGCTTCGTAGAACCCCGCGAGATCAGCAAGCATGGAAGCGCGTTGACTAATCTCGCTGCGTCCATATTCGCACTCGTACGCCGGGCAGCGCCCTCGAACCGCGTGCCCGAACAATTCATTGTGCGCGCTTTCCAGCTTTTCCAGCGTCCAGTGCCCGCAGACGGTTGATCGGCTACCACGTCGATATGCCGTAAATGGGTCGATTGCTTCCGCGCCGATGACGCAGGCGAGGGCAGCCGCCCATTCCCCGCAGTGCCGATTGTTACAAACGAGCGCGGCCTGATCGGCATCGGGATAGCGAAAACCGTTCGCCAAGCCGGCATAAACGACGGCTCGCGAACGAGCAACCGATATGGCTCCATTGGTTTCGGACATAACAGATCAATCCACGCGGGCTAGATGGAGTTAGCGTGCACAGCCGGACGAACATGCACCGGTTCCTCAACTTGTGTTTCAAAGATCTCCTTGCCTTGTCGGTTGAAGGCCCGGATCGTATCGTCATACATCTCAAAGCGCTTACCGTTACGTGTTGCTTCGTACACTTTGGGACCTTGCTCGATCTCGTACCGCGCGATGATTTGGTTGGATCGGCGGAAGAGCTGGAGCACGGCGAGAAGCTCGCGATCGGGATTGCGATATCGCTCCACGGCTTGATCCACACCCGGACCAAACATCTGACGCAAATATGGAAGCGGTACCCATCGCGGTGGAATGTAATAGCCGTTCGGTTCGGTGCCGAATTGTGGGTACAGTGGCAGCGCGACCTTGGCTACGTGAATCAAGTAATACAAAGGATTGTAGCGATCTTCGACCCAGGTGGTGTCGTTGTCGACTTTAACCAGGCCCTGCATACGCACTTGCCCGATGCAAGCGGCCATGCATCGCGTTTCCATCGGCGCGCCGTTGGTTTCGGGATCCTTTCCCTCAACGCGCGGATAGCACGCAATACATTTTTCACTCGTGCGCGTGGTTCCACGATACAAGGACTTCTTGTAAGGACACGCCTCGACGCACTTGCGATAACCGCGACATTCTTTCTGATCGATCAGTACAATGCCATCTTCCGGGCGCTTGTAGATCGCAGTTCGCGGACAAGCTGCTAAGCACGCCGGATACGAGCAGTGATTGCAGAGGCGCGCCAGATAATAGAACCAAGCACGGTGTTTGCGATCGCCGTCAATACTTTCTCCCTTGCCAAAGTCCATGGGTTTCGATTGCCCATGGGGAGCGGTGTCCTCATAGATATTCGGAAATCGCCATTCTTCGTCCGTGGGCAGGTAGCCCAGCACTTGATTGGGCTGCGTACCTCGCGCAACGGCCTGAGGAACCTCAAACACCGTTTTGCCACCGAACTCACCGTAGGGTTTTTTGGGGTCGCCGTTCGGCTTGCCGGACCATTGTTGTCCACCGGGATTGGCTTGTTCGAGGCGATCGAGAATCTTGACGTCCCAATGCTGCGGATATCCGCCGTATGGTTTGGTCTCAACGTTCGTCCACCACATGTGCTCTTGGCCCTTTGCGAATGTCCAAGTGCTTTTGCAGGCCATGGTGCAGGTCTGACATCCAATGCAACGGTTGATGTTGATGACGAAGGCAAACTGTTCCTTCGGCGCAGCCCCCTCGTACGGGTATGCCATCTCACGACCGAGTTGCCAGTTGTATACCGATGACATGTTTAACTCCTCTGCTTTTGAGCCAGGGCACTTATTCCAGAACGCGGAGCGTCATCGCACCGCTTGCACCGACTCGAACCAATGATTCCCGTTCGGCCGTCGGGATGTTGCGGATTCTCATCTCGTCTTGAATCAGGTTACGAATTCCTTCTTCGCCCAATTGCTCATAGGCGAGGTGGGGACCCGCGTAACCGGGGTTGGTGAAGATTTTGAGCAGGCAATCAGCCGTAAAACCCATGCGGATATACTCCTCGATGAAACACTGCGCCATTTCAATCGTCGCATTCTCATCGTCCGTTTCGACGCCAACACCGTGCAGCGTCATCGGATCAGTTGGGTCGGGATCGTCGTAGGGCATTGGTCCTGGACTCCAGATCGAGCTATCTATTCTTCAAAAAACTCTTCTTCACCAGCGCCGTACGCACCGATGAAACCGCCGGCGAGGTACCGCTGCATCACCGCATTCTCATTCGATGGCGTTAGTCCCGTTGTCGCGGGCGCCCAGATACCTTTTCCGCCGAGACCGCCGTCCTCCGCCTTCACCACGCGCACCAGGGTTTCTTTCGGGACTGTATTAACCGCATGGTTGTCGGCTTCTCCGCCGAAGATAAAGCCCATGTACGCCTTGGTCTTGTGAAACAGCGTGTCGGTCTGGTGCATCGGCATATGCCAGTTACGCGTCACACTCTGTTGAGATCCGTAGCGCAAATTGGCTTGATAACCGTCATCGGACAGGGCGCGACCATCGGCCCTTGATTCGTGCGCCTTGACGCTCTTTTCCGTCGCAATGTACGGCGCGTGCTTGAGCATCACGACACTGTACGGATATGCCGGGTTGTAGGTGACGCGAAGCATCAACCGGGCGACTTTGTAGAACGGATCGTCCGGACTGGCGCCTCGATATGGGCGATCCGCGGGATTGGCGTCCACATACACGTAGTCGCCGTCATTGATGCCCATGTCCTTCGCGGCTTGCGGGTTAATGTGGAGCTGGTGCTCGCCAACGTATGGCGCACGCTTATCCATGCGGTAAGGATCACCGAAGTTGCTATCGAAGATGTTGTGCCAATCGACGTTGCTCCATTGCGAATGCACACGATGCCGAGTCTTCGGCGTCAGGCAATAAAACTTGAAACCACGCTCCCAAAGGAAGTTCTTGGATTTGCGTACATCACTCCAAGGCATCTTAATGTTGCGCACAGTGCGCTCGTCCCAATGCTCGGCGTTGATGCCAATACCGTAGTCGTCGGGGCGTACAAACGGATTGTTCGAAACGATGACATTGGGAAGATAGGGCGTGGCTTCCGTGCCTTCCCGGTGGACGATGAAGTTCTCCCCGTACTCGATCGCTTCAGGCACATCCGCATAGGCATGCAAACGACCCGTATCGGTGTGGAAAGGTTCGTCGTCGTGCACCTGCTCCCAAAACGGTATCCGCGGGTACGTACGGAAGAGCAATAGAGCCCCTCCGGGCGGTCCATACTTGCCGGCCATGATGTCGTCGAGCTTGTATCCGATCGTGGTTGTGCACGTGTCAAGCAGGCGCTGAATGTAAACACCGCGCTTGCCTTCATGTTCGAACTTGAAGTAATCGCGGAACCGCGAGTCGCCGATTTCTTCGCCAACCGCTCTGGCGATGTTTGCCAGAATGTTCAAGTCATCCTTGGAATCGAAGACTGGCTTGATTCCGCCTTTCCAAATCTGGAGAAACGGATTGGAACAGGAAGCCGTGATTTCAAGATCCTCGAATTCCACCCAACTGTTGGCCGGAAGCCCGAAGTCGGCGTACTGCACCGACGCAGTCATCACAATGTCTTGGGCAATGATCATCTCAATGCCCGGATTCACGTTCTTGAACATGTCGTACGCGTGTTTCGCGTTGTTGAAGAGATTAACGTTGTTAAAGTGCAAAGTCTTGGTCGGCGTTGGCATATGAGTGGCGCCGGTAAAGACCTTGCGCCCGGCTTTGGGCGTCTCGACGATGAGGGGGCGATCGCCGTGATTCCAATACGCCGGTTCTTCACCCTTGCAACAGGGACGGACCTTCACATCCTTGCCGTGGGCCCCTTGATCCAAATTGGGCGCGAAGGGATCTTCAGCCACCCATCCCTTGAAACCCGGTCCGGTGATCTTGCTGCCCTGAAAGAGAGCGGCTTTGTAGTTGCCCGCCCAGCCATGAACGCCCGTGCCTTTCTTGCCGATCTGTCCGGTGAGCATGATCGGGAGGTACGCCGCGCGGTTGGCTTCGGTGGCATGGAACCAATGGTTGATACCTTCACCTTGGTGAATGGCCACCGGCCCGCCTGCCTGCGACGTTTCCCAGATATCCCGAGCGAGCCGCTCAATCATCTCCTTGGGCGAATGCGTTATTTCGGCGACGGCATCGAGGTCGTAGTCGGCCAGGTGCGTTTGATACATGCTCCAAAGCGTTTGAACTTCGACTTCCTCGCCGCTGACGAGTTCGATCTTCCACGTTCCCGCAAGTTGCGGATCGATTCCGCGCTCGGCCATTCGCTTGCCGACATCGTCGCGGGTCACCGCAGTAGGCCTGCCCGTCTTTGAATCCCAGACGACGCGGTCGCCGATTTGAGCGTGCTGGTCGGGCTTGAGACCTTGCACCTTGTAACTCGGGCCGTCCTTCGACAGGGTGCTCTTGTAGTTGTCAAAAACTTCATCCGCCCGGAGGCGCTTCAGATTGTCGGTGCGAACAAGCAGAGGGAAATCGGTGAATTGTTTGATAAAGGCTTCATCGTACCATCCGTTGTCCACCATGTATCGCATCACGCCCAACCAGAGCGCGGCGTCGGTCTGCGGACGTATCGGGATCCAATAATCCGCCTTGGTACTGGGAGCGCCGTACTCCGGTGCGATCACGACGATGCGCCCGCCGCGTTCCATGCATTCGATGAACCAGTGCGAATCGGTGAGCTTGTTCTCCACCAGATTCTTGCCGTTCATGATGATCAGTTTGCTGAAGCGCAAGTCATTAAAATCGCAATCGCTGTTTTGCAAACCATGGACCCAGGGCTGACCCGGTGTTTGGTCACCATGCCATGTGTAGTTGCTCCAATTTCTCCCACCTTTGGCATTGTCCGGATCGACACCGCGAACGTGTGCATCCAAAAGGGCCATCGAGTTGTTGAGACGGTACATTCCGTATTTACCGATGACGCCCAGCAAGCCCATGCCGCCGCGCATCTTAAACGTGCGCGTTCCGGCGCTGCCCATTTCGGTGATCATCTCTTCCGGATACCCTTGCTTGCGAAGTCGTTCGGCGCCATCCGCCCCGCTGTAGCGCTTGGCGATCGCGACGTAAGCCTTTCCGATGTAACGAAACGCGTCTTCCCACGCGATACGCAGATGCACGTCGGTACCTCGCGAATCGAACTTGTACTTCGAGCGGTTTTCGCCTTCATCGAGATCGGGGAAGCCAGCGTCCGCCCATTCCTTCCAACCCTTGCGCACGATGGGATGCTTCAGGCGATAAGGGCCGTAAATCAGTCGATGAAATGTATAGCCCTTGGCGCATTGGCGCGGGTTCCAGTTCACCGTGGCGTGGTTTCCATAAGTGTCCGCGTACGACTGGTAGTCATATTGCGAACCCATGCGCGTAATAACACCGTTGCGCAAATATGCTTTCACTCGACAAGCATGCGTGTCGTTTGGCGAGCAGACCCACGAAAACGTACTGTCGTAGGCGTACTGGTCGCGGTAGATCTTCTCCCAGTCGCGGGCCGGATAGTGAGCCAGCGGGTTCACGATGTCGGGGCGGAAACCCAAAGCTTTCATTGGCCATCCCCCGATGCTGGTTGCACCCACGAAGAGGCCTGTCGTCTTGAGAAAATCTCGCCGGGATACGCCGGTATAATCTCGCACCATGGTTCAACTCACTTGGGCCAAGGATATGCAGTCGATTCCAACCGATCGAGAATCAGCTCACTCGATCACCAGTTTTTGCCAGATGCTGATGTTCTTTTTTCCGTCGCGATCACCGGCGCTGCCGTTCCAGGTTGCGAACGACACTGGCAGGTAGTCGCCCGAACGAAATGTGCGTTCTTCAGTTGATCCGCTCGAATCTGAGAAACTCATGCGTCGCTTCATTTGAACGTACCAAACCCCGCGTTCATACGCGGCGTGACCTTCGACCCGCTGAAAGTTAAACGGGATTCCGGAAAGCGTTCCCGGACCCCGGGCAACAAGCGATTCAACGGACGATTTACGGTTCGGTTGAGCCACGAGGTTGCCGGCACCCCATGCGGTCACAAACGTCGAGTCGTGATCGGAAATCGGCGCGGCTGGCCACTCACCGGTCGGAATCGTGTTGCCAGCCAATTTCTGACCGGGGTAACGATCGACAACTCGATCGGGATAAGCGGAATCTACATCCTGATAACCGTCGGCCAGGTCATGTTGCTTATCCGCCTTCCACATCCAGATATTAACGCCGCCGTACTCTCCCGGATCTCCCATGTAAAACGGAGGATCGGGCGTCAATGAGAATTGAAGAGCAACCGCGTCTCGGAACTCGTGGCTTCCGACCGCGCGCTGGTCGCCGGTGGGATCGATCCAAGAAAGTCGCACCGCGAGTTCTTCGCCGTTGTGCATCGCCTGTACGACCAATCCTTCGATCCGATCTTCGGTCCACCATAAGGGGGTCAGTCCAACGTACGCGGGTCTCGCGCGGTCCCATACCGAGTCGAGCGGACTCTCCGGAAGCGTGGCGCTGATGTTCGCTGCGACAATAGTAGCCTGCTTGAGTTGGGCGCGATCTTGCGCACCGGCACGGGCTAGCGTCTGGACGTAGTGAACCAAGTCCCAGAGTTCTTCGGTGCTGTAACTGCCTTCGTAAGCGGGCATCGGCGTTCCTTTGAGCCCCTTGACGATTCGTGCGTAGAGTTGGTGACCTTCGCTGCCGCCTTTGAAAATACCATTGACAAAGGAGCGAGGTGGTACGGGATAGCCTTCACTGTCATACTTAACCGCCTCCGGGACCGGGTGCCCGTCAACGCCGTGGCAACTCGCGCACCCCTCGATATAGATGCGCCGACCGCGAAACCACCGCACTTCATCGAATGGTGGTTCCGATGGAATGATGAGTGCGGCGCCGGGCTTGGTGCGTTCATCGATAATCATCTGAGCTTCTGCTTGACTGATGGCACCATTAGCAACTTGACTGGCCATCTCATCGCGAACGGTATCGACGTGGAACAGGCGCACATAATCGACCAAAGCCTCAAGGTCGGCGCGAGGCAAGTGGCTCCAAGGAGGCATTGCCGATCCTGGCATGCCGCGGCTGATGGTCCGCAACAGATCCTCATCCGATGGAACCTGATTCAATGTTGTGGCGAGTTTGAAATTACCCTGGCGAAAGTCGCGCGGACGAGGGTTCATCAAGTACGCGAACTTGCCGCGCCCGTCGCCTTGTTCGCCATGACATATCGCGCAATTCTTGCCGTAGAGAACTGCACCCCGGTCTTGCTCGTTGGGTTCCTCGGGAAATGCCGGTGTCGCGAGCAACAAGACGGCGAATGCACCCAATGCCCAAGTTCCAACCTCGGCGAATAGATCACGCCTGGAATGTGATCGCATTATCGATGCCCCTGCAATTGACTACAGTTAATTTGTTTGCCTTCCCGGACTGAGACGTCGAAGAGGGTGGTTTCCGCAAGGAAGCACTCGTACTCTCGCTTAACGCGCTTCCACCGCTCGTGCCCCGCGCAGGGGTCGTTATCGCTACAAACCGCGTTGCCAAACGGGCAGCGACTTGGAGATGCCACTACAGATTCAAAGGGACCGAGAACCTCTTCCAGCCGAATGTCTTTCGGGTCGCGAGCTGTTCGGAATCCGCCGCTCTTTCCCGGGGAAGCCTGGAGGACATCCGATCGAACCAATTCTCTAAGTATGTTGAGGAGATACTTTGGAGGCACGCCGACTTCTTTCGCGATTTGTCGCCCGGGGACAGGTCCGTCGTGGCCGTGCTGTGCCAAGAAGACGGCAGCCCGTAATGCGTATTCGCTGGTAAGTGAGATCATCCGCGGCACCCCTCGTCCAACATCCATTTAACCACAATTATGTAGACAAATGGCCTCTTGTCAAGATAAATTCACCAGCGGGTGTTTGGCCACAAGATAACCATTGGAACACGTCAGTTTTGGATCATCCGGCCACTGCTGCTCAAGGAGGGGCGGCCAGAAAGCCGGTATTGCTGTAGTCACGGTCCAATTCTGCATTGATTAAGATCACGAGTGGGGCACCCGCAACGTGATGGCTGCTTGATATCGGCTAATCGCCGCTAAGTACGCAGTGTTACGCGGTTACAACGCCTGCGATACGCTGGCTGCTCGTACTGGTTGGACGAGTGGGGCATGTTCAAATCGTCATCGTAAGTGAGCCGACGTCACAGGTTGCAATTCAGTGCCAATCGAAAACGAAGAAAATGAACATTGTTGACACGTTTGAATGCGCGGTATCTGGGAAGCAGCCACTCGCACAGGTCCGCGTCCAACCGCTGCTCGGCATCGTTGACGTGATATAAGACTGAATAATCACCGACGCTGAAACTTCAGATTTAACCCCCACCTTTGCGCTGACCTCAGCGTCAACCGCAAAACGCCGTCGATATTTCTAAGACCGTTGGTGCGGTCGCGGAGCCATGCGGATACGCGGTCCGCTACTGCTTAATTTTAAGCCTTTTCGCATTACAATAGAGCGAAGGGCAATTAGTTGTCAGGCGGCTGTACTGTTGTATTGCTCTGTCCATTTCTTGCCTGGGATTCGTACGCTGCACTCTTTTGCAACCGTTCAAATCACCCACCGCGATCACCTTCATGCGCAGCTTGTTCGACTGCACACCAGTTTTCCCGCGCGAGCGATCAACCCAAAAAAGCGACTTGTCGTTGGAGAGTGTACCCGGCTTCGTAAGGGGGTCGGTCGTCGAGACAATGTCCGAGGTGCCGCACTTCGATAGTAGACAGGTTCATTTTACGACCTGTTCGTCGTATAATACAATGAAGGGCGATTAGCTTTCAGGCACTTTTGTAGCCGGTGCATAGCGCGGTGCTTCTTCCGAAAGCGAGCCCTGCCCATCAAGCAAGCCAGGCTGCGACATCGTATCGCAGTTCCACGATTCCCAAAACAATTCGATTCTTGATATCAACTCAAAACTATTGGCAAACGATGACGAAGCGCGCGGCGTTTCGGGTCGTTCGTATCCTTTTTTGGAGGCAGTAACATGTGTAGCATGCAATCTCTGTTCGAATCGTTGTGCAACTCGCCAAACAGGCAACAGCGCGTTCGTCATCACAAACGCCAGCAGCCGTATGGCCCCGGTCGGCAATATCGAAGAGAACGCCACATCGACTCGTACTTGCGGCGGAAGCGCGATACACGCTGAGTCGCTGCCTGAATCGCTCGAATCCGTAATTCAGATGTCACCAATTGTTGGTGGCACACCAACCTCCCCTTTTTTGAAGGAGACCTGTCATGAACTCGCGCCGTTACAAGCAACAAAAGCCACAATCCGGTCCATCGCCACCGAATGACCCATTTGATGAATGGCTGAACATCATGCGCACCCTTGTCGTCAAGCCAATGTGGGGATTGATTCAGGCGACTTGGCGGTTTGTTGTGTCCAACCGCAACAAGAACAACAGCGAATGGTCGTCATCGCGACGACGCAACCCAACTCATCAGCGGCGTTCTCAACGCCCCTGAATTCTGGTGACAAATTCCTGATGGTTGCTGGAGCTTTGCTCGGCCTGCTGATCACGTACCGGGTGGCACCGGTCACCTCGATTTTGTTGATCGTAATCCTGTTGGCTTTTGTCGGCACCGGCGACAGCGACTCCAGCCAGTAATTCACCCGTTTCTTCGCACTTCTCAAGTTAGACCCAAACCCCAAACGTAAACCCAGAACTCAACCAACGCGTGCGCCCAAGGTGCGCGCAGACCCTGAAAGGAGAAAAACATGATCCTGACTTCCGATGACATCATCCCCAAGGAACACCATTTGTTGTTCTGTTCCGATCTCAAACTCGCCGACGAAGTGGCCTATCGCCACGGGGTGCGACGCATAATGCATGTTCATGACGCAACGGAGATCAATCGCCGCAGCGCCGAACGCTTGTAGCGACCCAATCAACACACCCCGCAATGCACACCAATCCAGAATCTCAATCTGAAAAACAAACTTTCTGAAAGGACCATTACCATGCGCGTTTTATTCATCAACAACGACGGGGCCGGTTTCGCCGATCACATCGAGATCGAACCCAACATGCCGGTCGCCAAGTTTTTCGCCCAGAAGTTACCGCACGGCCGGCCCGAGGATTATCTGATTCGCGTCAATCGCCAGCCGGTGTCTCGCGATCAGATCTTGCATGAAGGTGATCGCGTGACAATCACGCCGACCAAAATCGAAGGTGCGATCGTTTCGTAGATCAGAAGTGCACGTTTATTGAACAATCAATATTCCATGCCGGTGGCGCGCTTGTCGCGCCACCGGCCTTTTTTCTTGGAGGACACTTACTTATGTCCATGCACAAAAGCACGCGGATTCCGCGTATTGCTGCACGCGTCTGCGAGAGTCTTCAGTGCCGATCACGCTGTCTCACACAGACCGATTTCCTGTGGCAGTTACTCAACCTGATGCCCGAATTCCAACGAGCGTCAGCACGCTACAGGATATCCCAAAACCGAGGCTGGTCAGCCGCCGAACAGCATACACGTCGTGAATTATCGCATTGCGCAACACGACTTGAAGAGGCCGCCTCGCGATTGGTCGCCCATCTGCGAATCCAGCCATCCGAAGCCCCGTCATTTCGAGCCATTCTTGAAGAGCTTCTAGAGATCGATGTGGAATTCGGAAAAGTCCGACTCGACAGCGACGCCAACGCCATCTGCGTCCAAACAGAACCGATCACACTCGACCACATCGAACTTGGCCGCTTTGAGATCCAGCTTCATCTCGGTGCGATCGCCGCAATCGATGAATCGAACTGTCTTCGTGTCCTGGCTCTCGATCCAAACCCCTGCGCTGCAGATGAACTCATTGTGCATCCGCACGTCAGCGATGATCGCCTCTGCCTGGGTGATGCAACGGGACCTCTTCAGGCTGCCTTAAGGCAATGCCGATTCGCCGATGCCTTTCAAATCGCTGCGGCAGTTCTGCGCACCTACAACGACGGCTCACCTTATTGCACGCTCGACGTTTGGCATGGCCGCACCTGCGAAGATTGCGGCGTTGTGTCCCACGATGACAATTCGTACTTCTGCGAGCACTGCGAACAACACTTCTGCGACGAGTGCTATAGCGGCTGCGTCGTCTGCCACGAATCATCATGTGCCAGTTGCCTGGCGAGTTGCGAGATGTGCGACGAACGCGTGTGCTGCAGTTGTCTGCAATCATGCAGTCACTGTGGTGAATCGGCATGCGCGTCGTGTTTGGAAGAAGAGCTTTGTCAGTCCTGTTTGGAGGAAGTCAATGAAGAGGAGATCGAAGACGATGAAGAAGAAATCCAAGAACAGTCAATCAACCAACAAATCGGCAGTCCGGGCGAACGAATCCACGTCCCAAGCCCACACAACGCAACGGCGGCAACAGAAGCCCTTTCATCGGTTGTTTGAAACGCCAACGTTGCGGTTTGGTCCCAATGCCTGGGCCAAACTCGAATACTTCCTCCAAGCCGGTGACAGCGAAATCGGCGGGTTTGGCGTCACGTCCAGGGACGACCTGTTGCTTATCGAAGACTTCGTTACCGTCAAACAAAGAACCACGGCCATCAGCGTGAAGTTCGACGACACTGCGGTCGCCGAGTTCTTCGAAGATCAAGTCGATACCGGTCGAACGCCCGAACACTTCGCGCGAATCTGGCTGCACACCCATCCCGGCGATTGTCCAAATCCCAGCGCAACCGACGAAGAGACCTTTGCCCGCGTCTTTGGAAATTGTGATTGGGCGATCATGTTCATTCTGGCTCGCGGTGGACAAACCTATTGTCGGCTGCGCTTCAATAGCGGACCCGGTGGAAGCATGAAGATTCCGGTCGCTGTCGACTTCTCTTCGCCATTTACGGCCAGCGACCACACCGCCTGGCAAGAAGAGTATCAACGCAACGTGTGCATCGAACCGCTTGTGCCCCGCAATGGGTTGCTGGCCCGATCTGACGACTGGGATTGGGTTGAAGATCCGTTTGCCAATGAAGTCGAGGCACTCCTCGAAGACGACATGTTTGAGTTTGAACTCGAAAACTGGGAGGACGATCAATGCAGAATCTAGAAAACCGCGACATTCGTCAACGTGATATCATCCCACCTCAAAAACTAGCCCAATGTCGTGCCACTGTCATCGGCGTCGGCTCGATCGGTCGACAAGTTGCATTGCAATTGGCTGCCATCGGAACTCCGTCGCTTCAGCTAATCGACCCGGACATCGTCGCAATCGAAAACCTGGCCAGCCAAGGTTTCCTCGAAGATGATCTTGGAAGCGCCAAGGTTCATGCAACCGCAAGTATGTGTCACCAAATCAACTCGCAGATCGATATCCAATGCGAGCAGAATCGGTTTCGGCGAAGCGGCGCTGTCGGAAATATCATCTTCTGTTGTGTGGATTCGATTGCTACCCGGCGGATCATCTGGGAAAGCGTTGGCAGGAATGCGGAATTCTTCGTGGATGGGCGGATGAGTGCTGAAGTGCTTCGCGTTCTGATAGCCTGCGACCCCACAAGTCGCGCTAACTATCCAACGACGTTATTTGCCGCCGGCGAGGCCTATCGTGGGAGTTGTACATCCAAGAGCACAATTTTCTGCGCCAACGTTGCCGCCGGCTTGATGATCAGCGCGTTCAGCAATTATCTCCGCGCAGTTCCAATCGATTCTGACCTCAACATCAACTTGTTGACGAACGAGCTTGCTATTGTGCATTCTCTCTAACTTGAAGCGCTCCGCCCACGGCGCGAAACTCGTCGCTTGATCAATCCATCCGGAGCCACGCAGTCGCAGCACCACAGTTCAGCATTCTTGATTCCAATCGCCCCGTTTGATCCAGTGGTCGGTCGTTCAATAATTAGTGAATCGTTCTCAGTCGTTGATTGAATTTCATTTGTCGGGTCGACGTGTGTCGCATTGATAACGGTAGGCCCTTGATCCACGCGATGTCAGTCCACCGTTGGTCGCTATCGCAAATGTGCTTGCTTTGAGCTTTCCTTGGCGGTCGAACTGCCACAGCCCCAGAATCGGTTTGGAGATAAAAATCGTTGTTCTTCGGCCGATTCTGGGGTTTTCCTCTGCCGGCGCTGCGCCAGCCAAATCTCCTTAGTTTCGTCTCCGCGGCTAGGTCTTACCGCAATCCAAGGGGAAGTTACATTTATGTTGAGCCGGCACACAAATCCGACCGGGCAAGAAGAAGAGTAAAATTTGACAGATTCTGGGGGCGCTCGTCATTCTGGAGAGAGGTTCTATGCCTGACGGAGTAGTGATTATGACGCTGGAAGAATTAAGAGAAACACTGGGGCCGGGCGCATTCGAAGATCTTCGGTTGGGCGTTGTATGTGAGGCCGAACACGACGCCAACGTAATGGTGTCGGGTCTTAGCACACCGTCTGCTAGAAAAAGAAGACGACCCGACGTCCAATATCCGGGGCGGACGAAGTCACACCCAATTATCATTCTGGCGGCCATGCTTCCACGAATCCAGCGATGGTTCAACGACGGCGACGTTTGTTACTTTGCTAGACGCCCACCAGATCCGGCAGTCGTGATCGACCTACTCGGCAGGCTTGGGCGAAGTCCGATCAAGAACGAGGACGTAGCCCTCTGCCGCAAGCTCACCGTCGAGACGCTTGTGTGCTGGATGCAGCACTGTAGTTGGAGCGCGCGACGCACGATCGGCGCCGAAATCGTGCTCAGGACGCCGTCCGCCCTCCTCGCACATGTTGACGATCTCGCGGACTATCTGGGGGCGCACCGTGGTTTGGTAACTGAAAAGAAAGGCAATGACGATGCCGATTCGTAAGAAAGATTCTGGGATGGGCTATCAGCCCGTGGTGAAAGCCGGGT
>DDIR01000130.1:1102-18579 GCA_002338715.1 Phycisphaerales bacterium UBA1845 | reverse complement strand
CTTCCGTCAAACGGTTGGCCAGCCATGCCGATTCGAGCACCCGCGCCGAGGTCGTCCCCACCGCGACGATGCGGCCGCCTTGCTCGCGCGACTGGGCGATGGCGCTGCAAGTCTCCTGGCTGATCTTGAAATACTCGTGGTGCATGTTGTGGTCGGCGAGGTTGCTGACTTCGACCGGTGCGAACGTTCCGTATCCGACGTGCAGCGTGACGTAGTGCGTCGCGACGTTGGCGCTTTTGATTTTTTTGAGCAGCGGTTCGGTAAAGTGCAAACCGGCTGTCGGCGCTGCGACGGCACCGGGCTTGTCGGCATAGATCGTCTGATAACGGTTGCTGTCCTCGACGTCGTGATCGTCGGTGCCCTTGTTTCGTTTGATGTATGGCGGCAGGGGCATTCGACCAACCCGCTCAAGAATCTGCGCCGCACTCTGTGGATTGTCTGCCGCAAGTTGTAACTGCCACATTCCGCGTTCGCCGCGCTCCTTTGCGATCAGTGAAAGTCCTTCGTCAGGCATTCCTTCGACGGGGCATACAAGCGACAGCGCTTCACCGATCGAAATGCGCTGCGCGCCTTTGAGCAGTACGTTCCACTCGCCCGGTTGGTGTTCGCTCAAAAAAAGCGCGTCGATCACGCCGCCGGTTGATCGTCTGAGGCGAAATTTCGCCGGCACCACCCGCGTATTGTTCATCACCAACGTATCGCCGCTGCGCAGATGGTTGTGCAGGTTGGCCACTTGGTCGTCTTCGATCGTCTGACGCTGCCGATCGACCACCAACATGCGCGAGCTTCCGCGCACCTCGGGCGGATGCTGGGCGATCAACTCTTCGGGCAGCTCATAGTCCAATTCGCCAATGTCGAAATCGGGCCGGCGTGCGAGATGGGCGTCGGTCGAACTCATGGTTGCTTACAAGAATCAAAATGTGGTCAGGAATCAACGCGGGCAAAACCACATGCCGCAAACACCACCGCAGCCACCTGGCGCAAATGGTGTAATTGCAAGCAGTTAGCGACGCGATGCCGTCTCAAGTCCGCGTGCACTGTCGGCTGGTTCGCAATGTGCAGGAATTCCAGGTGAATCGGTGCGCACGGTCTGAAACAGCGACTGCCTGATTCGCGGACCGTCCGACTTGGAGACGGTCTGATTTGGAGACTGTCCGAATCGTCGGCTTTGGCTGTCGATCACGTGATCGGTGCGCACCCACAGGAGCTTTCAAGTGGACCCATTGCGCGTACAACCCATTGCCTTACAGTCCGCGCAATTCTCTTATCGGTCCCTGCGCTCCAACCCAAACGTCGTGCGGTTGCTCGGCGCGCCGGCATTTCTGCACTACATCCTGATGCGCCGCGCCAAACTTCAACCACTCCTCGTTTCAGCGTCGATGGTTTCGATCTGCGCCGACGGCGCCAACGCATCGTGCGCCCATCCCGCTAACACTTGCGCGCCGCAATCGCCGCCTGCAGCCGTCCAAGGTGCGAATCAATCACCACCGCCGAAACTCACCACCATGCGAGATCTACCGGAACTCGAACTCAATTGGCCCCACAAGATTCCAGAGAAAGAAGTCGCGGTCTACATTCAGGAACTTCAGCAAGCAAGCGACCCAAACTTCACCGGAACAGTCCTAGACCTGCTCTTCTAGAACACATGTAGCCCAAACGCAGCGGCGCAACAGCGCCGTCATTCCCGCGCAGGCGGGAATCCAGGGGAAAACCGAAGTCAATCCAAGCGAGTACCGGCGCCCGTGCCGCGAAGGGTGAACGAGCAAAACGCAGCGCATGGATCAAGATCGCCAAAGTCTGGTCCAAGCAACGGCCCAACTTTGACCCATCACAAATTGGCGACAATGCGCGCACCAGTTTCCGCGCGCTCGACATCCTAGCAATCCCTTCGATGCATCGACTTGATTACAACCGCCGTAACACGCCGATGACCACGCCCTGGATGTTGACGTTCTCGACAAAGATCGGCTCGAAGTCCGGGTTGGCTGGCTGCAACCGGATGCGATCCTTCTCTTTGTAGAACTTCTTGAGCGTCGCCTCGCCATCGTCGATGAGAGCCACGACCGTTTCACCATCGCGGGCAGTGTCGCGTTTCTCGACGATGACGTAGTCGCCATCGCGAATCTGCTCGTCGATCATGCTGTTACCGGTGACGCGCAGCACGAACGTGTCGGCCCGCGACGCGAAGATCGATTCGAGATCGAGGGCGTCGGCGTTTTCGATGGCTTCGATCGGTAGGCCAGCCGCAATCCGCCCCATGAGCGGCAGGAGCGTCGGTCGATCGTCAGGCAGCTGAGCCTGCGACGTCAGTTCCAAAGAGCGTGCCTTGTGCGGATTCCGATACAGCTGCCCTTTTGCGACGAGCGTGTCGACGTGCTCGAACACCGTGACCTTCGATATCTGCAGGTCGTCGGCCAGCTCCTGCATCGACGGGGAATAGCCATGACTGCGCCGATAGTCCCGTATGCGTGTCAGGATCTGAAGCTGGCGCGGGGTCAGCCGCCGCTTGTCTCTGCCCTTGGTTCCGGAACTTTTCTTGCCGGGGGCCATTGGTTACCTCCAGTTCCACCGGGCGAGCAGTCGCACCTGCGCTGTTCGATCCAAGTGGCTGTGAACATCCGTTTTCTTCGTAAAGTCTGCTTCGCAAACGCTCATTCTTGGTTGTTGCAATATTGCCTCGATCTGTCGCATCGCTTTCGATGACACCGCCTTCAACAAAGACGGCCAACCCTTGCGGACCGAGAACAACCGGCGGCAATTCGACTTCGCGCAATCTCTGGGCGATGGTTGAAACATTCTGCAACTGCGCGCGATTTGCGTCGTCGGCACAAGACGGAGTCGGTCGAACATCCGCGATCGGCATCGCGACAAGACGCGTCGAAACGCGCGGGCGAGCGCTACCTTGCAGGGCATGTGGAAGCATCGCCGAACCAACGCGCAAGAATCGATCGCAAGCATCCGAAATCCAACCCGCAACCGACGACGCCCAAACGCGAACATCTTCAACGCACTGGCGAACCCACCAATCCACCGATAGCGAAACACCAGCCGCACTGGACCCCATCACATAAGCCGGTGATATCGCAAGGCCCGATTGATTTGAACTGCCCGATCGAGTTGGAGTACTCAATAGAGTTGAACCATTTGTGGCGATTCGCGTCGCGTCATGAACAAGCCCACGCCCCGGATACGCAACCACCCGAGCATGACCACCGGTTCGGGCATTATTAAACCGGCCGCGCCCACCGCCCGCGATTCTCGTGGAGGCGGACCCGGAATCCACCCCGCAGGCCAACTCGTTCGACCCCGCCGCTGCAGGGGAAAGCGCCGCATCAGGCATAAGCCCAACGCGGTAAGACCCACCCGGCCCGAACAAACAAAGCGGCGAACCCAAATACCCAGGACCTACAGAACCAGAACCTAAGGCATCAGCGCCAACAGAATCAGAACCAAGAGCACACATAAGCCGACCTCCCTGTCGATTAGCCAACCCAGCCCAAGGACAAGCCCCAAGCAGAAGTTCGCTTCCTGTTCGGGTAAAGCATACCCTAACAGAAAACGAAAATCAAGCGGGCTTGTGATTTTTTGATCGATGGCCGTTACCAGTATTCGCAGAGCCGTTGAGATGGTGGGCGGGGTAGTCGGGACAATCTTGGTGGTTGCATTTGTAGGCGGCCGGAATGCCCGTTGTCGAAGATGCAATCAGAAGTTTTGCTGGATGACCGGGCCTCGTTGTACGGATCTGGCTGCGCCGATTGGGGTTTGGTCGTTCAGGTCGATAAGCCCGTACCGTCCGACCTACTTGCTCTCAGATTGCGACTCTTCTGCGGTGATGTCTTGTAGCGGATTGGGGTTCACCTTATTTTCAGTCTTCACTTTCTGGTCGTGTAGTTGCTTTTGACAGTCATCGTTCGGTAGTTTTGAGATGGCCTGCATGTACTCAAAGTGTGGGCCTTTTGTGACAGGTGTGTCGGTGTCTATGCGATCGTAATATTCTCGCACATCGCGCCAGTGCTCGTCGCGATCAAGAATCGTTTGCTTGACGAACTTGCCGTTCTTGAACTCCAAATATGCAAACGATCGATATTCATAGGAGTAAGAATCTCCCTCAAGCTCTGTTCTGTGACCTCCGATTTTTGCAAGAACGATGCCCGTAAACCACTTCGCCATAACGCCCTTCTTGGCGTCGGCTTTTGGAAAAATCTGCGCCAAGGGGAATGGTGTTGGCTTTGGGGTAGGAATCATCATCACCGAGCCATCGGACAACTTATAGGATTGATTCTCGTACTTGTCGACAGTTATGCTTTTTAGATACAGCGCGCCATCTGACAATTCCCAAGTCGCAACATGTCCTCTGTAGTTTCCCGTTGAAATTGTTTCTTGATCGTCAAACGGATTCTTAGCTCCCGTCTGTCGGAAATACACCTCAAGCGGTGATGGGAACGACCAGTGTGTCTCCAACTCACACATCTGCTCGTCAAGAATGATGTAGTCCGGTATCTGTTCAGTCGCTGCTGCGCTGGGCACGCACATAAACACAATGAGCAGAATCGTTGATCGTCGCATCGACATTTCCTATTTCCAGTAATAAGGGTGAACGTACTCGGTGAGTGCGTCCTACCTACGTATTTAGGCGGGTCGTTTCATCCAATCGATTGACCGTGTTCCGCGAACTCGCCGCCGTATCGCGTAAACCAATTTGTCGCCCACCTGTTGAACTCATTGTCTTCCCTGAAACGCACTGGGGCTACGCCGATATCGTGGGACCAAGGGCTTTTTCCCCAATCTCTGTGCCAATATTGTAAAACTAGCATTACGTATGGGGCGTCATTCCATGCATCCATCCAGGCATAAGTCCATAACTGACACAAGTGATTTGCGTATCCGGTAGGTGGAATACCATTGGGGTCCCCATGTGTAATTTTGCGCTCAAGAATAATGATTCCATTCGTCTGGGTGTCTTTTAGGACAACGTCGGGTCTACCTTTCAACGCCACGCCATTGAATTTCAGACGCGATGCAACGAATGTATTTTTCTCAGATAGATCTAGCGAATCGACGTAGACCGCACGCCAAGGAGACTGCAGGCCGAAGGATGTGCATTGTCTCCGGTCCTTCTTGATCCAAAGCTTCAATCGTTCGATCTGGTCGTGGCCGTATTCTCCAGACCATTTCATTTGGAGTGATGTTCGTTGTCGATCAATGGGGCGATAGTCCGGGTTTAGTTGCCAGAAGACCCAGTCGGCGAATGCTGTGGAACTGGCTGGGTTGACGCTTTCGTTCGACTTCTTAGCAAAGGCTTGAGGTTCCGATGTTCGTGATGCCTTGCTTCTTTGCTTCTTCCATTCTTCTCTGGCCAGTTCCTTTAGAGCCTGCAACTCATGCGGAAGTATCCTGCCCATTTGAGGCACGGCTTTGCCTGCCGATTTGGCGCGACGCCTTCGACTCATTCGTTGACTCCAAGTCCAACCCGATCCCTCTAGTAGCTTTTCAAAAATCTAACTACCAGTCAACCGTACTACCGCGTCAACACATTTCTTCACCCCTTCGAAGACCTGCGCCTGGGTGGCGCCGTACATGTGGGGCACGGTGTTTCGCCGGAAACGCGGTCTTTAGCGGGCCAAACGGGGCTCGAATTCGTCGAGAAACTGAATCTCAGCGCGGGCAAATATGAACGCCCCGAGCATCAAGGCGATCGCAAGCCAACGCGGTCGATTGCGAAACCAAAGGACGGTGCAGAGGATGATTGTCCACCAAAACAGGAGGATCGTTGCTGCGTAAGCCTCGTTCCCGAAATGCAGATAGACAAGGGGCCAGTCGGTTGTGTATTTCCGCCAGGCCATTGGCCCTACGCTGGAACAGAATAAGGGCCAAAAAGGCAAGAATACTGTTGAATAAAGTCCGACAATCGTCCAGAAGCGGAATCGTCGCAGGAACGTCCACAAGTAAGAGTTGCCGCGCATCGCGGTTGCGGAAAAGACAACAGCAAGTGCAAGAATCAGCAGACAGGATTCCGTAAGCCAAACAGCAATGCGGGGCCCGCAACTCGTGAGGAAAGTCCCCGGGGCAGATGCAAATGAGAATCCGAAAAAGAGAAAGAACACGGCGGCTGTTGCAAGGAAGAAAACGGCCAACGGTGGTCCGAGTGGTTCGTCTACGCGGAGGCGTTGTGCAAAAGATCTTGGACGGAACAACATCAATAGAATCGTCGTCAGTGTGCGCGGTACGATCGCAAGGCCTCGTGAACCATAGACTGGTGAACCAGGCCGAAATCGCTCCGGATCATCTCGCATCAATTTCAAGTCGAATGCGGAGCCACACTCGGGGCAAACTTCACGCGTGAGCCCGGTGAGGTTGTACGAACATTTGGGGCATTTCAGGGCGGGAACGTTCACTAAGTTCATGCGCGATTCGCGTGTCTCATACGTCGCGAATCACGATTCTCCATATGATTCAAATCAACCGCACAACCGCACAACGGCATCCACACACTTCTTCACGCCTTCGAAGACTTGGGCGGGGGTGGCGTCGTACATGTATGCTGGCGTGCTTACGATTTTGTTTTCTTCGTCGATGACCATTTCGGTGACGGGGCATTCGGTGTGGGTTGCGCCCATTTTGTTGACGGCTTCTGCGGTTCCGGGGTCGTTGCCGATGGTTAGTTTCGCGGCGATGTTTCGCTTGCCGACGAGGCGGGCCATCATCGCCGGGGCGATGCAGATGACGCCGATCGGTTTCTTCAATTCGAGCATGTCGGACACGAGCGTTTCGACTTCGTAGTTCACGGCGCACTCAGGACCATCCACCGCGAAGGTGCAGAGGTTTTGCGCTGCGCCGTATCCACCGGGGAAGATCAGCGCATCGATGCTGCGGGCGTCGACGCGCGACAGCGGGACGATGTTGCCGCGGGCGATGCGGGCGGCTTCAACGAGGACATCGCGCTGTTCACCGACGCGGTCCTGCGTGGCGTGGTTGACGACCTGGGCCTGGGGCATTTCCGGTGCGCAGCAGACTGCCGTCGCGCCGGCTTGGTCTAGTGCGAGGAGGGTGAAGACGGCCTCCTGAATTTCCGACCCGTCGAGAAAGCCGCAACCTGAAAGACAAACGCCTACCTTTGACATGATGATCGCTCCCCGTTTGGTGGTGAGGTTGGTTGAAGTTGTGCGTCTGGTTTAAGGATACAGCGCTTCGGTTGGTTGTGCCAAATGGTGGTTGGGGATTCGCACTGCTCACAGAGCAGTGGCACAGGTTTGTCGATTTGTAGGGTGCGGTTTACCGCACCTGTTAATGGTATGTGAGGTGGTTTAGCAGGTGCGGCAAGCCGCACCCTACATTGGCCGCATGGTTTACCGTTTAGCCGTAGAGTTTTGCGACTTGGTCCTGGTAACCGTTGTAGAGCTGCGTGGGTCTTGAGTCGCCGCGGTCGGGGATGAGCCATTCGCGCGCCTGCGACCAGCGCGGATGGGGGACATTCGGTTCGACGTTGGCGTGAAACGAGTACTCAAGCGGCTGAAGGTCGTGCCAGAACGTGCCCGGCTCCTCTTCGACGAACTCGATCCGTTCGATCGACTTGATGCTTTTGAATCCGTACTTCCACGGGACGACGAGGCGAATCGGCGCGCCATGTTGCGTTGGTAATTCGTGACCGTAGATTCCGGTCACCATCATGGCCAGTTCGTTGTTGGCTTCATCCATGTTCAGCCCTTCGTAATAGGGCCAACTGTACGTGCTCATGCCCTGCGTCGGAACTTCTTTCGGGCGATTGAACGAGGTGAAGCGGATGTACTTCGCGTTTGATTTCGGCTCGACGAGTTTGATCAGTTCGCGCAGCGGAAAGCCCGTCCACGGCACAGCCATCGCCCACGTTTCAACGCAGCGATGACGGTAGAGGCGTTCTTCGAGCGGCATCTTGCGGATGAGATCGTCGACGTCGTAGCGCTTCGGATTCTTGACGAGCCCGCCGACTTCAACCGTCCAAGGCCGAATCTTCAAACTCGACACCAACTCCCACACGCGCCCTTTGTCGGTCGTGAATTCATAAAAGTTGTTGTGCGTCGCCGCGACCACCTCGTCGGTGATGGGGCGATCGAGTTTGAATGTCTCATTGCGTTTCGCGGGATAGAGATCCGACGTTGGTGTGCTGGGGATCACGATCTGTTTGGGAAACGCCGCAGTCGCCGAACCGGGGCTCGGTGTCGCGTCCGCAGCGCCGGCTTCCATGCTTTCTGGTTTGCAGGCAATACCACCAAACGCCACCGCACCACCGATGGCCCCGATCGACCGCAGGAATCGGCGACGGTTCAGAAAGATCGATTCGGGCGTGGCGTCGTTGCGATCGACATCCCAGATTCTGCTGCGGCGTTTGGCGGCCATCGTTTTCACTCCATTGCCTTGATGCATTCAAACATTCTTATGATACGTGATCGGCGCGCGGGCAGTTCTACCCGCAGGCGCATCACAAGAGTCTGTATTCGCGCGGCCCATTCATGTATTGCAGTCCCATCACGTTTTCGACCCAAGCTGGGCCCAATCGTCACTTCCCGTTATCCTTCGGTCGATCAGCCCGTTCCTGACACCCATTTGTGAAAGGATTCATGTGAAATCGTCAATCATTGTCCGCAGCGCTGCGGCGTCCGATCTTCGTGCGATCGTTGAAGGCAACAGCATGATGGCCATCGAGTCGGAGGGCAAGCGGCTTGATGAAGCCGTGCTCACGCGCGGTGTGCAGCGGGCGCTGGAAGACCCGTTGCGCGGACGTTACCTCGTTGCGGAGTGTGACGGGCGCGTGGTGGGGCAGTTGATGGTGACGCAGGAGTGGAGCGATTGGCGCGACGGGTGGTTCTGGTGGATTCAAAGCGTGTACGTAGCCAAGGACTTTCGGCGCAAGGGCGTTTATCGACGGCTTTACGAACACCTTCGCGATGAAGCGAGAAACACAGCGGGTGTGTGCGGTTTGCGGTTGTACGTCGAACGCGAAAACGAACCGGCGCTGGCGACGTATCAATCGCTGGGGATGGTCGACGCGGGATACAATCTCTACGAAATCGTTTGGCCAAGTGCTGCGGACGATCGCGGGTAGGGTGGGCCGTGCCCACCGCCGTTTGAACGTTTTACGACATGGAGGGCACGGCCCACCCTACTAGTCGAATCTGACGACGATGGTTTTTTGGAGTGCGCGGTCCGGTGCGAAATCGACCGGTAGTTTGGGTTTGGAGATGATCTGATACCCGCGCGGGGTGCGTTTGTTCTTCGAGGCGAATCGGTCGCACGCGTCGTCGACCTGCTCCATCAGCCAGGCGAGCGGAAGCTGTCGATGGTTGGTGGCGAGCAGCATGTGCCCACCGCGTTTCAGAAGCGGCATGGCCCCAACGATCAGGTCCACCATGTTCTTTTTGACTTCGAAGGTGCGCTTGGGTTTTTTCGTGCGTGCGAAGCTTGGCGGATCGATGACGATGACGTCGAACAGTTTTTCCTGACGCGTCGCGCGTTTGAAATAGTCGAAGGTATCGCTCTTGATGAATACGTGGTCGTCGAGGCTGAGGCCATTGGCTTCAAAATTGCGCTTGCCCCATTCAAGACTCGCCACCGACAGGTCAACGTTGGTCGTCTTCGCACCTTCACGGGCGGCCGCAACGCTGAAACCGCACGTATAGCAGAACAGGTTCAGCAGGGTTTTGTTCTGTGCGAGCTGGGCGATGTACGCGCGGTTGTCGCGGTGATCGAGGAACAGTCCGCTCGACAAACCCTGGCCCGGTTTGACGATGTACTTCGTCCCTTTCGACAACACCGTCACTTCGTCGGCCCCCTCGCCGCGGATCAACTCGACGGGGCGATCCTTTCCGACGCCGCCTTCACCCGCACGTGCGGTCCACATTTGGTAGACGGCTTTCGCTTTCAACTGTGCAGCGTACCAGTCGGCGATTTCACCGAGTTCCTGGTCGCCGCCCTGAAACTTACCCTGCTGCGCTTCCAGCACGATGGCATCGTTGTAGCGATCGACGATGAGCCCGCTGATGCCTTCAAATTTGCCGCAGAACAATCGCATGCAATCCGTCCCCTTGTCGAGCAGGATGGACAGGCGAATGGAAAGCGCCGAATTCAAATGCACGTCGCGATGGCTTCCCGTTCGCACGAGTTCGAGAAACGGGCCCGGAATCGCAGCCCGCAGATTCAACTCGCGGTTCTTTTCGAACGGATGGGGGAAGGTCAGCTGCTCCAGGTGAACCATGGGGCGGGGTTGCAACTGCTTGGGTTTCGCGGCTTTCTTCGCCGAGATGAACTCATCGCCCTCGATCGCAAGACCGGCCAGCCGAAACGCCTTGCGAAGCTGTTCGAAGGAGGCGGCACCGGTGTTGCAGCGGGCGACGTGTCGGTCCTTGATGGAGTCGAGCATCTCGATCTTAGCCGCCTGCTGGAGCGGTTTCTCCGTCTTCTTCTTGACGGTTGCGCGGTTGGGTTTTAAGGCGATGCGGGCACGGGGCGGTTTGCCGGTGGCAACAGCGACGTGCGAGAAGCGAAGCTTCCCGGTGCGGGCCATCCCGGAAAAACGACGCTGCGCCTCTTCCGATCGGGCAAACAGCGCCACGCCGGTGGCATACCGTTCGGGCAAGATGAGCGGAACGAGCGGTTCTTCTGAATCGGGGTTGGATCGCCCGGATTTGTTGGCCAGCGACTCTTCGATCAATTCGATGAACCGCGGACCATGGCGCCACGCGGTCGACTCAAGATCGATGCGGGGCGGTTTGGCCACGGCAATGAAGTGCTCGTCCGTGTAGATGACCGGGACGAACTGCTTCAGGACTTTCTTGTTGTACTCTGATTTCTGCTTCATCGCGCACATCGTCGTTTAGTCCCGAAAAGAGTCAATAGCCCCACGGGCCAATACCAAGGGCGACGCCAGAAGGGATTCACATGATCTGACCGATCCACGGTGGAAAGACGACTTGGCGACCGATAAAGTCTACTGGCGAGAAGCGTCGCCCGGGCTTATGGTGAATCCGGTGATTTGCCCAAACAAGCCCGACAAGCCGGCCTATGATCTTTATGGGGCGATTGGGCGGTTTGAAATTGCCAATTGTATACTTCCGATTCTGGGGGATACACAGACATGGATTGGGACGCACTCCGCGACGAATTTCCGATCACGCGGAATTACAATTTTCAGAACCACGCAGCCGTCGCACCGATGTGTCGTCGTTCGGTCGATGCTGCGCAGAACTTTCTCGCCCAGTCGCGCGACTCGGCGTACCTCGAGGGCGGGTTCTTTAAGCATGCCGAAGAGGTCCGCCGCATCTCGGCGAAGTTCATCAACGCCAACCCCGACGAAATCAGCTTCATCAAGAACACCAGCGAAGGGCTGAATCTGGTGGCCAACGGCATCAACTGGCAGACCGGTGACAACATCGTCACCACCAACGTCGAGTTTCCCTCGAACGTGTTCTGCTGGCAGGCGCTACGGAGCCGCGGCGTCAGCGTGCAGATGGTGCTCGAAGAGGACGGGGCGATTCCGATCGAGAGCATTCTTTCCGCGATCAATAGCCGCACGCGACTCGTGGCGATATCAGCCGTCCAGTACGCGAGCGGATTTCGCGTGGACCTTGCGGCACTCGGTGAATACTGCCAGTCGAAGGGCGTTTTGCTCTGTGTCGATGCGATCCAAGCCGTCGGCGCAGTTCCGATTGACGTGCGCTCGATGAAGATCGATTTTCTGGCGGCTGACGGTCACAAGTGGATGTGCGGGCCCGAAGGTCTGGGGATTTTCTACGTGCGCAAAGAAGTGCAGGGATTCCTCAAGCCGTCATGCGTCGGCTGGTTGTCGATGAAGAATCCGCTCGACTTTGATCATGCCAAGTTCGAGTTTCAGGATTCGGCGAAGCGCTACGACAGCGGTTCATACAACCTGATGGGGATCTACGCGCTGGGAGCTGCGCTTGAATTGCTTTCGGAAATCGGCATCGAGGCGATCGCGTCGCGCCTGTCGCACCTGACGCACATCATCGCCGAAGGTGCGCAAGCCAAGGGCTACCACATCGTCAGCCCCCGAGGGCGCGGCGAGACCAGCGGGATCATCGCGTTCACGTCGGATTTCCAGAATCTCGGCAAGATTCAAAAACACCTGCAAAATGAGCATCGATTGGTCATCGCCCACCGCAGTGGCCGCCTTCGATCCTCGCCCCATTTCTACACCACCGAAGACGAAGTGCAGCAACTCGTCGAATTGCTGCCGCGCCACTAGCGTCGCGCTCATCCAACGGTAGCATAAGTAGGGTCCGCTCTGCGGACCATTGCGATGCAATGTGAAGTGTGCTGAGATTCGTATGATTCGGTCCGCACAGCGGACCCTACTCTGCACGCAATTGTTTGGATGAGATTCGATGCGCTACTTCGTGACAGGCGGAACCGGTTTCATTGGCGGTCGTGTCGTTCGGCAATTGCTTGGCGATAGGCATGAAGTCGTCGCGCTCGTGCGCGATGCCAAGCGGGCAGCCGACCTTGCCGGCGCCGGGGCGGTATTGGCAGAAGGCGACATCACCGACCGCGACAGCATGCGCGAACCGATGCGCGGCGTCGACGGTGTGTTTCATATCGCCGCTTGGTACAAAGTCGGCGCGAAGGATGCCAAGGTGGCCGAGCGCATCAACGTCGAAGGCACCCGCAACGTTCTCGAACTCGTACGCGATCTTTCAATCCCCAAAGCCGTCTACACCAGCACCGTCGCGGTGTTTTCCGATACGCATGGCCAGCTCGTCGATGAGTCGTATCGCTTCGACGGCAAGCACCTCAGCGAATACGACCGCACCAAGTGGCTCGCCCACTACGACGTCGCGCAGCCGATGATCGAAAAGGGCTTGCCGCTGGTCATCGTGATGCCCGGATTGGTCTACGGACCGGGCGATCACAGTTCGGTCCGCCGCTCGCTCGTGCAGTTTTTGCAGAAGAAACTGCCCGTCGTGCCCGAAGGGGCGGCATACTGCTGGGCCCACGTCGAAGACACCGCCCGCGGGCATATTCTGGCGATGGATAAGGGCAAACCGGGCGAATCGTACATCATCGCCGGCGAACGACATTCATTTGAAGAAGCCCTCGCAATCGCCGAATCGATCACCGGTATTCCCGCCCCAAAACGAAGGGTATCACCGGGGACGCTGCGCTTCATGTCAAAGATCATGGGGGTCGTCGGCGCGGTGGTCCCACTGCCCGAAGACTATCACCCAGAGACCCTGAGGGTCATCGCCGGCGCAACCTACCTCGGCGACAACAGCAAAGCCAAACGCGAACTCGGCTTCAATCCAAGACGGCTTCAGGAAGGTTTCAAAGAAACATTGCATCACGAGATGCAACTGTTGAACATACCAATATAGCGCTCCCCGTAGGGTGGGCCGTGCCCACCAAGTTGCAGAAAACCTTCAAACGGCGGTGGGCACGGCCCACCCTACGATTTTCGGTATGGGTTGAACCAAGTCGAATCCGCTGCCCCGTAGCGGAAAAGCGTTCATGAACGGAGTATCGAACTGTGATCAGAAAGTTCCTCTTCTCCTCTTCGCACGAGTTGTATATGAAGAGTTTCAAGGAACTCGACTTGGTCGAGAACAAAGAAACCCGCATGAAGATTTGGCAGAATGCGCTCAAGGAGAGCAAGAGATCAAGCTTAGGAATTGCGATTGGCTTGGGTTGCTACAGCTTAATCTTGTTCGGGTTTTACTACGTGGGGAAGCCGTTGCTACTTGCCTTGTTCAATTGGTTGAAACCCAGCGAAGCTGAATCCCACAAAATCCTCTTGCTCCTCGCAATCGCCGCTGCCCCATTCTACTACTTGATGTTGGAACTCCCACCTACAATCTTCCTGCGGAGCCGCATTCGCCAGGGCATCTGGCGGGGGATGGCCGACGCCGGATATCCCATCTGCGGCACGTGTGGCTATTCAGTGAAGGGGCAGAAAGGGCACAAGTGTTCCGAGTGCGGCGAGTGGTTCAGCGTCGAGCAGGTGGAGAACTGGATTGGCGAACCAATCGAAGTCCCCACCGTGTCCGACGCTTCCAATTCGTAGGGTGGGCCGTGCGCACCATGTTGCAGAGGACATTCAAACGGCGGTGGGCACGGCCCACCCTACGCGCCGATTGAAATTTGTTGTCTTACTTGCGGCCATGGCATTGCTTGTACTTCTTGCCGCTGCCGCATGGACATGGATCGTTTCTGCCTACCTTGGGTTGTTCGCGGCGGATGGTGTCGGGTTTCCCGTCGCTGCCCTGTGCTTTCATCGCGGCGCGTTGGTCGGCATCGGCGCCGGCGAACGCTGTGTTGGTGGCGTCGGCGTGCGTTGTTTTGAATTGCGGCGTCTGCACCTCTGGACCCGGACCGGTGGTCGTCGTTGCGATAGGCGCCGACGGTGCCTGCTGTGGCCCGCCACCCATGCGCACTTTCAGGATCACATCGACGACGCGTTCACGAATGCGCGACCACATCTCATCAAAGTATTCGCGACCTTCGATGGCGTACTGCGACTGCGGGTGCGTTTGATCGCCACCCATCGGACGCTGCATGATCGCGGTCTTGAGATGGTCCATTTCCAGAAGGTGATCCTTCCAGCACTGATCGTGAATTCGCAGCAAGACGACCTGCTCCATGCGCGACAGCTCGTACCGCAGCATCTCGCGGCCTTCTTCGAGCAGACGTTCACGCAATTCGCCATCGCTTGAATGGAAACGCTTTTCGTTCCAACCGGGACCAAAGCGAGCCTTGGCCCACTCGATGACTTCGTCTTCGCTCTTGCCGTTGACGGCTTCATCGATTTCGTGTTCGAGCTTGCCGTTGGTCATGAACTCGCGATTCACCGCGACGAGATCGTCGTAGATGGCTTTCGGCGATTTGCCCTGGAAGTCAGCCGGCGAACGGTTGATCCGGAACTTCGCGTTCGACCAGTTGGCCAATGCCTGTGCGGCATAGGCACTGTCGGCCCCTTCGACACCAAGCCCGCTGCGTTCCATCGCGATCTCGACGGGATAGGTGACTTCGCGCTTTTCGTAGGTTTCGGTCAAACGATTCATGATCGTTTCGACCATCTCGCCGGCAGACTTATCCTTCAATTCATCGCTGGCGAGTTCAATTCCAAACGTCGAGCGAGACCACTCAGCCAACATCGCCCGAGGATACGAGTCTTCGAGGTACGGGGCGATGCCATCGAGTTCGACCGACTCGAAATGCTTCTGTGCCGAATCGGTCAGCCAGTCGGAAATCTCGGCGGGGTCCATCTTGCGGAGTTGGTTCTGGGTGACGTTGACGTTAAACGTGCGCTGGGCCCATTCGGACAATCCGCGCACGTCCCACTCTTCCGGCGGGGCGTCTTCAATGATGTATTCACCCAGCGACGTCGTGATCTGCTCGCGCGATTCGCTGATCGCCCGCCTGCGAATGGATTCCTGAATTTCCTCAATGTCGTCACCGCGAATGCGATCCGGTTCGATTGGAATGTCCAGATTCGATCGACACCATTCGCTGATGCACTTGGCCGGATACTCGCTTGAAGCAAACCGTTCAACGTTGGCTTCAACCGAATCGCGCAAGACGCGCATGACCGTCTCGCGAATGCCCGTGCCCTCGAGCACCCTCTGGCGTTCGGAGTAGAACAGCTTGCGCTGATAGTCCATCGGCTCGTCCCATTCGATAAGGCTTTTGCGACGACCGAAGTTGATTTCTTCGACTTTCTTTTGAGCGCGCTCGATCCCCTTGCTGAGACGTTTGTCTTCGAGGCTGGTGCCTTCGGTAAATCCGAAGCGCTCCATCATCTTGATCATCCAGTCGGGCATGAAGTGCTTGAGCAAGACGTCTTCAAGCGACAGGAAAAAGCGACTTGAACCGGGATCACCCTGACGACCGGCACGTCCGCGGAGCTGATTGTCGATTCGGCGCGATTCGTGTCGTTCGGTTCCGATGATGTGCAAACCGCACGGCGAATTCAGCGAGCAGACCTTGCGTCCAATTTCGGGGAAACGCGGGTCGAGCTTGGGCTTGTAGCAGTGGGCGCAGTTCGTCGCCGGGTCGTATTCCTCGCAACTGATGCAGCACTTGGTCGTGCCCGGGGGGTACAGCGACATGCCGTCAGCCGCTTCGGTCTCGGGGACTTTGCACTTGGGATAGACAACGTTGAGTTCGAGTTTGATGTCGGTACCGCGACCGGCCATGTTCGTTGCGATGGTGACGTTACCCTGCGGGTTCTTGTCGCCGCCGCGTGACGGAATCGTGCGGTGTCCGGCTTTGGCGACGATGTCGGCTTCACGCGCGTGGTTCTTGGCGTTGAGCACTTCGTGTTCGATGCCATACGTCTGATCGAGAAGCTTCGAAATCTTCTCCGAATTTTCAACGCTGGTCGTACCCACAAGGACCGGTCGGCCCGTCGCGAGGTCGCCCATCTCGTCGTCGTACACCTCGGTCATGAACTGAATGACCTTCTTGTCGCCATACTCCGCGTTGTTGAATTGCTTGATCGCTTCGTCGATCCGCGACGTGTCTTCGCCGAGCTTCTGTTTGATGGGCTTGAGCGCCTTAAACACATCGGCCAGGACAAACGGGTCAGCCGGTCGCCCTTTTTGATGGACGTCGTGGATTTCTTCGACAATCGATTTGTACTTCTCGCCCACGTGGCGGAACATCTTGTCGTTGTGGTCGAGTCGGTTGATGGGGCGGTTGGTCGGGATGCTCACCACGTCGAGTTTGTAGATCTTCATGAACTCGTCGGCTTCGGTGAGTGCGGTTCCGGTCATGCCCGCGCGGGTGGCGTAGAGCTTGAAGAAGTTCTGGATGGTGATGGTGGCCATGGTCTGCGTCTCCTCCTTGACGGGGACGTTTTCCTTGGCTTCGACGGCTTGGTGCAGACCATCCGACCACTGTCGACCGATCATCAGGCGGCCGGTGAACTCATCGACGATGATGACTTCGCGATTCTGCACGACGTAATCTTTGTCGCGCTCATAGATCACGTGCGCCCGCAGCGATTGCTCGATGATGTGCGGGCGATCCATGTTGGCGCCGACGTAGAAGCTACCGATCTTGGCTTCGTCCTGAGCGGCTTGCACACCGTCGTGGGTGAGTCCGACGTTCTTGCGTTCGAGCTGCGCAACGTAGAGGATTTTGTGGCCGAGCGCTTCGGCTTCCTCTTCGGTGAGCATGCGCGGATCGATCCTGAAGCGACCCATCGCGTCTTCAAATTTCGGGTTGAGCTTGTATTGCTCGGGCGGGTTGTCGCCCCAGCTTTTGATGCGTTCCGCGGTTTCGCGGGTGATCTGCTGCTGCTTCTGGACGAGCATGCGGGCGATGTTGTCAGCCCACTTGTATTTACTGACGTCGTCGTGGGCGGGTCCGGAGATGATGAGCGGGGTTCGGGCTTCGTCGATGAGGATCGAGTCGACCTCGTCGATGATGACGTAGTCGAGCGGGCCCTGCACCTGTGCGCCCAGGTTCATCTTCATGTTGTCGCGCAGGTA
>DDIR01000130.1:801-1000 GCA_002338715.1 Phycisphaerales bacterium UBA1845 | reverse complement strand
TGTTGTCGCGCAGGTAGTCGAAACCGAATTCGCTGTTCGTACCGTAGGTGATGTCGCAGCCGTACGCCTGCTGGCGGATGCCTTCGCGACCGCCCGGGTCGACCTGCGACTGGATGTACCCAACAGAAACGCCGAGCATTTCAAAGATGGGGCGGGCGAATTCGGCGTCACGTTCGACGAGGTAGTCGTTGACCGTGAC
>DDIR01000130.1:0-707 GCA_002338715.1 Phycisphaerales bacterium UBA1845 | reverse complement strand
CGAGGTAGTCGTTGACCGTGACGATGTGCACTTTCATCCCCTGACACACACGCATGTAGGCGGCGAGGTGGCAGACGATCGTCTTGCCTTCACCGGTGCGCATTTCCGCGACGTTGCCTTCATAGAGCACGCGACCACCGATGAGCTGGCAGTGAAAGTGGCGGTGGTTTTTCGCGCGGCGCGAGGCTTCGCGGATGATTGAGAACACTTCCGGCATGATCGCTTCGAGGTTCTCACCACCGGCAATGCGATCGCGGAACTCCTGCGTCTTGGCTTTGAGGGCTTCGTCGGAAAGTTCGAGGGCGGCAGGTTCGAGCGCTTCGACGCTGTCGGCAAAGCGCGACAGTTTTTTCAAAATGCGATCGTTGCGCGAACCGAAGATTTTCTTGAAAACGTTGGATAATGATTCTTGCATGCCCACAGGCGTACTCCTTGAATCAGTGAGCGTTGTGTTTGGTCAGTCCGGCGCGTGTGCTTACCGGAAACAGTTTGAATGGAAACCAAAGCGCAGAGGTTGCGCCCATCGTCAGAGTTTGAAACCCAACTATGGTCCATACAAACCGCCAACACGGGTGCGCGTGGCGAGGAGTGACGTCTTGACGGAAGGTCGCGTCGAGCGCGTGATCTGAACGGCGGTGAGTGACAGCGACGTTCCGACCTGTTGCGGACTGATCGCCGGCGGGACGGTGCAGGCGGCTGGCGCGTTG
>DDIR01000148.1 GCA_002338715.1 Phycisphaerales bacterium UBA1845 | reverse complement strand
GCTTGGACTTAAGCCGCTCTAGAGTCTACGAAGTTTTGGTGCTTGTCTTGGGTGCGTTTGATTTTGCATTCTTCTGGATTCCCGCTTTCGCGGGAATGACGGCGCGCTATCGCATTGTTGCGTCTGAATTTTGGGTGTTCTAACCGGCTAACTCGTGAAGAATCTTGCAGCCTTCGATCAGCTTTGCATCGGGCACGGCGTAGCTGATTCGAAAGTGCGTGTTGTGTTTGCTGAACGCTTGGCCGGGCACCACTAAAACGTTCTTCTTGATGGCGGCTTCCACAAACTCCATGCCCGATTTGAACTTGCTCGGCGGTTTGCAGTACAAAAAGAACCCACCGCCGGGCCGAGCGCACTCGAACCGCTCGCTCATGATCTTCAAACTCATGTCGCGCTTGTTGCGATAGTTTGCAATCACCTGCGACATGTCTTCGTCGAGCGCCGCGATGCACGCCCGTTGAAATGGATGCGGCGCACAGACAAACGTGTACTGCTGCACCTTGGCCATCTGTGAAATGATCGCTTCGGGACCGGCAGCAAATCCCATGCGCCAACCGGTCATGCCATAACTCTTACCAAACCCACGCAGCAGAATCGTGCGCTCCGGCGCAAACGTGACGGGGCTGGCTGGCTTCGCGTCGAAACTCAGCAGGTTGTAAATCTCATCGCTGATGATGAGCAAGTCATTCTTGCGGGCGAGGTCGCAAATCGCTTTGACGTTTTCTTCGGAGTAGATCACACCGGTCGGATTGCTCGGTGAGTTGAGCAGGATCGCTTTCGTCTTCGGCGTCAGGGCGGCTTCCACCAGGTCAGCCGTCATTTCAAAACCGGGCGACGTATCGACGGGGACCGCACGACCGCCAGCCAGTTCGACGTGCATCGGATACGACACGAAATATGGATCGGGAATGAGCACTTCATCGCCAGGATTGCAAATGGCGATCATCGCAAGGTTCAACCCGCCCGAAACACCGCACGTCGCGAAGACGGTCGGGTCCCAGTCAAACTCCCTGGCCAACGACGCCTTGATCTTGTCGCGAAGTTCGACCAAACCGTAGGTCACGGTGTATCCGTTCTGGTCGGCATCGATCGCCGCGTGGGCAGCGGCTTTGGTTGCATCGGGCACGGGGAAATCGGGTTGGCCCATCGAGAAATCGATGGGGTCCTTCATCGTCGCGGCCAGGTCGAAGATTCGACGAATGCCCGACGTTGAAATACCAGCAATGCGGTCCGCGACGAACGAATCGATCGTCTTCATTGGAAAAAACCTCAGGCTGTTGGGCGCCCGTCACCGACGTCAACGTTTGCGAGCTGACGAGCGTATCCAAAAGAAATCGATCAATTTGGATTATAGCATGGGGATACGAATGAGATACCCGACGCGCGCTCGCGGCTTCGCGACAGCCAAAATACACACCGCGTGTCTCGATCGGCGCATGAAAAAACCGCTCCGATCAATCGATCGGAGCGGTGGTTTGTGATGCGGTGTGTATCGAAAAAGATTTCGATCGCAAACGGCGCAATTACTTCTTGCCGGTCTTTGCGTCTTCTTCCTTCTTCGGGCCTTTCTTTTCCTTACCGCCGACAACCACCTTGCGGTGGGCGACTTTGGGCAGGCCGATCGGTTTCTGGTTGTCGTCCCAGCGATCCTCGTCCTTGAGGACTTCAATCCGCTCACTTCGGCGCAAGACGTTGCGATGACGCGAAAGACTTGCGCTGGTCTTCAATGATTTGTCCAAGGACATTTGGCGAGACTCCTAAATTACTTGCTTTGCAACCTGCGCCGAATCGGGTCTACCATGAATCGCCCGATAGCCTTGCGAGGTAACCTTCCAGTTTGTATCGACCGCCTACTTTCGGATACGACTTTCCGATCGTTCTGATTCGCTGAAGGTACCGGCGGGCCAGGTCCTTCTGTGTCTTGTCTGAGTAATCGAAGCCTTGCGTCGCGATCAACTGGATCGGCTTGTCTGGCGCCTTGGCGACGACCGCGGCATCGATACCCTGCTGCTTCAAAAATGCCTGTGCCTTTTCGGCGTCGGCTAACGCATCGCTCCTGAAACTCTGAACGATCACGTAATTGTAACCCTTTATCCAGGTCGCACCACCCGTCGCATTGGCCGATAGGTTGGCCGACGCGGTTGGCGTCGATGATGGCGGCTGAGCCATCAACGTCATGGGCCTGTCCCGGCCCGTATCACGCCGGGATTCGGAAGAACCCGTGTTCGACCGGCTCGCCATCCGCGAACTGCCGGATCGTGAACGGTCGCCGGCTGACTCGTTCGCCCTGCCGGTACTTCCACCCACCGACCGCCTTGTGGAGTCGCTGCGGCTGGCACCTGCGGTCTTTTCGGATGAAACCGGCGACGTCCCGATACCGGCGAACAATTCCTGAACCGGCTGACCTTTTCGAGCCGTGGCGATGTCGTCCCCGACTTCGCCCTGGATGTTTATCCGGGCCTGACGTCTGCCGTCGCCAATACCTTTGCGGTAGCCGACATATTGGCCCATGATGAAGACACCAATAGCCCCCACCAAAACGACAGCCAACACGATGCCGGACATTCGGCTGGTGAGGCTCACCTGGAGGCATCCCCGGTCGATGGCGACCGACGAGCCGCCCGAAGCCCTCTCAGGCGAAGACTCGGCTTTCTCGGATTGGCCTTCCCGATTAATCGTCTTGGCCAGATTCGCGAGCGTGTTGCGAAACGCAGATGCAGACTCCGCGATGGGAGACCGCTTCGACGTGACGCGTTCGGATTCTGATTTTTCACCCTGCCCTTTGTTGTATAACTCAAACAACGCGGGCCCTGTTTTGGATTTGGGCATCGGTCCGCCTCCTTGCGTAACCACACCGTCGGACATCCATGAGGTTGCAAGTTAGCGAAAATGCCCAAAAAAGCAACCCGAAACACGATTGGGCAAAACACCACCCACGGGCTCGAGATGCCCATTACCACCACTGAAAATTGGGTTGAAGCACTTTAAGAGGCAGCTACGCAACGTGTCGCCCCGGGATCGAACCGCCCCGATTGGCGCGGCTGGCAAGAAGCCACACCGCATTTCGAATACTGCCCAAGCAGACTCGCGGCTTACTCTCCAGAGCACTCGTGCTCACCCACCTGCGTCGCCACGTGGTCGTAGACGGTGGCCAAGAACCCGATGAAAGGAAATCCCGTCTTGGGAAATGGCGGTGGACCAAGCTTGCCGAGAACATCGTCGGTTGAGATGGTCCTCGACTTGGCCAACTCGCCCAGATCTTCCTGATCTTCCCAGAAATCCAAGGCGGATGCGGGCAGGTCGGCTGGGGCGGAGGAAACTGCTTCGGCAATCTGCGGATCCAGATCGACCGGTCCATTGTCAGGTGCGACGTTCACGCCACCAACCCCTGTTCTGTCAATTTCACGTTGGCCCCGGCAACATTCTGGCACCGGGTCCCCACCACGCGCGTCCGAATGCCTACTTCGATTCGTTGGCCTTTTCCTTGCGGATTTGGGTCAGGATGTCTTCCTGAACGTTGCTCGGAACCGGGCGATAGGTCAGGAACTCCATGCTGAAGGTTGCCTGTCCCTGGCTCATCGAACGCAGGTCGGTTGAGTAACCAAACATGCCCGACAGCGGCACTTCGGCTGTGATGATCGCCATCTGCGGTTTTACTTCCGTGCCGACGATATAACCGCGTCGCGACGAAACGTCACCGGAGACGTTGCCCTGGAATTCATTGGGCGTTTCGATTTCGACCTTCATGATCGGCTCAAGCAACACCGGCTTGGACTTCAGGAATGTCTCGCGGAACGCATCACGTGCACAAATCTGGAAGGCCATGTCCGACGAGTCGACCGCGTGCGAGCTGCCGTCTTGGAGGACCATCTTGACCTTCACGATTTCAAAGCCGGCCATCGGTCCTTTGGCGCGGGCCATCTGGAAGCCCTTGTCCACCGACGGAATGTACTCGGTGGGAATGCGGCCTCCGGTCACCTTGTTTTCAAACAGGTAGTCTTCGGCTTCGGTGTCATCGAGCGGAATCAGTTGGCCCACGACATGGGCATACTGACCCGAACCACCGGTCTGCTTCTTGTGCTTGTAGTTGAACTCGACGGTCTTGGTCGGCGCTTCGCGATAGCTGACCTTCGGACGATCGACATCAAGCGTGCAGCCGTACTCGCGTTTCACGCGTTCGACGTACACTTCGAGGTGAAGTTCACCCATGCCCGAGATAATCGTGTCGCCGCTTTCTTCGTCGAAGCGTACGTGGAAGGTCGGGTCTTCTTTCAGGAAGCGGTTCAGGGCCTTGGACATCTTGTCGCGGTCGGCGTTCTTTGCAGGACGAATTGCCAGCGAGATCACCGGCTCGGCTGCATGGATGCTTTCCAACGAAACATTGATGGAAGTATCGCAGAAGGTATCACCCGACGCGCAGTCGACGCCCATGACGGCGATGATGTCACCGGTCTTGGCTTCTTCGAGGTCTTCGCGATCGTCGGCGTGCATACGCAAGATACGCCCGATACGCTCGGTCTTTCCGGAACGGGTGTTGAGGTACTTGCTGCCCTTTTTGAGGACGCCCTGATACACGCGGGTGTAGGTGACCTGTCCAAACTGCTCGTCCACGATCTTGAAGCCCATCGCGACCAGCGGACCATCCGGATCGGCGGTCACTGCGATTTCAGCGCCTTCGTTCTGGTTGTCGGCTGCGTAGGCCACGCGATCGACCGGGCTTGGCAGGTAGCGGCTGACCGCGTCGAGAAGCGGTTGAACGCCCTTGTTGCGATACGCACTGCCCAACAGAACCGGAACGATGTCGCGTGAAAGGGTCGCGCGGCGAAGGGCGTCGTGAATCATCTCAGGGGTTGGCTCTTTCTCTTCAAGCATCAACTCCATGAGTTCGTCGTCGTAAAGACTCAACGCGTCGAGCATGCCGCTGCGGGCGCGGTCGGCTTCTTCTTTGTGGTCGGCAGGAATCTCGCCGCGAATCACGTTCTCACCGTTGGCGCCTTCGAAGTTCACGAGCTTCATGTCGATCAGGTCGATGATGGCTTCAAAGTTGTCGCCCGCACCAACCGGAAGTTGCAACGGAACAGCCACCAGACCGAGCTTGGATTCAAGTTCAGAAACAACCTGCGCCGGATCGGCGCCGACGCGGTCCATCTTGTTGATGAAGGCGATTCGCGGAACACGGTAACGCTTCATCTGACGGTCGACGGTGATCGACTGCGACTGCACACCACCCACCGCACAAAGCACCAGCACCGCACCGTCGAGAACGCGCAGAGAACGCTCCACTTCGATCGTGAAGTCAACGTGGCCCGGGGTGTCGATGATGTTGATCTGCTTGTCCGCCCAATCGACCGTGGTGGCGGCTGACGTAATGGTGATGCCGCGCTCCTTTTCGAGTTCCATGTGGTCCATGGTGGCGCCACCGTCTTTGCCTTTGACTTCCTGGATGCGGTGAATCTTTCCCGCGTAGAACAGGATGCGTTCGGTGAGGGTGGTTTTTCCCGAGTCGATGTGGGCGCTAACCCCGATGTTGCGAATGTTGCTTAAACGATCCATGACTGCGTCTGCCTGTAATAACCAAAATGCCCAAGTTTACGTTTCGCCGTAAACCGTTAAGTCGGCCTTATCGTCTGTATGTCTGCACCAATCGCGTCACCGGTGAGCGGCGATGGTGGCTTTTTGCGTGTTCTCAAGAGAACCGTACACCTGTAGCGGTATGGAGCACAGAATCGGCCAACTGCCAACTCCGGCTTCAATGAGCGAGCCTGTGAGAATACACCCCTCCCGCCGGTAGGCGGCGAACTGTATCAAACCGCGGTTGAAAAGCAAGAATCCCGGGCACTATTTTTTGATTTGACAGGAACTTAACGATCGAGAGTGAACGCAAATCGAGGGCGATAAAGACCTCAAAAACGGGGCTTTTTGGCGTGCTCATTCGGCACAGAAGCCCGAATGCGTCACCGGAGGCGAATTTAAGGGCTTGGCGAATGATCAGGCGGGGTCAGCGGATCGCCAATTCACAGTCGCTGGTCATGTGCTCGCCCAGGGGTGTGTTGTAGGTGAGGGCCAGGACGTAGCGGTTACCTTCGGGGTGGATGCCGGCTGGGAATTCCAACGGAACCTCGTACATCCCGGTAATGACATTCCAGTAGCGTTCCTGATCTTCGGACGTGAGCAGATCAACCTGCCAGGGTTCGCAGATGCGTCGACCTTTGTCGAAACCGGAAGCGGCTTGGTGGGCAAACAGCTCCACGCGAACCGACCCGGCGATCTTCACCGGATCGCCATAGGCATCGAGCGGCTGAAAGAGCAGTTCAATGCCGTCTGGGATCTCATCGTCGTCGAAACTCCGAAACCCGGTAAACGCCTCGACAATCCTGAAACGCTGTGGCATAAGTAACTCAACCATGCTCCGTGTATCCTCGTCTTCGAGATTGACATGGCGGGACGTGCAGGCAGCATTGGTGACACAAATCAAGACCGCGACGCACAAACCTAAGCAATGACGGAGCAGACGCATCAACTTATCACCCTTTAGCATCAAGAAATGGCGGAGACCGAACTCGGTAGCGAAAGTGTATCCCCCGTTCTGCGCCTGTGTCAACCGTCGAATCGGAAGCGGTCGCACCGCATATGGGATGACCGTATTGGCCGCATGGTCCGCGATGGTCGCACTCACCGCGCCGGGATGCGCAGGCACGACACGCCCGATTGGCGACGATGCCGGCGCGATTCACGTCGGCGTCCATTATTCAGCACAGGTGGCTCGACGCTGCTCGCCCCAGCGCAACTTTGATCTTGTGAAGCGCGACTTCGCCAACATCAAGAAGATGAAGATCGACGCCGTCCTGATCGACGATCTTCAACCGGATGATGTGGATAGCGTCCTGCAAATCGCCGCGGAAGACGAGCTCAAACTGATCCTGGCTGACCCGGAGGCTGTCAATCGCGTGCGCGGGTTATCCCAATCCGCCAACACGATCACGCGGCTTCCTGAATCGAAAGTCATCGGGGGTTATTACCTGGGACACGTCGTTGATTCGGCGACGTTCGCGCGAGCGCGGCAGGAGGCGGCTCGCGTTCAATCGGTGCATCCAGGTGCGGCGACTTTTGTCCACATGGACGCATCCATGATCTCCGACGAACGCGCCCGCGCCTTCGATCATGTCATCGTTTATTCGCCTGGGGGTACGGACAGCCACAAGCAATCTGCTTCCAACGGCGGTTTTCAAACGCTTCGATTTGGCGGCGAAAACGGGGACAGTGACGCAACGATTCGCTCATGGTTGTTGTCGTTTCATCGCGGGTTGGCCCGTGGTCAAAGTGAAGGTCTGCTGATCGAAGGATTCCGAACACTTCCGGGCGAAAAAGTCGGACTGGTTCATCAGGACGCGCCGCTTTCGCCCGAACGCATCACGATGGTGCAGCGCATCGCGACCCGGGCGAAACTTTGGCGCAAAGTCCTGACCGGGTTGTCACCGACTCCGCTTGTTCCGCTCGAAGAATCGCTGGCGAGTGTCGAGGTGACGCTGCTGGCCCGCGGTACTCGGCGCTGCATTCTGGTCATCAATCCGTCGACCACCGATTTTGCACGGGGCGAAGTGGTGCTGCCGGTCGAACTGAATGGCTCGCCGGTCGTACGAGCAGTGGTGGTCCCGGCTGACGGGGCAGCAGGCCTGGGAGAGGTTATTCGCGCCCGGCAAAGTCGCCTGGTGATTCCTGTGGTGTTGGCGCCAGGTGATGCCGCACTGTTCGATCTGTTCTAAGGACGTTATCGGACGAGATGGTTTAACTGCGGGGCATCACTGGTCAATGCACACCGGCATCGAGACGATAAACCTAGTCAGGAACAAAACCAAGATCACGCAAGAAGACGCAAAGGAAACGCAAAACAATGGCCAGATCGAACATCTTAATTACCGGCGGTTCGGGATTCATCGGTTCGCACATGGCCACCCGCTTTTCCGAATTGGGTCACAGCGTTCGCATCTTTGATAACTTCTCGACCGGCCGGCGCGAAAACATCGCCCACCTTGATGGCAAAGTCGAAGTTATTGAAGGCGATCTGGTTCATCTCGAAGAATGCGAGCGGGCGTGCCACGACATCGACTTTATCTTTCACGTTGCGGCGCTTCCCAGTGTCCCGGTTTCGATCGAGCGGCCCCTCGACACCCACGACAGCAACATCACCGGAACGATGAATCTTTTGCTCGCGGCGAAAGCCAACAAATGCAGACGCGTGATCTATTCCGGCAGCAGTTCGTGTTACGGTGAAATCGAAGTCAGCCCGAAACACGAAGGGTTGCGTCCTCAGCCGATCAGCCCTTACGCGGCTCAGAAGCTCGCCAGCGAATACTACATGAGCGTGTTCTATCATTGCTATGGATTGGAGACGCTGACCGCGCGTTACTTCAACGTCTTCGGCCCCCGGCAGAATCCGAAGAGTCAATACGCAGCGGTCATTCCCGCGTTCGTCACGTCGATCCTCAACGACGAGCAGCCGACCATCTACGGTGATGGCACGCAAAGCCGCGACTTCACCTACATCGAAAACATCCTGCACGCATACATGCTGGCGATCGAAGTCGACAAGACCTGCGGGCAGTCGATCAACGTCGCCTGCGGCAGCAACACCAACCTGCTGACCATTGTCGAGAAAATCAATCAGTGCCTTGGCAAGAACGTTCAGCCGAAGTTCGCCGCGCCACGTGCGGGTGACGTCAAACACTCAACGGCTGACATATCAGCCGCCAAGAAACTGCTGGGTTTTGAACCGGTGGTTCACTTTGAAGAAGGCCTCAAGCACACGATCGAATACTTCGCCTCTCAAACAAAGTGATGGTGCTGACGGCTGATGGCTACGCACGAATGAAGTGAAGAATATCTTCGAGGCGGTCAGCCGTCCGCTGGCTGACCAGCAGTTCTGAACGCAGCGATTCAACGAGTCGTTCGCGCTCATCACCGGGCGAATTCCATTTTCGAATCAGCGCCAGCAGTTCCGTGTGCGTGCCATACGATGGCACTTTCGACAGGACTTGCCGCGCCGATGGATAGTGTGAAAGGAAATCGCCATGATCCTCGCGCATGAGCGGAAGGCATCCTGCAACGATTGCTTCCAAGCAACTTTGAATGGCGGCTGCATCGACAAACGGAATGACCATGCATGGGGCCTGCGACATTTGCCTGGCGCGGTCACGGTCCGCTGGGATCGCCCCGCGGTAGCAGCTCGCCGCCGATTCATGCGACGACCAGTTTCGCCCGAATAAATCAACTCTCAAACCAGCAGACGCGATCGCTTCGACGGCTGACCTTGTGACGATGGTTCGCGGCATTCGCTCGGTAACAATCGCGAGAAACTGTCGCCGCAAGTCGTCATCACTGAACTTGACCCCGGTGGATCGCTCAGCTTTTTTGAGTAATTCAGGGACGTCGATGGGTTTCTTGCGATCGGCGACCTGCGCGATCGATTGCTGCATTTCGGCCCAGAGCTTTTCGTGACTCTCCAATCCAATGTTGGCGGATTGTGGACTCAGGTTTTCGCCATCAACCATGACGAGAATCGAATCGGTGCGCAATGCGGCATCGGGCGCGCCGCGAAACAGTCCATCATCGACGCCCTTTTCGACGATGCGAATGCAATCCCTGCGTCCGCCGCGGGCGATTAACATCTGCTGCACCAGTCCAGACGCCGCGACCACGTATGAAACTTCCGATACACCTTCGAATGCAACAGGCGGAAGCGCGAATCCATCCAGAAACCAACTGGCGACAGGCACGTCCGGCGAAATGTATTCGGCCAATCGACCGGGAGTCCCGTTGAGAATCAATACGAAATCGACTGGTGCATCCGCGACGGCTCGAACCCTGGAAACCTGCGAACAGCTTTGCGGGTGATCGGGCACGCTGATCGATGTCGTCCAACTCAACGCGTGGGCCGCCCGCTCGATCCGGCGAGCGTGCTCAATCGAACCACCCACCGCATCGACGGAAAGCACTGCGACGTGCGGCTTGTCGTTCGTTGCTGGGCGCTTCGGCTGAGCGCGGTGCCGCAGCGCGTTTACTTTCTGAGTGTGCACGTCCGATGCGATGTGACAGGCATGATGCACCGCGTTCGTTCGAGCTTTGAACTGTGCCGCATCAAACTCGGCTAGCGCGATCAACTGCGTGGGAAAATCGTAACCGGGATGGGTGTCAATGAATTCGGGCAGCGTTATTGCGACATCGCCATCAAGCAACACAAGCCGGCCCGCGTTGATGGGTTCCGACAGATCGACCACATCGAGCGTAGCCGCCACCCGCTCTGTGCTTTCTTCGCATACGAAAACAGCGCAGTGCGGTTGCAGGCGCTGAATCAGGTAGAGGCATTCGTACCCAGTTCCGATTGAAGGCAGTGCGACGTTGACGCCCTGGTCGACGAAGTTGGTCAAGGCAGCCGGCGCGCTGACTGTGGGCATGGAAGAACCGCCCATCCAACCGATGTGATCGTCGCTGATCGATTGAACCACCACCGGCCAACCGTCGCGGCCTATCCCCATCTGCATGGATTCGGGAATTTCGACCGACCTTAACCGCTCAGCCAACTCGGGTTGACGCTCTTTAAGGGCGGAAATGTTCTTCTGAAAAATCGGCGATGTCAGCGAGATGCGTTCGAGTTGCAACATTCAAGGGCAATCTTGTTTTTGTGATTTCGCCAACCGAACCGACGCCGACCCGACAACCGTCGGTATCAGGAAAACGAAAGATTACTGCGGCGTGGTCGACACGCGCATGTAGGCCATGACGACGAGGAAAACAAGCCAACCGGAGTATACGACGACGCTGGCGACGAGTGGCCAACTTGACATCGCCGGCGCATCGCCCGCGGGGGTGTCGGGATTGTTCCAGTCGATTCGCGGTTCCTTGGTCGCGACTTCGGCGGATTCGGATGACTCGGCGCTTCTTTGCTCTTGATCCATCGTGGCGATTGATCCTCTCTGTATTTTCTATTCCATGCGCATCATTCTTGGCGCGTCGTGCCTAGTCGATTCGAAATTCCAACGGCACGGTGATGGTTTCGCGACTGGGCACGTTGGTCTTGATATTCAAGTCTGAGACGACGGCCTTCGCGGGCGCTTGGTCGCTTGCCCAGCGCACTTCGACGAAACGGATTTTCGGGTAGTCCGACGATGCGTCGATCACCGTCACCTCGAATTGCGGATTGTCACACGAAGCGCTCTGAATTTCCAGCGCGGAAACCATATCCGATTGCAATCGGATGCGTCGCGGGCGATTCAGCGTCGATTGATCGATCAAAACGCCGGCGGGTTGGACGCGACATCGCGGCAAAACGTCGACAAACACGGGAAATCGCACGATCGGCATGTCCGGATGATCGGTCCGGACCTCGGCAGTCGTCGCCAAGGGTCCGTCGGGTGCCTCGTCCTTGAGTTTCAGGGCAATATCGACATCGCCGATTTCTTTTCCAGGGGCTTGGGAATGTTCGAAGTACGGACCCGCATCGATCGAAAGCACGTTGAACGTTTTTCCGTCGGTTGGACGAAGCGTGATCGGGGCAAAGGATCGGCCCCTCGGGGTCGGATGCGTGGATTCTAATCGATCCGGCCGAACATCAATCGGGCCAACGATCGATCCGACCGCCCGCCCCCAGATCGAATGCGGTTTTCCATCGACCGTACCATCGAAACGTATTTCAAGATCGATCGGTCCAAACTCGGCTTCATCAGCCACCGAAAACGACACGCCGATACCACCCACACCGTCATCGTTGACGATCGATTCCAAGGCGTACTCAAGCACGTTTCCGGGCACATTGATCTCAAGCGATTCGAGCGTGGTGCCTTCGACGGTCGGATACACCGACAACGTCTCCAACCTGTCGCCCGGTCTGGCATCAACCATCGCCACATACTGAGCCGGCAACACCTTGAAGCTGCCAAGGACGTTGGATCGGATCACCAGATCGGTCATGGGATATTCCGGATCGTTGGTGAAAACCGTCACCAGTTTGCGCTGCAACCCCTGGCGATCTTCCGAATTGAAGAAGACGGTGATCTCACGCTTTCCGTCGGGCGGGACGATGCGTTGCGATTCGTCCAATTCCAAAACAGTGCAGCCGCAGTGGGCTGCGAGTTCCCGAATCTCCAGATCTTCGTTTCCGAAATTCTCGATGGTGAACGTGCCAGCGGTTCGCTCGTTTTGAAAGACATCGCCCAGGTCGATCACCTTGCTTTCGAAATAGGCGCGTGGTCCATTTTGGATGCTGCGCGGATCTTCAAGCGCGTGCGAATGCCCCTGGCCCAATGCCGGCGCAGCGGCCAACGTGCCAATCACCGCAACCAAATTGATCTTCAAGAAACAAAGCGTTTTCATTTAGTCACCGTCAATTTTGCAGCTCCCGATATTCAACCCGTAATTTGAGGCTGGGAATGGTGCTGGACTTCGGTGAATTCTATCGCGGTATCGATTCAAGCGAAGTCGAGCAATCCGGCAGTTCCCGCCCCACCATGCAGCCGGCTGGCTAAGAATGCAATCGCTGAATGTCCGTGGATTCGTGGCTGGCGTAATGCGACATGGACCACACCAGGCGAACGCCGATAACTTCCTTCACAACAACCATTTACACTCCGTCGGCGAAGTCGATCCTATCTGTCGCGGCACCGTTTTCAAGCCGATATTCCAATAGGGCGTTTGTTCGCTAATCCGCGGGGACCGGCTCACGTTGGGCGGTTTGCGTGCGATCACCGCAAAGGGTGTGACCAAATTGAAACGCAAATCCGACCGTCAATCCGCGAGTGTGCAGCAGCGCGTCCGAGCCAGCGTCTTGCTCGCCATCGGACTGCCATTGCTGGTGGTGTGCTCGATTCAGACGTGGCGGGTGTTCAGCCGCGAAACGCAGTCGGCCAACGACGCGATGATCGACCGGGCGCGTGCTTCGGCAGCCACCCTCCAGTCGTTCATGGAATTCCATGCATATCATGAGTTGGCCGAGTTTGTCGATGCGTTGGGGCGACACGATCTCAAAGCGCGCGATGCGGCGAAATCATGGTCCACGCTGGTGACGAACAGGGACAACGCGGTTGGCGTGGCACTGCTGAATGCGCAGGGGGAGTTGCTGGTCAAATGGCCAACGGAGCTGCCAATCGATTTTGCGTCGCTGCACGTCAACACAGAATCTGTGCCGCAGGTTGTGCCGGCTGACCGCTCGACTACGGGCGCGGATTTTCTGGACATTGCTGTGAGCATCACGGTTGTTGACATTGAGCGCGGACCTGAGCTCGCGCCCCTTGCTTACGTCTGCGTTGCCAACGTTTCTCCAAGAGTCTGGAAGGCGGTTGCGGCGCAGGTTTTGCCCCTGGCGATTCTGCTGGGAATCGGCGCGATGGTGACCGTTGCGTTGATTCTGAGAAGCATTCGACGCAACGTGTCTGCACCGTTGGCGTCAATCGTTCGGCAGGCGCGCATCAAGAATCACAGCGAACGCACGGAGTTTGAACAATTCGCGACCCACGAGTTGGAGCAGATCGCCCGTTCGTTCGGCGAATTGCAGGACGAACTCCACGAAACGCAACGGCAATCGGTGGCGATCGAGCGACGGGCGGAGTCGAAAGCGTCGGAAGAAACCAAGAGAATCAACCGGCTTTTGAACCAGGCACTCAAGAGCGCCGAACACGATTCACTCACCGGATTGGCCAATCGCAGATTCATCGAAGAGCGGCTGGAACCCGTCTTCCAGGAGCAGATCAGCCAGCGCGTCAATGTCGTGATTGCCATGTTCGACGTGGACAATTTCAAACCGCTCAACGACACCGAGGGGCACACGGCTGGCGATCGGATCCTTCGGTTTTTTGGCGAGTTGCTTCGAGGGACGCTACGCGAAGACGACATCGGCATCCGCTATGGGGGTGACGAATTCGCCGCGATCCTGATGGGCATTTCCGAACAACAAGCCCGCGAAATCTGCGACCGAATCGTCAAGTTGTTCAACCGACAGATTAGCGCAACGGACATCGCCACAAAAGTCACGCTCAGCTCCGGGTTCGCATCGCGATCGGTGACCGGTGCGCGCAGTGCAGCCGAACTGTTGGCCCAAGCGGACGAAGCGCTCTACGAAGCCAAACGCAAAGGAAAAGGCTGCGTGGCTGAGTATGTGCTGCAACAAGGCGAACGTTGAGCGGCTTGGGCGACTGCTGCGATCCTGTTCGATGCGTAGCGCTTTGCTCGTGCGCTCTTTGCAGTACGAGGGATCGTACCCACCTGGATTGATGTCAGTTCTTCTCCTGGATTCCCGCTTTCGCGGGAATGACGGCGCTGTTGCCCTGCTGCGTTTGAATTGGAGACGCTTTAGGATCGGCGACCGTTGGCCAGGTTCGGTTTGCGGCGTCCGACGACGAGGGTGTCGCCCTCCACGCGCCGCTTGCGGAAACCGAGCAAGTGGAAAATCTCCAAAGCATACCACTTGGCCCGTGAGCGATTGACGATCAGGTTGTCTTTCAAGGTGGGATGACGACGGACGCCCGGAAGCCAGTGCACCACCGCATCGAGTCGCATCCGCCGCAGAACGCTCGACACCTTCAGCCAGCCGACCTTGACCTCGCGCCCGATGAAGAATCCATCGTTGCCCAGACCTTGATAAAACGGCAGCAGAATGTACCCGTCTTCCGGGCAACGCACCGGACCGTTTTTGTCGTGGGCGAGCACTTCTCCCTTGCGAACGGCTTGAAAATTGCGGTACCCCGGTGTCATCTGAAACGCATCGCCGTCTTCGATCGGATGACGGTAACACACCTCTACCACCGGCGGCAGGTCACGCGAAATCGCAGTCATCGCCGCACGGGCCTGGGCGACCTCGGGCGCGTCTGCCTCTCGGATCATGCCCGCAGACACCAGCGCGAGCCAGATGACGGCTTCGATGTAATCGATCGAACGGGGATCTTCGTGCCGCCCCCCTTCGATGCCCACGGTCACATGACCGAGCGAATTCACATAATCGAGCACCACACCGTCGATGTGTTCTTCCAGACCAAGAATCAGCGGAGCATGCAATCCCGATGCAAAGCGCCGGTTGGGCAGCGTGTCTCCGAATAGCGCGAACGGTGCGCCGTCGGCTGACATGGTGTGCATGTCCAGAACGAATACTTCGTCGTCGGCTTCGTCAAAAACGCGGTGCAGCGATGAAAGCAAACCCATCTGCTCACGATCTTCAACCGATGCAGTCGCGCCGGATGTGTGGCCATTGGGTTTGAAAATATCGAGTTTGGAAATGCGCTCGGACATCCAGATGCGATTGAAGTCGACATCCACGTGGCGAACACCCTGGCGCAGCGCTTCGACGTTGCCGATCAATCCGACCATGCGACCGCGAATGGGAATGCGCCGTTTGGTCAGCGTTTCGAAAACGCGCTTGGCCGCATGGATACCGGCAGGTTCGTTCCCGTGAACACCGCCAAGGCATACGAGTGTCGGACCCTGGCATCCTTGATCATAGGTGCCAATGAGTCGTTGGTCTGTCGCCCCCTCCGGGCTATTGTCGCGAATCATCTTCGTTGCGTATCTACTGTGCAAGTTCCTTCTCGAACAACTCGGCGGCGACTTCGAGGAAATCGTGGTCGGACACGATGCCGACGAGTTTTCCTTCTTTGACCACCGGCAGGCAGGAGACCTTTTTGCCCAGCATCAGGCGGATGGCCTCCAGTGTTTCGGTCTCGGGCGAGACCGTGATCGGATCGCGCTTCATGACCGTGCTCACCGCGATCGTTTCGGATTCGGCGTCGGTCCGCTGATTACCAATGAGGCGGAGGATCGTTCGATAGGTGACCAATCCGACAAGTTGGTGCTGACTGTCTTCGACCGGTACGTGCCGAACATCCTGCCAAACCATCATGTTGGCGACCAGGTCGACCGAGTCGTCTTCGTTGACCGTGAACAAGTCGGTCGTCATGTATTGCTCGACGCGTCGATAACCGCGTTTGACGGAATCCGATCGGTCAAGATTGGCAAGCGGCCAAGTGTGAACCGGATCGCCCTGCCACTGCCGATCAAGGGCGGTTCGGGTGACCGACCCCAGGCGAACGGCTTGCGTGGCTTCGCCCTTCATCTTGGCCAATGATTGAATCAACCACTGCGAACCGGTGCGCCCCGTGCTGAGGCGACCTTCGATGACGTTGAGGTATCGGTCGATGTCCCGCGAATCGATGTTGGCTGACTTCAGCCCCTGGCGGGCGAGCGGGAGCAATTGTTCGCTCAGCACCTCTTTCGCAGGGCTCGGATGTTCGCTGCCAATCCAGATGAATTGGGCGTGCATACCCAGGCGGGCAGCGGCTAGGAAATTTGACTTGGCATCATCGAAGTCCATCACTTCGGTGATGTCGTCGTACTTTTCAGCGACGCCGATCATCAAACCAAACCAGAACGCCGCGTTCGCGATCGAGTCGATCACGGTGGGACCGGCTGGCAACACACGATTCTCAATGCGAAGGTGCGGTTTGTTGTCCGAGATGCCATAGCAGGGCCGATTCCAACGGTAGACCGTGCTGTTGTGCAGGCGCAGTGATTGCAACTTTGGAATGCGTCCTTCGGCCAACGCGTCGAAGGGATCTTCGTGTGAGTCCGCGCCGAACAATACGCGGAAGCGGGCGATGTCTTCGCGGAAAATTTCGAGGACCGATTCTTTGACCCACTGCTGACCGAAACTGACGCGGGCTTTGCGCTCGTCGGCGACTTGCGTGGTCGTGCGGGTGTCAACGGCTTGTTGGAACAACCCGATGCGGGTTTCGCGCCACAACCGTTTGCCGAATAAGACTGGCGAATTGGTCGCCACCGCAAGCGCCGGTCCTGCGACGGCTTGGGCGATGTTGTAGCGACGGGCGAACTCTTGCGGCGATACCTGAAAGTGAACCTGGAAGCTGGTGTTGCAGGCTTCGAGCATCACCGAATTCTGCTTGAGGATAAGTTCGTCGACGCCGGTTAAACGGAATTCGTAATCGCCGCCGCGCAGGCGCCCCAGCGCATCGTTGAGCGCGTAATAGCGCGGCATGGGGGCCATCCAATCGAGGGTCGTGTGCGTCTGCGAAAGCGTTGGAAGGATTCCCGTTAACAGCACGTCCGCGCCGCACGACTGAGCCGCTTTCCGCGCTTTGAGCAACATGCTGTTGAGCTGCTCTTCCATCTTGCGGAGGCAATTGGTTCCGAACACCAGCGGATCGAGATTGCATTCGATGTTGAATTTGGCCAGCTCGGTCGTGAAGTGATCGTCGGCGATGCATTCGAGCACTTCCATGCTCTTGGGCGACGGCTGACCGTCCGGATCGATCAGGACCATTTCCTGTTCGCCGCCGATCCGGCGCACATCGGACTCGATCTCGTCGTTTTCGATCATCTGTTCGAGGGCGCGGGTGTCGGCCAACAGATGCTTCATGAAAGCGCGAAGATGTTCGCCTTCGGAATCAGATTTTAGATCCTGCGTGCCCATAAGCCTTAAGCCTGATCGCGTGGAGTTGGCTGAAAAGAAAGGTTCAACAAGCGATTCGGCCAGTATAGTCCCTCAGCATGCCCCGTAAAAGGTGTTTGCGCGGGCGGGATTGCTACTGAAAACCTTAGGATTGATGGAATATGGGCGATCTCGAACGTTTCCGCACTCTTGCAAAGATGGGCGCGGACTGATTGTCAGCGCATCACGCAATCCGGATAGCGCCATGTCGGGCATTACGGTTTGTCAAACCACGCCGGAATTCGCAGCAGCGGATCGCCCACCAACTCCCACATCCAGGCGTGGTCGGGGGTGGCTTGGAACACGGCTTCTCCCATGGTCCGACCGTCCGCGAGGCACCACAAAACCGTGTCGGCTTTTGGGATGGTGCTGAGGTAAGGTTCAGCCGTTGCGCCGATCGCGCCGGCATATCCGCCATTGAAGAGCACATTGGGCACGTAGCGACCGCTGTGTCCCGTGGTGCTGCGAACGGTGGTCGCACCCCAACTGTTCATCGCATAGCCGAGGATTTTCGTTCCCGAAGACGAACCGCTCCAATCGCCATTTTGCCATCCGGTCAGGCGGTAATAGCTGAATTGAAATGCGGCATTGGGCGTGGGTTCTTCACTGCCACCATCTGACACAAAAAACTTCCACGGGAATTTCCATGCGGGCGTGTTGAAGTCCGAGTCCTCGTACGCCAACCGCAACCCGGTCCACTCGTCACCGCCCGGTGATCCGGGATCGTCGTAGTCGATGTAGATCCATTCGTTCGATGGCAACGCGGACGAATTCGTGCTGATCGCTCGGGCGCGGGTGGTCAGCGCTTTGGCGTCGGCCAACGTGGGCGCGTCGATGCGCGCCGTGATGAACACATCGGAGGCCATCTCCGACTTGTTGATGCGGTCGGTATCCGGCAAGAAGTACGCGTTGAAATGGTGGGCGTTGGTTGGCCACTTGGGGAAATCGAGCGCCCCAGGATCGAGCTTTTGCAGGCGACTCGATACCGACCATCCACCGCCACCTTGAAGCGTCGGCGTATTCGCGTCGGTGTAAAAGTTTCCCGGTACGCGATAGCCCACCAAAATCCCCATGATTTTCGCTTTCAACGTCGGATTCGCGTTGAGGTGGTTGACGACCGGCGTGAAGATCGTGTTGATCATCTCGGTCTTGGTGATGCGTTCGGCGCTTGCGTCGGCATTGAGGCCCAACGTGTTGGCCGACGGAATGCCCCACTGGGCGATGTACCAATCCTTCCAGGCGATGCTGTCGGCGCTGTTGACGTTGTAGAGCACCAGCCAGCTGTCGGCCATCGCAGCCGTCCTGTTGGCAGCCGTCACAACTGCCTGAGTGACACTGATTGACACCGTGTCCGCCGGCGACAGGTCATCGCCGTCCGATACGACGAGTTTGAACACCAGCGTATCCTGCGCTGCATTATTGGCGAATCCTGGCGCAGTGAACTGCGGCTGTGCTGCCGTCGCATCGAAGAGATGATCGCCGGTCACATCGGTGCCGCCGGATTGCGTCCAGGAATAGGTCAATGCACCCGGACCGTTGTCCGGATCGGACGAACCCGTGCCATTGAGCGTCACCACGTTGCCTTCGGTGACACTGGAAGCAGCTGAGGCCGACGCGATCGGTGCGACGTTCGTGGGCGGA
>DDIR01000013.1 GCA_002338715.1 Phycisphaerales bacterium UBA1845 | reverse complement strand
GGCCACGCCCTCGTGATGCGCATGCGTCACCACCGCCGACGCCCGCGCGGCATCAACCACCCGCTGAAGATCATCCGCGAAGTACGCCCCGATCGGCGCAACCCGCATCGCCGCGCCATTGCCAAACGACCCCTGTCCGCCAAACGAATCCCGCGATGCCTCGCGCCAGTCAGCACCGTCACCAATCGCCGTCAACAACCGAATCGCGCCGGCTCCATAACTGCGATTCGGCTGCCGTCGAAAGCGCTCGGCAAACAAACGCGCCAACCGATCCTGATCAATCGCCCCATGCGAAGCCAACACGTCCACAACACTCCAGGCCATCATCGTGTCGTCGGTGTAAAACCAAGGCGCATCCGGCAACTCCCGATAGGCCAACCGCTGCTGCATCGCCGAACTGAAGAAACACTCGCCAAACGCATCGCCCAACGAAAGCCCTTCAAGCGACAACCGTGCCCGCTCCATCCGCTCCGCATGATCTGACGCCAATGGCTCACCCATTCGTTCACCCTATCACAACCACGCCTCGAACCGCTTGACCTCGACCCCGCCAATTGCTACCATAGTACCATGGTAACAACAGAGATCGAACGCATCCAGACCGGAGTCCGACTCGAAAAACGCCTCGTCAAGGTGCTAAAAGCCGTCGCCGAGCTGCGGGACCTCACCTTCGGCGACCTCCTCGAAGGCATCTGCCTCCACGCCCTCGAAGGCAAAGCCGCCTTCTCACCCGAGACGCTCACCAACATCGAAAAGCTAAAGAAGATCTACGGTCTGGACCTCGACGCATCCCATAGCCACCAACTCAGCGAAGCGTAACTGTGCGACATGCAGCCATGAATACCAAACCACCCAACATCAACGACGCTCGATCAGCCGACCTGGTCGAAGCGCTCGACAACTGTCAACTCGAAACGCTCACCCACGAAGACCACGTACGAATCGCATGGCATCTCCTAAAGTCCACCGACTTCGCAACCACCATCACCCGCCTGCCGAAAATGCTAAAGCGATTCGCAACGTCCAAAGGAATGCCAAACCACTACCACGAAACCATCACCGTCGCGTTCATCGCAATCATCCACGAAAGGTTGCATCAACAAAACGCCAACGATTGGCCAACCTTCAAATCAAAAAACCCCGATCTCTTCGACCGATCAGTGCTGACGCGGTTCTACAACAACGCAACGTTAGACTCGGACCTCGCGCGACAAGTCTTCGTTCTACCAACCACGTAGGTCGGGGCATCGACCCGACACACCACACACGAACCTAAGCACAACCCGTCGGTTCAACAGCGCGACCAACCGACTTACAAACCTCGCGCACAAAACTCGTCGCAAACGAGCCCGGCGGCAATTCGAAACGCAATTCAAGATACGCCCCGTTCGAATCTTCCCCTTCGCAACACGTCGCCCCCTGCACCGGTACACGGATTGGCCGCCGTGCCCCCTCGGGCCGATCACTTGCACCGCTGAAGCGCCCATCCAGATCCAGCCCGCACTCTTTCAAGACCGATGCTTCCAACGAAGCCGCTTCGCCCTTCGGCTGCGTCATCTTCTTTCCAAACATCGGACCCGACGGCGAGATCTCAAATGCGTCGCACCGCTTCTGTTCTGCGGTTAAATCCTCCACCGCAAAGCACGCCCCATTGCGATGCAGCCACGCCAGGTCACCGGGCATCATCTCGCCAATTCGCTCGATCCGCTTGGCCACCACCCGATTAAACAGCTCGCTTTGAAACGCCGACACATAAAGCTTTCGCATCGCGCGATCGACACTGCGCCAAGCCTTACTCCAATCAAGCGACCCGCGTTCCATCCACCGACAAAGCGCCCGCTCCGTGCAATGTCCACCCGGCCAAGCTTTCAGCGACGCAGCGTAATCGCCCTGCTCAAACAATTCGCGCGCCAACTTTCCACCAGGCGAATCATCATCCGCAGGCCCACCACAAAGCACGTTGATCGCCCGCTCGAAATCACCCAAAAGCGCCGCCCGCCCCACGATCGCATTCGTCCCGCGCATCCCGAAACGCTGCGGTCCGAAGTAATTCGGCATTCCACGCGCCGCCAACCGCGCAACGATCGCCTCCGCACGTTCAAAACTGCCAGCTTGCGCGCCGCGAATGCGAATCACAAACCGATTGCCCGACAGGTGTCCGATCTTCAACTTATTCTGATGCAGCTTCGCCCAAAGCACGCGGACCCGGTCAGCCGAGGCGGCCAATACCTTCTCGGGGTCAACATGCTCCACGCTCAACACCTGCCGCGTCACGCCACGGGCATCCTTCAACCCCGCGTAACCCACGTCGCGCCGCTGGCAGCCAATCGAGCGGCAGACCCGGGCGATCGCATCGCGTGTCGTCAGCCCCTGTTTCTCGATTTCGAAAAATACGTGTGTCCCTTCACCGCTCGGCTCATACAGGGGAACTTCCTCGACGACGAAATCCTCGTCGGCTTCCTTGATCACCCCGCCCACACCGGGCAAATCCGACGTCAGGTAGGGCAACGCCTCGTCGCGAAATCGGCTGGCTTCGATATTGGTTGAATTCATGCGATTCACTTACAATTTCATCACTGATTGACGGGCGACTGAGACACGCCCGTGTCCCTGGCGATCGGTTCGGATGTCTCCGGAGAGACCTTTCCGCACCGAAGCCGGAAAAGCCACAAGGATAATGGCAACCCAGAGATCTCTCGATATTTTCAACCGCCACGAGCCGCAGAAATCCGATAGAATTGACACCCTGTGACTCTGGGTTAGATTAAAGTAACAAGCAATTGGGTAACACAACAGGCAGGAGCTGGCCCGATGACGGAAAAGTCACCGCATCTCACGATCATCGAAGAAGATTCCGTAAACATGGTGCGCTTCAGCGATCGAAAGATCCTCGAAGAACTCTCCATTCGCGAGATCGAAGATGAACTATTCGCCCTCGTCTCATCCACGCCGGCGATCAAACTGCTGCTCAATTTTTCAAACGTTGAGCACCTGTCGTCCGCCGCCTTGGGCATGCTCATCAACCTGAAGAAAGAAGTCGAAGGCAAGAAAGGAAAGCTCAAGCTCTCCAACATCAACCCGCAGATCTACGAAGTCTTTAAGATCACCCGGTTGAGCAAGCACTTCGACATCCACGAGCAATCGTCCGACGCCATCAATAGTTTTTCGTAACGAATGGAAATCAACCGCGTCTCAAACGGCGCGGCATGGCGCAACGATGCGCCAACCGTCATTGGCCATACCCGTTTTCGCCCAACGAATCGATCTGTGACAGACCGCAAGACACCATCACATGACCCCCGTCGATCCACACAATGTCGATCCTCGCAACGACGATGAGTTCAAGGTGATCGAAATTCAGAGCACCCTGACCGAGGCCAAAAAGCCCGAGTCACTCATCCTCAAAGAGATCGAAGATTCCGGATACGATGAGGATTCCACGTTCGCCATCAAGCTGGCACTCGAAGAGGCCATGACCAACGCCGTCCGCCACGGCAATTGCGGTGACGCCAACAAAAAAGTGCGCGTCCGATACATCGTCAACCCCAAGCAAGTCACCATCTGCGTGCGCGACGAAGGCGAAGGCTTCCGCCCGGAAGACATCCCCGACCCGACAACACCGGAACGTTTGTCGCTGCCCTGTGGCCGCGGCATCATGCTCATCAAAGCTTACATGAACGAAGTGGAGTATCGCGAAGATGGCCGCGAAATCTGCATGACCAAGATCAACCCGGCCAACACGTAATCGAACCCAAGCACCACCCGCCCGGCCCGTTGCAATCGCGCGATGACTGAATTCACCCCGTCGATCGAATCCGCCCCATGACCGAAATCAACGCCAAACGAATCACCGTCAACTACGTCGGCCGCGTCCAGGGCGTGGGATTTCGCTACACCGTATGCAGAATCGCCGAACCGTTTGAAGTGACTGGGTACGTCAAGAATTTAGCCGACGGAAGCGTCGAACTCGTTGCAGAAGGCGAGTCCGAATCGCTCACCCAACTGCACGAAAACATCTGCCTCGAAATGAAAAACAACATCCGCAACCACCAGAAAGTCGAATCGCCAGCCACCGGCGAATTCAAATCATTCGGCGTCGCCTACTAGAGCACTCCAATTCCAATCGCAGCGGAGCGATAGCGCCGTCATTGCCGCGAAACAAACCGCCACTCCCGCGAATCAGGCCGTCATTCCCGCGAAAGCGGGAATCCAGAAAAATGCAAAATCAATCCCAGCAAACAAAGCCCCGTCACTGCGCAGCGACGACCAGAAAAGTAAGTCCGCTTCAAGTCACCTCAAATCGATGAACCACATCGCCAACGTTCACTTTGATGTTCTCAGCCCCCTTGGGGTCCATGCCGGTCTTGATGTATTCAAACGCCACCTTGTCCGGCCCAACCGTCAAACGCGTGTACCCGACATCCATAAAGAAATCATAAGGATCCCGCGCCCGATGATCGCCATAGGCCTCGACAAACCCAGCCTCATCAGCCCAGTGCGAAGGTACAAACGTAGGCCGCCCGCAACAAACGTAGTGAATCCCCTCGGCTTGTTGGTGCGAAAAAATGTGGTCGTGACCGTAAACGAAGAACTGACAACCGGCCCGCTTCATGATGTCGGTGATCTTTGACTGCTCGCCGACACGCGCATACCGAGCCCCGCCCCGCCCGTATGCATAACCCGAATTCCGAACCTTGCAATTCGTGCTCCATTCAGACCCGCCAACCACATGGTGCGCAATAACAAACTTCCAACGGGCCGAACTCTTCGTGGCAACACGTTCAAACCAATCAAGTTGCGCCTGACCAAGCGTCCAATCTTCCGGCTGTTGGGGCGTACCTTTGCCAACATTGGTATAACGATGCACATCCAATACAACGAATAGCGCATCACCCCACGTCCACGCAAAGTAATTCTGCAACGGCGAGCAATTGCCTTCCTCGGCGCCTCCGGTCGGTCCGCGACCACTGGTCCCCCGCCAGTATTCGTTCTCTCCACCTTCCGGATACGTCAGCGGAACAGGATTCAAGAAGTGTCGCTTTCGCTCAATCGTTCCCCAACGCTGCAGGTATGCCCCCCTCTCCTCCTCCATCTCCTGATAGAAACCGGCTTCACCTTCGTGGTTACCGAGCACCATGAACGACGGCACATCTGCCAACAGGTCAGCCGCAACGTCCCGCCACTGCCGCCAGCGTTCACGGGCCAGATCGCGACTATGGCGGGCATCTCGGTCCCCCGCAAAATGCACCCCGGCTTCATCCCCCAGAAAAACGCAGAAATCGTGCGGTCCTTTCCGAACCGCCTCCATGCATTGACTGATGTTTTGAACAAGAGCAGGAGTCGAACGCGCGCTGTAGTAGTGTGAATCGGCGAACAATGCCAACTGAAATGTCGTCCCGGACAAACGCCTCGTCCTGCAAGTTCGAACCGCAGACTCCGTCCATGGGTCATCGGGCGCTTGACGATGCTTACATTGCCAGAAGAACTCGGTGTCTTCTTCGAACCCGTCAATCAGAACCTCGACCGCATCACTCGACGTTAGCTCCTTGATCAGCCGCAGGTCATCCTTTGAGGTGCCAGCCAACACCTGCGACTCGGTCCTCGCGCGCGGCGTCCAATGTACCGTCGCACCGGTCAGCGTCGGGCGAAATATCCCTTCACGAACTTCCAGCAAGTCGACTTTCTTGGAATCTTCTTTCGATTCGACGACGGGGTGCGATTTCTTCCCTTCTTTGCACGCGAAGTGGGGAAGCCCGCAAATTCCACAAAGAGCCGTAGCGCCTGCCGCCTTGATGAACGTCCGCCGCGATTCGTTGGTATTCTTCATCGACCACCTCCTCGCGCTGCAACCCCTTGAAATGCCCCATCAACTGACCGCAACGCGATGCACCACATCACCAACGTTCGCTTTGATGTTCTCGTTGCCATCGGGGTCCATGCCGGTCTTGATATACTCAAAAACTACCTCAGACGGCGAAACCGTCAACCGCGTATATCCAACGTCCATGATAAACGCGTGCGGATCGCGGGCACGATAGTCGCCATACGCCTCCATGAACCCGGGCGCTGTCACCCAGGTATTCGGCACCCTCGTCGGCCGACCGCAACAAATGTAGTGAATCCCCTCGGCTTGCTGATGCGCAAAAATGTGGTCGTGTCCGTACACAAAGAATTGCGCACCATGCTTCTTCATGATATCTGTAAGCATGGCCTGCTCACCGATGCGACAATACTTTGCCCCACCGCGGCCATACGCATACGCCGGTTGAGCCTGTTTACCGCTCGAGTCCCACTTCGAGCCGCCAACAACATGATGAGACAAGACAAACTTCCAGCGGGCATTGCTTTGCCCCAAAACGTGCTCGAGCCACAGCCGTTGCGGAGCACCGAGCGACCAATCCTCAGGCCGCCTCGGCGTGTTTCTTCCAGCCTTCGTGTATCGATGCACGTCAATCACCGCGAATAGCGCATCACCCCAGGTCCACGCAAAGTAATTCTCCAGCGGCGAACAGTTCCCCTCATCTGCACCCCCGGTCGATTCTCGATCAGCGGAACCACGCCAACCTTCGTCTTCACCACCCTCTGGATACGTCGTTGGCAACGGATTCAAGAAATAACGTTTGCGCGCGATCGTACTCCAGCGCTGCGCAAAAATATCTCCCTTGAGATTCATGTCCTGGTAATAACCGGCTTCGCCTTCGTGATTGCCAAGCACAAAAAACGTCGGAACGTTGGCGAGCAATGCCCCTATAAACTGCCGCCACTCCAACCAGCGCGTCATGGCCAACGATGCATCCTGCCGGACACCGGGTTCTTTGCGAAGATACCCAACGGTGATTCCAACTTCATCACCAATGAACACGCCAAAGTCCGGTTGATCGTCAATCACCGCCTGCGCGCCGAGGGTGATATTCTCCCGCGTCTTTGGATGGTTCCGCGCACTATCGAAATGGGAATCCGCAAACAGAGCGGCAGTAAACGTCTCCCCAGGCCGACGCGCCAATCGGCAGCGAGCCGTCGGCGTGGTCTGCCACTTCTCTTGACCCTTGCGTCGATGCCGAATTTGCCAATGAAATTCGCGCATGCCATCGAATTGATCAAGCACAACGCGGACCGGGTCGGCGGACGTCTGGTCATAAACGACAGCCAGTTCGCTCTCGGATCGGCCAGCCAGCACCTGCGATTCGACCACGCCATTTGGTATCCAGTGAATCGTGGCTCCGCGGGCGGTCGGGCGAAACAGCCCCTCGCGCACCTCCATCAACTCACCGAATCCATCGGGAGTCGGGACGCGCTTGGATTGATCATCCTCGTCGCAGCCAAACTGCGGCAAGCCACACAGGCCACTGAGCGCAGCAACACCAGCCACCCGAAGGAACGACCGCCTCGACTCGTTTGTCTCATCCATCAACTGCGTCTCGATGTGTCAGGACAGTTCTTGCAATTCTTTAAGTCACCACAACACGATGAACGACATCCCCAACCTTGGCAGCCGTGTTCTCATTGCCTTCGGGGTCCATACCGGTCTTGATATACTCAAATACGACTTCGCTTGGTGAAACAGTCAGCTTTGTGTAACCGACATCAAGGTAGAAATCGTGCGGATCCCGCGCACGAAAATCGCCATACGCCTCAATAAATCCCTCTTCCTGCACCCAGCCACCCGGCACCTTCGTAGGCCGCCCACAACACACGAAGTGGATTCCCTCTGCTTCCTGGTGTGCGAAAATATGATCATGCCCGTAAACAAAAAACCGGCTGCCATACCGCTTCATCAGGTCCGTGACTTTTGCCTGCTCACCCACCCGCGCGTAACGTGCACCGCCGCGTCCGTAGGCATATCCCGACTTCTCTACTTTGCAATTCAAATCCCATCGCGAGCCTCCAACGACATGGTGCGCGATGACGAATTTCCAGCGTGCGTCGCTGTTCTTGAGCACTTGCTCCAACCACTTCAACTGGGTGCGCCCAAGCGTCCATTCTTCCGGCACAGCGGGCGTCGATTTGCCAGGGTTGGTGTATCGATGCACATCAAGCACAACAAAGAGCGCATCTCCCCAGGTCCATGCGAAGTAGTTCTGAAACGGCGAACAGTTGCCTTCGTCAGCGCCTCCGGTTGCCCCCGATTTCTGGTTGCCTTTCCAGTTCTGGTTTTCCCCACCTTCGGCATAGGTTGAAGGGAGCGGGTTCAAGTAATGCCGCTTGCGCTCGATGGTTCCCCACCGCTGCAGGAACACCTTACGGGCCCGGTCCTGATCCCGATAGAAACCGGCTTCGCCTTCATGGTTGCCGAGCACCAGGAACGAAGGCACCTCGGAAAGCAGTGGTCCGATGTATTCGCGCCAATTCAACCATCGCTCGCGAGCCAAGGCCTGGTCCTGGGTCTTCTCGTCGGTCACGTACTGAACGCCAGCCTCGTCCCCCAGAAAGACGCAGAAATCTGGCCGCGCCTTTTGAACCGCATTCATGCACTTTTGGATATTGCCCAGACTTTGGGCGCGATTGCGCACACTGTAGAAATGTGAATCCGCGAACAGCGCAGCCTGAAACGATTCACCCTTCTGACGGCAGGTCTTGAACGACCGAACCGGAGAATTCACCCACTTCTGTTCACCCTTGCGGCGGTGCCTTGCGCTCCAGAATACCTCCGCCGCACCAGACAACCCATCGATTTGTAACTCGACCGGGACACTTGAAACAACCGAACGGACGATCTTCAGGTCATTGCCCGACGTGCCCGTCAAAAGCTCCGACTCAACTTCACCGTTCGGAATCCAGTGAATCGTCGCGCCATCCGCCGTCGGCCTGAACACCCCCTCGCCGACGCCAAGCAACTTCAGCAACTTCCCCTTCGCCCTGACAGGTGCTTCGGCTCCCGCACCATCCGCCTCCCTGCACGCGATATGTGGCAGCCCACAGATGCCACAGATGGCAGCCGCCCCCGCACCCACGATAAACGACCGTCTGGACGTCTCACGATCTGCCATGGCTATTGTCTCTCAGTATCCCGGGCTCTGCGGCAACGACGGCCGCAAAGAGGCTGGATTGCCCCCAAGCCAGTATGCCTCGCGGAGTCTTGTCGTCCGCTTCCTTCATAAGACTACGAAACAAACTGCTCTGTCAGTTGATAGCGATCTTAATCCAAGCGTCGCGTTTTGCTCGCCCACTCTTTACAGCACGGGCGCCGATACCCACGTGGATTGACTTCGTTCTGCCCCTGGATTCCCGCCTGCGCGGGAATGACGACGCTATCGCGCCGCTACGTTTGGACCAAAAGCTTTTTAGATTCAATGGCCGATTCCATTTACCTAAGCCGCTCAATCATGTGCGACTGGCGATGCCAAGCAATCACATCGACCACAGCGTGACAGAACCTCCTGCTATTATCCGCTTTGTCACGTGTCGCAGGACAGCCCGAAAAAAAAGCGGAGCCGACCCAAGAATGGATCGACTCCGCTAATTTGATAATTCTTTAAGGCTTACGCCTTAAGAGTCGCACAAACATCAACGACTCCTTTGCATCTAGACAGCCTTAGCTGCGACGACGCAGAACAGCAACACCACCCAGTGCGAGCAGCGCCAAAGCGGCGGGCTCAGGAGTGACGTTGACAGTCATGGGGATGGCACCAGTACCAGTGTTGGTTCCGGCAAAGCCGTTGCCAATGTTGAACTGGCTTGCGTAACCATCGCCACCCGGATTGAAGCTGTACGAAATCGCCTGCGAGGTCGTCGGTTCCGGTGAGAACTGGGTGATATTGCGCTGAATGTAGAACTGATGTGTTCCCAGTTCCAGTCCAGTGATGTCAAACGTTCCCAGGACAGTCACGCCAGCCGCAGTGACCGCGTCTGCCGGCAGGTTTTGACCGGCGGCCCACTGAACAGCACCGACGAGACCAGGGGTTCCGCCTGTGGTCCAGTTGGGAAGCGTCGTGCCATAGTTGTCCATACCCAATGCAGTCGTGGCGACCAAGTCACCCTGCAAACCACCTGCTGGATTTTCAGGCGCCGCGGTCAGGTTGAAGGAAATGCTACCCAAGCCGTTTGCTGCGTCGCTAGCGCTTGAGAATTCCCAGGTCACCTCTACTTGAACGCTTTCACCGGCGTTAACCGTCGCGTTGGTGTCGTCGCCAGCATTGGGACCAACAAAACGCAACCCCAAAGTTGCTGCGCTGGCGGGTGCTGCAATGGCTGCCAGCAATGCTACTGCTAGTAATTTCCTCATTTGTTCTACTCCTCCTTTTGGAAAACGAAACTTGCAAGTTTACGATTCGAATCTCCGCGAAACTGCGGAAACTTTCAACATTAAGAGTTTGCCCACGGCCCACTGCCGTGGGCAAACCCGAAAGAACTTAAAACTACGGGCACGTCACTGCCGTGAAGTCGTTGAACAGGTTCGCCGGCTGCGTAACGATCGAACGGTCCGACGCGTTCATGATACCGTCACGGTTGAGGTCGACCTGCGGACCCGTGATGCCGATTGCGTCCATCGTGTTGAACAGGTTCGCGGGCTGCGTAACGACCGAACGGTCTGACGCGTTCACGAAGCTGTCAAAGTTGATGTCACCTTCCTGGTAGCAGATGCAGAAGTCGGTGTCGGAACTGCCTACACCAACTGAGTTGCTGGCGCTCGTCGTACCGGTAACGTCGAAGCTGTAGCAGGTTCCGTTGGCCGGTGCAGCGAACGTGATGTCGAGGCTGTTGCCATTCGGGGTTGCCGTCAAGCCACCGAGTGCTGGGTTTGAAACAACCGAACCACCGGTAATGGCTTCGGCGAAGTCAACGCGAACGTACAGGTTGCCTGCAGCACCAAACTGACGCGGTTCAATGTAGCCGGGCTTGCTGGCGCTTGATGCGTCGATTGCGATGTCAAGGTCGCCACCACCGAATGAACCGTTGGCATTGTGGTTACCGGTTGAAGCAACACCCGTGAAATCGAGATCGGTGCCACCACCACCAATGGTGATCGTCAGATCGCCAACAATGCTCACCGTTGCGGCATTGACGGGGAAGACGGGGCCGGTGTTGGCTGCCAAGGTGTTGGCAAAACCGGTGTCGAGCGTGAGAACGATGTCCTGGGCTGCGGCCGAGGTATCGATCGAACCAGTGGCGAGGTCAACCCAAGCCGAACCATTTGCAACGTCCGTTGCGACAGTACCGACCGGGAAGAGCGTCGGGCCTGCGTTACCGATGGTGTTCTGGCCACCACCGATTTGAATCAGGTTGCCACCAATGGCGGTTCCACCGTAGCCGGCGGGGTTGGTGAGACCAAGATTCTTCTTGAACTGATCGATGTCACCACCCGGTGAATCGAGGACAGCGCCGGTCACATCAAAGCTGCCTGCACCAGCGTCTGAAAGGTTTGCACCCCAAAGGGCCAATCCATCATCAGTGGCGCCCTGGATGCGACCCTGAATGTAAACGTTGACAACGCCACCGCCTGCAACTGAGGCAGCATCGCCGTCGCCAACAACGCGCAGCTCAAGAGTGTCGGCCATGACGGGTACGGCCAATCCAAGTGCAGCTGCTGAAGCCAATACTTTCGACAATTTCATCTTACGTTCCTCCGTGGGAAACTGAGACAAACGGGTTAGTCAATGGTTGCGCGTTAGTCCCAATTCATACTGCGTTGGTTAGTGCTTCTTGTTACGACCCTCCTGATTCGGATACCGATCTTTCAACCAAGCGTGACTTGCGGGTAACGGCCCACAAAACTTGATCGATCGCTTCGGCAACTTCTCCCGAATCAACAATATCTACTTCAGGCACTGCAATCTACTTCAAACTTCAGACACAGCGTTAAACGTCTTTTGCGTCTCTGCGGGGACACCGATCTTACGATGGTTAGTCGTTGATCGGCTGTGGGCATAAACGGAGTACAGGGCATGTGCTCCTTTCCCACGTCACCACGTAGCCAGTTATACCCTTTCGAGATGCGCGATTCAACCAGAAAAGCCGTCAAAACATAATTCTAATAAGGCCAGCGTAAGGCATTGTCATAAAGGAACTTATGGCAGCCTAGCAACACGCCCTAGGGCGTCTGCCTCACGGTCTCCCCCAACTATAGGCCCTTACGCCCGGCTGTTTGACCGATTTTTGGGGTTCTCGAAAGATTTCACACGCCAGATTCCCCCGCGATCCACGGCCCTTTTACTGAAAATCACACTTCCCAGCCGTGTCGGCTACGTGGGGCCAAGGCACATTGGCGAATTCCCACAGGTTCGCGAATTCGCACAGAACTTTGTCAGAAATCATAAATCAGCGCCGAAGTTATAGGGCTTTTTCCAGATTTAATTACACTGATGCGTGATGCCATACTTCCAACTCACCACCAGCGTTCGAACACTCAACCGACTCCAGCAGATTGTCCGCGTTCTGGCGCGCCACGGTTTCGGTCACGTTGTCGAACGCATCAATCTCGGACGTTATCTCCCACTGGGAAAGATTCTGCGCAGCGCCCAAGCCGAATCCGTAAACGCACCGCCCGTTTCGCTTGGAAAAAGAATCGCATCGGTCTGCAGCGAATTGGGACCAACCTTCGTCAAATTCGCACAGACCCTTTCGACGCGCGCCGACATTGCGTCCGAAGATGTTCTTCGCGAGTTGCGCAAATTACAGGACCATGTGCCACCCTTTGACAGCGAATTGGCCCGGTCAATCATCGCCACCGAAATCGGCGAATCGCCCGACCAGTGCTTCGCGTCATTCGACAAGGAACCGTTCGCAAGCGGATCGATCGGGCAGGTCTATCACGCACAAACCAAGGACGGCGACAACGTCGTCGTCAAAGTGAAACGACCCGACATCGAAGAGATCCTCCACCAGGATCTCCACATACTCAAATGGATGGCCGGCGCCGCGGAGCAGTGGTTACCGGAACTCGCCCGCATTCGCCCCGTGCAGATCGTCGAGGAATTTGAACTGCTCTTGAAGCAGGAAGTCGACTACATCAGCGAAGCGTCAGCCACCTCCCGATTCGAAGAGGCGTTTGAAAACGATTCGCACGTACACATTCCCCACGTCCACTGGAACCTGACGTCGTCGAGCGTCCTGACGATCGGGCGGATTCGGGGTGAAGGATTTGAAGGAATTCTCGAAGGCGGTCATGAAGAAATCGACCGAAAACTGCTGGGAAAACGCCTTGTCGACATGTACGTCAAGCAGTTCTTCGACATGCGCATGTTCCACGCCGACCCGCACCCCGGCAACTTCCTCATCAGCCCGCCCGCCCGCATCGGCCTCATCGATTTCGGGCAGACCGGTACGATCAGCGACGAGTTAGCCGGCCAACTGGTGATCATCGTCGTCGCGATGATCTATCGCGAACCGCAGATCGTCGTCGACGTCCTTTACGACCTCAGCGCGGTGGAAACGGAAACCGATCCGAAAGCACTCGTTCGCGACCTGCGCAACCTGCTCGACAAGTACCATGGGCTACCGCTCAAGCGACTCAACCTGCTGACGATTTTCACCGAAATCGCCGGCGTCATCCGCCAGCACAACGTCACCCTTCCGCGTGAACTCGTCATGGTGCTCAAGACGCTGATCACGATCGCGGGCGTGGCGCTGCGACTGGACCCGGAACTCGACCTCGTCGCCGAACTCAGCCCCAAAGTGCGGAAGCTGGTCGCGGGGCGCTTCTCGCCCAAGAAAATCCTCCGCACAACGGGTGTCACATTGTGGCACTTTTTCAGCATCATCCGCTCCGCCCCGTCGCAACTGCGGGCCGCCCTCCGACGGGTGGGCAAAGGCAAATGGCAGGTCAACATTCGCCACGAGAACCTCGACCGCCTGATCAACGAACTCGATCGCTCCAGCAATCGCCTGTCGTTTGCGGTCGTCATCGCAGCCATCATCGTGGGCAGCTCCGTCGTGGTCAGCACCAACGCCAAGTTCCCGGTGCTGGGCATCGACATCCAATGGTTCGGGGTCGCGGGCTACCTCGTCGCGGGTTTGCTCGGTATTCGGCTGCTGTGGGCGATCTATCGCAGCGGCCGATTGTCCTGACCTCCGAAGACGTCAGATAATCAACCCCACCAAGACTGCGCAAACCCCTTGTTTTATCGCATTTGACTTCGTTCAATTTTGAATCCTATATTCGACGTGAAAGCTGTCGTGTCCCCTTTCAGTGGCCTCGCCCTTTTGATCGAAAGGGCGAGGCCCGTTTCTTTGGGCAAGTCTGAAACCAGCCCCTCGCCTGCCAACTCCGCCCGCCATCGCTCAAATGACCGATCACCCACACCGACATTAGAGTCTTGATCTTTCCCCGTTCTCACGCGACGATGCCCACTTCACAGGGCCTCACGACGCTCGACGCCCCGTTTCAATTTCACAATGTGCGTATCTGCCAGGACGACGGATGGCTGCTCAAAATAAATTGCACCGAATCGGCACGACACGATCCCACAAACCGGTCTGCCGCTGGCTGATGGCGGGGTTGGCTGTGATTACCTCGGCGTCGATCGCTTCAACACCGACCGCCCACGCCCAAACGGGCCGCGACACCGACGCGTTCCTCATCCAGCAACGCGGTGTCCGCGACCGGATCTGGGAGCAGATCGACCGCGAGATGCCAGCCACCCAAAAGGTCGATTTCGATTTTGGCGGGAACTACAGCTTCAACCTGTTCATCTACGACGACGGCATCGAAAGCTCACGAACTTTCCGACGTCACGATCTGCGACTCTGGACACGGATGGCATTCGACCAGGGCGCTCACGAAATCTACGCCCGCACCCGACTCAGCTACCTCGACTTCAACACCGGCGACTCGTACGACGGCGACGACAACGATTGGAACGGTGCCAACCTCGAACGCGGGTTCTATCAATTCGATTTGCAGCGGGCGATGCGGGCCTACGCCAACCGCGACATCGACTTCAACCTCAAAGCCAAGATCGGACGCGACCTCGTCGAATTCGGTACCGGGCTAGCCCTCTCCGACATCCTCGATCATGTCGCCGTCACCTACAGCGATTCGCAGTGGGAACTCACCGGGTTGGCCGGCAAGACCGTCGGCAGCAGTCAGGACTTCGATCTGACCCGTCCGACCGATCGGACGCGACGGGCGATCTTCGGTACCCAGCTGCGCTACCTCGGCTTCGAAAAACACCGCCCTTTCGCCTACGTCTTCTGGCAAAGCGACCACAACCGCGAAACGCGCCCGACCTGGCTACAGGACTACGATTACGATTCGGTCTACGTCGGTCTGGGTTCGACCGGTGAACTCGCCCAGAACCTCGCTTACTCGACCGAGTGGGTTTACGAAGGCGGCCGCAGCTACGGTCACCGCGAGTTCTACAAGCGCGACGTGATCAAAGCCTGGGCGTTCGACATCGAACTCGAATACCTCTTTGACGTGCCCAAGCATCCGCGCCTTTCCACCGAATACATCTTCGCCAGCGGAGATCCCGATCGCCTCGTCAGTCCGACCGATGCGTCCGGCGGCAATCGCGGCGACATGCGCGACAGCAGTTTCGTCGGACTCGGTTATCGCGACACCGGTTTGTCATTCGCCCCGCGCCTCAGCAACATGCACATCTGGCGGGTTGGCGCATCGTTCTTCCCGCTCGAAGGCGATCCGACGTTCGACCGCCTCGAACTCGGCACCAACTGGTTTCTCTATTGGAAGAATCGCAGCGACGGCGCCGTATCCGATCCGACAGCCGACCTGCAATCGGGCTACCTCGGTTGGGAAATGGATTACTACGCCAGTTGGGCAATCACCAACGATCTATCATGGACTGCGCGATACGGCCTGTTCTTTCCCGGCGACGCCTTCAGCGATCAATCGTCACGCTCATTTTTCCTGACCGGCATGACGTGGAGCTTCTAACCCTCATGCGAACACACAAAACCATCATCGCCATCACCGCGTTTGCTGCGATCCTCTCAGGCGGCTGCGCGCACTACCGCGAGTTTCAACCGCAGGTCGATCCGGAAACCTATTCCGAAACACAGTTCCTGCACTACCTGGGCACAGTCCCCACGGTGACGTTCGCCGAAGGGTGCAAAGCCATGGTCATCGCTGCCGACGGCGCAGACCACTTCAGTTCTCACGATGAACGTTTCGACGCGCTGCGCACGCGCGGTATCGTCCGCGACGATTGGAAGCTCGACGCCAACCAATCGCTCGATGTCAGCACCATGGCATTTATGGCCACCAAAATATGCAGCCTTCGCCCGAGCGTTTGTTCGACGATTTTCGGATCATGGGGCCTGGGTGATCGCCGCTACGCGCACAAGCAGGCAGCCGCCGCCGACCTGATTCCCTATGAACCGTCATATAAATTCGTCACCGGTGGCGAACTGCTCTACACCGTCGCGAAGATCGATGATCACTTGGCCAAGCGCGATGCAGAAAACGCCAGCGAAGAAATCAACGCACCAAGCGATGTCGCAGCGCCATAAACGCCATTGTTCGCAGTTTTGTGCTTGAATTGGGCTGTCGGAGTAGCCTGCCCACACGACGCGGTCTATAGTTTGGAAACGAATCGGCGATTCCCCCATCGCCACGTAGACCAAGCTGACCCGTGGGCCTAATCCTGTCGTCTGAATGACCAGTCGTTTGATTGACCAGTCGTACTGTTTGAAAAGAAGAACACATGCGCAATACCCGAATTCAAATCATCGTCGCCGCATTCGCAACACTCGCATTGACCGTCACGACGCAGGCCCAACAGGCACCCGCGCAGCAATCGGCCGACCAGTCGTCCTCGGCGCAGGCGCAGTCATCGGTTACCCAAATGACGATGACACCTGTCAATGCAACATCTGCAACTCCGGCGAGCGCACAAACGAACGCAACGACTGCAAAGCCCACCGCCAAGTTGGCGGCTGACACCAATACCAACGCAACCGCCAACACCAGCGCACTGAAAGCCACGGTCGTCGAAGTCAAAGGCACCGTCGAAACCGCGCCCGATGGCACCGACCCAACCGACATCGAAGCCTGGAAACCGATCAAAGAAGGCGACGAACTCGGTGAAAATGTGTTGATCCGCACCGGTTTGCGTTCACGCTGCGTGCTCATGTTCGGCGAAGAACCGAACCAAACGGTCATCAGCGTGCGCCGCGCCACCCTGGCCAAGATCAGCGAATTCGCAAAGACTTCCACCGAGCAGCGCATCCGCATGGGCCTGGGATACGGCGCGATTCGCGGCGGTAGCAGTGAAGGCACCCTGCGCAGCGACGTCGTCATTAACTCAACCGTCGCAACGTTGGCCAAACGCGGTACCGAAGGATTTGAACTCGAAGTCGAACCGACCACAGGCCGCTTCCGCATCTCGCTGGCTCAGTCGGGATTGGTCGAAGCCCTTTCAAAGCTCAACAACCAGCGCCGTTCCGTGTCGCCCGGTCAATACGCCACCAACGACAACATCGCCAAGATGTGGGTCAATCAGGACATCTTCAATCGCTGCGTCCGCTTCTACGAGTCCGAAGCGCTGAGCGAAACCGATCTGAATTTCGTTGCCAAGGAAACCACCGGCTTGTCCAACCTCGGGCCAGCCGGAAGGGGTTTGTTCGGAACCTCCGGACGCAGCCTGGGCGGCATCCTAAGCCGCCTTCAAAACAGTCCGATCCGGCTGAACTCCAACACGCTTCTGCTCATCCGCGATGGAGCCATCCCCAGACCGGAAGGCAGCTTCGGATTCGGTCCGACGTTCCGCGTCGTCACGCCGCACTTTGAACGCCAAGCCGTACGCACCGCGCGGTTCGGCGCCTCCAGACCCGCGGTCCTCCAACCCAATCGACTGATCCGCCACCGCTCCGGCTCGCGACGCTAAATCCCAAGAACTTCGAGCCCAGGCGCCATCCAATCGGATGCGCAATTCTGGCCGACTGCGCCCGTATTCCTGGCAATCTCGGTCATCGAGGTTCATTCCAACCCCATCGGCTGCGCCATTTCACACCGCACGAATTGTCGCATGAATTTGGGCAAGCCCTCCGCCCAAACGCGACATCTGCCGATGCAATTGCTATGATGACACTTTGTCAATCCACACTCGAGCTGGTGCCATTGTTACCGTCCGACCTGGAGCGACCCTTCATGTCATCCATCCGAAACATAAGTCGCCTCAAGAAAGCCGACCCCAAAGAAGATCAATCGAAACCGATCCTCTTCGAAATCGCCTGGGAAGTCTGCAATCAGGTCGGCGGAATCTACACCGTCCTCCGCTCCAAAGCGGCTGTCACCACCGAAGATTGGGGCGATCGGTACTGCCTCATCGGACCGTATGTCGAGCACAAAGCCGACGTCGAATTCGAGGAACTCGAACTGGGCCCGACCCTTGGCCCGACCATCGAAGCGCTTCGCGCTGCCGGCATGAAAATCCATTACGGGCGCTGGCTCGTCACCGGTAACCCGCGCGTGCTGCTCATCGACGTATCCGCTGCCGCATACAAGCTCAACGAATACCGCCACTCGTTCTGGACCGACTGCAACATCAACTATCCCGATGGCGATGTCGAAACCAACGACTGCGTGTCGTTCGGATACCTGTTGGCTCAGTTCTTTGAAGCGCTGACCAACTCGCTCCACCACAAGCGCCCGATCATCGCGCAGTTTCACGAGTGGCTCGCCGGCGCAGCGATCCCGCTGATCAAGAAACGCAACATCCCCGTCGCCACCGTCTTCACCACCCACGCGACGCTGCTGGGAAGATACCTCTGCGCTTCAACGCAAAACTTCTACGAACGCCTCCCCTGGATCAATCCCGATCAGGAAGCCGGCGATCGTCAGATCTATCACCGATACTGCATCGAGCGGGCAGCCGCCCATGGCGCCGACGTGTTCACGACCGTCTCCGACATCACGGCCATCGAAGCCGACCACCTGCTCAAGCGTCGCCCCGAAAAAGTCTTGCCCAACGGATTGCGCGTCGAAAAATTCGCGGCATTGCACGAATTTCAAAACCTCCATCGCGAGGCGAAAGAGAAAATCCATCACTTCGTGCAAGCCCACTTCTTCAGATCGTCGCCGTTTGATCTCGACAAGACCGTCTACATGTTCACGTCGGGTCGCTACGAGTATCACAACAAGGGCATCGACCTGTTCATCGAAGGACTGTCGCGCCTAAACAATCACCTGATGCACGCCGGTTCAGACGTCACCGTCGTCGCCTTCATCGTGACTGCCGCCCCCACGCACCACCTCAACGTCAAGGTCTTGCAAAACCATTCGATGCTCGCGGAACTCAAGAGTTCGTGCGAAGAGATCGCCAGGAATTTTGAGAAGAGACTCTTCGACGCCACCGCGCGGGGCGAGTTGCCGGATACAGAAGATTTGCTGTCCAACGATGAGATCGTCGTGCTCAAGCGCCTGCTTCACTCGCGCTCACAAACGGAACTGCCGCCGATCGTCACCCACCACATGGTCAACGACGCGACCGACCCGGTGCTCGCCCACCTGCGACATCGCCACCTGTTCAACAACAAACACGATCGCGTCAAAGTGGTGTTCCACCCGGAATTCATCAACCGCACGAACCCGCTGTTTTCGATGGACTATCCGGAGTTCGTCCGCGGCTGCCATCTGGGCGTGTTCCCGTCGTACTACGAGCCGTGGGGCTACACGCCAGCCGAGTGCGCCGTGATGGGCATTCCGTCGATCTGCACGGACCTGTCCGGGTTCGGTGCGTTCATGCAGGCGAAGTTCTCCGACCACGACGAAAACGGAATCTTCGTCCTGAAACGCCGCCACTGCGACACCGGCAGTTCGATCGATCAGTTGGCCGACATCATGATCCGCTTCTGCGCCCTCGACCGCCGCCAACGAATCCAACTAAGAAACCGCGTAGAACGACTGGCCCAATGCCTCGACTGGACCGAACTAAACCCAGCCTACGAAGAGGCCAGAGCCCTCGCGATGCAACGCGCCTACGGCGAACAAGCCATTAAGCAATAGCAATCAAACCCAGAAGCACCGATCACACCATCGACTCAACAAGCGCAAGGGTGGCCCATCTCATCCTGAGATGGGGGAGCCGATGATCCAATCACCGAATCAACCACCACTCAAGAAACAACCCCGTCCAAGAACATCGCAGCAAGTCGCAGCCGATTATCGGTTCCCCCATGTTTGAAAACATGGGCCACCTTCCAATCATAGTCCGTCAGCGATTAATAAAAACGCCGATTCCACCACCCTGTATTTCGATATTCCTCAAGCAGGCGCCGACACCTGGCAATAGCCTCCCCGCATTCTGGACATTTCTCTGCCAACTCAAGACCTTGCAACGAGTAGCCGCAAATCAGACAAAAATCCTCTTGCGTCGCCCTTTTGCGTAAACGACGCACAGGCCCCATTTGATATGCAGCGTAGATCGCGATCATCACCGAAATACCCAACCCGCCACACACAATTCCGGAAAACCAGCCGAAGTACTCCGCAAGAAGCAAGACGCCCAACATTACAAAATAGGACAGCAAATAGGGCAACATCATGCGGGGCAAAATCGTTCGCCCCCATACTGACTCCAGTAACATCAGTGACCCCCGACTCAGCTATTTGGTACACAATTTCAAGACACGATGATCAACGTCTTCAATGAGCAAGCGTATCGCCAGGCATCCGTCGCCGCAAAATCACGAGTAACCAACAGTCAGGAACGCGCGTCTGCAAGAATACCGTGCTGCGTTCGACCACCCATCATCGGCTCCCCCATGTTTGAAAACATGGGCCACCCTGTAAGACTTCCGACCACGTACATGCCTGAGTCGAGTGCCAAACAGTAAAACGCGCGGCGGATGGTCGAGAGACCACCCGCCGCTCCATGTTTCAGAATTCGCCTGGCCATATAGTTGGCCACGCTAATGCTCAAATAAACACATTCATCCACTTCGACTTGCCATTGCGATGCCAATCCAAAATGCGCAGAGATTTCGCAATGTCCTTTCCACATTCTGGACATGCGCCATCTTGCGCATGTCCTCGAAGCGAGTACTCGCAATACACACAGAAGTCTTCGTCAGCAACTCGTTTGTGAAATCGGCGAGTCGGCCCCAAACGGTAAAAGAGAAACACGGCAACGGGTACGAGAAAAACAAGCAATGCCAACAAAAGCAACTGCCAAACAATCGAACCATTATTTGGAATTCTCCCCACTAGGATCCTGAGCGGAACGAACCAAAACCCGATAGCAATGAAATACCGAATCGCAGTTCGAAAATCGATTCGGATCGCCCCGCAACACGTATTGCGTACAAGTGGAAGCAATCTAAATCCGGCTTCCGCATTTCGTTTGAATCTTGGGGATTCTCTGTTAACTTTGAGTATCTCAATCGACTCAGCGATGCCTCTGCCGCAATTCGCGCAATTCGATTCCGTGGTGCCACCTTCGATCATACGACCGCACGACAGGCAAAAATCTCCTTCCGCCATTTGCTTATAAAACCTGCGAACGGGCCCAACCATCCATGCGCAAAGCAGACCAATCATCACCAAGGGAATCGAAACGCCAATTGTCCCGGCGTAATCCCGATGAAGAAACATGAGCGCTATGCCTGACGCCACGATCAAGAGACAACACCCAATCCAAGGCACAAAGACACGCCTAAACGCAATCGCCGAACTCCATGGAGATGAATGCACGACCAGTCGGCTCCGTTAGTGAAGTGGAATACAGTCTTCAATCCCTGCGCAACACAGCGCTCGCTCGTCGCGAGCGCGCTGTACAGCGGCGAGCATGCGAAGCCGAGCATCCTCTTGGCAATAGCCTAGCATGTCGTCCGCTTCGTCGCTTCCTTCAATTGCGCAAATCAATGCACCCAAATAGCACCCGACAAACCCCCCAGCCCCTCCGACGACTGTTCCACCGACACCCGCGCCGATGCCGATTCCAGGCAGCGCTCCTATTCCGCCCGCGGCCCCACCGGCAACGCCGCCAACAACACCTCCGATCCCCGCTCCGATTCCCCCTCCTATCCCTGCGCCCACACCGGCACCGGTACTGCAACAGTCCCCCAAGCCACGATCGAAACCTGCATGCTCCATATCACATTCATTCAGTCTGATTGCTTGTTGATTCATCGCAGCGTGGAAGTCTCGAGTAAATGCCAACGCGCAGCTCTCTGCCGTATTCTCACCGTCTTCCTGCAATTCAGGATCGAGTCCGATAGATTCTGATTCCCACAAAACCTTGTCACTGAAATCTCCTGATTGCGTAAAAAACTCGGCGAAAGCTTGAGCGACTCCCCTGCCATCCGTATGGCTCGTGTCATCTCCGGCAACATACAAGAGTGGGTGCACCGACCGGTGGACGACTCTTACTGTCCCAACATTTTCATCTAGGACAATATCAAACGACACAGAGAATTCTTTCATGCTTGCAACGACATATTCGTCACTACTACCTGCTGGCGACTTGAACCACACGATCTGCTCGAATATTTCCTCCCCTCCATCACGAGAGCGAACGCCGACCGGAATGGAACCCGAGAGCTCAATTGCAGTCGCATTCTTCGATACGCTATTTCTGTAAGGGACTACTTCGAAGATCAAATTTCCGCCTGAGTCAATGGTTGCTTGATCGAGAGCGTCTCGCACCTCGCGAGCAGCCGCGTCTACGGAATTGTCCCAAAAAAGCCAGTATCCATTATCACTAAGCGAATTGTCCGGCTCGGCAACGACAAAATCAGCTTCAGACCACTCTGAATCCGGGCGCCCAAATAGGTACGCGGGAGTGGGCATGGTGTTCGAGTCCGACTCGGTGACCTCAAATACAACATTGTCCAGTAGCTTTAGTTTCGCCCAAGTCGCTTTCTCAGTGCGACTGAATCGCGAAGTCTTCACTTCGACCAAACCCTCAGCTAGGGCGACGCCACCACAAAACAATGGAACCAGAAACAGTATCTTTTTCACAAGTCTATCCTTTCCATAAACAAAGGGTCAAGCAAACCGAATGATGCGCCAATCCGGAGGCTTCTTGGACCGGCGGATGCACCCTACGCATATGCGAATCGCGCGACAGTCCAAGCCCGCGACGACGCACAGCACTTATTGAAGTTTTCGCCAGATGGATTTGACGACATAGGCGACCCGACCGATTTGAGCTTAGCGAACTCAGGTGCCGCTGTTCAAGTACCCTTTTTGCGTCATTGACTTGATTCAATTCACGGCACTGAAATCTCAATGAGTTATTTGAAAAGCATTGAAGTGAGGTATGGACCCTACGCAAGGACTGTTAACACATGCTACGTAGCGCTTGCCGTAAATGACCTTGTTGCGACGAATAGACTGTCTGGTATCGAAGGACATGGACATAAATTCAAAACATGTATTTCGGAATGTACCAAAGAAAAGTGAACTAAGTCATAGCATCAAGAGCTTCGGCAAAGACACTAGTTAGGAATCCACGGCCGAAGGGCTCAGATTACTCACCTCACTCTTGCTCTTATCCAACCGCCCGAGCAGCAGCGTGCAGACGAAGCCGACCAACAGCATCACCGACGCGAGCCCTATGTTCTTGGAATTGAAATCGGAGTGTTTGTGGTCTTTCCACTTCTCGATGATGTAGCTCGCGCGGGCTTCGACCCCTTCCTGATCGGCGACCCCTTCAAGACCCGCCACTTCGGCGAATTCGACGAGTTGAATTTCGGTGCAGCGTTCGAGGGCTTTGTGCGGCGGCAGCTTATCGAAGGGCCAAAGTCCGAGCACCGAACCCAACAGCATCCCCAACAGCACACCGAGCGTCGCGTCCTTGTGTTTCTTCAGCAGAAACTTGAGCAGGTTGGACAGCCCGACGATCCCAATCACCGCACCGATGCCCACCGGCGCGATGATTCGCAGCGATGCGAAGTTGCGATCCTTCAGGTCGGCCACCGCGCCGATGACGCGATCGTATTGGTCGAGAATCAAGAGCATGTACGAACCGCTGATTCCCGGAAGCACCATTGTCGTCGAACCCACCACCCCCGACACCACATCCATCGCGGTGTTGCGCGGCATTGCCACACTGTCGCGCGCCAGGGCAACGCCGGCCATCAATGCGATGCCAACAATCGTTCCAACAACAGAAGCGGCTGACGCCTTCCCAATCATCTTGACGAGGAGCGGCGCACCGCCAAGCGTCAAACCAATAAAGAGCGCAAACATCAACGGTGCGTGCCACAACAATAGCGACAAGATCACGCTCGAAAGCGTCACAATCGAAATGCCGGCGAACCCGCCCAGCAATCCGAGAAACACAATCCGCCGCCACGAAAACCGCAGCGAACTGACCTCCGCCACCGACGCGATGAATTCTTCGTAAAGACCGACCGCAAGAATCATCGTCCCACCGGACACACCGGGAATCAGGTTGGCGATTCCCATCAGCACGCCACCGATCGCCACCAGGCAACCATGGCCAGCCGACATCATTGACTTCCGCTCTTCGTTCGTATCCAACGCGAGAAACTCCCGGGTGAAAAATCTCGTGACTTCATCAACGTCCCGTCGCCCAATGTGTGATTCATATGTGACGGGTCAACCTTGTATCGACTTGATGCTGCCGCGTCGAGTGCCGCGCGACAACGCACGGATTCCAATGGGGAAAATCGACTAACCATCCGCTATAATCCCGTCATTACGTCATCACGAAATTGGAGACCGCAACGGCTTGCCCAACAAACCCGAAACAGACAAATCGACCAGCGGGCACAAGCCTGTCATCGGCATCACAGGCGGAATCGGCTCCGGAAAGTCCACGGTGGCGAGCGCCTTCGCCGATGCCGGTTGTGCCGTTATCAATTCCGACGATCTCAATAGTCAACAGCTCGCCGACCCCGAAGTCATCGCGGAACTGACCGGTTGGTGGGGCGAAAAAATCCTCACCGAATCGGGCACGCTCGACCGCAAAGCCATCGCATCCGTCGTCTTTCAGGACCCCTCGCAACGCAAGCGGTTGGAGTCGTTTTTACACCCCCGAATCGCGCGTGAAAGCGATCGGATGTTGGCCGAGTTCCGGGCCACGCCAAGTGTCCGGGCGATCGTGTTGGACAGCCCCCTGCTCCTCGAAGCCGGTCTGGACGCCAAGTGCGACAGCGTCGTTTTCGTCGATGCCGACGACCAAACCCGCCTTTCGCGGGTCGTTCGGTCCCGCGGCTGGTCCGAAGATCAGTGGCGTCAGCGAGAAAAATCGCAGTTTGCACTGGACAAGAAGCGAACGAGAGCCGATCATGTATTAGCAAACAACTCGTCGGACCTCGATGAACTTCGCTCCTCTGTTGATGACATTCTGCAATCCCTTGAAAAGGGCCCGTCGTCAACCGATTGAATTCTGATATTGGTGATTTCTAATCCCGCTTTTTATTGCCCGTGGCTGATCCATCATCGGATCACCCACCGCGCAGCGTCAAAATGGCAATGATTCAGAAAGAAATGGGGCAGCCGTTGCATTAGAAGCCGTTCAAGAGTACAAGATTAATAAGAAACAGGAAGAACGTCATCGCTGGTCGGTGGCTCCCTCAAAATGCAAGAGTGACATGGGCTCAGTTTATCGATCCCGATCGCTCAATTCACTTCAAACAAGCGAATATCCCATGGTTTCGGCGCAAGGTAAATTGCGCCGCGAGTGGTTTACAAAGTGTTTCAACCCTTTATGTCTCTGATACAAAACCCAAGCTTGATCTTAGATCGACCCCTGTGGAGGTTAAATTTCGATGGCAGGTAACACCGGCCGCTCACGCAGCAGTTCGTCCAAATCTTCTTCAAAACCCTCTTCCTCAAAACCAACCACCAAGCGGAAGAGCGCTTCATCATCGAAGCCGCGTTCATCGTCGCCGTCGCGCGCTGCGTCTGCCGTCGCCGAAGCTGAACCCGAAGCCGTGAAGAAGGCACCTCCAACCAATGGCGGCGAAGAAACGCCACCGGTCGATCCGGAAACCCATGCCAAGTACGAGGAAGTCAAGCGTGGCAGCGTTCACATCACCGAACTCCAGAAGATGACGGTGACGGAACTCCACGAAGTCGCTCGCGGCGAGGGCCTGGAAGAGCACAGCGGCCTGAAGAAACAGGACCTGATCTTCCGCATCCTCAAGCAGCGCATCCATCAGACCGGCATGATGTATGGCGAGGGCGTCCTCGAAATCCTGCCCGATGGTTTCGGCTTCCTCCGCAGCCCCGAATACAACTACCTGCCCTGCCCCGACGACATTTACGTCAGCCCCTCGCAGATCCGTCGCTTCGGATTGCGCACGGGTCACACCGTCGCCGGGCAGATCAGACCACCCAAGGAATCCGAGCGTTACTTCGCGCTTCTGCGCGTCGAAGCGATCAACTTTGCCGATCCAGATGAAGTCACCGACCGCACCAACTTCGAAGACCTCACCGCACTCCACCCGGAGAAGCGGCTGATCCTCGAAACCGAACCGAGCGAAGTGAACATGCGCATCGTCGACCTCGTCGCGCCCATCGGTATGGGCCAGCGTATGCTCATCGTCGCCCCGCCGCGTACCGGTAAAACCGTGCTCTTGCAGAAGATGGCCTGCGCCATTTCCAAGAACCACCCCGAAGCCTACGTCATCATCCTCTTGATCGACGAACGCCCGGAAGAAGTCACCGACACGCAGCGCAACACGCCAGCCGAAGTCGTCAGCTCCACCTTCGACGAGCCGGCATCCAGGCACGTGCAGGTGGCTGAGATGGTGATCGAAAAAGCGCGTCGTCTCGTCGAGTATGGCCGCGACGTGGTGATCCTGCTCGACTCGATCACGCGCCTCGCCCGCGCCCACAACACCGAGATACCGCACTCCGGAAAGATTCTCTCCGGTGGTGTCGATGCCAACGCCCTGCAGAAACCCAAACGCTTCTTCGGCGCGGCTCGTAATATCGAAGAAGGCGGCTCACTGACGATCATCGGAACCGCACTCGTCGATACCGGCAGCAAGATGGACGAAGTCATCTTCGAAGAGTTCAAAGGCACGGGTAACGCCGAACTGCACCTCGACCGCCGCCTGGTCGACAAGCGGGTTTGGCCGGCCATCGACGTCGCAGCCAGCGGAACGCGAAAAGAAGAACTCCTGCTCGATCCAAAAGAGCTGGAACTCGTCTACCGCCTCCGCCGAGTCCTAAGCGACATGAACCCGGTCGAAGCAATAGAATTGCTGCGAACCAGACTAAGCAAATCGCGCACCAACGCCGAATTCCTGATGACCATGAATCTGGCGTAGCGAGATGCTATAATAGAGACATGCAAGCTGGCGAAATCAACAAGCTCTTAAAGGTCCGGCCATTCGAATCGTTTCGGATGCGAATGACCGACGGTAGCAGTGTGGTCATTCGGCATCCGGAGCAAGCGCTGGTAACGGCAAGGCGGATGTTCATCGCATTACCGTCAAAGCAGACAACTCGCGAACCCGCAACCCTAAAAACGGACAAGCCCGCCGACGACTGGATGGTGCTGGATCCCATCCACGTCGTGTCCATCGAGCCAAATGGCGACCACAAACCCAAAACCCGCTCAAAGAAACCGCGTCAGCATTGAACGAAGATAACGAGCCTTCGCTTGCTGCCGGGTCGTAAATTCTGCCGACCAATTCATCAGAGCTAAAGGCAGGCAACTCCACTCATCGTTCTTTTTTTGAATGCAACCAACCAAGCAAAGGGTGGCCCATGTTTTCAAACATGGGGGAGTCGATGATCAGCGCCAAAGCGGCTCATCGTACACTTGGTGACAATTGTCGTCACTTGCCATTTGTTCGTGATTTCTTGGCGAGGCCGTCCAACGGTTGGTAAAGTGATCAAATGTCGTGCAACGGGGATCATCGGCTACGCAGCCTCTAAACGGTGCTGTTTACCCGTCGTTTGGCAGATGCAACGTTCTGCAGGAGTTCTATTGCGCCGGAGTAGTATCGTCTGGATGTAGAGAATTGGTCAGCACGGAATCTTGTGTTCTAGGTCGATGATGTGGGAGCGATGAATCCAGAACTTGCGACGTTGATGGAGTTAGCGAACTCTTGCGACCCAGAGGAAGCAGGAAACGCTCTCGGGGAGATCGGAATATATCTGGAGTATTCGGTCAAGGTGATCAATGCGCCGGCCGACGACCTGAGCAAGCACCAAGCTCAATATCGCCGACCGCCCATTTTGATTTCCTCAACATTGCTGAGTGACCCAGCCTGCCTTCAGACTCAACAGGATGTCGTGGCCAAGCTGCTCACGGGAGCAGCAGCGAGAGACCATCTTGGGACAGTCTGTTGGGTGCTGAGCAAGGCGCATCCGCTTGTGGCGGCACGGCCACTTGCGCAACAACTGATTGACAACCGCACCAGTGACTCAAGATGGCTTGTATTTCAGATAATCATCGGGCTTCAGAACTGCATTTTCTTTTCAATTGACGCGGACACGTTCGTGAAGGTGGACAGGATTTGGCAGGAATACCCGGTGGAGCAAGAGGTCCAGAGGTGGGTCGATTCGGACGGCGTTCCTGATATCGCGTCCGCGGCAAGAGACTTTGTCGACATGCTGAGGCGGCACCGCGAAGAGCATTGACGGTGCGAGCCGGTTTCGTCGGTGCCGCAGCTTGGCACTCACCGACTGCTCGCGATTTCTTGGCGGTGGGACGTAAGGGCTGATAGAGTATCTCAGACTTGAGCCGCGCGGATCATCGCCTCCCCCACCTCCAGAGGAGGCGGGCCACCCTTTTAACGGATTGTTAGCGCGGTGGGCTTCTTGCCTTTCGGAGTAAACGTCGTGGAAAACTGGCAATGGATTGCGATTGGACGCTTGCTGCTTTGCGTCCTCATCGGCGGAGCCGTTGGGCTTGAGCGCGAGTACCATGGGCGGGCGGCTGGTTTTCGCACGCACATTCTTGTCTGCCTGGGCTGCTGCGTGGTGATGCTTGGCTCGACGCACTTCGTTCGACTCTACAGCCACCTCGGCGAAGACACCGTCGTGCGACTCGACCCGGCCCGACTTGCTTATGGCGTGTTGACCGGGATCGGATTTCTCGGAGCCGGCGTCATCATGAAGACCGACTGGTCGGTGCACGGGCTGACGACAGCCGCTTCGCTTTGGATCGTCGCGGCACTCGGTTTGACGACCGGCTTGGGCATGTACGTCGTCGCGGGCGTTGGTGCGGCGCTCTCCCTGTTCACGTTGACGGCGATGCGGCAGGTCGGCCACCTGGTGCAGAGTCATCACTACCGGCGGGTGTCCATCACGCTGAGCGACCCCGACGAGTTGGACCGATGGCGAAGCGCGATCGAATCCGGCGGCGCCACGATCCTTCGCGTATCACTCGACCATCAGAAACAAGATAACCGCGTCATCGCCGAATACGAACTCCGCTTTCGCCGCGATTGGAACGTGGAAGAAGTCTACGATCTGGTGAAACGCTCAGGCGAATTCATCCGCGTCGAAATCCAATAACATTCAAACCAACGCTGCAACACACAAAGTTAATGCCTTGCCCACTCCCGGCAACCGGTTGCGTGTGATCACTTGGCGATTGCGAGCGAGGCATACTAGAATACCTCGAATGTGAATGACCAAGGTCTTTGACTCAAGGGGAATGCAGTCATCCATTGGCAATTCTGATACGCGTGCCGGTGGACCAAGCCGATGAAGTCAAGAGTGAACAGAGCGATTCCATGCGTGTTGGGACTTCTCCCGCTGGGGCTGAGTTGCGACTCTGCGACCTTCTTTGCGCCAACTTCTTCAGACCACTCGGCACCAAGTGTTGAGCAGTCCAATCGCAACACCGAAAGCACGGCAACATTCGACATCGAATTGATCTTCTGTGGCCTCACGCGTTGCCTGTTTCAATCGATCGCCTGCCTCTTCGAACCCGCATGCCGTGAAACGCTTGAATGCAACGCGGAGTGTGGTTCTCGGGGGGCGCGAAGCGAACAGCAGGCCTGCCACCTGGTGTGCCAACTTGCCCAAGGGCAGGCGAGCGAATTGTACGGCTCGCTCGTGCAGTGCTTCGCAAATAACGGCTGCTTGCCATCATTGCCCGAAGGAACCGATGGCCAATGCCCTGTGACGAGCGAGAACATCGACGATGTCTACATCATTGAAAGCCTCGACGAAATTGAAGGAACCTGGCTGGAAGTTCGGGGATTGAACTGCGGCATTCCCGGTTCGAATTGGGAGGGTGGATATGACGCACTGCCCTGCAGGTCGGACTCGTGGATCTACCGAGCCGACCAGTGGTGGTATCACACGTCGTTCTGTGCCCCGGCTGACGACGGGAGTTGCGGCGATCAGGGAGTCGTACACCTGATCGGAGAACCCAGCATCAGTGAAGAGGAACCGGGTCGGCTGGATGTACCCTACACCAACCCGCCCCTACAACCGCAGCGTGAACGTTGGTACATTCTCTCGCGCCCGGATCCCGACTGGATCATGTACACCTATTGCGGCTCAACACCCGTCGGCGAATATGCTGGGTTGAACATCATGACTCGCCTGCCTGACCCGTCCGATGCATCCATGCCGCCCGAAGTAGAAGAGGCATTTCGAAGTGCTGCCGAACAATTCGAGTTCGCTTACGACGACATGTGCATCACTGACCAAACGCAATGCCCCCCGGTAACAGCCGAAGCGGACGTTCAGGAATGGATTGATGGTCTGTAGTCAGTCGTTCGGACCACGTTGTACATCGCCAAGGCGGGGTGTCCCATGTTTTCAAACATGGGGGAGTCGATGATACGCTGTGCTTCAGCGGGGCGCGTGATAGTGCCACGCTTTGGCACTCGCAAATTGTCGATGGTTCTATGGCAGTGACAAGTGTTGACAATCAAAGCGTAGGAAAGTCAGCGCCACGGATCATCGCCTCCCCCGCCTCCAAAGGAGGCAGGCCACCCGACTATGATTGATATCGAAACGGCTCATACTTGGCCTCCGTTTCGATTCCGTACTCGGCCGCAATCTGTTCAAACAGGCGGTCCCGTTTTTCGCTTCCGAAGCCGACAGTCGCGCGCTTCAGGGAAGGGGCCTGCAAGGCGCGGCGGAAGTCTTCTGGCTTCAGGTTGGAGGCATCACCGAATCCAAACCACTCCAGTGCAAGCGCCCCCTCAATGGAATCGACACTTTTCAGGCTTCGCAACGTGCAAAGAGAAAGTGCGCGCAGTTTCTTGAGCCGCGTGAAATCAGGAAGATTCTGAACTTGCTTCAATCGATCAATCCCAAGCCACTGAAGGTTGGTGCAGCGTGATATGAAGCCAAGGTCCCCAAGACCGCGGACCCAGCAAACCTCCAGGTGCTTCAAGTTGTCGACACTCGCAATGGCTGATAAGTCATTGCTTCCGCCGAGAACGAATTCCAGCCACCACAGCTTTGGAACCGCTTCGAGAAAGCCCAGATCCGGCGAACCAAGTCGTGTGAGTCGCAGTTTCTCGAGCAAGGGCAGATCGGCCACTCGATGCAATTGCTTGGTATGCCCACTCACAAGCAATTCGCGCAAACAGGCGAATCTTGAAAGAGCGTCCAACTGAGGTCGCTTCGAACGTGTCTCGTCTAGAGCGTTTTTAATCCAGG
>DDIR01000010.1 GCA_002338715.1 Phycisphaerales bacterium UBA1845 | reverse complement strand
AGTCCTCACGCGTCCGATCCAGCGTGACCAGGGCGCTTCGGTCATAACAGTTGGCCACCATCCCCCAACCCAGGACAGCCGCCCCGCGCCGCACGAGCACCGAATCGCCCATGCGCCAACCGTCCCGCTCACCGCCCGCAATCCAAAGTCGATCGCCTGCGGGCAACACCCGATCCACGGTGGCGGTCTTGAACAGAATCAACTCGCACGATTCGGAAGGTTTCGGAGAGTAACTGCTGCGCACCACGATGACATTGTCGCCAACAACCGGCGTGCGATCATCAACTGAAGCAAATTCCAATCCGCATCGGTCGGCTTGCAAATGGTTGACCAGACCTGTCGCCACCACATCGCCGTCCCGCAGAATCACGGCTCGATCGTTTTCGCGAACACCTGCATCCGCACCGACATCGATAGCCGCCACCGGCGCCTGCGACGAAATCGCGGCAATACGCGCGGCGGAGACAGCATCATCGGCGCGCACATGGGCAATCGCAAAAAGCGAAACGATCAATGCAACAGCAAATTGTGAATTGGAAACAACCGGATAAACCGGTCGCGTAAGGAAAGCCAAACTAGAGAGACGTGGGTTCACCGGCAGGAGCGATCATCTTGCGTCTGGGGTTCGCTTTTCGAGCGGCGCGTCGTTCTTCGCGTCGCTCCTGTTTGCGTTTCAAATGCTCTTCGTGTTTGACACGATACGTGGTGACCCCCCACCTCGTCAAAAAATACATGACCAAACCGCCAAACACACCGACGATGATGCACCCCAGCCACAACTCGCCGCCAAGCTCAAGCATCAGTCGGAGAACGCCTGACCAGAATTCCGCGTTGAAGAAATTCGCGAAGAATCCGCCGCCATTTTCGAAGGCATGCAGTTTCTCTAGGACGGCTTCCTGCCCTGCGATCGAATTGGAACCGGGCAGAATCATCGCCCCCAACCACCAGCAAGCCCCGTAGATCGGCACGAAGGTCAGCGGATTGGTGATCCAGACGATCGGGATGCAGACGGCTTTGTTGGCTCGAAACAGGGCAGCCAACCCCAGCGAGATCGCCGTTTGCAGGCCCATGGTCGGCGTGAACCCCACAAAGGTGGCTAGCCCGACGCCCAGCGCGATCCGGTGGGGTGTGTCATTCGCGTGAAGTACGCGCTTGACCACGAAGGATCGTGCTGATCGCCACATGCCGCTCACGTTTGAGATTCTCCCTGCGCTGATTCTACTGAAGATTCTACTGAATTCGGCGGGTGTCCCGTCTCATTCCCAACCCATCTGCCCCAATGCGATCCATGCATGCGCCGCACGCCGCAATTGCGGCTTAACGCACCCAATGAGAGCAAAAACCCCTCGCCAACCACCATTTGAAGCTGGAAACGGCAGATCATTGCACCCGGATTCGGGACGACTTTTTCTATTCTAGCATTCGAAACGCCACTCGTCAGCCTCAAAGGGCCCGAAATGCCTCAAGATGCTGATATCGCCGGGCGTTTCGCGCCTGACATCCCGCATCAATCTTACTTATCGACGGATGCCCGCTTTTGATCGAGCATCACCCCGACCCGCGTATAGACCGTCTCGACCTCCAGCCCCTTCATGCAGGAATGGTCGTTTCTACACTGAGAATGTCGCTTCAGGTAGCACGGCGAACAGTCGAGATCACGCCGTACCACGCTGTCCTGGTGGCCATATGGACCGGTCCGCAGCGGATTCGTCGGTCCAATGATGCTCACCATCGGTCGATCAAGGGCAGCGGCTAAGTGCATCGGACCGGAGTCGTGACAAACCACGACCGCCGCCTTCTCGATGATGGCAGCCAGTTCCCGCAAATTCGTTTTCCCGGATATATCTACTGGCGAAGCCGTGCATCGGTTCGCAATCTTAGCGCACAATTCACGCTCGTCGGGTGCCCCCATGATGACGCTTTGCATCCCGTGCTCGACCGAAATGCGGTCGATCAATTCCGAAAAGCGCTCGGGCAGCCACTGCTTCGTCTCCCACCGCGCCGACGGCAGGATCGCCGCAAACGCAGCCTCCTTTGGCAGACCAATGCCATCGAGAATCGATTGCGCCCGCGAGCGCTCGTCATCGGTGATCGCCAGGTCGATCGTCGGCTTCACCTGGGTGAACCCCAGCGCCTCAGCCACCCGGTAGTTGTGCTCGACCGCGTGCTCGTCGGCTGGCCTCTTGGGCAATCGCTTGTTGTAGAAAATCGGCGCCAGTTCGCGGGCATCCGCAAAACCGACGCGCCGCTTCGCCCCTGTGACCCATGTGAAGTATCCGCTGCGAAAAAGCCCCTGAAGGTCGATCACCAAATCGAACCGAGCCGCTTTCAACTGGCGGGTGAATCCGCGAAACGCACGAAACGCAGCCGGCTGACAAAACCAGCGGGCGAGTTTTTTGCGATCGAATTCGATGATCTCATCGACGTCGGGGTGGTTGGCAACGAGCGGGACAAACGGACTTGCAACCATCCACGCGATGTGCGCTTCGGGAAAGCGCACGCGCAAGCCATGCAACACGGGGAGCGCGTGCACGATGTCGCCCAGCGAACTCGGTTTGATCAGCAGGATGCGCCGGGCGTCGACTTGGGAGAAATCATTCACGTGCGGCACGTCCTGAGCGGGTCTGTTGGCGGTGAGGCTCATTCGTAATCGTTTCGGTCGAACGCAACCCAATCACCGTCGCGGTTGAGGATTTCGGCGGGAGCAAAACGCGCCTTGTACGACATGGTCTTCGAGCCGGGCACGTAGTACCCGAGATAATAATAAGCGATCCCTTCACGCCGGCAATGTTCGATCTCAGCCATCACCGAAAACGTGCCAAGCGACCGTGCGGCTTCCTCCGGATCGAAGTACATGTACACCGAACTGAGCGCGTTCGGCAGATCGTCGGCGATGCTCACACCAATCAGCCGCTCGCCCAGCTTGTAGCAGAATTCCTTCGCCGGAACCGGTGAACCATATAGAAAGTCCTTGAACGACTCTCGTTCGCGCGACATCGTGTCGTCGTGCTGACCGTCGAGATAGCGAACGAAAAGTTCAAACTTCGCCTTGGACGGTTTGTAGTCGCCTTCAACCACGGTCACGTCGGCGTTCTTTCGCCACACGCGCCGCATCGACTTCGTCGGTTCAAAGCGCATGGCCGGAATACGCATCGGAATGCAGCTTTCACACTTGGCACACGCCGGCCGATAGAACACCCGACCGCTGCGCCGAAACCCGCGGTCCATAAACGCGCGGTAGATGTCGGCTTCCATCTCGGTATCGACAAAGAAACCTTCGCTGCTGGCCTGCTGCTCGGGCAGGTACGGGCACTGCTCGCACCCGCTGACGGGGAGCGATGACTCAGCCAGAAAACCATCGACAATCAAGTCGGATTCATTGGGCTCGAACGGCTTCATTGCTGCATCATATCAACCCCGCCCGACCGGAAGTAGATACCCCTTTCTAAGCCCCCCTACGGGTTCGTAATCAGCAGTCCAGGTTTGATCTGCTCGACAATCCAGATGAGGGCTGGCGCGACGAAAATCGCCGGCAGCATGTTGGCCACCGGTATCCGCTTGATGTCCAGAATCATCAGCGCCGTCGCCAACAGCAGCACACCGCCCACGACGTTCATCATGTCCACCGACAACTGCGGAAGTTGATCGGCGCAGTAATACGCCGTCACCGCCAACCCGCCCTGAAACACCACCACCGTCAAAATGCTGAACGCCACACCCACACCAAGGGAAGCCGTCAGCGCGATCGAACAGAATCCATCGAGCAGCGATTTGATGTACAGGTAGCTCGGATCGCCAGCCGCTCCGTTCTTAAGACACCCCAGCATCGTCAGCGGACCGACACAGAAGATCACGCTCGCCGTCAAAAACCCTTCCGCGAATGTCTTGCCATCACCGGTGGCGAACCGTTCGTGAATCTTTTCGCCCAAACGCTCGATGCCCTCGTGCCAACGCATCAACGTGCCGGCGATCGATCCGATGATCAGCGACGCGACCATCACCAAACCGAGCATCGCGCCGTAAGTCTTGCCCGCATCTCCCGCAGGCATGTTGGTCTGCACCATCGTGCTCATCCCCAACACGCCCGCATCGATGCCCAGCGTGATGGTGATCAAACCAAGCACATCCAGAATGATCCGCTGAATGCGCTCGGGCAGACGATGCCCCGCGAGAAGACCCACTGCGCAACCGCCCGCCACGGCGAGGGCATTGATGATCGTACCGTTGAGAATGTTCCACATAGCCCGCCTCGAACCATCGATCACGCCACCGTGGGCGTCGATTCAGCCGAGGTTAGCTGCTATTGGGAAGCGAGACAAATATGCGGGGTGGCTGATTTCTCGTGCGATGCAGCCGGCAGCGTCATCACGATGTCGCAGAGGCGATTCGTCACCGACTGCCACGATTCGCCGACCATCGCATTGCTTCGCTTCCGGCGGGCGTCGTCGTTGTTCGATGCGATCGCCGAGCGGCAAGCATCTGCAAACGCAGCGGATTCATCGGTCAGCAAAACGAATTTGTCGTACCGCCTGACTTCGGGCAGGTCGGTCGAAACCACCCCCAAGCCGGCGGCCAGATACTCGCGCAGCTTGATCGGGTTGACGCTTTCGGTGAGTTGGTTGCGCACGAAAGGAATCAAACCCACATCAAACGACGCGAGGTATCCTGGCAGTTCGGCGTAGGGCTTGCGCCCCAGCAAGTGCACATTGGGAAGGTCAGCCAGCGGGCCCACATCGACGCGAACATCACCGATCAAGACGAACGACACATCGGGCATCCGCTTGGCCACTTCGCTGACGAGCTGCACGTCAAACCAATGATCGATCAGTCCGACGAAACCGGCGATGGGCCGCGGAATGCTCTGCAATGCGTCGGGTCGTTCGCGACGATCCAGCGCCGATGCAAAGTGATCATGATCCACACCGTGACGAACGAGGTGCACGTTGGAGTGCAGTCGCTGGCATTTTTCCAGCAGCGGTTTGGAGGTGGCCAACACCACGTCCGCTTTGCCAGCCAGCCGTGCTTCGGCTGCGTTGATCGCTTCGGCATCGAAGCCTTCAAATGCCGCGAAATCATCGACGCAGTAATAGACCAGACGCTCCTCGTCGAAGCGACCCGCCAGAAAATCCACGTCTGGCGCAAACGTCCAAAGCTGCACGGGCTGATTCGGTTTTCGCATCGTCCGGACAGCCCGCTTGATCTGCGACACCACCAGGTGTTCATTCAACTTGCGCACGCGGAGATCGCGCGCCCCGGGAATCACCAGCGGCGTCAGTTGCGACATGCGTTCATGGATGGGCCGCAGACCACTGGCCACCCGCTTCAGCGCTCCCAGCGCCGAACGGGCGTCCTTGCGATTCAATGAAGGCCTGCGCGAACCGTGATAATTCACCCACAGGACATCGTTGGTTTGTGAGAGGATGCGCATCACCTGATGCTTGCTCGTGGGATCAATGTCCCACGAACTGGCGATGCAGATGATGAGTCGGTCTTTTAGAGGCATGGTGGGCGCAGTTGTTCCGGCGCTGGCCTAAGGAACTAACGGGGGTTCCTGGATTTACCCGGACCGCTTCGCGAATACCCATAGCGATAGTAATCGTAGGCGTAGCGGTAACCGTATCCGCCTGACGGTCGTTCATCCTGGCCAATCAGGAGGCATCCAAGAATCGGAATCTTGTTGACCCGAAGCAGACGCACCGCGCGGCGGGCATATGCCTCGGGCGTGAATTTCAAACGCACCAACAGAATCACGCCATTGCACATCTGCCCGATGATGCCGACGTCGGTCACGGTTGTCGCAGGCGGCGTATCAATGAACGTGTAGTGGAATTCGGATTGGAACCGGCGCAAGGTTGCCGCCGACTGCGGGGTCGCGAGCAGTTCTGCGGCTGACCGTCCGTTGGTCTGCCCTGCGTTGGCAAGATAAAGGTTCGGAACGCAGGTCGGCTGCACCACTTCGTCGTAGGTCGCGGCTCCGCGCAGAAGATCGGCGAGACCCGGGCGTTTTTGCGAATCGAAGAGCAGGCCCAGACGACTTCGCCGGAAGTCGCAATCGACGATGAGGACTTTGAAGTGGCGGATCTCAGCCATGATCATACCCATGTTGGCTGTCGTCACGCTCTTGCCTTCGCGCGGGATGGCGCTGGTGATTGCCAACACGCGGTGGTCGTTCTGCGGGTTCTGTGTGAGAAGCCGGGTGCGCAGCGAGCGGTACTGTTCGGAGATGGCGGACGAGCGGCTATAGTACGCCACGACCGACTCGTGAATCCCCTGCTCCAACGCCAGTTCCGGCGCTTGCGGTTCGACGACGCGAAAGTCGCTCACCTGCTCATCAAGCGTCACGTGTTCGCCATCGGGCGGGTCGAGGAGTGCCGTCGCAGCACCGCTCTGTTCAGCCAACCGGCGACGCCGTTCGTCTTCCGCTCGCTTTAACGCTTCAGCGATTCTTCCCATTCTCGAATCTCTCACTGGCGACGACGACTGCAATGCGAGTCGTTCGTCAAAGGCTCTTGTCGTTCAACAGATCAATCGTCTTGGTTGTTGTACTCTTCCGTCGAGTCGATCAGACCCGCCGGTGTGTTGTATGCCTGAATCACCGGCTGGAACGGGAACAGCACTTCCTGCACGCGCAGTCCGAGCCATCCGAGCGGGGTCGGCGGTACGAGCACAATATCGTTGGGTTGCAGGAGCACGTTCGCACTCGTATCACCCGTGCGGATCATGTGGTCGATGTCCACGACAATCTTGTGGCGTTCATCTTCATGCGGGCTGCTACGAATCACCTGCACCTTGTTACGCCAGGCAATGAACGACATGCTTCCCTTGGCCAACACGTCGAGCACCGTATCGCGTCCGGTGTATGGCATCGCGGTCCACGAGTCAGACACCACGCCACCTTGGCCATTGGAATTCCCACCGCGCACCTGACCAGCCAGGTAAATTTTCTTCGAAAGGTGACTGGCCACCCGGACCTGCACTTTCGGATCTTCGTAGTACGGTTCGAGCAGCCGCGTGACCTTCGCCGCGATCTCTTTCTCGGTCATGCCCACGACTTTGACGGGACCGAGCAACCGCAGCGCGATCTTTCCGTCCGGGCGAATCGTCTGGCGAACGCGATCGATCTCCAAAACCTGCGGCGCGGAAATCTCAATGACATCGGGGATGCCAACGCGATACTCGATCGCTGAGACTTCGTGCTCGTGGGCTTTGAGGAACGAAACAATGTCTTCGTGTTTCGACTGGCATCCCGTTAAGAACGCAACACCTATCATCCCCAACACGATCAGCAATGGCTTTCGACGAAGTAACTTCACGGATGGTATCTCCACCGAAGTTGCACGCCCCTGACTCTTATCCAATGTCAGTCGAGCGCAGTTGTCTCTTTGGACCGACCGCTCGATCAATTCACCGGTTATCGGCGACATCGCCAGCCGCGCGAGATATCGGTCGTCCGCTCGATTTATCGGGAGAAGACGCGTCGCGCTGAACCCGACTTGCGAATATTCACGATGATTTCGGACCTTGCCCCTCCAAACGTCATATCTCGCTGAACGACCGGCAATTATTGGCCGTGCTTATCTTCAGGGGGCGCGCCCTACGACCGATATTCCTAGGACCTATATGCGCCGGTTGAGGCTCAGATGGGAGACAATGCCGGATCAGCGCTGTGGACTGATCCACGCAGATTGATTGCATGAGGGCGAACGCGTTTGCCCGCAGCTATGAGGCACAGCCAATGTACGCATCCTTCTTCGGACTCCGCGAGCTGCCGTTTAACAACACGCCCGATCCGAGGTTCTTCTTCTCGACACCCGACCATGAAGAAGCGCTGGCATCGCTGATCTATGCCATCGCCGAGGGCAAAGGGTTTGTCGTATTGACCGGTGAAGTCGGCGCGGGCAAGACGCTCGTCACTCGATTGATGCTGCGCCATTTCGGAACGGGCATCGCATTCGCCAGCGTGAACAATTCGCAGATCAACGCCAACGAACTGTTGCACACGGTTTGCAGCGAATTCAACATCGACGCGCCAGCCAACGCCACCAACGTTGAACTGACCCGCATGCTTCAGGACTTTCTGCTCTCAAGCTTCGCGATGAACAAACCCGTCGTACTGATGCTCGACGAAGCCCAGGCACTGACCCGCGAAGCGTTCGAACAAATCCGCATGATCGGAAACCTCGAAGCCGACGACGCCAAGTTGCTGCAAATCGTTATCGTCGGTCAGCCCGAACTCAAGGAGATGTTTGAAGCCAACGACATGCGGCAACTGCGCCAGCGCATCTTCCGCAGTTTTCACCTAGGCGCACTCACCCGCTCGCAAACAGAAGGTTACATCTTCCACCGACTCAGCGTTGCCGGTGCGACCTATCCGGAAAAAATTCTCAGCGCTTCGGCGATCGATGCCATCTTTGAATACTCGCAGGGCCTGCCGCGTTTGATCAACACGCTTTGCGACAACGCGATGCTCAGCTCATACGCAGCCGACACCACCGAAATCGATGGCGCGTTCATCAAGAATGTCATCGCCCAGATGATGACCGTCGCGCAAGGCGGTTCAAAATTTGCCTCACCGCGCGTCAAACCGCCAGCCACCTGGCAACCGACTGCGACGTCAGGCGGCGCTCTGCACACACAATCGAGTGCCGCGTCGTTCGTCGCGCCAGCCGCTCAGGCCAAAGTGGATGCCGCGGAATTTGAGCAGCGCATCCAAGCCCCCATCAGTGAATCTGAGATGGAAGCTGTTGTTTCGTCAGCCGTGGGTGCCCATGCCACCGGATCTGCCGACAGCGCCCAGATGCGACGTCTCGCAGTCCTGGTGCGAAGACTGCTCGCAGAAACCCGCGCCGCCACCGATGAAGTGCGCTCGGTCGTCGGTGAATCGCGCTCCGCAAGGCAAGCCGCAGAAAAAACCCTCGCCCGTCTCAGCGAGCAGACCGCCCGCACAGGCCGCCTGACCATCTCACTCCGCAACGTTTTCGACAATCTCGAAAACCGGGCCCGGCGAATGAGTCAACGATCAGGCGAACCAAACGCCGCGCCAGCAAACAAAGGCAGCGATGCCACCAGTCGCCGCGCCAACTCCAAATCCTTTGACCAGGCGCTGCTGCGCAATCGGCGATCACTCGATGAAATCCGCTCGATGATCGAAAGCGCGCGAAAAGGCGATTTGTCATCGGACACGGAGTCCGCCAACAAGTCCGCACCGTCCAGCGATTTGGCCAAGCAGGTTCGCGAGTTGGCCGACATGTGCCGCAGCGCAGCGATGTCATAAGAAAATACATAAAAAAAGCCCGCACTCACGATGCAACGTGGCGCGGGCCTTGGCTTATTTCTGGTTTGGCCTGAGTCGGTCAAGTCGTCCGACGCAGCGACCGACGATGTGAATTATTCATCGCCATAGTCGATGTCTTCGCCAGCCGGCTCATCTCGACCTTCGACGGGTTGTTCGCCCGACTCTTCAACTTGATCATCTGCCGGCTCATCGGCGACTTCACCGCGTGCTCGATCGACGGCTGGTCGTTTGCGATCTTCCCGGGCGCCCTTCGCACCGCGACTTTGCATCCGCTCAAACTCTTCAACCTTCTGCGTGAATTCGCGGGCCTGATCTTCATCGAGTTCGTCGAGAATACTGTTGTACAGTTCGGCATCGGCGTCTTCGCTGACACCCTTCTCACCGCGATTCTCCTTGGCGAAGTCGACAAAGATGCGGCGGATCGTAGCCAACTGGTCTTCGGGAAGGTTGATGGCATTGACGGCTTTTTGGTAGAGGCGAAGCTTGGATTTTTCTTCTTTCTTCGGTCCTTCGAGACTTTTCTTGAAGCGGTCCGCCAGCGGGTCAAAGGTCTCGATCTGGTCTTCAGACATCACTTCGCGCAGGATCTCGAAGAGCTCATCCGGATCAAATGACTCGTCGGCGCTGCCATGCTCGGATCGCAGTTCGGCGATTTCCTCGCGGATTTCACGCACACGCTCCATGTCGCGATCCTTCTGGGCATCGCGCATTTCATCGACGAGTTCACGAATCAACTCGGCATTTTCGCGGCGATCTTCGCGACGATCGTCGGCTTCAGCGCTGAGGTCTTCAATGAACTCCTGAAAAATCTCGCTGACTTCGGTCGCCTGGTCCTCATCCATTTCGAGGGCGCGGGTGATCTCGGCTTCGAACTGTTTCAACATGCTGATCTGACGGGCCCGGTTGGGGGAAGGCTTGGACACGGGCTTGACGCCGGCTGCGTCTGCGATCTCTGCCGGGACAATTGGCTTGTCAGGCGCCTCTCCTTCGGTCTCAACCTGTGCTTGTGCATTCAATGTGAGCAACAACACGCAGAGACCTGAGAGTCTTAAGTAATCACGTAACATGGCCGATTCTTCCTGTTCTTGCGTTGCCGCAATCAAAACGTCTTGTTCAATCCCTCAACGTAAGATAAATACCCATCTACGGATGGATGGTTGAGCATGATACCAACAGCCCACGAGGGCGGTAAAGCGCCCGCCCTGAAAGAAAACATTCGCAGCCCGGCTGGATTCGACTCCCAATGACCCTACGACGTATCAGGGCATAAACCCTTTTTGAACATGCATCTACAGATCATCGTCGCTTTTGCAATGCTGCTTTGGTGGCCTGAAAATCCACCCAAAGACCTTTGGTTATCCGACCCGTTCTGGTGCCCGGTCTTTGCATGGGCGGTTCCTGTAACATGTGTGTTTCTAGGTCACCTGATCACAAAACGCACCCGATTGAAACTGAAAACCCGCACCGACCGAGTCACTGCCGCCCTGAATTCATTCCACCGACAGACCAGTTTGCTTCGGATGGCGATGCTGGCCGGCGTGGGCGTGACGCTCTTTATGACCGCCTGCCCGCAGCAGTTGATGGATCAGCCGTACATCTCAGTGCTCTCGGGCCTGCCGCAGATGTGCCTGCTTCTGCCTTACCTTGTCGGGTTGATTGCGCTGTGGTGGGTGATTCATCCCGTTGAGAAAGCAAGCCGCGATGCTGGGTTCCTCGGTAGCACGTCAAGCCGCTTTGAATACGTCATCTTCAATGTGCGACATCAACTCTTGATCGTCGCCATCCCGCTGACGCTGATCGTCTTCGCCTATGCAGCCACCCAGGAGAATCGCGACTGGTTCGTCAAACACGTTGGCTCGCCGTGGGCGCCCGAGGCCATCCTTGGTTCGACCGCCACCGTGCTCTTTGTCCTGTCACCACTGCTGCTTCGATACATCTGGTCGACGACATCGCTGCCACCTGGCCCACTTCGCGATCGGCTTGAGTCGTTGTGCAAACGCATCAACCTTAGGGTCCGCGATATTCTCGTGTGGCACAGCGACGGGCAGATGGTCAACGCAGCCGTCATGGGTCTGTTTCCGCAACTTCGCTACATCCTTTTGTCCGACACGTTGATTGAGAAAATGAACGATGACGAGATTGAGTCGGTTTTCGGTCACGAAGCCGGTCACATCTATCATCACCATATCCCGTATTTTCTGATGTTTGCGCTGGCCAGCATGCTGATCGTCTCCGGCGTGATGGAATTCCTCACCCGCATGTCTGGCGGTTTGAACCCGACATGGAACTTGAGTCGCGAAACGATTCAGATCATCGGCATCGGGGCGTTGGTTCCGCTTTGGGGGATCTGTTTCGGATGGATTTCGCGTCGATTCGAGCGACAAGCCGACGTGTACGGCGCGTGGTGCGCGTCACCGCATGAGAGCGAGTTGGACTGCCAAAAACCATGCGCGATCCACGACCCGAACGATCCGCCCACGACCGCTGCCAATGAAATCGGCGTCTGCTCCACCGGTGCGCAGGTCTTCGTCGGGGCGCTGCGCAAGGTCGCGTTCCTCAACGGCATCCCACCGGCTGAACCGAGCTGGCGACATTCGAGCATCGCATCGCGCATGGCATTCTTGACGGCGCAATCGGGCGATCCGATCATGGCCAAACGATTCGCTGGAAAGATTCGCGCCATCAAGCGAACGCTTTTGGTATGCTGTGCAATAGGACTGGTGATCGCAGCCGTTTACATTTGGAATCAGCCTGGGTACCGGCAGGACATCATCCGCAGCGTATTCAAACCCATTGGGCGGTTGTTCGGTCAATAAGTGTCGAGTTAACTCAAATCAAAAACCCCAACCGATCGCCCGATGCCCGGGCAAAGGACGGACATGCCCGCGAAGATCATCCAAGGTAGAGACCTCTCCGAACAGATTCGTCAGCGCAACGAATCGCGCGTGCGTGAATTGGCTGACAAGGGCGTCACGGTCCGGTTGGACGCGATCATCGTCGGCGAGCCCGAATCCGGGATCATCTACGCACGGTCGCAAGAAAGAAAATGCCAAAGCATCGGCATCGACTATCGCCTGCACACGCTGCCCGGCAATGCCAATGACAACGAATTGCAGGCGTTGATCGATAATCTGAATTCTGATCCAAACGTCACCGGCATCCTGCTCAATTTGCCGCTGCCCAATCACCTCGACGCGCCCGCAGCCCAGTACGCAATCGACCCCTACAAAGACATCGAAGGGGTGAACCCGTCCAACATCGGTCTGATGTTTTATGGCACGCCGATCAACGCGCCGTGTACCGCGCTGGCGGTTCATACCATCCTCAATGAAGCCAAGGTCGAACTTCGCGGAAAAAACATCACCGTCGTCGGGCAGGGCAACATCGTCGGCAAACCCATTGCCCTCGCCCTGATCGCCGAAGAAGCGACCGTCGACACCTGCAACAAGTACACCGACAACTTGATGGCCCACACGAAAGGCGCCGACATCCTCATCGCAGCCGCCGGTGTGCCGGAGATGATCACGGCGGATCATGTCAAAGAAGGCGCGATCGTCATCGACGTCGGCATCAACTCTGTACCAGCTGACGAGGCCAAGGGCACGCCCGCTCGCGTGGTTGGCGACGTGCTCTTCGACGAGGTATCGCAGAAGGCATCGCTGATCACACCGGTCCCAGGAGGTGTGGGCCCCGTCACGGTCGCGGTCCTCCTGCAAAGCGCCATCGATGCCGCGAACAAGCAACTTGGCACCCGCCGCTTCCGATAGCGTTGATCCGCCGCCGACTCTGGACAAGATCAAACGAAGATCGACGAACCTGTTCTTGGCACGCACACGCAAATGGTTGTAGGATGAAGCTGCGCACCGTTCGATGGATCGACCAATCACTCTTGTGACGGAAGTGATGACACTGTGGACCCGGGCCAGGCAGATCGCTACCTCATCGACGACATCCGCAGCGGGAACGAATCCTCGTGGCGGCAATTGATCGATCGGTTCCATGGCCGACTGCTGGCATTTGCCCGTTCGCGCACCGCGAGTCTTTCCGATTCGGAAGACCTCGTCCAGGAAACGTTCATCGGTTTTCTCAATTCGCTTCCCAACTTCGACCCGTCGCGATCACTCGAAACGTACCTCTTCACGATTCTCCGCTACAAGCTGGTTGATCGCCTCCGCAGCAAGAAGATCACACCGCTGAACATCGACTCCGAAGATGAAGACTGGTGGGATCGCACCCTGCCAACAGATCAGGAGACCCCGTCGCAGGCGGCGGCTGCTATCGAAGAAAACGCAGCGATGTCGCAACAACTCGCCGACCTGTTGCGGCGACTGATTCACGAGTATCGCGATCGTTCGGCGTTTGCCGACTTGCAGGTGATCGAGCTGATTTTCTTCGGGGGCAAGCGCAACCTCGAAGTCTCTGAAGCGCTGGACATGGACCAGAAGCAGGTGGCTGGCATCAAGTTTCGGGCGATCGCCAAACTCAAATCGTTTCTCGAAGAAGACGGCATCGACGGTGCGGAGAAGTTCACCGACGAACACGCCGAAATCACCGTCGCCCGCGTCTGGCGACAACACCGCCTCACCTGTTTGAAACGCAGCACGCTGGGATCGTATTCGCTGGGCGTGCTCGAAGATCCGTGGTTGTCGTACACGCAGTTTCATCTCGACCTGGTCAACTGCCCGATGTGTCTCGCCAACCTCGGTGACATCGAAGCCGAAGAACTCGAGCAGGATCAACCGCGACTGACGCAGCACCTCTTCACGTCCAGCGTCGGCTTCCTGTCGAAACCATCCGCAAGCTAAACGACGTACGCGCCTGGTCGTTGTAGGGTGGGCCGTGCCCACCGCCGTTTGGTTTTCCAACGACATGGTGGGCACGGCCCACCCTACACTGAATCAGGTCGCCTGATGGACCGGCGTGCGGTATAGTCCCCGCATGAACACAACGATCGAAACCTCATACGAAACCGTTCGCCTCGCCGGCGGATTCATACAAAACACCCAACGGCGACTCGTCGAAATCACCGGCGCAGACCGCACTTCCTGGCTGCACAACCTCACCACCAACACCTTCAACACCCTCCGCCCGGGTGACGGCAACTACGCATTCGCCATCACCATCCAAGGCCGAACGGTTTGCGACCTGAACTGCCTGGTGCTTGAAGACCGTCTCTGGATCGATCTCGACGAACGCTGGGCCGACGAGTCCATCGCGCACCTGAGCAAATACCGCGTCATCGAAGACGTCGACATCAACGACATCACGCCGTCGCAGGTTCGATTCGACGTCATCGGACCGAAGACGGCTGAGTTCATCGAACGACTCGGCATGGGCAACAATTTCGCCGCCTACGCCGATCTCCAACACTCGACTTCGCAGATCGAGGGACACGAGGTCCGCGTGGTCAAAAACGATGTGGGACCAATCCTCGCCGCCAACCTCTACGCACCGTCGGCAGCCGCCAGCGCCATCCAGGCGAAGATTCAATCGCTGGCGACGGAAATGAACATGGTCGAGCTGGATCACGAATTGCTCGCCATCGTCCGCATCGAAGCCGGCGTCCCGCAATCGGTTGACGATATCGATTCCGAAGTCATCCCCCCCGAGACACTGCAGACCGAACGCGGCATCAGTTACGTCAAAGGTTGCTACCTCGGGCAGGAAGTCATCGAGCGCATGCGAAGTCGCAACAGCATGGCCCGACGACTCGTGGGCCTCAAGATATCCGGGCAGCAGCTGCCCGCGAAGGATTCGTGGGTGTTCGCCGACATCAAGCAGGTCGGCCGCGTCACCTCGGCGTGCCATTCGGTCGCACTGAAATCGATTCTCGCGCTGGGCTATGTCAAGACCTCATTGGCCGAAGAGGCCACGGCCCTGCGTGTCGCCCTCAACGACTGCGACTTCGCCGATGCCGAGCTGGTCGAGATACCGTTGGATGCGTGGAAGGCCAACTCATAAGACGAGATAATTTCGGCGAAATCTCGAACGGCATGCGAAACCAATATCGAATCAAGCGTCAAGCCGCTATAATCACGACCGTAATCATCAGGGCGGGTGGAATACGTTGACGTGGCGAGCGTTCGCCTTAATCATACGTGGCAGGCATGCTGGCGATGTTGAGCGTCGCGATGGTCGAAGTGTGTGCGATCTGGGAAAAGAGTCAAACGTCGATATAACGAGGTTGGCTGTCCTGTCCGTTTCATTTGAGCGCCCGCACACCGATATCGACTAATCCGAGCCTCCATCGATGACGATGGCCAATTGGGTCCGAATGCACCCAATCAGCGCCAGCGCCGGCTGACGTAAATGCGATGATCAAAGTTGCGCGACGGTTCGTGCAACGGCAAACAAAGAGTCCAATACCATGAACGCAGCGAACGATTCCAGTAAGATTCTGCTTGTTGAAGATGACGAGCGAATTCGGCTTGAAGTTCTCGACGCCCTCCAGGCGGCTGGCTTTACGGTCAGCGTCGCAGCCACGCTGGCAGAAGCGCAGGAAAAGGTGCAGTCGAACATCGACCTGATCCTCTTGGATCTTGGTTTGCCCGATGGCGACGGTTTGGACTTGTGCCGATCGCTGCGTTCGAGCGGCAGCGACATTCCGATCATTCTGCTCACCGCACGAGACGCACCCGAACAGCGCGTTCGCGGTCTCGATGTCGGAGCCGACGACTACGTGGTCAAACCGTTTCACATGCCCGAACTCGTCGCCCGTATTCGCGGACTCTTTCGTCGCAGCGGTGGCAAGTCATCCACCGGCATGCTCCGAGCCGATTCGCTTTGGCTCGATCCGCAAGCGCGAACGGTTGGCCGCGATGAACAACGTCTCGAACTCAAACCGCGCGAATTCGACCTGCTCCATTTCATGATGAGCAACCCGGGTCGGGCGTGGACGCGCGATCAACTCATCGAGCGCGTCTGGGGAAAGTCGTTTGACGGCGATGCCCGCACCGTCGATCTGCACATCGCCCGCCTGCGCAGCAAGATCGAAAAGGACCCCTCCGATCCGCGTTACGTCGAAACCGTTTGGGGCGTGGGGTACCGCTTCCAGGATGAATCGTGAGCGGTGGCAAAGTGCCTACGGAAACCCAATTCGCTCCACCCCGTGAAGCCCGTCGCGTTCGGCTGACACACCGCCTCAGCGTTCGCCTCGCATTCGTGCTTGGCTTGTTGATGTTCGCGCTGATGTTCTTGACGTCGATTCTGGTGAACTTCGCCGAGATCGCAGCCATCGAACAATCCGATTCATCCACTCGATCACCATCGACGCCGTTTGCCCGATACCTCACCGACAACCTGACCCTCAACGATCAGGGCCTGTACGTACCGACCGAAAATGCCAAGGGCGTGTTGGAGACGTTCCTCGGTGTCGCCGAAACCTACGTTTGGCTCGACCCGGACGACCGTGTCATGTTGACCGGCAAGGACGCGGGCAAGTACGTCGCAGTCGGCGACATTTGGCCGCTGTGCAGTTCCTCGACCTATTGCAACGTCGACCTGGGCCCCAGCGCGCCACCTGCCGCTTCGAGTTGGACGCGCCTCGCCATTGAAGGCCGGCACATCGGCACGTTCGTCCTGATTTACTTTGAATTGTCCGAGGGCGGCGTCGAATCAGACGTCTGGGGGGTTCCGCTCAACCTCATGCTGCGACTGTTGGCCGCAAGCCTCATCGCCGGTCTGACGTCGGTGCTGCTGGTCAACTTTGTCACCCGCAGACTTTCGCGGTTGGCTGCAGACGCAAGCGCCCCGCTCCGCAGCCAAGCCGAACTGGTCGACCTGCCCGGACCGTTTGACGTATCCGGTGAAGACGAAATCGCCCTGCTCGCAACCGCCCTCAACACCATGCGCGGGCGCATCGAAGAACTCGTCGCCAGCCTCGCAGACCGCGACCGCCAACGCCGCGACTGGATCGCACAAGTGTCCCACGACCTGCGCACACCGCTGACCGCATTGTCCGCGTGCCTCGAACGCGCCCGCGATCGCCTGCTCGTGACTGAACGACCGATTTCACGTGAAGCCGTTTTGGAAATGGTCAATGCCGCCCGCCACGATCGGCAGCGCATGCAGATGCTCGTCGAAGACCTTTTTGAACTCGCCCGCCTCGACGCCAACGACACGCTCAACCTCGAACCCGTCCCGCCCGGTGAACTCATCCGCCAGACCACCAAGGGCATGGGGGCGATGGCCAACGAATCGGGGATCGAACTGCGCTGCGAAGTGGGACCAGCCCTTCCAACCATTCGCGCCGACGGGCGCCGACTGATGCGGGCGCTCGAAAACCTGACGCGCAACGGCATTCACTTTGCAAAAAGCGAAGTCGTCCTCTCCGTCGAACTCGATGGCGACTTCATCAAACTCATGGTGCGAGACGACGGTCCGGGCTTCCCCGAAAAAGGCGGGAAAGCCGTTCTCGAATTGACCGAATCGCACCCGCGCCGACCCGACTCGGCTGGACTCGGACTCGTCGTCGTGCGCCGCGTGGCCGAAGCCCATGACGGCGAACTCGGTGGCGAAAACCGACCCGAGGGCGGCGCATGCGTGTGGCTGAAGATTCCCGTCGATCACCAAATCATGTAAGCGCACGCGCGACCGTGCTGACCAACGCGTGATCAAGTCCAACGTCACGTTTTCATTCATACCAAACGCAACGAAATCTGCCCGATAAGGCCCGCACTCTCCAACACAATGCAGGCATATATCCGGTCCCTTGCGCCGCACCCGAATCGGTTGCCCGCGATTTGGCTGTAATCGAGACTCGAATCGCAACGGTTTCCCGCGCGTCATAACTGAACAACTTGCGCGGGATCTGTTGATTCGAGGGCAAACCCTTGCGGCAACACGCGCACCTGGCAACATTCACCATACGCTGCAGCTGTCTCGCGATGACATCGATGGTCGTCGGATGCGGCAACGACGTATTGGGCCGCCTGATTGGTCAAGACGATCCTGCCGCCTCCCGTCCCATCGACGTTAGGAACTGGGACGAAGCCAGCAAGTCCGAACTTCCCACGGAAGATGGACCGTTTGGGGAAACGAGCGTGCTCGACATTGCCGACCACGAAGGGTTTCGCGTCGACATGTCAATCGATGCGCCCGACGATGTGCAGATCTACAGCATCGGCGAGATCGTCCCCGGGGAGCGCATCGCCATTCAGGCCATTCCGCTCAACTCAAGCCGACTTGATCCGGTGGTGGCTGTCTTCGACGCGAACATGAACTGGATCGACTACAACGACGATCGACACTATTACGATCGATTGATCGATTCGTTTCTCGACTTCAAAGTGCGGAACCACAGCGAAGAATGCTTTGTCGCGGTCGCGTCGAGCCCGCGCGCTGAATCGGTCGGCGAATTGAATCTCTATGTCTCGCGCGAACTCGCCACCCCGCCCGCACCGCCCAAGGAACAAATCATCTATCTGCATTTTGGCGGACAGAACAACGTCGTGATCGGGCGGCGCGCACCGGTCAACGTCCCGAGATTCAATGCAGCCGCCATCGATCCATCGCTCGAATCCTACACCCAGACTTTCATCGAAGGCGTCACCAACCGGGTCCGGGAAGACTACGACCGGTTCGGCGTCACGGTGCTGTCGTCACAAACCGATGCCCGCCCGGTCGGTTCGCATACGACGATCTACTTCGGCAGCGAAGACCCGGGGCTCCTGGGCCTTTCCGACAGCATCGACACCTTCAATCAATACGACAATCAGGACGCCATCATCTATGTCGAGTCGTTCGACCTTTTCATGGCCGCCACCCCCACGACGCAGCAATGGATCGACGTCCTGGCCAATGTCGCCAGCCACGAGGTCGGCCACCTGATCGGTCTGCACCACACCGCCGACCCTACCGAAATCATGGACACGTCGGCTGACATGCTCCAGATGCTCGAACCGCAGACGTTTCACCGTGCCCCGATTCACGACGGGACGTTTTCAATCGGATACCAGGACTCGGTGGGGACGCTGCTGACCAACGTCGGACCGTCTGCGTGGTATGACCCCGATGCGGACTCGCAGCCAAGTCAGCCGATTGGACAGTCAAACCGCGTAAGGCAATCGGAATCGGGGATTCCGGCTCGTTCGCTGTGTGCGTTTGGCACGGCATGTGAATCAGTCACACTTCAGCAGAAGCGCGCCAACGTCCAAAATTGATTCAGTTTTGACAATGATTGTCCGCAAGGGCGCGCGGCTGAGGTGGTTGACATTTGAGGGGTGACTCGTACATTGTGATTGATTCCACGGAAAGGAAACCGGTTTGGATTCCCACAGGACGGGGGGGACGGTAAAGGCAACGACCCGGGACTCCAATCATCGTGGCACCGCTTGCAGCACAACTGCGGACTTGGATATTTCAACGTTCACCCACGCCGTACCGATGCACCCATATCGAGAACAAAACGACTCACATAGTCGCGAATCTGATAACACTAATCACAACATGGTTTGGAGATGCTGCTAAGGCACGTCAGCCGTTGACGTGGTCGGGATGAATGTCGCAACAGGTGATCGTACCAAAGGTGTCAAACGTCCCGTCCCCAACGCAGCCAAGGGGTAGTTATGAGCGAATCGGATAATCTTGCCAACAAGTCGAATTTGGATGATGCGATTAATCGCGAGGTCGAAGCCGCCATGTCGGCGATGTCGGCTGAAGAGATGGCCGCACTGACCGTCGGCGGATCAACGCCCGATTCCAACGAAACCGACGCGGGTGGTCCTTCCGGTTTGCAGATGGGACGCATCGTTTCCATCCACGGTGACGACGTGTTCGTCGATCTCGGCGGCAAGACCCAGGGCATGCTCAGCAAGTCGCTCTTCAAGCCCGACGAAGTCATCGCCGTCGGCGAACCCATCGAAGTCTATATCGATCGCCACGACCGCGAATCCGACCTGATCATCCTCTCGCGCAAAGGTGCCCCCCGCAGCGTCGAGTGGGAACTGCTCAAGCCCGGCGACATCGTTGAAGGCCGGATCATCGGCCTCAATCGCGGCGGGCTCGAAGTCAAGCTCAAAGGCGTCACCGCGTTCATGCCTGCATCCCAGGTGGACGTGATGCACGTTAAGGATATCTCCATCTTCCTCGGTGAAAGCGTCCGCTGCGAAGTCGTCGAAATTGACCGGCGCGGCAAGAACCTCACCGTCAGCCGTCGCAAGGTGCTCGAAAAAGAACGCAAAGCCAAACGCGAAGAAGTCGTCAAAGACCTCGAGGTCGGACAGGTTCGCAAAGGCGTTGTCGGCAACCTCACCGAATTCGGCGCGTTCGTCGATCTGGGCGGGGTGGATGGCCTCATCCACATCAGCGAGATGAGCCACCGCCAGATCAAGAAACCGTCGGAGGTCGTCAACCCCGGTGATGTTGTCGAAGTCAAAGTGCTCAAGATTCAGGGCACCGGCGACAAGCAGCGCATCTCACTCGGTCTTAAGCAGACCCAGCCCGATCCGTGGGTTGGCGTGGCTGAGCGCTTCCCCGTCGATTCGAACCACAAAGTGCGCGTCGTTCGACTGGCGGACTTCGGCGCGTTCGCCGAGCTGGAAGAAGGCATCGACGGTTTGATTCCCGTCAGCGAAATGGCCTGGAATCGCATCGGCAGCCCGAAGGAAGTGGTCGAGGTCGGACAGCTCGTTGATGTGTCGGTCTTGAAGGTCGAGCCCAATCGCAAGCGAATCTCGCTCAGCATGAAGAAGGCTCAGCCCGACCCGTGGGCGGGCGTCATCGAAAGCTACACGCCCGACACCGAAGTGACCGGTACTGTCACCCGCCTCGCCGATTTTGGTGCGTTTATCGAAATCGCCCCCGGTGTTGAAGGGATGGCCCATATTTCTGAGCTTTCTGAAAAACGCATCAAGTCATGCAACGAAGTGCTCAAGGTTGGCCAGGAGGTCAAAGCCCGGGTCCTTCGCATCGACGACAAGACCCGCCGCATTGGTCTTTCGCTGAAACCAGCAGAAGCGGCTTCGGCTCCGCTGTCATTGGATTCCGGAAAATCAGGCCCGCCCAAAAAGAAAAACAAAAAGCTGCGCGGTGGCTTGTCGGGCGGCTGGGATTGGGCCGGCACGGGATTCGAAGACCTCGGGTCGTAGGCGGCGATCGGGCCCAACGCCCGCGACCGCACCCGCAAAACCTGCGTTTTCAAAGCCACATGCGCGCTGGCGTTTGCAGAATTCCTGCGGTAGACTGACCGCGCGTCAGGGACATTGGCTGACGCATT
>DDIR01000146.1 GCA_002338715.1 Phycisphaerales bacterium UBA1845 | reverse complement strand
TAGAGGCTATCCCAAAACCGGTTTAAGCAGTAGTAGTGTGCATCCGAGGTGTAGGAATCCTTGGAATAGCTTGGTTGATTTTTCCCAGCGGATGCAGAGCCGTCGAAAGTTTTGAATCCAGGATATGGTCCGTTCAACTTTCCAGCGTCGTTTGTATCTTCGCATGGGTCGGCCATCCTGCGTCTTGTGTTCGGGTTTTCGATTCTTGCGGTGTGGTGCGATCATCTCAACGCCGTGTGCATCCATCCGTGCATCGAGTTCGTCGCTGTCGTAAGCTTTGTCGCCAATCAGTCGTTCGGGCGTTTCGGTGGTCATCATGAAGTCGAACAATCGTTGCACCAGTTTGCTTTCATGGGGACTGGCTGAGGTGGTGTCGATGGAAACGGGTAAACCCATGGCATCGACCAAAACCATTATTTTTACGCCCTTTCCGGCTTTGGTCGCACCGATGCCGTCACCACCACCCTTGGCTTTGGCAAACGTTCCGTCGACGAAGCACTCGTACAACTTATACCCGTCGCGCTCTTCAACACATTGCCCGGCATCACGCATGATCTGTTCGAAGACGCCGGCTTCTGTCCACGTTTGGAACCAACGATGAACGGTGCTCTTCGAACCAAAACGTCGCGGCAGATCCTTCCACTTTGCGCCGTTGTCGAGCATCCAAAAAATACCCTGGATCACTTGCCGTTTGTCCGCCGGTGGCCGGCCACCTTTCGGGCTAAGCGTATGATTCGGAATCCGTTCCACCAACCAATCGAGTTGCTCTTCCGTGAGTTTCATCATGATGCGAAAGTATACGAAGACACCAAATGTCCGGTTTTGGGATAGCCTCTAATGTCGAAGCTCGAAAGTCGCCGATGGTTTGCACTCGCAACGTGGTGATTCCGCGCAAGTCGTTCGCGCCGATCATTGCGCTCGCAACCGTCGATTGCAAACGGGCCAGCGAAACCTGGGGGAGGAATGATGTCCAAAGTTGCCGTCCGACACATCGAAATCGAACTCGAAAAATTGCCGGCGACGGCGGATGGTCTGCGCCTTTTGCATTTGTCAGATTTGCACTTGCGCCGTTGGGGACGCGTCGAGCAGGAGACGCAACGGTTGCTCACATCGATCGACCACGACCTGCTTGTCATCACGGGCGACTTCTGCTTTCGACCGCAGCAACATGCGCGTGCGGCGGAACTGACCAACCGACTGTTGGAACCGGTCTCACCAAAGCATGGGATCATCGCGGTGCTGGGCAACCATGATCTGCCATGTTTCACCGCGCACGAAACGCGGCTGCGGTTTCTGCGAAATTCAAACATGTATGTCGAGTTGGATTCGGGCGGGGCATTGTGCCTCGCCGGGGTCGAGCAAAGTCATCACCGACGCGGCGAGGCGATGACCGCGCTCGAGGGCACGACTTCGGAACTCCCCAGAATCCTGCTCACGCATTACCCGTCCACCGCATTCGAACTGCCGTCGACGTCGGGCGTGCTGGTGCTTGCAGGGCATACGCATGGCGGTCAGATTCGAATTCCGGGGATCGGATGCGTTTACAACAACGACCGCATCCCGGTGTCGATGTCGCGGGGGCTGCACCTGGTCAACGGGAATTGGTTGCACGTGTCGGCTGGCATCGGCGCTTCGCCCCCCGTACCGACGCGGCTGTTCTGCCCGCCCGAAATCGGGCTGATCACACTGAGAACGCGTGTCCGACGGGATGCATCATGGCACCGGGAGTATTCGGCAGGAAAAGTTCCAGTTGGTGTTTGACTGGCGATTTGGCGAGCTTTATATTTGATCAGAGGGGCGTAACGGCTTTGCGGGTGGTGTCTTCCCCGACATCGTGCTACCGCAGAAATTCCCAGTCTTCGCCTTTTGTGTAGTCACTTCCGATCATTGCCAGTCAAATAGTGCGCGCATCAAGATATTGGCAATGGACACCCATTTGATAAAAGAGCAGCCGCCCATTTGAGGTGGGTTTCTGGATTGCCTGGCCCGCTGGAGTCGGCGGATTGGGATTGGGGTATTGAAGTGACAAAACGCTTGCGGCACATCGCGAATGGGCCACAGGTCTCGACAATGAAATCGGATGCGGATGGCCGATAGCTGAAATGGAATCACCGACAGGTTAATCGGTGCGAAGAACAACATGAGCATTGACGTTCCACATTACAGAATCATGGGCAAGCTCGGCACCGGTGCCGACAGCACCATCTATCAGGCCAAGGCGCTCAAGACGGGCGTCATCTATGCCATCAAGCATGTCAAGGTCACGACGCCTGAAAGTCACAAGACCATCGAGCTCATGAAGGATGAGCATCAGTGCGGCTCGCTGATGGATCACCCGGCATTGCGCAAGACTTACGAACTCCGACTGGTGAAGCGCCGGCTGACGTTGAAGGCGGCGATGTTGTTCATGGAATACGTCGAGGGCAAATCACTCGCGGAGTTGGCTACCTCGCTCAGCGTTCTACAGGCGCTGTATCTGTTTGAGAAAGCAGCCGACGCGTTGGCCGAGATGCACAAAATCGGTTTCGTCCACGCCGACCTCAAACCGGGCAACATCCTGGTGATGAGCGATCAGAACATCAAGCTGATCGACTTCGGCCAATCGTGCAGAATCAATCAGGTCAAACCGCGCATTCAGGGCACGATCGACTACATGGCCCCGGAGCAGGAATCCAAGAGTCGCCTTGACGCGCGGACCGACGTTTTCGGCTTGGGAGCAACGTTTCACAAGGTTCTGACTGGTAAGCCCATCGCCACCAAGATGAACCAGAATCTCGACGTGCACTCATTGGGTCGATTGGGTGTGCGCAAGTCCGACAACGAGCAGCCGTCACTCGAAGAACTGCCGCCGGTGATTTCCAAGCTGATCGTGGATTGCTGTCAGCAAAATCCCGACAAGCGCCCCAAGGACATGCACGACTTCATCTCAAGGTGCAGGATGGCCCGCCTAACGCTCGCAAAAGCAGCCGAGACCGAAGAAGCCAAAGCCGCCAGAAAAAGTCAAACCGACGCGACCTAGCGTGGTCCCCGCCCCAGACGGGCCGTAATCAACATGCCGATTGGAATTCGGCTGCCCCACCTGCCCCGCTCACATCCGCCAACGTTGCAATCATCGGATGACCTGTTATCTCTACGCACATTCCGCGATCGCGACCATGGCGACCTGTCGGCTGGCTTGTGTGCGAACCGGGCCTGAATCGTGCTGCCGGCGCCAATCCTCGATAACTGCCGTTCCAATCAGGAGACACCGTGACTGCCAGCCCAACTGCCGTTGAAAAAACGTGTATTGATACGATCCGCACGCTGTCCATGGACGCGGTGCAGCGGGCGAATTCGGGCCACCCTGGTGCGCCGATCGCCCTCGCTCCGTTGGCGTTCACGCTATATCGCAAAGTGCTGCGGTTCAATCCGAAGAATCCCGCATTCGCCAACCGCGACCGGTTCGTGTTGTCGAACGGGCACGCGTCGATGCTGCTCTATTCGTCGCTGCACCTGAGCGGGTTTGACGTGTCGATCGACGACATCAAGCAGTTCCGCCAGCTCAACAGCAAGACCCCCGGGCATCCGGAATATGGTCACACGCCTGGTGTCGAAACCACGACCGGTCCGCTTGGTCAGGGCGCTGCGAACAGCGTGGGGATGGCCGTCGCGGAAAAATGGCTCGCCGCCCACTTCAATCGACCAAACCACAAGATCGTTGACTATCGCGTCTACGCCGTGCTTGGTGACGGCTGCATGATGGAAGGCATCACGGCTGAGGCAGCATCGTTGGCCGGTCACCTGAAGCTCGACAACCTCACGTGGTTCTACGACAGCAACCGCATCACCATCGAAGGCGGAACCGACCTGGCCTATTCGGATGATGTGGCCAAGCGCTTCGAGGCGTATGGTTGGCGGGTGATCTCGATTGAAAACGTCGAGGACACCGATTCGATTCTGGTCGCGATCGCCAAAGCCAATGCCGAAACAAATCGCCCCACGTTGATCATCACACCGAGCATCATCGGTTTCGGCGCGCCGACGCGACAGAACACAGCCCAAGCACACGGCGAACCCCTGGGCGAGGAAGAGATTCGCGGCGCCAAAAAATTCTATGGTTGGACGCATGGGCCCTTTGAAGTGCCCTCCGAAGTGACGGAGGAGTGGACCAACCACTGCGTGACCAATGGCGAAAAGATCGAAGCGGAATGGAACGCCGCGTTCGATGCCTACGCCAAAGCCCACCCGGAACTTGCGAAGGAATGGATCGCCATTCAAAACGGCACGCTTCCCGACGGATGGCGCGACGCATTCCCAACCTTCGACGCCGACGCCAAAGGGATGGCCACCCGCGCATCAGGCGGCAAGGCGTTGGCTTCGGTCTCGAAAAAGATCCCCTGGCTGATCGGTGGAAGCGCCGACCTTGCCCCCTCTACGAAAACGCTGCTGCCCGATACCGACGACATGAGCGCCGAGAAGCGCGGCGGACGCAACATGCACTTCGGCATTCGTGAACACGCGATGGCCGCGATCTGCAACGGCATGTGTCTGTCGAAGCTCCGCCCGTTCGGCGCGAGTTTCATGGTCTTTACCGATTACGCCCGTCCGTCGATTCGACTTTCGGCGCTGATGGGTCTGCCAGTGGCGTACGTCTTCACGCATGACAGCATCGGCGTCGGTGAAGACGGTCCGACGCATCAACCGGTGGAACACCTCGCAGCCCTGCGCGCGATTCCGAATCTCGATGTCTTTAGACCCGGTGACGCCAACGAAGCTGTCGCGGCATGGGAACACACGCTGCAATCAAGCGATCGCCCCGTGATGCTTTCGCTTTCGCGGCAGAATGTTCCGACGCTTGATCCAGCTGAATTCAACGACGCGCGTCAGGCGATTCGCGGCGGATATGTTGTGACGAAAGAAACCGAATCGCCGCAGGTCATCCTTATCGGTACGGGCACCGAATTGCAGCACTGTGTGGCCGCGTATCGAACGCTGAAGTCCGAGGGCATCGTCGCGCGAATCGTTTCGCTGCCCTGCTGGGAATTGTTCGAACGACAGGACGAAGCCTATCGCGCATCGGTTTTACCGCCTGAAATCACGGCTCGCGTGGGCATCGAAGCCGGTATCGCCATGGGATGGGAGCGGTACATCGGAAAAGACGGTATCATGATCTCGCATGAATCGTTCGGCATGTCGGCGCCGTGCGATGAAGTGATGGCCCACTTCGGCATCACGGCTGACGCGGTTGCAGATTCCGCCCGCAAGCTGATCCGCCAATTGGCCAACTGACGCCATCAATTGAAACCTTTGAGCACTTGAGGAAACCGTCAACATGCACGCGATGTTTGAAAAACTTTCGGAATGTGGTCAATCGATCTGGTACGACAACGTCCGCCGCGACATGATCAAAGACGGTTCGATGAAGGCGCTCTTTGACGATGGCATTTTGGGCGTCACCTCGAACCCGACCATCTTCGAAAAAGCCGTCACCGGCAGCGACGACTACGACGAACAGATTCGCGAGTTGATCGGACAGAATCAGGACGCGTGGAATATCTACGACGCCATCACCCGTGACGACATCGCCGCGACGGCTGACCTGCTTCGACCGGTCTATGACAGGACCGATGGTGTCGATGGCTATGTCAGCATCGAAGTCAATCCGAAGCTCGCCCACGACATGGCCGGCACTTTGGCTGAAGCGCGGCGACTTTTTCAAACGCTCAAACGTCCGAACGTGATGATCAAGATTCCGGGAACGACCGAAGGCATTCCGGCGATCGAGGAGTCCATCGCGACGGGGATCAACGTCAACGTCACGCTGATCTTCAGCGCCGACGTCTACGAAGAAATCATGCAGGCGTACATCCGCGGTTTGCAGCGCTATACCGATGCGGGCAACGATCCTTCGCGCGTGGCTTCGGTCGCATCGTTCTTCGTCAGCCGCGTGGACAGCGCCATTGATCCGATGCTGGCTGAGTTGCCCGACGGCGCATCGCTCCAAGGAAAAGCCGCGATCGCCAACAGCAAGATTGCATACCAGCGATACCTCAACGTGTTTGGCGGCAAGGCGTTCGCGGATTTGAAAGCCAAAGGCGCAAGGGTCCAACGACCGCTATGGGCCAGCACCTCCACGAAGAACCCGGCATACTCACCCACGCTCTACGTCCACACGTTGGTCGGTCCCGACACCGTTAACACCGCCCCACCCGCCACCATCGACGCGATCCGGGACGGATTTGATGTTTCGACAACGGTTACCGAAGACGTCGAACAGGCCAAGAGCGACCTCGCCAAGATCGAGTCGATGGGTATCTCAATCGCCAAGGTCACCGAAGATCTGAGAGAAGCGGGCGTCAATTCGTTCGCAAAATCATTCGATCAGTTGCTCGCGGCGATCGAATCCAAACGAACCGCGATGGCCGACTCAAAGTAAGCAACCCAAACGTAAATCAAAAACCGTGCCACTGCTCTGTGAGCAGTGCAATCACCGTCGACATGGACTGAGAAGAAGGTTTACTCGGTTCGGCGTGCGCAAGGCGCGGGCTGATTTGGCAAGGCGTGATTTGCTGCGTTGATTCGCTACGTGTTGAACTCAGGCGCCGGCGTAAGCTGATGCTTCCCATTGATCGCGCCATTTGGCCTCGCGGGTGTTGACCCATTCCTTGGCCGCGTCTTCCCATTGAACGGTGACGCCGCGCTCTCTTGAAACTCGATCGCGATAGGCATCGATCTCGCTGATCTGCGCTTGGACGTCGCGGCGCATCTTTTGTTGTCGCCAGTCGTCCGCGTGGTTCTGCTCCCAGCTTTCGATGGCTTCTTCGAACGACGGATCATAACCGCGCTCGATTCCCAGGTAGTACTTATGAACAAGGATGGCTCGGTACTCTGAAGGACGGTACTGGTTCAGATCCATCGTTGTTGTCCATGCATTCATCACATCCACCTCAACACAACTTTCTGGCAACACCTCTTTGTTGGCAACACGTCGTCTTGCCAACAGAGACCCGACTCGCGGCGTGCGGACAATCTTATGTTATCGTCACGCCAACCCCGAAGACAAGTCCCCATCCGACCGGGCTGTTTCAGCCAACGTCCGGATTCGACTAGGATCGGCAATATTCATCGGCCAATAAAGTTCCCAGCCATGAATCCGATCTCCACGTCAATTCGCGTTTACCGGCTTGAAACTGGCAGAATTATCCCAATGGGTCAATCGGTAGGCAAGCGCAAACTGTCGCCGATGCGCCGACGATCCGCAGCCGAAACGTCACCATCAACCTGAAAAATGGGGAAATCTGTGCACGCGCAGACGCCAGGCGCACGGCGACTCATCCACCGCGCGTCACAACGGGGAATATGCGCAAACGATCGAACAATTGTGCGCGTTTTTAGGCTTGAAGTTGATCACGCAAGTATTCGCCGCAGCGCGATTTGTCGATCCGCTGCTGGCTTGCGTCATCTCTGTTACGAACTGTAACTGTTCCATCCTCTTTCGTCTGGCCGTCAACCGTAAAACAGAACGGCGTGCCAGCTTCATCCATGCGGGCGTAACGCTTGCCGATAGCCTGCTTGATGTCGTATTGGCACGGATAGTGCCTGCGCAGTTCGTTGTAGATCGGCTCGGCCAACTCGGGCATTCCGTCCTTGGCCACCAGCGGGAAGACGGCGGCTTTGATCGGCGCGAGTCGCGGGTGAAACCTCATGAACTCGGGACTGGCCCGGTTTTCATCGACGGTGTACGCCTCGGTGATAAACGCCAGCACGCTGCGATCGACGCCGCCCGACGGTTCGATCACGTAAGGTACGAAGCGTTCCTTGCGTTGATCATCGAAGTACGAGAGGTCCTTACCACTCTTACCGATGTGGGCTTTGAGGTCGTAGTCGGTGCGGTTGGCGATGCCCTCAAGTTCACTGACGCCGAACGGGAAGTCGTATTCGACGTCGGCGCATCCCTTGGCGTAGTGCGCGAGTTCGTTGCCTTCGTGTTCGCGCAGAACCAGCATCTCGCTCTTGAGACCGAGACCCACGTACCAGTTGTGGCGGACGTCGCGCCAAAAAGTGTACCACTCGTCGGCTTCGGATGGATGGCAGAAGAATTCAATCTCGTACTGTTCAAATTCGCGCGAACGGAACGTGAAGTTACGCGGGTTGATTTCATTGCGGAAGCTCTTGCCGATCTGGGCGATACCGAGCGGCAGCTTCACGCGCGATGAATCGATGACGTTTTTGAAGTTTGCAAAAATGCCTTGCGCCGTTTCTGGGCGCAGGTACGCAATCGACGACGAATCCTGAAGCGCGCCGATATTCGTCTGAAGCATCAGGTTGAATTCGCGCGGTTCAGTCAACTCACCGCCGCATGTCGGACAGGTCTTGTTCAAGCCGCTATTCGCACCGTCAACGAAAATGTGCTTCGTTGCGGTTGCGAAGTCGACACCGTCTCCCTCGCCCGCCAGCGCCGCAATCACGGTGTCCGTCTGCGTCACCAGTGGCAAACCTGCGGCTTGTTTGGTTCCCTTCTTCTTCGCCCAACTCTTGAGCTTTTCGAACGCAGGGGCTTTGCTTGAATCGAACGCATCTTTGACCTGCTCATACCAGTCACTGGCTTCAACGCCCTCAGCCACCTGGTCCTCGCGGAAGCGTCCCTTGCAGAGTTTGCAATCGCACATCGGATCGCTGAAACCGCCGACGTGCCCGGAAGCCTCCCAGACCTTGGGGTTCATGATGATCGAGCAATCGACACCGACCATCTGGAAGTCTTTTCCATTCGGGCCAACCGGTGGGTTGCGCACCATGTCGTGCCACCAGGCGTCTTTGACGTTTCGCTTCAGCTCGGTACCGAGTGGGCCATAATCCCAGAAACCGCCGATTCCGCCGTAGATCTCGCTGGATTGAAAAATGAATCCTCGTCGCCGGCAGAGGGCGACGATCTTTTCCATTTTTTCTGCCTTAGACAGACCTGAGTCTGATTTGCCTGGGTTTGCGGCCATCCAACCATGTCCTTTTGCTAAAACGAAGATCCACCGAGCGGGCCCAAACGCCCTTCCGATGCCGTCTGGCGAAGTCGCGTATCTAACAGATAATCGCCCATCCCACAAAGGAAGACGACCAATGCCGGTTTTGGTCGCCCCACCTCGGCGATCCGCTCCCACCGCACTGATGTTGCCCTGAAACATCACCAGACCGCGGATCGTTGCTCAAAGGCAACAGCCCAATACAATCCAACGGGTCCGATAGTCGGCTCGATCGATTGGGGCGACGTTATCTTCTTACCGCTCAAGGGTTTGGAAGATCGGGCCAAAATGGGCGTTCAACCGGGGATGACGGCGCGCGGGTTGCAAATGGTTCCTTCAGAGAGAAGCAAAAGCCATTGAGCCCTTGGAGGCCAAAGGAGCCCATCCGATGAAAATCAACTGGTTCACCGTCTACTGGTTCTTCCGACGCAAGGCAAAGGTGGCTTTCCTGGCGTTCATGACTTACGCCGCGCTTTGCTAGGCCTTCCCGAATACCTTCACACGTCCTGTCTCTTAACCGAGGACCTTGCGCCCGTTTCTGTATGTTCCGATAAGATTATTGGCACGCAGGCGAACTTGTGTACTACACTTCATTCAAGAGGTGCCACTGCTCTGTGAGCAGTGCTGGGCCGTTGGCGACAAACTTCATGCTAGCACTGCTCACAGAGCAGTGGCACGGTTGCGAATCTAAACCATCTATGTCTGAACAGGACAAATATCATCGGCGGCATTTCTTTCGCGAGAGTCTTGCGCGGTTGGCTTCTCCGCTTGCTGACTTTCTTGATAAGGATTCGGACGAGTCAGCCGGGGCGACCGGCGAGGCGAGGCGGCTTACACGTCACCTGCCGCCGAAGCGCCCCTTGCGTCCACCGGGTGCGGTGCCTGAACTGGTCTTTGCCCGCACCTGCGACCATTCGGGTAAGTGCGTGGAGGCGTGTCCGGCCAACGCGATCCTGCTTTCGACCGACTATTCCGACGAGCCCACGCCGATCATCAATGCCAGCATCACCGCGTGTGTGGTGTGCGACGGGTTGCAGTGCACCCACGTCTGCCCGTCCGGCGCCCTTCGCCCGCTGACGGCTCCTGATCAAATCAACATGGGGCTGGCCCGGGTGAGTCCAACGGCTTGCGTTCGAAAGGACGAAGCCGACGACGCCGACAACCGCATCGAAGCCCCCGGTCAATCGGCTGACGACTGCACGATCTGCGTGGATTTGTGTCCGCTGGGCGACAAAGCCCTTCGACTGGATGGAGCGGGACCGCCCATGGTCGACTATTCCGGTTGCGTTGGATGCGGCGTCTGCGAACAGCACTGCCCCACCGACCCCAAAGCCATCGTGGTCGAACCCCGCTAGCGGCTTGCACAGGCGTCCCAAACCTTGTCATTAAAGCGATATTCAAAGGTTTATGCCTTGGGCTTGTCGGATTACGCTTGAAAACAAGGCGAAACAGTTGTCAAGAAAGACCGATCCTCCTAAGATCGCCGCTTCGATCGAACGCAGGACGTGCGTTCACCGCGTCTCGAGCCACAGTTGGTGGCGACGCAATCGCTTTAAGACATAAACAGAAGGAGTCTGTAGTGGCATCTGATTCAAACGCTGGAAAGCACTTATTTACTTCAGAGTCCGTTTCGATGGGCCATCCCGACAAGGTCTGTGACCAGGTTTCGGACGCCATCCTCGACAGCCTCCTGACGCATGACCCCAAGGCACGATGCGCCGTCGAAACGCTGGTGACCACCGGCTTGGTCGTGTGCGCCGGTGAAGTGCGTACGAACAACGATGCGGCTGAAAAAGCGCTCGCCAACGCCGAAGACACAATCCGATCAACCATCGAGAAAATCGGATACGACGATGCCGCCGGCGGATTCGACTACCGCAGTTGTGCGGTCCTTCGGGCTATCCACAGCCAGTCGGCTGACATCGCCCAAGGCGTGGACGAAGGCACCGGACTCCACACGCAACAGGGCGCCGGCGACCAGGGCCTGATGTTTGGGTTTGCCTGTCGCGAAACCAAGCCGCTCATGCCGCTGCCCATTCACCTGTCGCACCGTCTCGTCGAGCAACTCGCACAAGTGCGCCAGTCGGGCGACATCAAGTGGCTTCGTCCCGACTCCAAGTCGCAGGTCACCTGCGAATACACCGGTGACAGCCAGGTATCGCGCATCGAGACGATCGTGATCTCAACACAGCACACCGAAGAAGTCGTCGGCAAAGACGGCAACATGACCGACGAAGCACGCAAGACCATCATCGACCACGTGATCAAACCGGTTGTCGAACGCGACGCTCCGGGACTTTGGTCCAACAGCATCAACTTCCACATTAACCCGACCGGACGCTTTGTCGTCGGTGGACCGCACGGTGATGCCGGTCTGACCGGCCGCAAGATCATCGTCGATACCTACGGCGGTCGGGGCCGACACGGTGGCGGCGCATTTAGCGGTAAAGACCCGTCAAAGGTGGACCGTTCTGCCGCGTACATGTGTCGCAACATTGCCAAGACGATCGTTGCAGCCGGGTTGGCCGACCAAGCCGAAGTTCAGCTCGCTTATGCAATCGGGGTGGCCGAACCAGTCAGTGTTCTGGTTGAATCGTTCGGCACCGGAAAGGTCAGCGACGAGAAGCTTTCGTCAGCCGTCCGCGACACATTCGACCTGACGCCGTCGGGCATTATCAACGGGCTCGACCTGTTGCGTCCGATCTACTTTGAAACCGCACGTCATGGCCACTTCGGTCGCGAAGAACCGAACTTCACCTGGGAAGCAACGCCCAAAGCCGACGCGCTCGCCAAAGCAGCAGGCTAAGTTCGACGGTTGACGTCGCATTGGATCGTACGGGAATAAACTTCGCGCCGCCGGCTTGGGGCAACGGGTGACCATGCAGGGTATTGGGCATTTCGCCCCCACAGCCGCGCGATGTTTGATGACATTGAAGTGCTGTAGCTTGTGATTCATTCTGCAGGCATGCGCACCGATACAATAATGATGTGTGCCGCAACCGTCGCCCTGCAATGCAAATGGCGGTTGCGGTGGTGTTTGTGCTCGAATGTTCGAGCGGTCCCGTTCAGACCGGTTCATGGCCAGGTCCTCAACGCGCTTCGATTCCGCAAAGAATCGTCAGTCGTTTGGGAGTTCGCCACGGGCCTGTCAGGAGCCCAGCAGTGCCTCAATCCGAATTGCTGAACCGCGCCCAGGAGCTTGCGGGCCATCGGTTCACCGACATCGACCTGCTCGTGTCAGCTGTTACCCATGCCTCCCTGGCGCAAAGTCGCCTGACCAGCAACGAACGCCTTGAGTTCCTGGGCGATGCGGTGCTCGGTCTGATCACGTGCGAAGAACTCTTCCGGCGTTATCCCGATAAGCTCGAAGGCGAAATGACCAAGGTCAAGTCCGTGGTGGTCTCGCGGAAGGTTTGCGCGAAGATCGCCGATGACATCGGCCTCAGCGATCTGCTGCGTTTGGGCAAGGGCATGACCGAAGGAAACGTGATTCCCTCGTCAGTGCGGGCGGGCGTGTTTGAAGCGTTCATCGCGGCGCTGTACCTCGATGCCGGAATGGAAGTGACTCGCGAGTTTCTGATTCCTCGACTGACGCGATACATCGAACGCACCGTCAAGTCGAAGAACATGGAGAACTACAAATCAACGCTTCAGCAGTACGCCCAGAAGCAACTCAACGCCACGCCACGCTACGAATCGCTCGATGAAAAAGGGCCCGATCACAGCAAGTGTTTTGAAGTGGCGGTCGTGATTCAAGCGCGCCGCTTTCAAAGCGCCTGGGCGCCCAACAAGAAAGAAGCCGAGCAGCAAGCCGCCCTGCTCGCGTTGAAAGAACTCAACCTCATCAGCGACGGCGAAGCGTAATCACTCGCGTTTCGCAACAACCGCGCATAAAAAACCCGCCCACATCATCGATGATGCAGGCGGGTATCGGCGTGACTTTGTGATGACTGCGACGAGATTTTTTCAAACCTCGGCAATCATCGAATGTCGCTATTCCATATCCTGATCGTTCTTGTTTCCTTCTTCGAGGATCTTGCGCATCTGCACGTTCTCGCGACGCGTGGCTTCAAGATCAAAGAGGAGATACTTGATTGACAGGCGGAGGAAATCAATGCTTTCGTGCAGATTGGACACGGTCTGCTTGAGCTTCTGGTGACGCTCACGCGTCTCTTCTGCCAGAACCTGCAACTTCTCACGATCGTCGACCGGCAGCGTCCCAATTTCTGCAACCAACTCAGCAAGCTTCTTCTGGAAAGTGTTATCGTTCATGTTCTTTGCGCCTCCTAGGGCCGTCGCCAACTGCGACGAGTGTTTGATTGTACGTCGGGTCACTCCCAACGTTCCACTGGCAGCGAACGGCAACGGCTGCTCTTCTCGTGGAATACCCTTCTGCAAGATTGAATGGCACCGAACGGCACAATCCTTTCAAGAATCCATAAACTTTTAAATAACAACATGTTACAGAGGCTACTGCGGCCGCCCGGGCTGGCGATTCCAGGTCGGAATGCGCGATCGTGTTGATTCCAGGCAACATGAGTTCTTACGTTTTATTGTTTTGTGCGCGCCAACTCTTTGAATCGAATGAAGTTAGAACACGGTGAGGTTTGACGACAACGCGTTGGTCGCCCAGGCGAAACCCTGCATCATCGTGACGCCGTATCGACCTGTTCAACAAGCCTGCCCGCAATGCTGACTGATCATGAAATTATCGGAACCGGCGGTGTCGCGGCGCGCTTGGGAAACAACTTGGGAAACAAACAGGCCGAAACAGGACGTTTTCGAAATCGACCGTCGGAGGCGAGACTATGGCGGTCTTAATACAAGCGTAGCGTTCTGCTCGTCCACCCTTCACAGCAAGGGCGCCCGTACTCACTTGGATTGAATTCGTTCTGCTCCTGGATTCCCGCCTCCGCGGGAATGACGACGCTGTCGCGCCGCTGCGTTTGGACTCAAGGTGTTTTTAGCCGCCTCAATCGGGCGCAAAAAAAAGCACCGCCGAAGGAAAACCCTTCAGCGGTGCCATTGATGCTTTTGATGTCAGTTCGGACGGCTACAGGCGATGACTCAACCTTTATTCATCCTTGCCTGACTCAGCTTCGGGTGCGTCTTTCTTTTCGGGTGTTCCCGGCTGAACTTCATTGCTCTTGATCGTTACGGGGCGAACGTCGTCGCGGCCTTTGCTTCCAACGACCTTGGACTGCTTGACTTCAAGATTGGCCATCCCCTTGCTCCCAACCTTGGTTCGGGAGGCAACGTTGGCGTTTGCAACGTGCCCGGCATCAGTCAGCTTCTTGCCGGCGAGCAAATCGTCGATTTCCTTGGCCAGTTCTTTTTCAAACCCGGCTTTCGCACCGACATGCACTGCTTCCACGGTACCGGTCTGTCCGACGACAAACATCGTCGGGAAGCTCGTGACCTTGAATGGGCGGCCCGCTTTCTTCTCCGAATCGAGAATCAACGGCATGCTGAGTTTCATGTCTTTGTAGTGCTGGAGGGTCTGCTCTTCGGTGCGGCCACGGCGACCGGTGCGATCGTCGAGGTTGATCGCGTAGATCTTGGCTTTCTTTCCGGAGGCCTGCAATTGCTTGTGCAGTTCCTCGACTTCGGGCAGCGCCTTCTTGCAGAACCCACACCATGATGCATAGAAGAACAGGACGTCGACCTCGTCCGAGGTTCCGCCAATATTCACTTCGTCACCGGCGACGGTCTTGAACTTTCCGGTCGGTGCGGCTTGCCCGAGCATTTCCGTTGCCGGACGACGTGGCGTTCTGGAGCGCTGTTCGGTCGCCACAATCGGAACCTCAAGCTTCGGAGTTTCCTTGTCGTCGGTGTTGAGAACAATCGAGACACCGTCTTTCGGAGGTGCATAGTTCGCCGGGATCGTCACCGTAATCTCATAGCTTCGGCCTTCCTGGTACGTCTTTACTTCAGTCAGCAGTTGCTCTGAATCGGCGCTCGACGTGACGCTGAGCAGATTGACCGGATCGTCACCATTGTTGGTGAAGCGGAGCCGGCGCTTCGACTGCGTCTTGGCACCCAACGCAACACGGAGATTGTCCGGACGAAGTTCGAGACGCTGCGGAACCAACGCCAAACACGTCACCTGGATTTCCTTCTGCTGCGGGTGGTTCGTGAGCAACTTGATCATGTGACGGTTGTTGCCACTGTTGTATGGCGGCTGGGCGGTCACCGTCAGTTCGTATTCTTTACCGGGAACAACTTCCGAGAGTTCAGCCTTGAAGCAACCTTCGCTGGCGTCGCTGGCGAGCTTGATGTCGAGATTCTCACCGGTGTTGTTCAAAACCTTGAGGGTCTTGGTGGAAACGGAGTCTGGTTTAAGCCGCCCAAACGTCGCGGCGCTCGGCGTGACTTCGACAAAGTGCTGAACTTCACCGACGAGTTTGAGCGTGAGCGACTCGTGGGCGGGATCGTTCGTTGAGACAGTGATGGCTTTGGTGAAGTTACCGTGGAGTTTCTTGGTGTTTAGGCCAAAGCTGAATTCGCCGGTTTGTCCTGGGGCGATCTCATCGGGATGCTTGCCCTTCTTGGTGCAACCGCATGCGGGCTTGACCTTGGTGATCTTCAAGACTTCCGATCCGGTGTTCTTGATCTGAAATGTGTGCTTGAGATCTTCACCGGTCCAGATCTTTCCAAAATCGTGGGTCGCATCGAGTGGTGTTGCCACCGGTCCGCTGCCCGATTTTTCGACGGCTTTTTCTCCCGCTTTGGGAGCGCTCTCGTCGGCGGTCTGTGCCGTCGCGACGCCTGCAAACAGAAACGTGACTGCGAGTCCCATCGCAATGGTTCTGGTCAGTCGAAAAGAGGAAGCTCCAAGCCCTTCCTTAAGTGAAACGCAATTCATGGTCATCTCCAATTACCCTTTGATAGCCCAAGGTTTTCTAATCTGTTGTCTTTGTATGTGTCTTAATATGACGAACGCATGATCATCGATGGAACGCCCATGCTTCTGCATCCCGTGCAAGGACCCTGCGGTCCTCGAAAATGCCAATCACCACGCATCTTGAAACGGTGAATCTCTCTTATATTCAATCGGTTAAGAACCGATCAACCCTGCTAGGATGTTCGCACTTCCGCATGGGAATGGCAATGCACGAACGTGTAACGAATACCCGCCCCAGCCACACCGACAACGCACAGAAACCCTTTATTCCCAGTCATTTTGAGTTGGCCAAACCGTTACTGACCAATCGGTTGGGGGGTTCGCCGCGTAGTAACGGGCATGTAACTTCGGCGTGACAACCGACAGCGGCAATGGACCCCGTCAAACCATCGGAGGGCAGACCGAATGAACTGCCTCCTTGAATTCACAAAGCCAACAGCGCACCTTATCATGTTCCAAGCAGCCGCACCGCGCTTTGGGCCATCTCGCCATCTCAGCGGTATGGACGATTCGGCGGATACTGGACGATTCTTCTGTTTGATCTCAGCGGACGAGGTGATTCATGGGCAACGGGCGCGAATTTACGCTGCTGTCGGTCATTCTAGGCGTCATTATCGGCGTCCTCTTTGGCGCGGCGAACGCGTTTCTGGGCCTCAAGGTCGGGATGACGGTCAGCGCATCGATCCCTGCAGCCGTCATCTCGATGGGCGTTCTGCGATCCATCTTTCGGCGAAACAGCATACTCGAGAACAACATCGTCCAGACCATCGGGTCGGCTGGTACGTCGGTGGCGAGCGGGATTGTCTTTACCGTTCCTGCCCTCTTCATCATGGGACTGTCGCCGGACTACTGGACCATCGCGGCATGGGCTGCGATCGGTGGGACGTTGGGCGTGCTCTTTATGATCCCGCTCCGTCACTACCTGATTGTCAAAGAACACGAGAATCTAAAGTACCCGGAAGGGCTCGCCTGCGCCGAAGTGTTGGAAGCCGGTCAGAAAGGCGGCGGGTTGGCGAAGACCGTCTTCTGGGGATTGGGGATCAGTTTCGTGTATTCGTTCCTGCGCGATCTTGGTTTCTGGCGACCGGTGGCGTCGGTTGCGATACCGCAACTTCGCACGAAGGCCACGCTCGATGCGTCACCGGCGCTGTTGGGCGTGGGATACATCATCGGCCCGCGTATCTCGGCGTACATGCTCGCGGGGGCAGTGCTTGGCTGGTATGTGCTGATTCCCAGTTTGTCATTTTTCGGCAGCGAACCTTTTGGCCCCATCCTTGAGGACTCGGCGATTTCGGTCCCGGTCATTGAAAAGTCCGAATCGTGCAATCAGTTCTACGTCATCCCCGAAGGACGCAACACGACCAACGTGACGGCGCTTCTCTGCATCAAAGCCACCAAGCCGCTCGACTCCACCAGCAACGGCATGCGCATCACCATGCCCGAAGAATTCGACCTGACCAATGCCCAGGTCGCGGGCGTGACGGCAGGCGATTTCGTTTACAAACCGCGGCAACGACTCGATGGACAGACACTGACGCTCGATTTGTTTCGACCGTCACTCGACAAAACCGCCAGCGCGATTCAACCGGGACGCATTTCGATCGTCATTCATGGCATCGACAATCCGTCGAATGTCTCAACGCAGCCGACAGTCACAACCTTTAAGTCGCCGGAAGAAAATATTGAAACGTTCGAACTGAGCGATGCGATTTACGTCCCCGATGGCGAAACGCTCGTTCAGTCGTGCACCGAACCTGGTGAACGGCAGATTACCGCGATCATCACCTACGAAGTCAGTCAGGACATCATCAACAACCGCGAACGAATCGCCTTCGACTTGGCCAATCGGTTCGAATATGGGTACACCGATCCAAAGTCGTACGAAAGCCACGACGTCAGCGTCGTCAGCGTTTTCGACGGCACGACCGTATTTTCTGCCGACGCCAGCGTATTTGAAAACAGCCACAAAGACTTGCCGGCGAAACTCGACCGACCGCTGCTGATGACGTCGAATTACACCCCTCGCCCCAAACCTGATGCGGTCCTTCGCGGCGGTATCGTCGCGGTCGTCCTGCACGGATTGGTGAACGCAAAAACGCCGCCAGCCGACGATCATTTCGATGCGTTCACCATTTCATCACCAGGAACAATCTTCCCCGCGAGCAAAGCCATCGCAGAAATGGGGCCGGATGAAATCCACAAGAACTTCATCAAGTATATTGGCGCGGGGGCTGTCGCGATTGGCGGATTGCTTTCACTGTTCAAGAGTTTTCCGACGATCATCGGATCGCTTTGGCATCTGTTCCTCGCAATGTTTGCACCCAGCGGATCGAAGGAACGGACCACGCGCGATCTGCCGTTCATACTCGTGGCTGGCGGCGTTGTCGCGATCGCTGCGATCATGTGGAAGTTGCCCGAACTGAAAGCCGGTTGGCAGGGTACGGTGTTGGTCTGCGTGTTTGGATTTTTCTTCGTGACCGTGTCGTCGCGGCTTGTGGGTTTGATCGGCAGCAGTTCCAACCCCACGTCGGGCATGACCATCGCGACGCTTCTTGGAACGTCGCTGCTCTTTTTCTACTTTGTGCCTGACCTAGCCGACGTGAAGTTCACCGCCCTCTCAGTCGGTGCGATGGTGTGCGTGGCCATCTCGGTGTCGGGCGATGTCTCGCAGGATTTAAAAACCGGATATCTCGTTCAGGGAACGCCGTGGAAACAGCAGATCGGCGAGATCATCGGCGTGTTGACGGCCGCAGTTTGTGTCGCGGGCGTGATCTTTGTACTGCACAAAGGTTACGGATTTACCGACGACCGCCCCAACAAGCTCAACGCACCGCAGGCGAACCTGATGGCCATCCTGCTCAACGGCGTATTCGATCAAAATCTGCCATGGCTCTTTATCGGCATCGGTGTGGCGGCTGGTCTGGTTGTCGAGTTTTTGGGGATCGGCTGCCTGCCGTTCGCGGTCGGGCTCTATCTTCCGCTCGAACTTTCGACGCCGGTCATGATCGGTGGTTTGATTCGACTCGTCGTCGACTTGGTTCATCGCGAACCCGATCCCGACAGTCATGATGCGGGCGTGCTAGCCGCCTCCGGTTTCGTAGCGGGTGAAGGTTTGTTGGGCGTTGCGTTTGGCGGCGTCACCGCGTTTTGCGCATGGATGTGGCCGCACCGCGACATGACGCCGCACGACCTCGCCCCCGCGGTTTTGGAATACGTCGACCTCGACGTGCACTACACGTTCACGGATTTCTGGTATCGCCTGCTGCCGCTTGCTCCCTACGCGCTCATCGTACTGTGGCTATTCTTCGTCGCACTAAGGCGTGCAATTCCCGAACCGCCACCTCCACCGCCCGAGCCATACCCCCAGCCGGATGTCTCATACAAACATCGGCTGCCGGCATTCAACCCGGGTTCGGAGAGCAAACCGGCACCGATCCAAATGCCGCCTCAGTCGCATCCGGGCGATATGCCTCGCTACCCGGGCGCGCATTAGGTGCTCGGTCAGACTTTGATGAAGATTCGCTTGCGGTACAGCGGAATCATCAGGATCAGCCAGAATGTCACGTAGGCGAGCGCGTAGCATAGGGATGCCAACCGCGGCTCGGCCCATGAGGTGAACAGGTTTTGGTAGATCCAGCGACCGACCGATGGACCATCCTCGGCGATCTTCCAGCGGTGCAGCATCTTGGCGGTGAGGCTCGACGCGATGAAGACGACGATCGCGTTTGAACCGAAGACCAGAAGCGGTGAACACCATTTGCGCCATCGGCGCAGATCGATCAGCGCATAGCACGTGCCCAAAACCTGCAACGCAAGACCGGCAGTGATGATGACGTAGGAACTCGTCCAAATTTTCTTGTTGATGGGAACAATCCAATCGAGGCTCATCCCGCAGAGCAAACACACGTTGCCAACGACGAATATCCCGATGGCTTTCACATGCCCGTCGCTTGAGCCCCGCAACCATCCACCGGTGAGCACGCCGAGCAGCGTCGTCGCGATGGCGCCGAGTGTGCTGAGCAAGCCCTCCGGGTCCGGGCGTTCGCGGTAGAGGTGACCTGCGAGGAATTGATCGTCGACCCAACTGTGCAGCAAGCCTTCCGATCCTGTCACGTCCGCAGTGTAGCCAGCCGGCGCGGTCACGTTCGCACCGATCCAGGCATATCCAACCAAGAGAACCACCGCAGCCACCGCAGCGCCGCGAAGACCGCCGGCGATGAAAACAACCGACGCGGCAAAATAACAAACCGCGATGCGTTGCAGCACACCCGGTACGCGGAGTCCCGAGTCGCAGAAATACGACCAGTCAAGAACCAGATACACGCCGCCCGCGAGAATGAGCAGTCCGCCGACGGTCGGTTGCCACCGTCTGGGCGCTTGGGTTACGGAATGTTTCAATGGAATGTTGGCAAACGCCAGTTGCAATCCGGCGATCAGCAAGACGTATGGGCCAATGAGTCGAAAGTTGGGGAAGCCATACATGCTCATGCCGAGCAGAAAGAGCGTCAGCGTGCGGGCGATGATGTGCGGCAGAGCTTTCCATTGCCAGGAATCCGGCTCGCGGCGCTTGGCCATTGAAAAAGGAAGCGCCACGCCCACAATGAACAGAAAGAACGGGAAGACAAGATCGGTCGCGGTCCAGCCGTTCCATTTGGCGTGTTGCAGCGGCGGGTAGATGTTGGACCATGAACCGGGGTTGTTGACGAGAATCATGCCGGCAATGGTCAACCCGCGAAATGCGTCGAGGGACAGCAACCGATTGGGTTTGGTTTCCATGACTTGGTTTTCTATTGGCGATACGAATTTGCAGACCGCGATACAGTTTGCTTTTGCAGCTTAACGATGCAGGCGATTCTGATGATCGCCGTGGCGTTGGTCAATGAGGAAGTGATTTATGCGGCATGGGACCGTTGTTGCGTTTGTCTTGATCTTGGGTGCTATGCCTGCGCTGGGGGCTGAGTCCGCTTGGATTCGTGTGAACCTGATCGGTTATCTGCCGGATGATCCGAAGGTGGCGGTGCTTTCCGGCATGGAGCCTTTGGAGGGTGAGTTTCGCGTCGGCGAGTTTAAGGGTTCCATCGGCACGGACGAGGGAGCCTGGGGGCCCTTCGCGCACAACTATCGGTTGGATTTTTCAGCCGTCCGGGCGGCGGGTCGTTATCGCGTCGAATTTAAGGACATCAAATCCGAAGAATTTTCCATCGACGCGAAGGCGTATGCGACCGTCCCCCAATCGCTTCTGCGGTTCATGCAGTTGCAGCGCTGCGGCGACAACCCAGTCGAAAAGAAAAAATGCCATCAGAAAGACGGCATCGACACAACCACCGGTAAGCAAGTTGACCTCGTCGGCGGATGGCATGACGCGGGCGATCGACTCAAGCACATGATCACCACCACCTACTGCATTGCGGCGCTGAAGCTTGCGGGTGCAAACGAAGAAGCCGCCTACGGGGCGCCGATGCTCAAGAAGATTCACCCCAACCCCGAAACGCTCTACGTGCAGGTTGGTGACGATCGCGACCACCTTCCGCCTGAAACCTTGTGGCACGACGATCAATCCGATTACGGGTGGGGTCCGGGCGGTCCGCGATCGGCTTGGCCGGCAACGACCGAACCTGCGGGTCCGAAATACAAGAACAAATCATCGGGTCTCGCAAGCCTGGCAGGCAGAGTGGCGGCGGCGGCAGCGCTCAACGGCGACATTGCGTTGGCCGAGTCCGCGTTTCAGTTGGCTGAAAAACATCCCGGGTGTGCGATGTCGGTCCCGGTGCGAGCCCCCTACTACTATGGCGAAAGCACCTATCACGACGATGTCGAATGGGCGGCGACGGAGCTGTTTATCGCGACGAAAGACCCGAAGTATCTGAATGCTGCGACCGCTTCCGCGAAGTTGGCCGGCGCGAGCAAGTGGATGGGCGACGATGCGCACGGTCATTACGAATTCTTCCCCTATGTGAACCTGGCCCACTGGCGGTTGTATGAGCATGTTGACGACGCGATGAAGCGCGAGTTGGCTGGGTTCTATCGCACCGGGCTTGAACGCATCGAGGCGCGGGCCAATCAGAACCCGTATCGCATTGGAACGCCATTCGTGTGGTGTTCGACGAATGACGTCATCGCGGTGGCGACGCAAGCGGTTCTGTATGAACGCATGACCGGCGACAAGCGATTCAGGATGCTGGCGGCTGACGCGCGCGACTGGATCTTTGGCCGCAACCCGTGGGGTAAAAGTTTCGTGATCGGCGTACCGAATACGTCGGTCGCTTCGAGCAAGCCGCACCATTTGTTCTACAAGTTAGCGGGCATCCTGCCAGTTGGCGGCCTGGTTGATGGACCGGTGACGCGCGAGATCAACCAGGGTTTGAAGTTTTCGGAATTTGAGGATCGTTCGTTGGAACCGTTTCAATCTGATGTCGCGGTCTATCACGATGCATTTGCGGATTTTTCGACGAACGAGCCGATCATTGACGGGACTGTGTCGCTGCTGCTCTTGGTGAGTCTTTGGAATTGATGCCGATGCGCTTGGTACTAATAGTTCTGCCAGTTTTGTTCCTTGTCGGCGGGTGCTCGTCGTCTAAACATTCGACGGCGATCGCGACATCACCGCAATGGACGTTCGACCACGGTGCGCCAATTCGAGGCGACAAGTCGCGGCGTGAACTGGCCCTGATTTTTACGGGCGGTGACCATGGGCAGGCGACTGAGACGATCCTCGACGTGTTGGCCAATCATGGCGTGAAGGCGTCGTTCTTCGTCACGGGTGGATACCTCGCGAATCCGCTGCACCGCGAATATGTCAAACGCATGGTTCGCGACAACCATTACGTCGGACCGCATTCGCACGCCCATCCGCTGTACGCATCATGGGAGGATCGATCGAAAACACTTATTTCGCGAGAGACGTTTGTCGCCGATTTGCGGCAGAACATCGACGAGCTCCGGGCGCTGCACTGCTTCGACGACGACCGGCCCATCTACTTCATACCGCCCTACGAATGGTTCAACGAAGATCAAGTCGAGTGGGCCAAGGCGATCGACGTGCAACTGATCAACATGACCGGACAAGCCGGTTCAAACCGCGACTGGATTCCCGAAACCCACGCGAAATTCGTCTCATCGGAAGAAATCATCTCCGACGTGCTGAAGTTCGAGCAGAACCAACCCGACGGCCTCAATGGATTCCTATTGCTGTTCCACCTCGGCTCACAACGCACCGACTTGATGGACACGGAGTTTGGGCGTCTTCTGCACCAACTGCGCGAACGCAAATACAGGTTTTGCAGAGTCGATAATCTTTATTGAATCAAGTCCTCAATGCGATAGGCCTTGATCGTCGCACCGCCTTTTTTCATATATTTCACCGACAATCCACGAACCGGTGACGAGGACAACAAGTCTTAGTGTAGTGAACGCTATCTTTGGCGATCGAAGCGTGGCCTGCGACGTGACAAGAATGGGCGTCGCAACACGAGCGTACTCACTCATGTCATGATGACGCACTTCGGCTCAGTCAAGCGCCACATCGCGAAATGACCAAGCGATCATGGGCAATTCGATGCCGTGAAGTCATTGAACAGATTAGCCGGAAGCGCCACAACCGACCTATCCAGAATATTGATGATACCGTCGCGATTGATATCGACTTGTGGCCCCGTTATTCCCGGTGTGTCCATCGTATTGAATAGATTGTCCGGCTGGACAACCACGGACCGGTCCAACAGGTTCACACGACTGTCGAAGTTTATGTCACCTTCAAAGTAGCAAATGCAGAAGTCGGCGTCTCCTACCAGACAGTTGGATTCATCGATGGTTCCGTCAACTTGTATCTCAGTACCTGTGATATCAAAGTGGTAGCAGACGCCATTGTCCGGGTTATCGAACGTGATCATGAGGCTGTTGCCGTTCGGAAATGCAGTGAGACCAGTCAATGGTGGGTCTGAAGTCACTGCACCGCTGACCACAGCCTCTGAAAAATCGACGCGAATAACAATGTTTGATCCTGTTGCCCCGAATTGGCGCGGCTCGATGAGATTCTTTATCTCGGCATTGTCCGACGGATCAATGGGAATTGCCAATTGTCCGCCCGGGAAACTTCCATTCGGATCATGGTTTGCCACTGAATAAACGTCAGTGAATCCGAAGTCGGGTGCCCCCGGCAACCAGACTGTGAGGCCCGGGCCAACGATGACCACGTCCGCGGGACTCACTGCATAAACAGGCCCGACGTCGGTCGCCAATGTGCTGGCAAACGCGGACTCAATGTTGATCTGCAAATCCGCCAATTGAAAATTTGTGTCGATTGTCCCAGTCGCGAGGGTCACCCATTCGGAACCGTTCGCTATGTTCGTCACCACGGTGCCGATTGGAAACAGGGTTGGGCCTGCGTTTCCAATCGTGTTTTGTCCGCCGCCGATTTGAATCAGGTCGCCATCAATCGGCGTGCCTCCATATCCGGAGGGATTGGTCAGCCCAAGGTTTCGCTTGAATTGATCAATATCGCCTCCCGGAGAATCAAGCACTAGCGTCGTGATGTCCTGACCGCTGAATGGCCAGTCGGTAAGATCCGCGCTCCACAATGCCAACCCAAAATCCGTTGCGTTCTGAATGCGACCCTGGATGTTCACTTCGACGGCCGGACCACACCCGACTTGCGTTGTGCCACCTTCGCCAACAACCCGTAGCTCAAGCGTGTCGGCGGACACTGGTGCGGCGATGGCGACAGTTGAGATTGATGCCGCGAATACGAGCAACTTGGATTGACGTGATCGCATGGGTTGGGCCTCCGGCGTTGGGCGCGCAGTTGATGAGGTGAGGATGCTTCGTATACTGTAGCCACATGGTAGTTCCAGTTCTATGCTTTTTTCTGAGTGCCAAACGGCTGTGGCTCACACAATTCGGACACTTTTTCGCGCGAGAAAGTGCTTCGCAAGTGCTATTTTGCGTCCCGGTTGGATTGATCGAACGGACATGTTCGTCTGTGCGATTCGAATTGTTCCCATCTTGAATGCTCGCTGAGTGCGGCGAGCAATTGAGGCCAATTCCCCACCCTCTTCGCGGTTTCCGCGCGATCTTGATTGCTTTCGTGCGATGCCATGTGCGCCTGCACATCACGCAGCTGCGCCATCTCGCACAACTATCTTCAATTCTCCAAAGGCATCACCGCTCGGCTGCATCGTTAAAGTGCGCATGGCCTGCGGCACTTCGCCCAGAAACCTGCTGGTTCATTCTAGACTGACACAAATTCCGACAACGCTCGCTCAGAATGTCTCGAAAATCGCTGCACGTTACCACCAAAGCAATTAGCAATGCGCTCGACGTCCAATTGGCACGCGGATTGCACCGGGTCGACCAGTGTCACCATATGGGCGGTCATTGCAGCCACAGTGCACAACTCGCCCACCTTCGCATTGGTACGGTGAAAGGTCGCAATTATGATTCACGCCTCGTCTGCGAATGCTCCGCCCCATTCAATCTCACAAACTCACCCATTCTCCAACCCGCTCACGTACTGGATCGCGTTCCTCCTTTGTCTGTTTGTGGTGGCTGGGTGCAATGGCCCAGCCCCTGATACCGGTGACAACGGCGGGAATGGAAATAGCAACGGTAATGGCAACGGCGACCCAACCGCACGAGTCGGTGATTGCCTGAGTTGCCACACAGACGAGGCACTTCTCAAAGCCGTCGCCCGCGAGGAACCTCCACCCGTCGAATCCACGGGGGAAGGCTGAGGCGGCAGCGTCACACCGCTCATGGTGTGGGAAAAGGTGCTGGTCAGCGCCGAATTTGCTGAAACGACTCACGGAGGTCTTGGTTGCATCGCCTGTCATGGTGGAAAGGATGGCATCCTCACCAAAGAAGAAGCACATGAAGGCATCGTGATTGATCCGACGCAAGGTGCGGCGACCGCGTGCAACGCCTGTCACCCGAACGAAGTTGAAACAGTTCCGAGCAGCTTGCACGCCACGCAACAGGGATACTTCACCGCGTTCGAACGGCGCGGAGGCGACGCCGAATCAACGGACTTCCATGCAATGTTTGAGAACCGCTGCGCCGAATGCCATGCCAGTTGCGGTCAGTGCCACGTCAGCCGCCCGGCAACCGTGGGCGGTGGTTTGACGCACGGGCACATGTTCCGGAAGCAGCCTTCACAAACGAACCAGTGCACGGCATGCCATGGCAGTCGAATCGGTGATGAATTCCGCGGCAAGAACGAGGGCATCCCAGCCGACACGCACTACCTTAGCGGGATGAACTGCATGAATTGCCACACCGGTGTGGAACTTCACGGTGATGGAACGATGCCAGACCACCGCTTCGCCAATGAAGCCGGTCCAACATGCGTCACTTGTCACCCCGATGCACAGTCAGCCGATTCACCGATCATGCATCACTCGATCCACCAGAACAATGTGTCGTGCAACGTCTGTCACTCGGTCAGCTACAAGAACTGCTACGCGTGCCACGTCGAACAAGACAGCCAGGGGTTGCGGTTCCCGTCTGAAATGGATTTCCGAATCGGCAAGAATCCGGAAGTCTCCGAGTATCGACCGTACGGGTATGTCTTGCTCAGGCACATTCCAATCGCCCCGGACACGTTCGAACCGTGGGGTCTTGAAATGCCGAACTATGCCGGTTCACCAACGTGGCGGCCGGCAGCGCCCCACAACATCCAGCGCAACACCCCGCAGACGGAGAGTTGCGACAATTGCCACGGCAATCTGGATCTGTACCTGACTGCTGAATACATCAATCAACTCATCGAGAGTGGGTTGATGAATGAACAAGAAATTGAAGCCAATCAATCGGTCATCGTGACCGAGGTACCAGGAGGTTTTTGAAAATGAAATCGAGAGCATTCGTATCCCTGACATGTCTGACCTTGGCCGTTGTGCTCGCCGGATGCGAGGCAACAACGCCCCCACCCGAGGCAAAAGATCAGTTTGAAACCGTTCGCAAAGCGTTCGATGACTATTTAAGCAGCGACCCAGCGGCTGCGACGACTGCGGCCACGGTATTTGATTCGCTCAACGATGGCGACGACACGACCACGCCCTATGTCATCAGCGCACGCTCGCCGGAGCACTACGCGCTGGGGCACGTTCCCGGTGCAGTCAACATCCCGTGGCGTACTGTGGCGAATGTTGGCGCTCTGGACGATCTGCCGACCGATCAGCCCATCATCGTGTACTGTTACACGGGTCATACCGGCGCTGTTGCCACGGCTGTCATCAACGCCATGGGTCATGAAGCCGTGAACATGAAGTACGGCATGTGTGCCTGGACGCGTGACGCAGACATTCGCGCGGCAGCTCCGTTCAACGAAGAGACCAGCAGCGACTTTCCCACGGTGACCGACGTTCCGGACGAGATGACTTACGATTTGCCGACGATGGATGTGACCGATTCGACGGATGACGGAGAGATCGTTCGGGCGGCGGCAGAAGCGTATCTCTCCGGCGACGAAAGCCCGATCATCGCTGCGGAAGATCTGTTTGACCTGCTCAACGACGGCGATGAAACCAACGATCCATTCATCATCAGCGTGCGTGCCCCGGAAGCCTATGCCCTTGGTCACATCGAAGGCGCGATCAATATTCCATGGAAGACGATTGCCCAGGAAGCGAACTTGAAGCGCATCCCGACGGATCGCGACATCGTTGTGTACTGCTACACCGGTCACACGGGCGGGCTGGCAACGACCGTGCTCAACGTCCTTGGCTACAACGCCAAGAACATGAAGTTTGGTATGGTAGCCTGGACCAAGGATGCCGACATCCGCGCGACTTCCGCATTCGACGACGCGGTTGATTCAAACGATTTTGCTACAGAACCCTAAGGTTGTCCCCTTCATCTGTCGCGCGCTTCCCATCATCGGGCGCGCATTGTTGTTCCGACTACGGGCGGGGTTGCGCCACCCAAATCCAACTCCGCCCGTGTCCTCATTTCACCGACGCATTTCAGACACAAGACCGGTGTGCCTGACAGCCGAATGTCAGCAAATTCGCAGTGATTTTTCATTTTCTGATGCATATGCATTGTCGAAAGGCGATGCGTACGCCTCCACCGCTTGACACTGTCGCTTCCAGATCAGTATCTTGAATGCGTTGGGTCGAGCGCCCGACACCTGCCACCATCGACTTGATCGATCACGGATGATCAAGACAAGCGAATAAGCGCCATGGGGAGATAGAGAGACTGAACCTGCGGAGTCCCGTTGCGCGCGTGCGCGGCGGAAGACGTATTAAGATTCGCCGTTTACAGGAGGAGGTCTCCAAAATGACTAGAACTTCAATCGCAACCACGCTCTGTGTCGCAATGTTTGCAACCGCACCCGCGTCAGCCGACCTGGTGATGCTCTCGGTGGCCGACAACCTCGATGCCGCCATCGGCGGACTCACCGGCTTGGAAGACATCGACGTCGTTCAGTACAACACCGCAACCGACAGCGCAACCATCATTCTGCAAAACTCGGACTTCGACATCGGTTCCGGTGACACCAATGCCGTCCACTACATGCCCAACGGCAATATCGTCATGTCGAACCTCTTCAATGCGCAGATCGCCGGCCTTGCGTTCGAGGATGACGATCTCGTCGAGTACAACCCGAACACGAACACCGCATCACTTCTGTTTGACGGTTCGGCATTGTTCGATTCGACAGCCGAAGACATCGACGCCGTTTATGTTCGCGACAATGGCAACATCGTCATGTCGACGCTTGCAGACGCGGGTCTGGGCGGGCTCAGCTTTGGCAATGGCGACATCATTGAATACAACCCGAATACCGACACCGCGACGCTGCTGGTCGCGGAATCCGATCTGTTCGACGACGGTGCAGGCAACGTGGATGCCGTTCACATTCTCGAAAATGGCAATCTGCTTATCAGTGCCCTCGACACGACCGAAACCGTGAGCGGTATCGTGTTCAACGATGGGGACGTCTTCGAATACAATCCGCTTACCGACACCGCGTCGCTTTACATGAGCGAAAGCGTTTTCACCAGCACCGGGCTGGCCAACGATATCGACGGATTCACCCTCGTGCCCGAACCGGGAACGTTTGGTTTGCTGCTACTCTCAATGGGTTATGTGCTTCGCCGCCGCGTGGCCTGAAAGGATTCTGTAATGCGAATAGTTTGTGCTGTATCGAATCAACGACTTGCATATCGGTTGCCACAACCGACGGCCAACCGCTGCGTTCTTGGCGTGTGCGTGCTCATGCATGCGGCGCTCGTTGCGGGAACGGCATTCGGCGCTCAAAAGCAGGTCGAAACCATCGCCGGGAGCGATTTTAATATCGCGCAAACCCCTGTTGTTCAGACGGTCACCGGGACCACCACCGAACCCATCACCGGCGTCGGATTCACCGCACAATGGACCGCAGTGGTCGCCGACAACGAGGATGGTTTGTTTCCGTGGTCGCTGGATCTTGGCGTCAACGTCACTGCACCGAACGGGACCGATGTCGTGAATTGGGATCCACTCGGCGGTGACGTCACGATCGCCGACTTTCCGCTTCAGGATTTCACCGATGGACTTCCTTCGGTCTCGGGTGTTGGCGACTTTTCGTGGCAATTCACGAATCTGGGTGTACCGTCTCCCTGGGTTTCCGGTTTGCGAAACGTCAGCTATCACCTGCTGACAACGGTGCCCGATGTGGTTGAAGTCATCAACGGTTCGGTGGCGACAGGACCGCATTGGAGTCGCCCCTACTTCATCGCAGGTATCAGCGGGCAAGGTCCGGTGAACTACGATGTCGTCCGCTTTGAAGTCAGCGAAGCCGGTGGTTACACGTTCCTTAGCGTTGTCCCCAGCGGAAACAACTTCAACTATATCTATCAGGATTCCTTCGATCCCAGTCAGCCGCTCAACAACCTGCTCGACTATGGGTTGGGCAACGGTAACGCGCCGAACGGAACACCGGTCGGCACATCGCTGATCGAAGTGTTGCTTCAGGAGAATACGACCTACTATTACGTCACATCGCAGTGGGCATTCTTCAACCCGGGTCAACCGTTTACGACCACGATCACCGGTCCAGCACTGATCACCAAGCTGCCCTTCGCCCAACAGGATTTCGATCAGGATGGTGATGTGGACTTAACCGACTATGCAGTCTTTACGGATTGCCTGGCCGGTCCCGATGCATCACCTTCGCCGACGATCGATGATGTCGACCTGGCCGAATGCCTCGACCATTTCGACAGTGACACCGACAACGATGTCGACCTGGCCGACTTCGCGGATTTCCAGGCTGCGTTTACGAATTGAACTGATAGCGTCAGCAACACGTTTTGAGTAACGAACTCAATCGCCGTAAGGACCACAAGGTTTTTGCGGCGGTTGTTTTTTTATGTGATTCCATACACAGCCCGTTTCAAGCAGTGCCTATTTGTAAAGAAGGAACTCCGACCTTCGAGCCATAAAAGCGTCGAGCTTGGGCTGCCATGATTTGGTGTAGGTGGTTGGCCCTTTTGAAGATTTCGCCTGGTTCACGATGCCCTCGTTAAAGAGCAGGCGGGTGACCTTGTCGACCTCGAACGCATCGCCGAACAAGTCGTGCAATTCGCGTACGATCGACAAGCCCGTTTCGCTCGGATCGAATGCGTTGCGATCGGTCAGCACGATCTGCACACCCCCGCATTCTTCGTTCTTGAATTTGCTCGCATTCGGTGTGAAGCGATACGGAAGGAAACGCACGCCGGCTAACCCCAGGCTGTTCAACCGCGCGGCGAGTGGTCGCTCCTTGATCCACGGCGCACCGAATCGCTCGAACGGCGTATCAGTCCCCCGCCCCACCGACACGTTGCACGCCTCGATCATGCCGATCGCCGGATAGAGCGCAGCCTGCGTCAATGAGCGCATGTTCGGCGACGGATCGACCCACGTCAGCAGCGTTTCGTCGTACCACATGCTTCGCTTGTAACCCTGCATCTCGATGACGACGAGGTCGGCATTGATCTTCCGTTCGACGTTGAACATCTTCGCCAACTCGCCGATGGTCATCCCGTGCACCAGCGGCACATCGTGGTAGGCGGTGAACTTTCCCTCGACATCGGCGAACGGACCGAAGACCCGCGTGGCTGTGATCGGGTTGGGTCGATCGAGCACGACAAAGGGAATGCCCGCCTCAGCCGCGGCTTCCATGGCCATCCCCATCGTGGAGATATACGTATAGAAACGCGTGCCGATGTCCTGAATGTCGAATACCAGCATGTCGACGCCCTTGAGCGTTTCAGCGGTGGGCTTGCGGGTCTCACCGTAGAGGCTGAACACCTTCAAACCGGTGAGCGGATCGGTCGAGTCGGCGACGCGCTCGTCGAGCACTCCCTTCAGACCGTGCTCGGGACTGAAGAGCGCGACCAAGTCGACATTGGGCGCGGCATGGATCAGTTCCAGCGTCGATTCGCCGAAACGGTTGAGACCGGTGTGGTTGGTGATGAGCCCGACCTTGCGACCGGCCAACGGTTTGAAACCGTCGCGAACCAACACGTCGATGCCACACATCACGCCATCCGGTGCGACACTTTTGGCAGCATCGCCAGCCCAAAGCGGCGCCGCGGCCAACACAATCGCCAAACTTGCAGCCCACCAAACCCGTCCACTCAAACATGTCGAATTTTTCATCGCTTCATCCACTTTTCTGCATATGGTTCATTGCCAAATCAACCGGTGCGATCGCACCCGGTTCGTCACAGTATCGCAGCACCGCCCCCCACCACAACCCCGGCCCTGTCCGATGCACGATCCTTTTGCTTTTGCAGCGGCTTGCTCCCTGCTAAGATGCCCGCTGCCATTTTGGCCAACCATTGCACCTGATGCTGGGCGTCTGCATGATTTTTGCTGCAATCGGAATTGAAACGAACTTTTCGGTGATCGACTGGTGCATCGTTGCGGTGTACCTGCTGGGGACCGCCGTCATCGGACTTTGCGTCAATCGCTTCGTCAAGAATGTCGGTGACTACATCGTCGCTGGCCGCGCGATCAAACCCTATCTCGGCATCGCTACGATGATCGGCACCGAACTCGGTCTGGTCACGGTCATGTACGCCGCGCAGAAAGGTTTCACCGGCGGATTCTCCGCGTTTCATATCGCGTTGGTCGCGGCGATCGTGACGCTGGCGGTCGGACTTTCCGGATTCATCGTTGTCCCGCTGCGCCGAATGGATGTGATGACGATTCCTGAATTCTACGAGAAGCGGTTTGGCCGCGGCGTTCGCGTGTTTGGCGGCGCGATCCTTGTGGCATCTGGTGTGTTGAACATGGGCTTGTTTCTAAAAGCCGGTTCGATTTTCGTCACGGGCATCACCGGCATGACGTCACCGCTTGCGTTGAAACTTGTGCTGTCGGGTTTGCTCGGACTCGTTCTGATTTACACCGTGCTTGGCGGCATGATCTCCGTCATCGTCACCGACTACGTTCAGTTCATTGTCCTCTCGTTCGGACTCATCGTTTCATGCATCTACGCCGTCCAGAAACTCGGCTGGCAAACGATCATCGACACGGTCACCGAGCAGCGTGGGCCCGCAGGTTTCAATCCGTTTCATTCGGATGGTTTTGGCGTTCAATACGTCATATGGATGGCGTTTTTGGGGCTGGTCTCGTGCGCGATCTGGCAGACCGCCGTCGTTCGGGCTTGTTCCGCAGAGAACACGAAGGTCGTCAAGCGAATGTACTCGTTCTCATCGGTCGGGTTTATGGTGCGGTTCTTGATCCCGAACTTTCTGGGCATCTGCGCGTTGGTCTATATCTGCCAGACGCCGGCCCTGCGAAGCATTTTCCTTCCCGATGACGGCAACGTCGATTCCGGGATGACGTTGATGGCCATGCCCGTGTTCGTCGGGCAGATCCTCCCCACCGGCATCCTCGGCATCATCACCGCGGGCATGCTCGCGGCATTCATGTCGACGCACGACAGTTACCTGCTCTGCTGGAGTTCGGTGTTGACGCAGGACGTCATCGCACCGTGCTTCAAGGATGGACTTTCCAACAAGGCCCGCCTGCGCTTGACCCGCACATTCGTCGTGTTGATCGGATTGTTCCTGCTTTTGTGGGGACTGTGGTATCCGCTCGGGCAGGACTTGTGGGACTACATGGCCATCACGGGCGCAGTGTATTCCACCGGCGCTTTTGCCCTCCTCGTATTTGGCATTTATTGGAAGCGGGCCAGCAGCGCGGGCGCTTATTTGGCGCTCTGCTCCGGCGGGCTTGCGGTTCTGGGGCTTAAACCGATTGCCGCGCAGTTCAATCTGCATGCGTCGGCTGAGACGGTTGGTCTCGCGACGATTGGGCTCGCGGTCGTCACCATGGTGCTCGGTTCATTGGCGATGCCCAACAAGCGTCCTGCGGCGAGTGAAGGGAACTGACGCGATGGCATTTTGGACCACATTCTGGACCGTCGTCTTGATCATCGGCGTTGCGCTTTTTGCCGTCCTTTCGGTTGTGGTGACCATTGGCGGGTGGTTTGATATCCGCGCGCTCTTCGAAAGCATCAAGGCCCAACACACCGAAGCCGAAACAGAAGATCGCGATCCCCGCTGATCGCATAAGCCATTCAAACCAACCGTCCGAATAACGTTCGCGCGAATGCACTTCATCGCGGCATTCCGATTATGTTTCGACGGTGTGTCCAAGACGTGATACTAAAGAAACGCGGCGCTGCGATGCCTTGAGTCACCGCGTTCATCTGGTTACGCTGGAGTGGTCCAAAATCGGAGACTCCAATGAAAAACGTTCAGATGTGCCTCGTCGGGTTGGCCGTTTGTTCCTTTGTTTTTACAAATTCTTCCGCGACGGCGGCTGATCCGGTCAAACGATACGACGACCTCAAAGTCCTTCGCGTTCAAGTCAACAGTCCCCTCGACGTTTCCTTCATTCAAGACATCGGCGCCGACATCTGGAGCCATCATCCATTCGGTGAAGTCATTGATGTATGCGTTGATGCCTCGCAGTTGGCCGCGCTCGAACGCAGCGGCTTGCAGTATGAAACCTGGATTGACAACGTGCAGCAACTTGTCGATGCGGAACGCGCAGGCGTGCGCGGTACCGATTACTTCGACGATTACCACAACTACGCCGACATTCAGGCATATCTTGAGCAACTCGTCGCCGCACATCCGACGCTTGCATCGATGTTCGACGTCGGCACGAGTCTCGAAGGTCGAACAATTCGCGGCATCCGCGTCGCCGGTCCCAACGTGGATGAATTCAGCCCGGCGGTGATCTACTTCTCAGCCGTTCACGCCCGCGAGTGGATCGCCACAACGATCCCGCCCTACCTCGCCAATCACTTGTTGAGCAACTACGGAACCGATTCTCAAGTCACGAACCTGGTCGACAACGTCGAGTGGTTTTTGATCCCGGTCGGCAATCCGGATGGATTCGAATACACATGGAATACCTACCGGTTGTGGCGCAAAAATCGACGCGACAACGGTGACGGTTCATATGGCGTTGACATCAACCGCAACTGGGGATGGGGTTGGGGCGGTGAAGGTGCGAGCGATTTTTCCGGTGATGAAGACTATCACGGACCAAGTCCCTTCTCGGAACCGGAAACGCAGGCGCTGCGCGACCTCTTCCTCGCTCATCCAAACGTCCGGGCGCAACTCGACATTCACTCGTACTCGCAGTTGATCCTTTGGCCCTGGGGATATCAAAGCCAACTCCCTGCCGACCAGGCGAGTTACAACACCATCGGGCAGACCATGCGGAGTTTGATTCAAAGCGTCCATGGCCGCACCTACGACATCGGTCCGATCTACACCGCGATCTACCCGGCCAGCGGTGGTTCGCTCGATTGGACATACGGCGAACGGAAGGTTTTGTCGTATTCGTTCGAACTTCGCGACACGGGATCGTTCGGATTTCTCTTGCCAGCCAGTCAGATCGTGGCCAACAACGAAGAAATTCTGCCGGCGATCATGCACATGACCGGAACCGACGAGGTGTTGGCGACGCAGATCAATCTGTTTGGCGAAGTGCCCGATGGCATGTTGGCCGGTCAGACGACTTCGATTCCACTGGCAATTACGTCAGGTGTTGAAGACCTGAGTCCTGCATCGGCAGAGCTCCATTATCGGTATGATGCTTCTGGTCCTTTCAAGACCGTACCGATGCAACAAGTCGATGGTGCCGAGTTTCTCGCGGAGCTTCCGGCCACCAATTGCTCCTCGACGCCTGAGTTTTATTTCGCGATTGCAACGTCCAATGGCGTCGTGACCGAGCCAGCCGGCGCGCCCGGAAACGTATACGCCGCGACGGTGCAGCAACAGCCCACGATCATCTTCGAAGAGAACATGGACACCGATCCCGGTTGGACCACCACGGGGCAATGGGCATGGGGCAAACCGATGGGGTTGGCGGGCGATCATGGCGGTCCCGATCCAACGAGCGGTTACACCGGCAACAACGTGTATGGTTACAATCTCAGCGGCGGTTACACCAACGGCATGAGCAAGCAGACGTTGACCACGGGCGCGATCGATTGCACCGGCGAATCGGATGTGCATCTTTCATTCTGGCGCTGGCTGGGCGTTGAGCAACCGGCTTACGATGACGCAACGATTGAAGTGAGCAACAACGGCAGCAGTTGGACCACGATCTGGTCAAACGCGCAGACCATCAGCGACACGAGCTGGCAGTTTCAATCGTTCGACATTTCCGCCGTCGCCGACGGACAAGCGAGCGTTCAGATTCGCTGGACCCTTGGACCGACGGACAGCAGTTGGACATTCTGCGGTTGGAACATCGACGATGTACAAGTCACTGCCGCGACATGCATCGGCATGTATGGTGATTTCAACGGTGATTCGCAAGTGGACGTGACCGACCACGCAGCGTTTGCGCCTTGCATGCAGGGACCGGACGGTGGACTGCTTCCGGAATGCGGCATCTTCGACAGCGAACAGGATGGCGATGTCGATCTGATTGATGCGATGCAAATGCAGCAGGCGATCACGCTGCCGTAGCGCGTCTTACGGACCGCTCAACATGCTGGCGAACAGATCGTAGTCGGCTAAGTCAATCACGCCGCACGGTTCTGCGATGTCAAACTGTGCGAGACATGGCGGAGTCGGATCGGTGTAGCAGATCATGAACGCCGCGTAGTCGCTCAAACTGAATTCGTAGACTTCGCAATCGTTGAGCACGCCATCGTCGTCGCAGTCGGCGCCGCTTCCCATCGTGATATCGCACGCATCCGGTATAGAATTTGAATCGCAATCCGGATCGCATTCATCCGGCACGCCGTTGGTGTCACAATCCGGGCTGAACAATGTCGCGATGTCGCACTCATCGGCGATCGCATTCAGGTTGCAGTCAGCCGACGGAAAGTCAAAAACGTACGCCGCTCCCCCGCCCGGCTTGAATGAATTATCACTATAGGAACCGACGATCATCGAGTTGTTGTCGTCGACCGACACGGAGATGCCGACCAGCGCGTTGGTGGATGCGTCAGCCGCCGTAATGATCTGATCTTCGGTCCAGGTTGCGCCGAAGCGGTCAAACTTGAAGACGGCCCCTGCATCACACGCCGGGCAAACGACATCCGACCGAGGCGAGGCAATGAACGCCGTGTCGCCATGAACCGCGACCGAGAGGCCAAACAGATCCTGAATCATCGCGTTGGATGCAGTGAGTTTTTGCTGCTGCGCCCACGCCCCACCGGATCGCACGAAGACATACGCCGAACCGGAAAACGCGCCGTCATCGTCATCATATGGCGCTCCGACGACGGCTGTGTCGCCCTGAACTGCCACCGAAATGCCGAACTGGTCGTAGTCAGCCGCATCGTCGGAGAGAAGTTTTTGCTCCTGAGTCCAGACGCCGCCCGAACGAACAAAGACATACGCCTTGCCCGGACTCGTGTTTCCTTCTGGCGCGCCGATGACGGCAGTATCGCCATCGAGCGCGACCGCCTGCCCGAAATATTCCTGTGCACCTGCATCATCAGCGATGAGCTTGGCCTGCTGCGTCCAGACGCCTCCGCTGCGTACAAAAACGTAAGCCGATCCTGCGTTGACCTCGGGAACATCGTCGGTCACCGATCCAACCAGCGCCGTGTCACCGTCGATCGCCACCGCAAAACCAAACTGATCTCCGCCGCCCGCATCGTCAGCCGTCAAGAATGCTTGCTGCATCCAGACGCCGCCCGAACGAACGAAGATATACACCGAACCGGAACTCGACGACGGTCCTTCGTTGTCATCACCATGGCAGCTGGCGATGATCGTGTCACCGGAGATACCGACCGTTTGGCCGAACGCATCGTCATTGGCCGGATCGGGGTTAACGATTCTGACGATCTGCGTCCAAATGCCGTCGATGCGTTCGAAAATGTAAATCGCACCTACGTTGTTGTAAGGACCGTTGCGCTCGTTGCCCGTGCCGATGACGGCAGTATCACCGCTGATCGAGACCGATTCACCGAATGAAACGGATTGAATCTGATCGAGAGCCGTCAGCTTGGCCTGTTGATTGATCCAACCGTTCAAGTCGCATTCATCGGGGATGCCGTTGGTGTTGCAATCGGGGCTGCCGCCGCTGCTGATGTCGCATTCGTCGGGTTGGCCATTCGAGTTGCAGTCGATATACGTTCCCGGGATGAATCCGCATTCGTCGGGGATACCGTCGGCATTGCAGTCATCGCTGGTCAGGTTCGCAAGGTCACAGTCATCGGGAACACCGTTGGCATTGCAATCGATTTCGCATTCATCCGGAATCGCATTGGTGTTGCAGTCGTCGCTGAATCCAGTTTCCAGGTCGCATTCATCCGGGACACCGTTTTCGTTGCAGTCGGCTGAGTTCTGCAAATCGAACACATAGGCGGCCCCCGCGTTTTCAGCGACTTCATCGTCCAGATTTGCACTGATGGCAGCCGTATCGCCCGAAATTGAAACGCTGAATCCGAATTGATCGTTCGCCGAAGACAGGCCAACCCCCAGCTTGGACCGCATGATCCAATCGTTTGCCGTGCGAACGAAGACATAGGCGGCACCAGAGTTACAACCAATGTCACCTGGGCAGGCATGATCGTCGTTACGGGCACCAACAATGACGGTGTCACCATCAACAGCCACCGACTGACCAAACAAATCGCCGTAATTCAAAGTCTCCGTCGTGAGGCGGTCCTGTTCAGCCCACACCCCGCCCTCGCGATAAAACACATACGCGGCACCGTTGTTCACAACAATGCCGCCGCCTGGGTACGTCTCATCGTTGTACGCACCGACGACTGCGGTATCACCGTCAACTGCAACTGCGGCACCGAAGCGGTCGCCGTTGTCCGTTTGGCTTCCAAAAATCTTGGCTTCCTGTGTCCAAACGCCGGCTGTCCGCGTGAACACATAGGCCGAACCGGTGTTGGCCCCAAAGTCGTCGTCCATGGGTGCTCCAACAATCGCGGTGTCACCACTCAACGACACGGTCACGCCAAACTGATCTTCCGACCCGCCGTCGGTTGCAAAGAGTTTCTGCTGCTGTGTCCATACGGTTCCACTTCGCACAAAAACATACGCAGCCCCGTTGGGGTTGGCCCCCATGCTGCTGCCCCGCGCACCAACCAAAGCGGTGTCGCCATCAACCGCAACGTCGAATCCGAGATACGATTGAAACGCAGGGTCGGATGCGTTGAGTTTGGCTTGCTCCGACCAAATGTCCCCGTCCCTCACAAACACGTAGGCCGATCCCGAATTGACAATCGTATCGTCATCATCGTAAGCACCTACGACGATCGTTTCGCCGTCGATGGCCACAGACGTTCCGAAGTAGTCGCCGGTCGCCCCATCTGATGCGGTCAGTTTTGCCTGTTCAAGCCAGCCGGAACCCGTGCGCACATAAACGTAGGCCGATCCTTTGGAGAGCACGCCGCCGTCATCGTCCAATGACGCACCGACCACGACCGTGTCGCCGTCGATGGCCACGTCCGCACCCAAGATATCCGACATATCACCATCACTGGCGAGCAACTTATCCAAATCGAACGCGGGCTCAACGTCGCATGAATCCGGTATATCGTTCATGTTGCAATCGCTGCTCGAACCGCCGGCCAATTCGCATTCGTCGGGGATGTCGTCGCCGTTGCAGTCGTAACTGGCGAGCGTTTCGATGTCGCAAACATCAGGGATATCATTCAGGTTGCAATCAGTCGCGCTACCCAACGCGATGTCGCACGAGTCGAGCACGCCATTGAGATCACAATCAAAACCGCTGCCCGCCGCGATTTCACAATCGTCCGCGACGCCGTTGCCGTTGCAGTCGGCTTCGCACTCGTCAGGGATGCTATTGCCATTGCAGTCCTTCGCGGCCAAATCGAAAATGTACGCCGAACCGGAAATCGGGAAGCCGACGTTGTCGCCAACCGCGCCAACAATCGCCCTGTCGCCATCGAGTGCAACCGATTGGCCAAACGTGTCCGTGCCGCCGGTGTCGTTTCCGGAGATTTTTTCGTACAAAGTCCAGGCACCGCCACTCCGCGCGAAGACATACGCCGAACCGCTGTCAGCACTGGGGTCATCATCAAGGCGTGCGCCGACAATCACGGTGTCGCCATTGACGGCGATGGTATAGCCGAACTCATCGTCGGCGGCAGCGTCTGGGGGAATGAGTTTATCCTCTTGCGACCACACACCACCGGTGTTCACAAACACGTACGCTGAGCCCGAATTGCAAGCAGCGCACGCAACATCATCGTGGTGGGCGCCAACCGCGATTGTGTTTTCCCGTATCGACACGGAAAGTCCAAACTCGTCACCGGCAGACGCGTCGTCCGACGTGAGTTTTTGTTGCTGCGTCCAAACGCCACCGGTACGCGTGAACACATACGCCGAGCCCGATTCTGGACCGGCATCATCATCTCTATGTGCGCCGACGACGGCTGTGTCGCCGTAAACCGAAACCGTCAATCCGAATTCATCGCCGCCGGCGGCATCGTCCGCGGTAAGTTTTCCTTGCTGTGTCCAGATGCCGCCCGTGCGCGTGAACACATACGCCGACCCCGACGCATCTCCATCGTCATCGTCGAAATACGCACCGACGACTGCAGTGTCGCCGTCAATGGACACGCTCGCCCCGAAATAGTCATTCGCGGCTCCGTCATCGGCAGTGAGTTTCGCCTGCTCGGTCCAGACGCCACCGCTGCGTGTGTAGACATAGGCTGAACCGGATTGACCGCCCATGTCGTCGTCGCCAGCCGAGCCAACGATGAGCGTGTCTCCGCTCAGCGAAATGCTGGTTCCGAAACTGTCGTTGGAAGCGCCGTCGGATGCGAGAATTTTGGCTTGTTGACTCCAGCTTGCGCCATCGCGTTCATAAACGTGAACCGCGCCGGCATTGCACATCACAGAGCCACCGCAAGCTTCGTCGTCACCAGTTGCACCGACGGCTGCGATGTCGCCCTGGATCGCCACCGAGCGGCCGAAGAATCCGAAGCCAGACGGTGCATCGGATGTGACCTTCTCTTCCTGGACGATTTGAACGAGATCGCATTCATCGGGAATGCCGTTGGTGTTGCAGTCGAAACTGGTTCCACCGCTGATGTCCGTGGTATCGGGGATGGCATTGCCATTGCAGTCGGCGGCGAGCGAAGTGCCTTGGCAGCACAAGACCAGCAAAACCGAAAAGCCCATCACGAAAACTCGCCAACCAGCCATTCTTCCTTCTCCTCTTGAAAACAAACCCGCTGCACCTTGACCGCGTCCACGCATGGGACACGATCACCTACGCCGCGAGCCAAGCGACCTCGCCGACCTGCGCCGGCTGAATGCTTAACCTGTCAGATTTCGAAATTGCCTGAGAGACTCACATACGCCGACATTGCGTACGGCATACGACAAGTTGCACAGTGGGCCAGTATAGCAAACGACGACACCGAATCGGAGTCGCAAGCCCGACTGCACGAGGAAGGACCGATAAGTCGAGTCAGTTGGCGACGACGGGCGCAAACGTGCTTAACCCGATTGAAAGCAGCAGGTTAAGGCAGCAGAGCGTCGGTTTGAATCGCCAATTGGCCCGCTCGATCGCAGACCTTCAACCGGGGATAGTCCACCGGTATCCACAAGTTGACACGGACTTGCGATCCAGGGCGAGAAATACGCCCGACAAGATCAGAATTAGGGAACTTTATCACGGGTAGCGGGCTGCCAACTGCGGATGTTGATCGAATGTGTCGATCTCGGGCGCCCCGTCGGGCGTTCTCGTCGACGAATCGATCATGGCGGGCGAGATTCAAGCGAGCAAGCGAATGATCAATTTAATTCTTTCTGGGCAGTTCCAGGACAGACCTGGCAAACTCGACAATCAGTCGAAGTTTCTTGCCGAGAATCTCATAGTCCAATGGTTTTGCGATGCAGAATGCGGCGCCGTTTGAATAGCACAACTCGTGAAGTTTTTGCTGACTTGAGGTGCTGTAAATACAGATGGGCAGCGTTCGGTTTGATTTGCTTTTTCGAATTTCGAGCAGCGCTTCGGACCCATCCATCTCGCGCATGCGCTGATCGAGCAGGACCAGGTCCGGCGAAGGATACTGCTCGCGGTTCTCAAAACGCCCGCGCCCGAGCACATAGTCCACAGCCTCAGTGCCATCGCGCACGCAATGCAATTCGCACTGCGAAGCGACTTCCGGCTGATCATGAACCGCACGCTTCACCAGCAGCGTGAACGACTCGTCATCGTCGGCGAGCAATATTCTCAACTGTCTATTCATCGTTGCGTCCCTTTACTTCATCGAAAGGCAGTGCTTGCAACGCCAACATGAATTGACCCATTCAAGCCGACTGAACCGGAACTCTAGTTGAGCGTCGACCCGCCGTTGGCTGAATCCTGAATCGCCATGTTTACCGTCTTGAGCAACGATTCCCTTTGAACGTCGACCTTGGAAAGAAAACCCGCAATTGTGGCACTGATGGATTTGGGCGCGATTCCTTCACCCTGCCCGGTCACCACAACGATCGGAACCTGTGAACCAAGGACGGTGCGAATGCGCCGCACCAGTTGGAATCCGTGCCCATCAGGCAGTGACAAATCAAGAATAACCAGGTCAAAAATTTCACTACCCAATCGCGACTCGGCTTCGGCAATCCCCTTTACACATGTGGTCGAGAAATCATCTCCCAAATATCGCTGGACGGTCTTGGCGTCCAACATGTCATCTTCGACCAGCAAGACGCGCGGCTTCTTCGGTGCCATTAGTTTCCTAGACTCCAAGTCTTCAATTGGAATTCTCGCGATAAATTTCGCTCCTTCGCCCAATGCAGATTGGACGGAGAGCACGCCGCCATAGCGAGTAATTAATCGGCGCGCTGCGACCAGACCGATGCCGGAGCCTTCCGACAAATCCGGGTCGAGTCTCCTGAAAGGTTCAAAAATCTTCTGGTGGTTCTCCGGAGCAATCCCCTTACCGTTGTCCCGCACGGAGAGTTCCAAAGCGCCATCATTGATGAGGCAGGTGATGTCGATGCGCGGATTCTTATCCGTCGTTCCATATTTCAGTGCGTTTTCTATCAGGTTCACAAACGCTTCTTCAAGAAAGGCCCTGCCAATCTGCACACGCCCCGCATCGCAAATGCAGTTGATGCGAACGCCTCGGGATTCTGCGTCCTCGCGGAAGCGGTCCACCAACTGATCGAGCCACGCCTGCAAATCCACCTCGTCTTTCGTCGTTTCGCGGCGCGTCAATCCGGAGACGTGCGCAAGATCCACCAGCATGCGCTTCATCCGCCCGCATTCGCCCAACGCCTTCGACAGTATCTCCTCATCCTTTGATTCTCTATCCGGCACATTGGTCTCGGCATTGATCAACTTGAGCAGACCATCAAGCGCGGCGACGGGCCGCTTCAAATCGTGGGCGACGATCGAGAACAGGTCTTCCAACTCTTCGCGCTGGCGGGAAAGCTCGCGATTGGCAAACGCCAGTTGATCGTTGGCCATCCGCGTCATTTCTTCCGCATTCTTGATCGCAGTGACATCAATAAATGTAACGACCACACCACTCTGCTGTCCGGAGTGGGCCATGTACGGCAGTATTCGCACCATTAGCCAGTTGCCACGCGTACCGCGCAGTTCCCGCTCAACCGCATTCCCCGAACTGATTACGTTTCTGACGTCGGAAAGGAATTCGGTTCCGAGGTTGTGGGCGAAGTGTTCGATGGATCGGCCGACATCGTGCTCCATAAGCTTGATGATCTGATCGATCGCCGGCGTGAACTTGCGAATGCGCAGTTCGGTGTCCAGGAACAGTGTGCCAATGTCAATGTTGCGCAGCAGGTTGTCGAGGTCGGCGGCAAGAACTGCGAGTTCCTGAATCTTGCTCTGGTATTCAACGTTGATCGTGTACAGTTCTTCGTTGACCGACTGCAATTCCTCGTTGGTGCTTTGCAACTCTTCGTTGGACGCCACCAATTCCTCGTTGGTGGATTGCTGCTCCTCGTTGGAGGACTGCAATTCTTCAATCGTCGCCTGCAGACTTTCCCGCGTTTGCTGTAGCTCCAACTGGAGCTCGTTCATCCGGATCGTCGTGTCCTTGTCGAGCGATGCCTGATCGGGCGTGCTCGCAATTTCACGGCTGGGGCTGGGTTCAATGATGATAACGATTCGTTCCGGAACACTATTGATCGCCGGGAGTCGCAGCAGTTTGATCGTAACATGCCTGGGTGACGGACCATTCAGGCGTATGGCATATTGAACATCATTCCCCTCGCGGCGCAATCGTTGAATTCCGGTGGTCAGCGCGGCGGTCACATCGTCACTGACCATGCGCATGATGTCCGTCGTGATTTTCCCTTTGGGAACCTGGAAGATTCCAAGCGGATCGCCCAGGATTTCAATGACGTTTCCATCGAGCCCCACCACTGCCGCAGATTTCCCGTCCTTTTCGATGACCGTGTCGAGTAACTGGCGAATCGATGCATCGCGGTCGCGGTCATTGGGAATCATGCCCGAACGCGTTGCCGTAACCACCGGATCGCGCAGTCCAGCCCGCCGCCGCATCGACGGCAGAATGGCGCTCCGGGTCTTGCGGAATAGTTTGAATTTGGAATCCACAACTTCAAATTCAGACCCCAGCCGGCCCATCGCTTCAGCCGACCCAAGGAATACGGTCCCGCCAGTTTTCAGCGCAAAGTGCAAGGACGCCAACACACTTTCCTGGGCGGGTTGCTCAAGATAGATCAGGAAGTTCCGGCAACTGACCAGGTCAATCTTTGTAAACGGGGGATCCGTCACCAGATTGTGCTGCGCGCAGATAACCAGTTCGCGGATTGCCGGCTTGATCGTCACCGTGTCGCCATTGTGGATGAAGTATTTGGAGAGTCGAACGGGACCGATTTCGGCGATACCGGCTGTCGGATATGTCGCCTTGCTGGCACGGGCCAATGATTCTTCGTCGATGTCTGTCGCAAAGATTTTGAGTTCGCGTTTGATGCCCGCGGCTTCCATGGCTTCGAGCGCTAGAATCGCCAACGAATAGACTTCTTCGCCAGTAGCGCACGCAGGGACCCATATGCGAAACTGCCCTTCGATTGCACGCGGCAGCATCTCGGTCGCGAGGTGTCGCTGCAAACGTGCGAACGCCTCTTTGTCTCGAAAGAAACCAGTAACGCCGATGAACGTATCCTGGCGCAGCGCCTGGGCTTCGGCGACATCCGCCTTAAGTTTCTCAACATAACTGGCGACCGCAGAGATCCCCAGCAACGCCATGCGCCGGCGAACGCGTCGATGCAACATGGACGGTCGCAGATAGCTCAGGTCGAGTTTGAAGTGTGCACGCAGTACATCGAGTACGCCGGCCATATCGTCTGCAACGGCATGCTCGTCTTCAATTTCGATGCTTGCGGTATAATCGGGCACCTTGTCAACAATGCTCGCGACCTTGCGTGCGAGTTGCTTGGGATCGGCAGTCGCATCGACGACCCCCGAATCCAATGCGCTGCGAGGCATGCCATCGAATTTTGCCGATTCCGGATCCTGTACCAGAACGATTCCCCCCGCGTCCTTCAATTCTCGGATACCACGCGAACCATCACTTCCGGTACCGGACAAGATGACGGCGATCATGCGATGGGCAGGGCCCCGAGCCAACGACTTGAGGAAGATATCAATCGGAAGATTAAGTGCGTGCCCCGGCGTTCGGTCCTGATCTTCCAGGCAAATGCGACCGTCGCGGTACACCATGTTCTTGCCTGGCGGAATGATGTAAATCGTATTGGGACGGGGAACGATACCATCGCACGCGGCTTGGATCTCCATATTTGAATGTCGCTGCAAGAGCTCAGGCATCAAGCTTTTGAAATCGGGCGACAGGTGGACGATGGTGACAAACGCGGCACCTGTGTCAGCCGGCAATTCGGTGAAGAATGCCTCCAGGGCTTCGAGTCCCCCGGCAGACGCGCCGAGACATACGAGGTAAGGGATATCGGTGGGGTCAGGCGTTGCCCCCGAAACGTCAGCAGACTCATCAGGTTTCTTGTTCACTGGATTGACTGACTCCATCTCGCTTGGAGGTATTCGTTTTGTTGTGGACCGAGATGCAGCACCCGGCGTGGCACCTGACTGATTCTGGTCCCCTTTCCGGGCCGACTTCGAGGATGACTTACGCGCAGCCCCGTCGCCCGCGCCGCCTTTCTCGCTAGATTTCTTTGGACGCGACACCATCGATTCAATCGATCCGCCGCTGTCGTTGTCCTTGCAATGCACATCATCGTTCATCATAAGAGAACCTCATTGTTCCCAGATTCCGACGCCGACAAAGCACCCGCCTGCCATCCGGCCCCTGCCTGTTATCCGGCTACGGGCAATTCACAAAGCGACCAATAACCGTCAATCTGCCTGACCGCATCGACAAACTCATTAAACCCGACCGGTTTTAGGATATAACCAGCAATACCGATGGCATACGATTGCCGCCGATCTCTTTCCTCATCCGACGTGGTCAGCACAATCGATGGAATATGCTTCAATTCAGGATCGCTGCGGTAGGCATCGAGAAATGCAATACCATCCATGATGGGCATATTCAAATCGAGCAGGATCAGCCCGGGTTCGGGTGCGTCCATCCGGTCTGTATACGGCGCTTCGTGCTTTAGAAACTTCAGCGCTTCCTCGCCGTTTGACACCACGTGCAACGGGTTGGTGATGTTGATTTCTTTAAACGCACGCTTGACGATCTTGACATCAACGACATCGTCTTCGATCAATAATATGGATATTTCGCTATTCACGTTTCTGCAAGCTCCTGGTTGGGCTGCGGCGTTGCCACCAATTCTGAAGGAACGCTGAAGGTGAACTTCGATCCTCGCCCTTCCTGGGAGGATACGGTGACCTTCCCCCCATTGCGTTCTACAATGCGCTTCACGATCGCGAGTCCGGCACCCGTTGAATTGCATTCGTCCTTCGGTCGAAGCGTCTGAAACAGGCCGAAAATGCGTTCAAAGTGCCGTTCACTGATGCCTGGTCCATTGTCTTCCACGCTGAAATAGCATCCGGATCCATCCACTTCACATGACACCGTGACTTCACCGTGCGACTTGTCCATGTGGTTGATTGCATTCACCACCAGGTTTTGGAAGACCTGTTGAAGTTGGGCTTCGTCGTACAAAACATTTTGCAGATGCCCCTCGATTCTGACGTCGATGTGTTGCGGGGGATGAATGGAATCGATGATATCCGCCACCAGTTCTTCAGTCCGAATATTGACGCGGCTCATCTCCTTTTGGCCGGCGCGAGAATAGCCAAGGATGCCTTCGATTAATTTCTCCAGGCGCTGAATCCTGGCCTTCAAGAGTTGCAGGTTTTCGCGCGCGTCATCATCGACAACGTCACCGAAGTCTTGGGCAACCCAGTCGGCGACAGATGCGATACCGCGTAGTGGCGCTTTGAGATCATGCGACACGACATAGGCAAATTCCTGAAGATCTTGATTACTTTGTTCAAGCCGTGATGCATATTGCGCCAGTTGCTTGTGGGCTCGCCTTCGTTCCGTGACGTCCACGATGGAACAGAGAATCTGTTGCCCTGCATCGCTTTGAATCGGGCTCAATCCGATTTCCACGTAAAAATGAGTGCCGTCCTTTCGCAGGCCTCGCAGGTCGCGACCTTCTCCCATCGGCCGCTTCATTGGAGAAGCTGTATAACCTGCACGGAGCGCGATATGCTCGGTCTGACTTTGAAGCGGAACGAGCTTCTCAACACGCTCGCCCAGCAATTCGCCGCGCGTGTATCCGAATAGTTTTGCGGCGGCGGGGTTGATCAAATTAATGCGGCCGCCCGCATCCACAACGATGATGCCCGATGGCGTTGTCTCAATCACAAGGCGGAAGTTTTGTTCTGCTCGCTTAAACGCAGTAATGTCGTGACTGATCTTCGCGATTCCATAGATCGACCCGTCCGATGCGACAAGAGGCGACGCCTTGATTGAAACCGGGATATCCAGCCCGCACTTGTGTCGTCTCACCGTCTCAAGCTGGTCCACGGTTTCGCCGTCGCGAACCAGTCCGAGGATGTCGTCGTATTCGCCCTTGCGATCTTCGGGAATCAGGAATTCCACATTCCGGCCGATTGCCTCTTCAGGCGAATATCCGTAAATCGTCTCCGCGCCCCGGTTCCAGGCGGTAATGTCCCCGTCCAGTGTCATCGTGATGATCGAGTCAATCGACGATTCGACGACTGCCGCGAACATCCGGACCTTTTCGTTCTTTGCCGCCAGCTCTTTTTCCGTCTGCTTCCTGACCTCGATTTCGCTGCGCAGGGCATCCGACTGCAAAGTGACCGCGTTCGACATACTCATAAAGGCCCGCGACAAAATACCGATCTCCCCCTTCGAATTCGTGGGCAGATCAAAACTCTTGTCCTCAGCGAACGCTTTCGTCGCACGAGTCAACTCGGCAAGCGGCTTGGTGAGCGATCGGGCCATGACGACAGCCGCCACCAAAGCCAACGCGACAGCAACCAAGGCGCCAATCAGGCTCGAACGCATGACGGTCGCGGCGGTCCCCACGATTCGGTCATAGGGCTCGGTTTCAATCAGAACAACCTGGGGGCCACCTGCCAGTTGCCAAGTTGCCATTGCTGCCCCGAAGCGATCCCCGTTGGCGAGTTTGATCATTTCGGAATGCCGCGATGTCCGCGCAATCGTCTCAACGAACTGAGGAAAATCTTTTGCCCACGATTTGTCGCCGCCCAATGAACTGGAAAAAACGGACTCCGGGGCGCTTGTATTGAGAACGTAATCGCCATCAACGTTGGCAACGAATCGATGGCATCCATTCTCGTGCGTGTTAACCAGGCTTTCGAGGGCTGGGGTCATGTCAACATTGATGACAACAACACCGATTGGTTCGCCTCCCCAATCGGTCGATGCGCCGGCGCGATAAATGGGAGCGGCCACGCGAAGCACCGGTACGTGCGGAACTTCGATAACACCATATTCCTGGTTCAACTCAATTGGCGTAATATGAGCAGACCCCGCGGCGGTCTTCATCGCCTCTTCAAAGTACGAACGATCGCTTTTGTCCTGCAGATCAGAATCGCTCACAACGCGAATCGCCCCGTCCGGTCCCGAACGATCGACCCTTACAATCTCCCGACCGTTTTGACCATTGATGAGGCGGAATTGAAGGTATGGTGACTTGACTTTAAGTTCACTGACAAAGTATTTGGCGACGGCGTCGCGCCCGTCCTGCAAAACGGATTCGTCCATCGCCCCGCCTGATTCCACCATCGCGTTGGCGAAATCCTTAACGACCGGATTGTGGACAGCCGCCAGCGCATCCGCGCGCGATCCGTAAACATACGTATCCAATTCCAGGGCACGCTGATCGACTTGCGATTGGAGGCGCCCCAATTCAACCGGAATGACGGATTGGGCGATGTTCCGTTGGATAAGCGCACCGACACCGATGGAGGTGAGTAACACCAAGAAAACCATCGCAGCAGTCAGGCGATTCGACAGCATTGCTTCAGTTCAACTTCCAATTGCTTCAGTTCAACTTCCAATTGCTTCAGTTCAACGTCCACGGGTTCGCCCCTGGCAAAAGACGCGCATCGCGCACTCTTGCCTGAGCCACTTACTGAGTCCGCAGGACCCAATTGTCCGACCAATTGAAATAGCCCGCCACCCACTTGCAGATCGCAGGTGAGTTCAAAACTTGGATCTGTCAACGATCAAAAAACCAAACGCAACCGGGGACGGACCTTACAGACCGGCCAGAACAACGGTCATCGCATTCCGGAAATTTCAACCGTATGTCAACACACAGCCATCAAGTCGACGCAATCATCAAGTCAACGCAATAACGCACAATCGTTATATGTTCTAGCACAGAGATTAACCAACGGGCCCGTCATGATGAGACTACACGCGAACCGGGCGGTTGCATACAGCTATTCCAACATTCAAGTCTGTTCCTGCATTGCAGTCGCAACCAATCGATTCAATCAAGGTCATCACTTGCCACGTTCACCAGCAACCCAACCATAAGACCCGAGCTGGTAACGTCGTCTTTCTTGAACGGCCCTCTCAATGATTTATCGTCGTCATCCCGTTCAATCCTTGCACATGAAAGCGTTTGTGGCCGTGGTTTTGTCCCATCTTAAGTCTTGGTGTTTGCATTCCACGAAATTAGGAAAGGGGCATTTACCCCAACAATTTCAAGTGCATTAATTCACAAACACAACTGAAGATTCATATTCGGATTGAAACACGAAAGTCGGTCGAGAAGTGTGCCGCAATTTGAACCCACCAAGACTGGGTGCGATCCAATTGTTTTTGTAGTTGGGCTGAATCAATTCGTGAATCCCTTAAACGGACAACGACTTAACCGATGTCCATCGCGGGTGAATGCGCGCCAGGTTTGACCCACCCACCGGAAGGTTTTGACTTTCGCCGAAAGTGACTCGTCCTCATGCCCCGAAAACCGGTATTGCGCGACAAAAAAACAATATAGGACGAGGTCTCGCTTCAATGGCGAGAACCTAATCCCGATAGTACAGAGAGCGAATTGCCAGTCAGGTTTTTTGGGTTGGGATACGGTGGGCGCTATCCGTGCGCGACGCTGGTGTGCCTGCCCGGAATGACTTGCTTTACATGAATTAATTGTTCGCCAGTTGATGGCGCGAGAATAACGGTAAGCAGACCGCCGCTTCAATCTGGATGACATTCATACAAGCAAAAAATTTCTCGAAGAATGACTAAGCATCTCGAAGACAACGAAGGCAATCTCGAAAACAGCGAGCGCCTGGTCGGTTCGGTCGCCATCAAGGGACCCGAGCAGACTTTCAACGCTGACAGTCTGGCCCCCATCGCCGCGCGTGAGCGCCAATCAACTGCTGGCGATGCGGATTGTCCAACCCCGACAACCATGCACAAGCCGGAAACCGCGGCCCTTCCGGAATCGGTCGCCATGCATGATGCCATGCGATCAGTCCAACCCGATTCGGTGGACGACCTCATCCGTCATTTGTGCGAACACCTTCGAATCGACCCAGACTGGTATCGGATTGATGTCTTGCGCAATCGGGCAGCACAATGGATTTCTCAGCAATCGTCGAAGCTTTCAAATGACCGCGGGAGCCTGTTCGCTCAACTTTCAAAAGATCATCTGCTGATGGACGGACTTTGCCATGCGATGTTCATTGGCGAGTGCAGGTTTCTCACGCATCAGGATGTTAAGCAGATCTTTCCAGAAGAACTGACCGACCGCCTCTTCGCAAATCGAAACAATGACAAACCGCTGCGCATCTGGGTGGTTGGCTGTGGAACCGGCGAAGAAGCATACTCACTCGTCATCCACTTGAAACAGAAGGCAGCCGAGTTCGATTTTAATGGCGAGGTCAAGATTCTTGCGACGGACATCTGCGGTACTGCGGTTCGCACGGCGATACGCGGCACATACCCACCGAACAAAATTAAAATCCCCGATGGCGTCGCACAAGAACATCATTTTGCGGCACGCAAAGACACGGGCTGGCGAATTTCGAACGCGCTGCGCCGGCTGATGGTCATAACGCGCCACGACGTTCTGACCGAACCGCCATTTTCGCGGTTGGATGCGATTGTCTGTCGCAACCTGTTATCTGACATCGAACCGGCGTATCGCAACCAGGTCATGGAGCGCTTTCATTATGCGCTGGCACCTGACGGGTTGCTGATACTGGGCGAGAATGAGTCATCTGCACACTCCAAATCGCTATTTGAACCGGTCGACGGTTACCCCGCACACTTTCGCCAGAAAGTCGCGGACGGTGCAGTGCATTCATGGCAGTCAACCGAGTTGCGTCCGAGATTCGGCGTCCCGACAAACGCAAACGCACGTTCATGCAGTCCACAACTGCGCGGGCTTTTGAATATTTACGACGAACTGCTTTGCGCACACACCCATCCGGGGTTTATCATCAATGAACACGGTGAATTGCTTCACTCAATTGGTGAGGCTTCAAAGTACCTCGATGGCCTCAGTGGGTTTGTCTCACTGAATCTACTCGATCTGCTCCATCCGAACGTGCGCGGCTTTGTGTCGACCGCGATGACCCGAGGACTGCGCGGATACTCGGGCGTCGTTCACGAGTCGGCCCTCTGCGATTTGGATGGTGACCGGAAGACTCTGCGCGTCACAGTGCAAGCGTTCCAAGGGCGAATCGACGGCGCCAAATCGTTGTTCATCGGGTTGTGTCCGGCGGACGTGAAATTCGCAACACCAGATACCGCCAAAGAATCATCCGATACGCAACTGGCGAAATCGTTTGACCAACAGCGGCGCTCGCTGGAAGACGAGTTGGAGTCCGTCAGGAACGAATGCGCCACGGCGAATGAACGGCTCGCCGAAAAGTCCAATGAGCTGAAACTCGCTGAGTCCGCCCTTCAAGACGTCTCGGAAGAATTGCTGGCGAGCCAACAGGAACTGCAAGCGGTCAGTATCGAGCTTTCGAGTGTCGAAACGGAACATCGGGTGGCGGCATCTCAACTCACGCAATTGTCGCACGAATTCAACACTCTCGTGAGCAACTCCGAAGTTGCCGTCATGTTCCTTGACCATCGGTGTTTGCTTCAAAGCTTTACGCCGGCGATAAATCGGATGTTCGGAATTCGAACACTGGACATTGGGCGACCGATCGAAGAAATCCCGAGGCGATTCACTTGGGAAAACGCAACCGCGGACGTAGAGTCCGTCCTGCAAACCGGAGAAACGATTGAGAAGGAAGTCTTCGATATCGAAGGGGCTGCGTACTTTCTCCGTGTAAGCCGTTGCCAATCCAATCATGATGGTTCGTTTGGTGTCGTGCTCAAGTTGGAGAGCATCGAGACCATCCGCCGCGCTCAATCCGCCCTTCAAATCGGAGCCGAGAACCAATGGCGACTGCTTGACGCCGTCTCCGATGCTATTTGGGTCACGTCTCCTTGCACGGACGGTCGTGAGGCGCACCGCCTTGACCATGTCAACGACATGTTCACGCAGGTCATGGGCATCTCCAAGAGGGAATTGAAAGAGAACCTCGACGCATGGCGCAAGCATGTTCATCCCGACGACCGCAAGCGCGTCAGTGGCCATGGTCCTGACTCAGCAACTGGCGGCGACGCGACCATGCGCTACCGAATCATCTACCCGGACGGCTCCGAGCGATGGATCGATCATTGCATATTGACGTTGCTTGGTGCAGGCAATGTCCCGAACCGTATTGCCCACATCGCGAAAGATTTGACTGACTTGAAAGCGGCAGACGCGCGATTCACCGATTTCTTATTCAATACGCACGTTGCGCTGGCCATCGTCAAGGATGGCGTCGTCACCATTGCAAACCAGCAGTTGATCAAGTTGACCGGATTTTCCGCTGAAGAAATCGTTGGTCGACCGTTTGATGAAGTCGTGCAATGCGTTTCAGACGTGTTCGACGAAGACATGGTGTCATCGCCAACCGGTGCGATGGCGTTCAATGGCCGTTGCGAGGATGCCAAGATTGTCCGCCGCGACGGCACGTTCGTCCCGGTGGAAATCGACCTGGGCCCTGTCGAGACGGCTGACGGTCCGTCGATCCTGGCCACGTTCCACGATTTGACCAAACTGCGTCACGCCGAAGCGCGCATCGCGCGTGCCAACATGCGGCTGCAACGATCGATCGAGGAACTCGATGAGTTCACCTACGCTGCAAGCCACGATCTGCGTGAGCCCCTACGAAAGGTGGCTGCATTCAGCAACCTGCTCCCGAAAGACATCGCGATGGAACTTCCCAAGCGAGCGCAGGACGATCTTGATTACATCATCGATGGATCCAAGCGCATGCAGTCCCTTATCGACGGACTGCTCACGCTGACACGTTGCGGAAAAAATGAGCAGACCGACAGCCCAGTGATGATGAAAGACTGCGTGGATCGTGCGCTGAAGGCCATGGAGTCGCGCATCCAAGAAAAAAACGCGGTCATTTCGGTCGACGAACTTCCCGAGGTCATCGGCAACAGGGATCTCATCACGCGGTTGTACGTGAACCTCATCGACAATGCGCTGAAGTTCACCAATCCCGACACGATACCGGAGATTCAGTTGACGGCGACGCCAGGGGATGCGTGGATTTTTGGCGTGCGCGACAACGGCATTGGGTTCGACCCAAGGTATTCCCAGCGTATTTTTGCGCCATTCAAGCGACTTCAGGCAAACAACGCCGACGGAGGTGCTGGAATGGGACTGGCGATTTGCCGAAAAATCGTTCGGCAGCACGGCGGTGCGATTTGGGTCGAATCGTCGCTTGGGGACGGCGCGCATTTTATGTTTACGTTGAATGACGAGTTGGAGGGGTAGCCTTGTTGTGGAAGGATCGATGGAAACCGGTAGTGCTTCTTGTTGAAGATGATCCTGGAGATCAGGAATTGACCCGCCGAGCGCTCGGTGAGCGCGGTGGTGAAATCGATCTTCGCGTGGTGTCTGACGGTGAAGAGGCACTGGACTACCTCAAGCACGTTCCGGGCGACGACGAAGAAAGCGACTGCCCACCGCCGGATTTGATTCTGCTCGACTTGAACATGCCCAAGTTCGACGGCAGGGAAATCCTGAAATACGTCCGTCGCCAGCCGAGCTTGAAACTGATTCCGATTGTTGTGCTGACAACCTCGCAAAACGAACGGGATGTTCAGGAGTGCTACGAACTCGGGTGCAATACGTTTGTATCGAAGCCCGACACCGTTGAAGAGTTCATGGATTCAATCGGGCTGATCGGCATGTACTGGCTGAGGATTGCGTCAACCGCAGGCTTGTGCCCGACTTGAACCAACTGATCGCCTCGGCGATCGATCCAATTCTATTCTGGGCGTATTACCCAATCACCGTGCGAAAGCACAAACGAATTGATTCTAGGACTCGCTGTTGTGGTTGAAATACCAACTTCAATCCTACTGGATTTCGTGTTCGTGTCTTCATCAAATGTGCCTCGTGGCCGATGATTGAGACAGTTGCAAGGTCATGCGAATTGGTTGGATTGGGTGTCGGAATCATGCAGCAAATTAGAATCCTGCTGGTCGAAGATGATCCCGGGCACCGGGAGCTACTGAAACGCATCCTTTGCGACAACCGGCCGCACGTTCATTTAACGACTGCGTCCTGCAAGGCAGAATTCCAAGCTGAAATCATCAATCATACATTCGACTGCGTCATCCTCGATTTTCACCTTTCCGACAGCCACGCCGATGAGTTGATTGATTTGCAGAACAAACTCGGCCGCAAATCCCCGGCGATCGTGATTTCGGGTTCCGATGAACAGGACATCGTGGTGCAGAGCATGCGGAGCGGCGGCGTCGATTTCATCCACAAAGACAACGCCATCGAGGGAACGAACCTCTGGGACCGCATCAACATCGTTCTCAACACCCACCGACAACGCACACGCGAACGCCGCCAGGCCATTCGACGTGAAAAGCGTCTGCTCCAATTGGCCAACCGTGACCACATGACCGGGTTGGCCAACCGACGCGCGCTCGAACAGTTGATCCAGGGCAATGGTCGCGGCATCTTTGATCGGCGTGGTGAAACATCGCTTGTGATGATTGACATCGACCACTTCAAAAAGATCAATGATCAATACGGACACGAATGCGGAGATCGCACCATTTGCGCGGTGGCCGACGCGATTCGCAAGCATATCTCAAAATCCGATGCGGCAATTCGATATGGCGGTGAGGAATTCCTGGTCATCTTACCGGGCAAGACACTTGAAAGCGCCGTGCGCTGGGCCGAGAACCTCCGCTCTGACATCGCGCGACTGGCCCTGCATCACGACAACGCAACCGTACGCCTCACCGCGAGCCTTGGCGTTGTGACGGATCGATCAGATCACCTCGGGTGCGAAACGATCAACCGCTGCGACGAAGCCCTTTACCTGTCGAAGCGGCGCGGGCGCAACCAGGTTTGTACTGCTCCGATGATCGACTTCGATCGAATCGCAGCGAACATCACCGTGTCAGACCCGATAGAGCGCCTCGACTTTGCGCTCTCGCAAATGCGCCCGCTGCTCGGTCCCACGCAGAACAACCACCTGACGCACCACTCGCTCGAAGTCAGCCGAACCGCATACGGTGTTGGGAAGCGCCTCGGAATGCACGCCGAACAACTGGATCGACTTCGCTATTCCGGTTTGTGTCACGACATCGGGAAAATGTACATTCCCGAGAAGATATTGGCCAAGCCCGCTCAACTAAACGATGACGAAATGTATCTCATCGGACGGCACTCTCGCGATGGTGCGGACATCACCCAGGTCCTGTGCAATGACGACATCACCGCCGATTTTGTCCGCCACCACCACGTCCGATTCGATGAGTCCAATGGCGATTCGCAGAATGCACCGCCCCTGGGCGCACGAATCCTCTGCGTCGCCGATGCGTTGGTCACCATGACTTCCGATCGCCCGTACCAACCCGCCCGTCCGTTCGAAGCGGCGATTCGAGAACTACAGCAACAGCGAGGCCGACAGTTCGATCCGACGGTCGTCGATGCCGTTGTGGAGCAACCTGCCTGCGTTTGTTCCTGATCTGAAATCCTGCACGAACCGAGTTCTGCGCAACAAGAACGAGCCCGCTTCTCCGACTGCTGCCGACGGTGGATGCCATTCACGACACTTCTTTGAAGACCTCCATCACGTCATGGTTCATTGCAGCCTCTAAGAAAAGCGGCTCGTCGAAATATATACGCGCCCGGGCACTTGCATGTGAGGAAATGTAAGGCAAGATTCGCAGCATCAGGTTGTGCTGGAGGATCCATGCAAGCATCGACATCCGAGCCCAATTCAATTTCGCACCTCTACCGCAATGCGATCGCTGCGATGTGGCTCGGTTTTGTCGTCAACCTCTTGCTCGCAGTCGTCAAGCTTGTAGCTGGTATCCTTGGGCACTCCACTGCGATGGCGGCTGACGCTGCGAACTCCGTCGGCGATGCGCTCACGTCCGGCGTCACGATTATTGCGCTGCACTTTGCGCAGAAGCCTGCCGATCGCGAACACCCTTACGGTCACAGTCAGCTCGAAGGCGTTGCGGCGCTGACCGTGGCTGTGCTGATTGGTACGTCTGCGCTGGCGATCATCACGGAAGCCGTCCGCAGTTTGCCGCGTTCGCAAGAGGTTCCGCCGGGCTGGGTGATTTGGATTGCAGCCGGCAACGTGATCCTTAAGGAAATGCTCTTTCGCTATAAGCTGGCTGTCTCGCGTCGAACGAGGTCGCAGGTCATTCTCGCGCACGCGTGGGATCATCGCAGCGATGCGTTGTGCTCTGCCGCGGTGCTTGTGGGCCTTGCGGTTGTGCGCTTCGGCGGACCGAAACTGGTCTGGGCGGACGAAGTCGCCGCAATATTTGTGGCCTGCTTCATTTTGTTTTCGAGCGTTAAGCTATACCGCGAGACGGCCTCCGCGCTGATGGACGAACAGTGCGCTCCAGAGATTATCAAGGAAATCCACAACGCCGCCCAATCCACGCCCGGTGTCGCAAGGATCGAAACGCTGCGCGCCCGCCGATCCGGACTGGAAGTGCTGGTCGACATTCACGTGGAAGTCGACGGCGAACGAACCGTGCGAGACGGCCACCACATAGGCCACCTGGTCCAGGACAACATCATGCTGAAAGTAACTGGTGTCTCGCACGTTCTGGTCCACGTCGAACCGACTGGAAACACGCAGCCTCCCCACCCATCAGCCCCAATCGCCAATAATGACGGCGCAGACGATCGCCCGCAATAATCGCGTCACTTTGGCGTTTACCTTGATTTACGGGGCATTCGTCGTCGCGTTCGGTCAACGCCCGAATACGATGAGGCTCTACACTGCGCCATTCGGCTTTATCTTCGGACAGCGCCCATTCATATTCCATTGCCTTTGCGAAACGCGTTATTGGAGGCGGTATGTCGAAAACGATTTTGATCTGGTTGTGCGTGGTGAGTTTTGCCCTTCTCGCGACGGCGGCTGAAATAAAAGAGAAAACCGGCTTGGTTCTTTGTGGCGACGGCGCATTTGAAGGCTACACGCTGTTCACGCCCTTGCACTCAACGGACACATACCTTGTGAACATGGACGGCAAGGTTGTTCATAAATGGAAGGACAAATACACACCGGGTCAATCCCAATACCTGCTGAAAAACGGACACCTACTGCGAAGCGCCAATGACTCACGAAGCAGTGGGTTTCACGGCGGCGGAATCGGCGGGCGCATCCGTGAGTTGGACTGGAATGGCAAGCTCGTTTGGGATTACAAGTACGCCGACGACAAGCGGTGCCAGCACCATGACATTGAACCACTCCCCAATGGCAACGTCTTGATCCTCGCGTGGGAAAAGAAATTCGCGGAGGAGGTCATCGGCGCGGGGCGAGACCCCAGTCAACTCGATGACGATGAGTTGTGGCCGGATCATATCGTCGAAGTCAGGCGCCAAGGCAAAACCGATGGCCGAATCGTCTGGCAATGGCATGCGTGGGATCACTTGGTCCAGGACTTCAATCCAGACGTGAACAACCATGGCGATGTCGCCGCACATCCCGAGTTGATCGACATCAACTTCGGCGGCGACTCGATGCACCTACCGCCCAAGGAATTAAATCGACTGCGCGCATTGGGGTACGTCGGCGGGCCAGCCCCGAAAGGCCGAGGACCAGAATCTGCCGATTGGCTTCACGGAAATTCGCTCAGCTACAACGAAGAACTCGACCAGATCCTCATCAGCGTTCATGGATTCAATGAAATCTGGGTGATTGACCACAGCACCACGACCGCAGAATCCGCCAGTCACACCGGTGGACGATACGGAAAGGGCGGCGACCTGCTCTACCGCTGGGGCAATCCCCAGGCATACCGCGCCGGTACCGCGGCTGACCAAAAACTCTTCGGACAACACGACGCCACCTGGGTGAAAAGCCCATCCGGCGAGACGCACATTCTTGTTTTCAACAATGGCCGCAACCGTCCGGACGGTGACTATTCATCCGTCGATGAAATCGTCCCCCCGCTCAGGCCCGATGGAAGCTATTCGTTGGAATCCGGTGCGGCATATGGTCCAAGCCAACCGGTTTGGCAGTATACGCAATCAACCAAGTCCGACTTTTTCTCAAGTCATATTTCCGGAGCGCAGCGTTTGCCGAATGGGAATACGCTTGTTTGCGCAGGCGAGCAAGGAGACTTCTTCGAGGTCAATGCGCAAGGTGCCACTGTATGGCACTACATCAATCCCATCGAGGGCAATCGCCCGAATGGCCGCCCACCACGTGGCAATCGAAGGCGTTCAAAGGGCAACGATGACAACCACGATCGCGCCCACCCACCGCGTCAGGGGCCACGCGGTCCCCGTGGCGACCGGCGTGGGACCGGTGTTGATCGGGGTGGTACAGGTGTTGATCGGCGTGGTCCCAATGGTGTTGGACGCGGTCCTTCCGAAGCCAACGCAGTATTTCGCGCAACACGAATCGCGGCTGACGATCCGGCGATCAAGTCGCGCAAACTCTCGCCAAAGAACTCGGAGTAATACAACGTCGCCACATCGTTTGTTACGTTCTTGTTATCACCGCAGCGCGACAGAATTTTACATGTCGCTTGGAAATACAACGTCGCCGTCGGCGTTTAGCTGATCAGTTGCGTGGTGTTCGCGCGACAACTGAATTGAATCTCATCAAAAATGAGACGGAGACCCAATCATGAAAACCCTGAAAACCAATACCGTTTTGGTGGCAGCACTGTGTTTCGGATTGGCGGCGTCTGCTTCGTACGCAGGGGGGAGACACCGTCAAGGAAAAGGCCCGGGCCATGGTCCGCAGCGCAATCATCCAGGCCAACGACACCATGGATCACCGCTAATGATGTTTGACACGCTTGACCTGCTCCAGTCGGAAACAGCGCCGTTGAACTTCACGGTCGAAAACTTCCCAGCCGCCGACATCGACAGCAATGGCACACTGGATGCCGAGGAGTGGACCACGTTCGCAACTGCGAAATACAACAAGCTGATCGAACACGTGTTGCATCGGCATCCTGAAATCGACATTGACAGCGACGGCGTACTCGATGACGGCGAACTCGCAGCACTTAAAGCCGACATGACTGAACGCGTCAGCAATAAGTTGATAGAGCGGAAGCCTGATGCTGATATTGATTCCAGTGGTGAAATCTCAGTTGACGAAATCGAAGCCGTCCAAGCCGCAAAGCTTGCGAAGTTCCTCGAACGCAAACCCGATGCCGACCTGAACGGCGACGGAACATTGACGGCTGACGAGTTCGCGGCATTCCGATTGGTGAAATCAGCCAAGCAATCCAGCCAACCCGGAAGCCGCAGACCCGGCGGAGTCGGTCACAAGCGTGGTCATCGAGGCAAATCCTGCCGCAACCAAGTTGAGTCGTAAGTCGTGTTGATCACTTAAGACGCAGTCGCCTAAGGTGGGGATGGCGCTAACCGTGCCATCCTCGCCGGCTACTGCCGACACTTCCGCAATCCTTTGATCGGCGGCTGAAGAAACGTGCCGAGACAATCACTGCCCAGTACGCGCCGTTAATCGCGCCATCGACGCACCACTCGCCGCCATCGGCAAGATCGCAGTCAGCCGAATCAGCACGATCGAATCATCCGCCCCGGAGACGACCCGGATTCCACTCCGGGCCGCCCTACTCCCTTTTCACTGGCATTGGATCGCCGAACTCAATCGTTATGAATTTGAGAACCGCTTGCCAGGACCGCATTGGCAACGAGCGTATCGTTGCTGTTGGCACGATTCTGGTTGTCTTGTTGCGGCTGACTTGCTTGTTGGTGCTGGTTAATTTCCGATCGTTCGGGTTTGTCCGATGTCGCATCGGTGAGGTTGTTAGCAGCAGCTTCCCTTATCGCCTTGACCGCTTCGTCTGTTTTCCAAACGTGGCCGGCAATCATCCGGAAATTCACCAGCGCCGCTTGATACCCGTCGTACTCCGGCAGGACCGCAGCCGCTGTCGCATCACTGACCACCGCAACTTCAAACCCCTGCTCCACCAACTCCCGCATGTGCGACTCGGTGCATAAGTTTGCGGACATGCCGGCTAAGATAACCTTGTCGATACCGCGCTTGCGAAGTTGGAGCGCGAGGTCGTTCGACTCCGGGCCATACACTTTGTGCGGACTCGTCACAACGGTTTCACCATCTTCGATGTACTGCTTGTAGCGAGCCAACCAGTCGGCGCCGGATCCTGCGAATCCGTCCAGGTTCAACGCACCTTTTCGGTCAAACATGCCAATTTTGTGCATCAGTGCCTCCAGCGCCCCTTCGAATTTCCACTGATGATCGTGCTTGTAGTAATAGTGCGGAGAAACAAACACGGCAATGCCGCTTTCTTCCGCCGCTTTGAACAATGCATCGATGTGCTCGACCGTTTGGTTTTCGGTGACACTCTTGCCGACAACGCCCCACGTCACGCCATCGGGGCTTAAGAAATCATTCTGCGGATCGGTGACAACCAGCGCGGTACGGCCCGGTTCAATGTCAAAGCCCGGATCGGGAAGTTGCGCCAATGCAGGGGCACTGACGGCTGTCGCGAAAGTCAAAATCAAGATCGATTTATTGGTTTTGGGTTTCATCGTTTGTTTCCTTTGCTTTTCAATTGCGTTGTATATTGACGCAGACAAATTCGGTGAATCTAGTTGGCACTGCTGTAACGTCGCTCGTGCTCCTCGATTGGCACGTCGTTGATGCTGGCATCCCTCCGCCGCATCAGCCCGCTGTCGGCAAACTCCCACTGCTCATTTCCGTGCGCTCGAAACCATTGACCGGATTCGTCGCGCCACTCGTACTCAAATCGCACGGAAATTCGATTGTCCGTAAACGCCCAAAGTTCCTTCATCAGTCGATAGTCAAGTTCCTTGGCCCACTTGCGGCGAAGAAATTCTTTGATCGCCGGTCGACCTTTAAGAAACTCGCTGCGATTTCTCCATTGGGAATCTTCGGTGTAAGCAAGTGCGACCCGCTCTGGATCGCGCGAGTTCCAGGCATCTTCGGCGGCTTGGACTTTGGCACGCGCACTCTCAAGCGTGAACGGCGGTCTGATGTCGGTTGGTGACGCCATCGTATTCTCCTTTCTCAGAGCGGTTGGCCGGGCGGCGCTCACACCACCCGACCGATCCGCTCGTAGAAACTCAGCATGCGCAAGCCGGCGCTGCCACAGGTTCAACTTCCGGAAAGTCCACCTTCGTCCCCGCAACATGGTTGAAGTAGTTCGTGAAAATGTTGAGCGCAACAACTGCAACGATCTCTGCGATCTCCACATCGTTGACGCCAACCGCTCGAACCGACGCGACATCCTCGTCGCTGACCCAACCGCGCTCTGCAACAATTCGGCGGGCGAACTTGAGGACCGCTTCCGTCTTGCGATCGGTGGACGTACCGCGCCGGCTGTCGGCGATTTCTTCGTCACCCAAACCCGCCATCTTCCCGAGCGCACTGTGCGCGGCCAGGCAGTACTGACACCGATTCACTTCGCCAACCGTCAAAGCGATTTGCTCACGAAGCTTGGTTGACAGGCTGCTCTGCCCAAGGGTGTTGCTGAAACCCAGGTACGCTTCCAGGACGGCTGGCGAGTTCGCCATGGTTCGCATGAGGTTCGGGGTCATCCCCAGTTTCTTCTGAACGCCATTGAGAAGCGTCTTGGCTTTGGGTTCAGCTTCGGCGGTTTCGATTGCTTTCAAACGTGGCATTGTTGGACTCCATCTGACTTGTTAAGGACTCGACCGTGCCAATCACGGCCCGACGTGAGTCATTAAGTGCACATGGTGTGCCAACCAGAAACTTGCGCGTAAGTCACTTTTATTCATACATTTACGAATCCTCATCCAATGCGGCAACGAAAACGCAATTGCGTCGTCCGCGAAAATGCGTTGCGAACTTTCGTCGTCTTGTTATGCTCGACAGATATGCCAGCCCTCGGCGAACGAATGTCGGTATCGGATGCATTGAAGAACCTGCTGCTTGATATTGCCCGGCAGCAGTCGCTCGATGCCGTCATGCGCAAAGTGGTCGAAGGGTTGGCCGGCGAGGAGCACATAGCACTCGCCCGCATCTGGCTCATTCGCCCCGGCGACATTTGCTCCACCTGCCCGATGGCGCGCGAATGCCCGGACCAAACCCGTTGCCTGCACCTCGCCGCCAGCGCCGGTCGCTCGATCAAACGCGACGGACCAACATGGGGACGAACCGATGGCGCATTCGCTCGATTTCCCATGGGTGTCCGAAAAGTCGGCAGGGTCGGCGCGACCGGTGAATGCATCGCCGCGCTCGACGTCATCGAGAACCCGGAATGGATCGTTCGCATGGACTGGGCGCGGGAGGAGGCGATACGTGGTTTTGTCGGGCAACCACTCGTATTCAAAGGCGAGATCCTGGGTGTGCTGGCAATCTTTACCCGCTCACCGCTCGGACAGCATTGCCTGGATTGGCTTCGAATGATCGCCGACCTCGTCGCAGCCTCTATCGCCAACGCGCGGGCCTTTGACGAAATCCAAACCCTTCGAACACAACTTGAGTTGGAAAATGCCTATCTGAAGGAAGAGGTTTCCGATGCCCGTGCATTCGGCGAGATCGTCGGACAAAGCCCTGCACTTCGTAACATCATCCAGCAGATCGAACTTGTCGCCCCCACCGATGCCAGCGTCTTGATCCTCGGTGAATCGGGAACCGGCAAGGAACTTGTTGCACAGGAAATTCATCGTCGAAGCCAGCGACGCGAGCGGACGATGGTTCGCGTCAACTGCGCGTCGGTTCCGCGGGAGTTGTACGAAAGCGAATTCTTCGGCCACACCAAAGGCGCGTTCACCGGCGCGCTCAGGGACCGGGTCGGTCGTTTTGGACTGGCGGATGGCGGGACCCTTCTCTTGGACGAAGTTGGCGAAATACCGTTGGAACTCCAGGGCAAACTTCTGCGCGTCCTCCAGGAAGGAAGCTATGAAAGAGTCGGGGAAGAAAAAACCAGGGAAGTCGACATACGACTCATCGCGGCCACGAATCGTGACTTAAAATCCGAAGTCGAAGCGGGCCGCTTCCGCCAGGACCTGTTTTACAGGCTCAACGTCTTTCCCATCGAAGTGCCGCCCCTTCGCAAACGCAAGGAAGACATACCGCTGTTGGCCGACCTCTTCCTCAAGCAGGCGTCTCGCCGGTTCAATCGTGAAATGAAGGGGTTGAGTCAAGGCAATATTCTGGCGCTACAGGCCTACGATTGGCCGGGCAACGTGCGCGAGTTGCTCAATGTCATTGAACGCGCCGTCATCACCTCCCGGGCCAGCGCCCTGCGCATTGACCTTCCGCAGACCGCGCCCACCAAGGGTCGCAGAGTCGCACCGACAACATCGTCAGCGCATTCATTCGTAGTAACCGACGATGAAATGAAACGCCGCGAACGCGAGAATATTCTGATCGCACTCAATCAAACCAATTGGCAAGTTCACGGTCCGGGCGGTGCAGCCGAACTCCTCGGCGTAAGACCCACCACCCTCGCGTCGCGAATCAAGCGAATGGGCCTAACCCGCACCACCACATGAACCGCAACCGGTAATAGGTGCGTCGCAAGGACCGGCGAACTGTGCGGTGCTAATTGCCCGTAAAGACCTCTTGCATCAACCGAAAATCAGATAGGTCGATCTTCAAATCCCGATTGCCGTCCATCGACAAACAGGTGTGTCCCTCCGGATACGCCGTCGCAGGCCCCGCTGCGCACAATGCGAAAATATTGAAGTCGGCCAGATCCACGTCGCCGTCGTCGTCCCAATCGAAGTCCAGCCAAATGGCGCTGAAGTTGTCTGCGAGGGTTCCTTTAATGTTAAGGTCACTGTTGAAGTACTCGTGGTAACCGATTCCAAACCGACCATGGCTGTACGTCGAATCCATCACGGAGGCAAGGACTTCGTCGTCAACGCTGAAAGTGACAATCGATTCGCGGCAATCGATTTCAAACCTGCGCCAAGCGGTGGATGGTGCAAAATGCGGCGAGGATTCCAGAAAGTCGGTGAATACGCCATCGACAATGACGCCCGCGCGAATGCGGCCGTCATTGGAATCGAAGGTCAATGCGTAGCAATTCCCACCGCCCAAAGTCGTGCTGTCGAAGTTGCCGTTGCCATCGTCGCGGGCGAAGATGCCCACGCGCTCAAATCCATCAGCCGCCAATTCCGGCCGGTATTCGCAGAGCACCTTGGTCGTAACCGTGTAATTATGATCGCCTGCGCCCCCGACGGATACGGTCTCAAACCCGCCGTCGGGATTTAGCACCTGCAGCCCAGCAGGGCCCCCTCCTGTCAATCCGCCGAACAACGTATTGAATCGAAACTTATCATCCCATGGTAGCGATCGGCCGGGCAGGGAAAACCAATCCACCAGTGGGAATGTCGAGGTCGCGTCCCGTTCGACGAGCATCAGCGAATTGGGCACCGCCCGTTCGTTTCCGGTGCAGGGCGTTGTTGCGCCGTCCGATGGGCAATTGACCACTTCGCCTTCGACCACCATCGTTGTTGATCCGCCGCCGTCCAAGTTGATGGCGTTGTCCACGTGCAGGGTATCGATAAGAAACTCGGTCATTTCGGCGACGTTGGCGCCGACGCTGTAGCCCGGCTGACGTCCGTCAAACGTGACGAACCAATGCTTCGTACCCGACCACGCAATGACCGTGCGGGGATGACGATCGGGCCCCCCACCATGAAACGGCGCACCATCTTTCACCATCCAGGCGTTGCCCGTGCAAAGTGTCTTGAGGTTCACCAATTCAGGAGGCGACATATCAAAACGAATCGATACCTTTTCGCCCACAACGGCGTGCGGGAGCAATTCCGATTCGGCACCTGAACATGCGGCGAGCACGAGTCCATTCTCGGGGATCGTGTTGTCGAGCGACGCCGCACCCGTATGGATCGCCGTGATTGTGCCGGCAATCTCCTTGTTCGGCCGCAATGGATAGTTGACGTCCTCGACAATGATCTCAACACCCTCAAACGTCGAACCGGTCGATGCATCCCAATCCGTCGTGTAGACGCTGATCGAACCGCCCGCGCACGGGTAGTCAAGAATGTCGATGGGTACTTCGGTCGTGTCTGCAAAGCGGGCAGTCATCGTAGCGGTGGTGAGGTTCGAAGCTGCCCAACCCTCTCCGGATTGCATGAGCATATAGGTCTGCTGGTCCCACGTGATGTCATCCCGCGATGCAATCAGGTTGCCACCTGTGCCCAACATCCCGATGATGCCAAGCCCCGCTTCGAAAAAGGATGCGTTGATCGCGCCCACCACCTCATTGCCCGGCGCATCGTAGCGCTGCGCAATTCCGGAGACCGGTTCCTTGAGCGCGTAGTTGCGCTTGCCCAGCGCAAAGCCCATATCGATCGTGTACTGGGGGTTTTGCAAATCGAATTCGAGAACGTGGATGGCGCGCGGGGCGGGACACGTGTACGCTTTGTGAAAGACGCCTGGACGAACCTCATCTGACGTGTCCAGCGTGCATTCGCCGCCCGATGTTCCACCGAAGCGCACCGCATCGGCAATGACCACGCTGCCGCCGGAACTGCCGGCTGCATCGAGCGTGATCGATGCGTTACCTGCGTTGAAGTTAAATGTTCCGATGGAATCAAACGTGTAACCGCCACCAGTCTGATTGACAAAGACCGTGTGCGTGCCATCGCTGGCAGCAATGTCGTACTTGGCGGACGTCGCGCGGTTTGATCCAGGGACGTACCAGACGAAGACCTCGTATTCGCCGGCAGTTGGGATTGTCGCCGTCCAGGTCGCGGTGCTGGCCCCGCCCGGAGATGCGAACCGGTAGGTCCCGCCGTCGTAGCCGGTCGATCCGCTGGCCGACCAACCTCCGGTTTCTACGTACGCAGGCGAACCATCATCGTTGTCAACAATAACCTGCGCTTCTGCAAGATTCGCCAGCAGCAAGAAAGTCAACAAGGCATAGCACGCAACGTGGGCGCTAACCCGATCCGACGGTTTGTTCTTGGCACACTTTCGCATTTCTGTTTCTCCTCAATGGCATTGATGGAGCGATGGTCAACGCGGCGTACAACTGAACGTGGTTGTAGCGCGAATGAATGTGGTTTGCGAAACTCATTTCGCGACCCGTTGGTTGGGCATGCGACACCAGGCGGTGCTTTCTGACGACGCGCGAAGGTTGGCAGATATCCAGAGTACATGAGGACGCTCATGCGGGCAGCGGTCAGGCACGTTCGATCCAGGTGCAAAGACTTCTCGAATCGGAAACCGCGATTTTACTTAACGGCCGCGCCGTGGAGTGTTGCATCTGATGGCCGACAATCGCGACCGACTCAAGAGTTCAACGATCCATCCTACCGCAAATAAATCAGAAAATGAATTAAATAATTAAAACCGAGGACGGTAGATCGTCTTGGACGCTTAATCCAGCCAGGCGAAAAACAGTAACTGATTACCAATAGATAGTTTACGCAACCGAGAACGTGCCGCGAAACCGGTCCCCCGGGGCAACGCAAGGGTTGCGTAGTGCGCGTCGCCCTACTCAGCGTTGGATGCTCGATTCATGGAGCAACGAATACGGATTCGACCCTGCCAGGATACATCTTCCCCTTTTCGGCAGGCGGATTCGATGACCCGATCGTTCGCGAATGCACGGTCCGTCGTCCTCGCGGCGAAGGCCTCTCCCACTATTTGCACACCAACTGCTATTGCTCTGTTGGTGCAATAAGAAAAGTCGTTTGCAGGCCCAAAGAATTAGGATGGTTTTCGAATTAATAGAGCGAAATCGCAATTTAATTGCGCCAAATAACCAACGGAAATTGAACTAAACGGGTCGAGATGCGGCCAGAGCAAGTGCAATCAGCCCGTTTGGGGCGACTGAGACACTCGATTTCAGCGCCAAGATCGGAGTTGCGTTACACGTCAATCCACCAAACAGGGAGATTCACCCATGGAAGTCATTATCTGCGAAGAATACGAAGCAATGAGCAAGGCGGCAGCTCGTGATATCGCCAACGTACTCAACACCAAGCCGAATGCGGTCCTGGGGATGGCCACTGGCTCCACTCCACTGGGGCTTTATCAGGAATTGGTGCGGCTGCACAAGGAAGAGGGACTTGATTTCTCCCAGGTGACCACCTTCAACCTGGACGAGTATGTTGGGCTCAGCCCGCAGCATGAACAGAGCTATCACCGGTTCATGCATGACAACTTCTTCTCAGCCGTCAACATTCCGAGGCAGAACATCTACATCCCCTCGGGCACCACGAGCAACTATCAAGCATTTTGCGAGTGGTACGAGCGTCGAATCATGGAGTGCGGTGGGATTGATGTCCAGATTCTCGGAATTGGTTCGGACGGCCACATCGCGTTTAACGAACCGGGCAGTTCGCTGCAGTCTCGCACACGCCTGAAGACGCTTGCCAAGTCCACCATCGACGACAACGCGCGCTTTTTCGACAAGGCGTCGGACGTTCCGATTTACGCGATCACCATGGGCGTGGGCACGATCCTCGAATCGCGCAAATTGGTCCTGCTCGCCAACGGCTCAAGCAAAGCAAAAGCGATTGCCGAAGCGGTCGAGGGCCCCGTCACCAGCATGATCACCGCCAGCGCGCTGCAACTGCATCCCATGGCAACAGTCTACTTGGATGCGGCTGCATCTGAACAACTCAAGATGCGCGACTACTACCTATGGATACAGGACAAGAAGCCGGGGGCCCCCGCGTTATAGATCGCAGTCTCTTGTAACCGGGACAAATGTAGAGACACGGCACATTGTGAGGCAGATGCCATGAACCTAGTCATTTTTGAAGACAAGCAGACCGATCGTTTCGCACCAATCAGTCATGTACGCGGGATATTCGAATTGCGATGCGGCGCAACATCACTTTGCTGCAAGATCGCCCGCAACGTCGATAAAGACGTTTCCGCTTTGATCGTGCGCGATTACCTGGTGCCAACACTCGCGGCACGCTGCGACAAACCGATCAACGACCTATCCGGAGTCTCGGGTGATGTTCTGTTCATCAACGCTCGAATGCGCTGTGAAAATTGGAAGGTTCCGGATCCGGGTATCGCATTCTGGAAAGGCGATCAACTTGCCGCATGGCGAACGACGGGCCACTTCGCCGAAATCGACAGCATCGAAACGCTATTCGCAGCTGCCGAACAATCCGCACGAGCCGAGTACGAAGGCAGGTGGTTTGACTACATTTGGGATGTGATGCTCGCCAATCCTGAAGAAATCACCGCCGACTTCGATGCGATTGGCAAAAACGGCATTCACGGCGTCATGCACGAATCAGCAGTGATTCATGGCCCCAAAGACCGAGTCTTTGTCGGCGACGGCGCATCGATCCACCCACTGGTTTGCATCGATACAAATGCGGGCCCGGTCACGATCGAGCCCGGTTGCGAAGTGCATCCATTCACGCGCATCGAAGGACCGTGCTACGTCGGCGCGGGGTCCATTCTCCTCGGTGCGAAAGTGCGTGAAGGCAGTTCCATTGGCCCGAACTGTCGCGTTGGCGGTGAGGTCGAAGAGAGCATCATCCACGGCAACTCCAACAAGTACCATGACGGCTTCTTGGGGCACGCCTATGTGGGTGAATGGGTCAACCTCGGAGCGCTCACCACCAACAGCGATCTGAAGAACGACTATTCGAACGTTAGCGTGATCGTCAACAATCGCCCCGTCGACACGGGCTCGCGCAAGGTGGGAAGCATCATCGGCGACCATGTCAAAACGAGCATCGGGACGCTTCTCAACACAGGATCGGTCGTTGGAACGATGGCCGTTCTGGTCGCAACGGGTTCACCACTACCCAAATACATCCCACCGTTCACGTGGTTCCTTGGCGGTGCGATCACCAAGGGGTTCGGATTACGTGGCTTGATCGATACCGCCAGAACGGCGATGTCGCGTCGAAAAGTCGATTTGACAGATTCAATGGAAGAACTGCTTCACCACGTTTTCGAAATGACAGCCGCCGACCGCAATGCCCACGTCGAACGGGCACGTCGGGCGATGGTCGGCGCTTAACGTAAGGCAATCGACATTGGCAAGTGCCAAACGGTCATCGTTTGCAGGTCAACTGAAGGAATCGGCGGGAGCCAGAACATGGATACAATCCTGACGCCCGAAACACTGGACGACAAGACATTCGGGAATCTCAGCGCGTTGTTTGAACCGCGCTCGGTGGCTGTTCTGGGTGTAACCAACACGCCCGGAACCGTGCCGCACGATATTTTCGCCAACTTGATCAACAGCGGGTTCAACGGTCCGGTTTATCCGGTTGCGCCGCGGAAGAAGGAGATTCTCGGCGTCCGCGCATTCGACTACATCATCGACATTCCCGACCCGGTTGATCTTGCCGTTCTCGTATTTCCGGGAATGGTCTGTGAGAAAGCCTTAAGCCAGTGCGCAGAAAAAGGCATTAAATCGGCAGTCATCATCTCCGCGGGATTTCGCGAGTCAGGACCGGAAGGCCTGAAACGCGAACAGCGCGTGACGGCCATCGCCAAGGAAGCGGGGATACGAATCCTCGGGCCCAACTGCCTGGGCGTGATCAATTGCGATCCAGACGTTTGCCTCAACGCCAGCTTCGCCCGCAACATGCCCAGCCAGGGGCGGATTGCATTCGTGTCGCAAAGCGGCGCGCTGTGTACCGCGGTGCTCGATTATGCGGCTGGCAAGAACATCGGGTTCAGCAAGTTTGTCAGCCTTGGCAACAAAGCCGACATCGACGATGTGGATTTGCTTCAATACCTCGCCGACGACCCGCAGACTTCCGTCATCCTGCTGTATTTGGAGGGTATTCCGCGCGGGCGGGAACTGATGCGGGCTGCAGAGATGATCGCTGGCAACCGCAGCAACCCCAAACCGATTCTCGCCATCAAGAGTGGGCGCACTGCGGCGGGCGCGTCAGCCGCTCAATCCCATACCGGTTCCCTGGCTTCAAGTGCCGAAGTGTGCGAAAGCGCCTTTCGGCAGTCCGGAATCATTCACTGCGACACCATCGAGGACATGTTCAACACCGCCCAGTTGTTCGCGAGTCAGCCGCTCCCGCGAGGCGATCGAATCGCCATCATCACCAACGCCGGTGGCCCCGGAGTCATGGCCACCGATGCCGCAGTCGATGATGGATTGAGGCTTGCCAAGTTCTCCGAGGACACTGGGGCAATGCTTCGCGCCGGCTTGCCCAAGACGGCCAACACATCCAACCCGGTCGATGTGATTGGTGACGCACGTGATGATCGATATGCGACTGCACTCGAAGCGGTCTATGCCGACCCGGGCGTTGATCAGATTCTGACTATCCTGACGCCCCAATCAATGACCAACATCACCGACATCGCTAAGACGATCTGCGAAGTTTCAGCGAAACACCGTGATTCGGGCAAGACGATCAGTTGCTCATTCATGGGCGCGCAGGATGTTCTTCCGGGAATTCGAATTCTGGAGAATGCCGAAATACCGCACTACATTTTGCCCGAGGCGGCTGTGCGGGCAATGGCCAAAGTCGTCGAGTACAAATCCTGGCTCGAGCGCGAACCTTCCAAGGTGACTTCGTTCGAGGTGGACGCAGACCGCGTCGCGAACATTCTTGGTGACGCCGAAGAAGGATACCTTTCCGAACCGCATGCCTTGGAAATCGCGAAGGCTTACGGCCTGCCGGTGACTGCGTATGAACTGACGCATTCACCAGAGGAGGCTGTCGCCGCAGCGGAGACGATGGGTTACCCAGTCGTGTTGCGCGTCGCTTCAAAGAAGATCATCCACAAGTCAGAAGTCCAGGGTGTCGCGCTGAATCTGGTTGACGCAGAAGCTGTTCGGCAGGCATTCAAGCAGATTCACGGAAGTGCGCGAACAAAGATCAGTGAATCAGAACTCGACGGGATCATTGTCCGCCCGATGATCCCGAAAGGTCACGAGGTTATCTTCGGAATCAATCGCGATCCGGTATTTGGCCCGGTTCTGATGTTCGGATTGGGAGGCATCTACGTCGAGGCATTCAAGGATGTCACCTTTCGGGTCGCGCCGATCACGAGCGCGGCTGCACATGAAATGGTACACGGACTGAAGACATCGCCGATTCTTGCGGGCTTGCGTGGCCAGGCGCCAAGCGACGTTGCGGCCCTTGAGGAAGCGCTCATGCGACTGTCGCAGCTTGCTGTCGATCGGCCCGACATTCAAGAACTCGACATCAATCCAATGATCGTTCATCCAAGAGGCGACGGCTGCCACATCGCGGACATTCGAATTCGGGTAGCCAAAGAGACTTTCAATCAAGAAACTTAAACGCGAGTCCATCGCAGCGGAGTCTACCAATGGATCAGAATGAACTTTTCGACAGGGTGAAGAAAGTCACGGGCAGAGTACTCAACATTGATCCAAAAGAAATCAAGCCGAGCGACAGTTTCATCTTTGATCTGGGCGCGGAGTCCATGCAAAGCGTCGAGCTTGTGATGGCCTTTGAAGCCGAATTCAACATCGACATGGATCAGGATCAAGCGCTGGCCGCCCAGACCATCGAAAGCGCCGTCTCTGTCATTGGTCATTACGTCTGACGCTCACGTCCGTCATGGTCGACGGAGCGCACACCCGATGGGATCTGGTTCGCGCCAAACTAGAAATGGCCAAACCGCGCCTCATCAAAGCCGGTTCAGTGATCAAGAAAACGGCATCAAGCTCCCGTGAGCATTGGGCTGTTCGATATCGTGAACACGATGGCGAGAAGGTCGTTCAGCGATCGATCGACCTCGGCGACGCCAGCATGGCTGATCCTACGAAGAAGCTTATCGACGAATGGCGTGACGACGCCCTGACGCCTTAGGGTCGTCGGACAGCGACGATCTTCCGCATTTTGCCGCGCGGGAAGATCGCCGAAATCACTTGAACACCTGTTTTACTGTATTTGCGTGCTCCCAATTCCGTTCGCGGCATGGTAGCGTGCTGATTACGAACGCAATAAAAACCGGGCAGACTCTGGGGCACGTGTGCCTCGGAGCCTGCCTCTAAGTCGCAACTTGCAAGTTCCAGCGGATACAATTCGTATCCTGTCGCGATTGATTCATCTGGTCGACGACTTAATTGCCATACCAATCCCGCGCCCGCTGGCGCTTCATCGGCTGCAACCGGTTCTGTCGTTGTTGCTGTTGAAACTGTTGGCCATTGGGTCCTTGCGGGCCACCTTGTGCACCATCGATGATGGCATCGAAATCGTCTTGCGTCAGGAATTCCGGCGTGTACGTTTCGCCCTGTGCAGTCAGCAATTGCACGAAAGCCCGCAGGTGGTTGCACGAACCGGCTTCGAGGTTTTCAAAGACCTGCACGACGCATTGGCACTCCACTTCACTCAATGCATTGCGCAGATCGACAATGTCAAGATCCTCAATGTAGGCGCCCACGCCAAGCGCATCGACCAATGATCCAGAACCCTGTGTGGTCAGTTGGGCGTATAGATCACTGAATACGCCATTGGTAAAGACCCCTGGTGTGTCGTCCACAACCGGATCGTTGAGTCCGTACGTATCGATCAGGTTCTTGATCGCATCCATGTGATTCTGTTCGAAGCGACTGATGTTGTCGAAAACACGGACGCCCCAAAGATCGTACATGGCGATGTAAACATCGCGGGCGAGCTTCTCTTCTTCACGCATGAACAGAATGTGATCCACTTCCACTTGGGTGAGTGTTTGCGCCGGCATCACGCGGAGCGTTTTCACTGCTGCCGGTTGGCCATTGGAGAACGTCAAGCCGTTGGGCACCGGCGGTGCGGGATCCGCAATCACCCGAATCGAATCTGCCCCCTCAAAAGTGAGTCCGTCCTGCGTCAACCCGGTCAAAGTCAGCGCGGCGACACCGGGGGAAAGAATCGCTTCCACTTCACTTTGACGGAATTTTGCAACCAGGTTACCGGTGATGTCGGCTTTGGTGAGGTATGGCGCCAATCCACTCAGCGCGACCGTATTGCGATCCACGGTGCTAAACGCGATGTCTGTGTGGACAGTAACAGCCGCTCCCTTGTCGAGTCCCAACACGATGTTGCTCGGCGATATCTGAACATCGATGTACACGGTGTCGTCGGCTCGCGCGCCGTTGACAAACGCCGCAGCAAGAAAAGGCGTAACCAGCAAAAGCAATCTGCGTAACATTTTTGTCCTCCTTTGAATTTTGGAGTTCCTTGTGTGGTATGTTCTCACGATTGACGAAACAGCAGTGTGTCAATCTTCTCTCCACTCCCTCCCAGACCCACCTGATTCTTTGTCTATGTGACTTCCACAACAATGGGCGCGCGTCGCAATTTCATGGATGCCAGACGATTCAAACATGAATACATCTGACCAACATTAAGGTTAGCCTGAGATTTGAAATACGCCGGATTACTTAGGCGAGATTAAGGGATTGGGCCCAAAAGGTTGGGCGATCAGGTATCCCGCGACGCCGATGTTCCGTCGGGCCCGGCTTTCTCCAGCGGGCGCGCAGCGCGCGGAATTTCAGGAAGAAACACACGCACTGTTGTGCCGGCTCCTGGCGCGCTTTCAATTTGCACGAATCCGCCCGCGTGGTTGACGGCTGCATAGACCACCGCCAGACCCATTCCGCGCGGTCCGGCATCCGAGCGCGGTTTGGTGGAATACAGCGGCTCAAAAACATGCTCCAAGGCGGCTGCGTCAATCCCCTTTCCCGTATCCGCAATCGCCAAAAGCAGATGGGGTGTGGGTGGACGATCGGTCAGTGGGTGCGCAAACAATGCCGTGTTGATTGAGACGTCGATCGTGCCCCCATCAGGCATCGCGTCGATCGCGTTGTAAATCAGGTTGAGAACGATTTGAGTCAGGTGGTCGCGATCCATCAGTACATGTCCGCGTACCTCCGCACTGAACTTAACTTCAATGTGGTCAAACAAATCATCGTCCAGTGCGTCCAGGATCATTCGAACCGTTTCAGCAAGGTGGACGCTCTCAGGTTCGCCCTCGTCAGCCGCCGAAAATCGGGTCAACCGACGTGAAAGATTTGCAGCTTGGCGGCAGGCTTCGATCGCCGTGGTGGCCCGATCGATCGTTTCCGATTCCTGAGCCGTTTCGCGAATGCCATCGAGTGACACCTGGGCGCTGTGAAGCAGATTCTTGAAATCGTGGGCGATGCCGCGTGCAAAGTTTACCGCGGCTTCCATCGTGTCCGCACGTCTCGCTGTCTTTTGCAGGTTGTGGCGCTCGGTCACATTTCGAAATACGATCGCAGCAAACGGTTCAGCGGCGTAGTGCACGCGATACGCAACCACATCGACCGGTATGGCCTTTCCGTCTTTCGTTGTGATCGTTGCGTCAGAAAATCTGAGCGGCTCCTGCGTATCCAGCACCTTCGCAATCAGTTCTCGAAACCCGAGCCCGTGAAGCTGCCACCGCGGCCAGAGCTCAAACACATTTTGCCCAACGCAATTGGTATGGGATGACATAAGCAAGTTCGTGTCACCGGTGTGACACTCCTGTATGCCGCCCGACCGATCGCAGATTACCACGGTATCACGGAGATTCTCAAACAAGCCTTGGTACTTTCGCTGCGAGCGGGAGAGCGCTGCGGCCATCCCGTTCATCGCATTGGCCAGTTCCCCCAACTCGTCCTGCACCGGCAGCTTCACGCGATGATCGAGCGCTCCGCCGGCGAATGTTTGTGCAGCCTCCTGCAGTTTCTGAATCGGTTGCACGAGTCGGCGACGAACGATAAGCATACCGGTCACGACCAGCGCGACGCCCGCGATCCCGATCATCGCGGCGATGACCAGAAGTTTTGAATCTCGATCCAGGAGTTCCAGGCTGCCTTCCTGCCTGCTCGCTTCGACGGCTTGATGCATTTTGTTGAGTTCTTCGTCGATTGGGCCGAGTAATTCACCCTCAACTTCGGCTTTGAATAGATTCTGGGCAGCGACAAGATCTTCGCTTCGCACCAGCGCGATGATGCGGTCGATACGGCCCTCCAACCTCGCGATCAAATCGGCGAATTCGCCCCGCTTGCGCGTTCCACGCACCGACGCAAACTGGGCGACATCGCGCAATCGGGTCAATGTGCTTTCGACTTCCGTTGCAAAGTCATCATCCGGGAGGCGCGCTCCGGAAATCAACTCGTGCAAATGGACGTCGAGCGACTGGATGTCGGCGCGACAATCGTCAACGTGCCCGATTTCACTGGTATGTTGTTCAAAATGCATCGCCGCCTGGCGAACCTGGAACCGCACCGCATAAACCGTTGCGACGGCGGCTGCGAGGGCGAACACGGCAAAAGCAGCGTGCACCCAGATCAACCGCTTCCTAAGAGACATGAAGAATCACCCGAATTGCGCTAGTCGCCGACTTGGGCGGTGTAAGACCAATTCCAGACTTCGGATTCTGGGTTGGTGCTCGATAAGACGTGACCGCCGACGAAGGCGACGTTGGTTTGGCCCGAGTGGCGCTTGCTGGGCGTCCAGAATCGGTCGGCTGAATACGGATCACCGGGCGATTGGATCGAAGGTGCGATGTAGAAAGGATCACCACCGCCGGCAACAACCGCTTCACCATCCACATCCATCACCAGCGGGACGTAGGGGCGATTCAAGATTGCGCTGCGCACACTCGTGACCGAAACGGGCGCGAGAACGGTTGTGCTTCCAAGCTTCAAAGTCCCGCGATACAGGCGCATGTTGAACGCGATGGAGATTCCTTCCGGCGGACTCAGCGCTTGATGACCGCAGGGAAAACCCTTGCGCTTCTCCAGCAGCTTCGCCGAACCAGCCGGGCACATTGTGACCTGTTTACCGATTTGAAGCGTTCCGGTCGGTTCATCCTTGCGGTCCCAGAATTCGTCGAGACCGTACATCTGGTCCTGGAAGTCGTTGATGTGAAATCGATTCGGACCGAGAGACTCGCTGTCACCCTGGCCAGCCGCCGATGTACCGTCTGCGAAATACTGAAACTCGACGGTGATGTTTCGCAGGTTTGCAGCGCAGTGGAGCTTTCGTGCTTGTCCGCGTACCGAGCGAAGAGCCGGAATGAGGATGCTGATCAAGATTGCAATGACGGCCATCACCACGAGCAATTCGACGAGCGTAAATGCGCTGGCAGAATGCGATACGGCGCGGCGCGCGTCGCAGCGCGCGGGCTCATCGCGACATGATGTTGCTGGCAAGGGGGCCATGCGTCGCATTGTACTCCAAATATCTTTGCCCGGGAAAGACTATGAAGGTCGCATTCAGAAACCTGTCGGTCCGGTCATCACGTTCACAAACCAACCGGCATCGCCGTTATCAACGGTTTGATCGGCGTTCAAGTCCAGCCGCGCACACCCACCTAGCGCGCCCGATTCACCGAAGCACTGCTGGAAGCGGGCGAAATCACGCAAATCGATATCCCCGTCATCGTCTTCATCCCCGACTTTCGAGACCAACAAGATGTCGGTTGGGTCAATTACCCCATCTTGGTTGAGATCGAGAACGGAAAACTCTGCCGCAAAATCATCGAGCACGACGCGGTCGTCGAGAACACCGTCGTCGCCGTCGTGATCGTCGATTTCATTTTCAATTTCATCCCTGTCGTCTTCGCTGGCGCCATTTTCGCCATTGATGTCACCCCGGACAGGATTGGGATACACGTCCGTCCAGACAAAATATCCGCCCAAATCGGTGTAAGCGGAACCAAGCAGCGCCGTGATCCGCCACTGCGTCGCATCCAGAAACTGTCCGGGCGACTGGTCATCCCAGGGGAGAATGAGCACTTCTTCCGGCATTCCTGTCGGGAATATCTCCACAACTTCCGCGCTGATCACGAGGTCGCGCAGCGCCTCGTTGATCGAGGATTGATCGCTGGGGTCGTGGTTCATCGGCTCCGCCGGCATTCCATGCTGCATGGCCCACGCACCATTGGTCAACGGGAAGACCAGCGATATCAACGTCAGATCAGAGGTGCAGTCGTGCGCAAATCGAATCGTTGATTCAGGTGCGTACTCGCCCGGAACGGAACCGCCTGCAGCGATACTAAATGGCTCAAAACCGTGTGCCCGATGAAACCAACTGCCGTCAATGATCCACTCTTCATCAACATCAAAGTTAAGGTCGCCATTCCCTACGATTTCGGTGACGTCGCCGTCACCAAACAATCCGCCAAGAAATGCCAGGTGAAACTCCTCGCCATGTCGTTCGACATAAGGCTTGCTCACAAAGTTGCCGTCCAAATCAGAATCGTTTGAAGCCTGTCGATCGTGATATGCTGCGCCAGCCAGCAAGCCGCCAAACCGCGCCACGTTCGCCAGAAAGCGAAACTCAGGCGCTTCAACCTCTCCACCGGACTGGTTGTCGTCGTCCATATCGACTTCGATGAATCCATACACCGGGTGTTGGCCATAGCGAAATGGATCAAAGCTGGAAAAGTCATTGGGACCCGGCGGATTAATCAAACCAGCCACCGTCACGTCCATCCGAAAGAAGACGCCACCGGGCGTGAATGAACCGTCGAACAAATCGACCTGCGGGTTGGTTGGTGTCCAGCGCCCCGTCTCGATGCTGACGAGTTCGACCAAGTGATGTAGATCCGGATTGAATGCAGCAGTACGGCCCGGATCGGTCGGTCTCGGCGCAACGTCGTACGGTGGATCGACCAACAGTTGTGATTGTCCCGATGACTGGGCGCGTGACATTGAGGCCATCAACATCACGACAACCAACGCGAGCCTCGTCACGGTGATGGCAAACGAATCCCGACCCCGGCGGCTACCGCGTTTGAATTGAGAGGGGGTGGGCGCCATTGCAATCATTCTCGTTAAACCATGGGCGGTTCAGCGGCTAGCACATAACCGAACCCTCGCACCGTGTGGATGATGCGTGGTTTAATGCCTTGCTCAGTTTTGTTGCGCAGGTAGTTGGTGTAGACCTGCAACAGATTCTCGTCGTGTTCATCGTCTCCGCCCCAGACGTCGCGAAGGATGTCGGCTTTTCGCATGTTCTGCTCGGCATGCTTGATGTAGTAAGCGAAGAGGTCCATTTCGCGTACCGATAACGTCGCACGCAATTCACCGCGTCGCACTTCCCGTTTCATCAAATCAAGTTCGACATCGGCGTAGTGCAGCACGTGTTCCGCATCCGGGCGAATTCGGCGCATGACCGCGCCGAGACGGGCGACCAGTTCTTCCACGGAAAACGGTTTGCAGAGATAGTCGTCGGCTCCGCGCTGCAATCCCGCAATGCGATCCTTGATGGCGTCGCGGGCTGTGACCATGATGATCGGAACGTCAAGTCCTCGATCGCGACACCGCTGCGCCAGATCAAGCCCGCTGCCATCCGGCAAGTTCAGATCGAGTATGAGTGCGTCAAATCGCTTGCGCCCATCGAGCAGCGCTCGGGCTTTCGAAAGCGTATCGGCGTGTTCGACGCGAATTTGATGTTGAAGAAATGATCGCTGCACGGCTTCGGCAACATGGGCGTCGTCTTCAACGACGAGTACCTGCAACTTGCATTCAGTGTCTTGCAGTGTCACCGCTTGTTCCACCTGATCACGCCCCCTCCGGTATCGCAGCCGACAGGCACCACCCGCCAGTCACGTTATGACAAGAATACCAGAACCCCGCCCCATTCCCCAAGCGATCCTTAGAACCCACTAAGGAAGCTGGTGTGCACCCTTCAAACAAGGCATGGTAGGACAATCCTTATGCGGGTCCGATATCCTGAATTCATCCGCAGGCGTTCCTCGAACTTGAAACCGGAGGCTCCTCAAATGTCGCTGATCGTGCACTATCGCCTTAAATCGTGGTCACGCGGGCAATCGCAAGCCACCGCCTGCGTCCTGGCATCGCTGTTCACGGCAGTCGCCGCGGCGCCGAAGTTCAGCCAGGCGGGTGAAGTTTCCGGCTGCTTTACGGACTTGAGCGCTTGCTTGACAGGTCCCAATGGCGGACCGATTGGCGTCGGATGCGGCGCACTCGACGCCGATGATGACCTTGACGTGGACCTTGAAGACTTCGCCCAGTTTCAAAGGGACTTGCCGTCGATGGTCAACATCACGTCAGCCAACTTCAACAACGGCGACAACCGGTTGACGGTCACGGGAAACTACAATGTTGGAATTGCCAATCCCACCGTCGAATTGTTTGATGACCTGACCGGTCAACTGATCGATTCGCAGATTCAAACCCAAAGCCAGGGCAGCTTTGAATTTGAAGTCAACGGTCCCTTCGACATTCCTTGTCGAGTTCGGATCGAAATCGGTCAGCGGTGTTCGCGAAAAGATGTGACCGGCGCTCCAACGTTTTGCAGCGAGCCGAATGGCGGAAACCTTGCGCCGCTCTGCGCCATCCTGTCGCCTTCGACATGCGTGTCACTCGACCTGGGTGAGTCGGCCTTCTTCAGTGGCGAGGGCAGTGATCCTGAAGGGGGAACGCTGACGTACGAATGGGACATGGGGGGTGGCGCAGACGTTCGGCCAAAGGTCGCCAGTCCCGGTGCGATCACCTTTGACTGGAACAACGGCAGCTTCCTCGTGCGGTTCATCGTTACGGACGATCAGGGGGCGCGATGCACAGACTCCGTGGTGGTCGAAGTGGGATTGCCGCCCGAGGGTCCGCCTCCCATGGTACCGCAGCAACCAGCACCGGGTGAAGTCGGCGCTGGTGGTGCGGGCTACACTGTTTTCGCATTCAACGACCTCGGGATGCACTGCGCGGATTTGTCGTCGTATCCGATGAGCATCCTTCCGCCCTTCAACACCGTTAACGCGCAGGTCATTCGCAAACCCGGTGGTGGAATTCCGCGACCGACGATCATGAATTCCAACGGGATCGAACTCATGTACTCGGCATCGTCCAATCCCAACGACCCTGTCGGGCCCGGTTCAATCACGTCAACGAGTCAGAATTATCCTATTGGCACAGCGCTGCGCGACGCCCTGGTGCGAAAGACCGACTTCTGGGACGAGTTCCAAAACACGGGTAGTTCCGTTGTCGCCCTTCTTCTACCCGGACTCAATCCCGTGCCCGACGAAGGGTTGCAGACGATCGACAACCCCGACCACGGACGCTTCATGCCCGGTATCGCCTCACCGTATGTTGCGAACGATCCCCAGGAATTTGGCAAGTTCATCACCACCAAGAATTGGTTCACCGCGCAGGGTATTCCCATGACAGCCGTCGATGATCGCGGTCGGCCCAATGCCTATCCGCTGATGCGCATTCAAGCCGTCGAGTCGGCGACCGGAACGGTACTGGCCACCACGGACGCGGTCGTTCCAGTTTCGACTGAAGTCGATTGTCGCGATTGCCATACATTGGGCGGCGTGGGCGCAGATCCATCGGTTCGCACCAATGGACCGGCGTACGTCGCACCACCCAGTCCCGATCGCATTGATATAGAGACCGCGGCCAAGCACAACCTGCTGGCTTTGCACGACTTCAAACATGGCACCACGATGGTGGCTGACGATCTGCCGCTGCTGTGCGCGACGTGCCACCGCTCCAATGCGCTCGCGGAAGTCGGCGGTCCAGGTGGCGACCCTGCGCTGGATAGCATGTCGCAAGTTGCCCACGGATTTCACGGGAAACTGCAAGTCGATTCGCAAGGTGATTTGATTCGAGATTTTCTCGGTGAACCGGTGCTCATCGATCCAGCCAACCCCCAGCCGGGCGAGATGCCTTTGATTCCGGTCGGTATCGATACGCCCATGGAAGACAACTGCTTCAAGTGCCACCCGGGCAAAGTCACGCAGTGCTTCCGCGGCGTGATGTACACTGCGGGTCAAACCTGCGTGAGTTGTCATGGTGGGATGTTGTCTGTCGGCGGCGCGTATCCGCTGCTGACCGGTCACGTGCGTGAACCCTGGGCTGATGAACCCAAGTGTGGTTCGTGTCATACGGGGCGAGGCAGTGATCCGGTCTTGTCGGTAGCATACAATCCGCAAGATCCTTCGGCGACACCCCTTGCACCCGTTACGACACGCTTTGCTGAAAATGCAAACACGTTATATCGAAACAGCCTCGACACCCACGCCAATGTTGCGTGCGAATCATGTCATGGAAGTCCCCACGCGATTTGGCCGCACCGCGATGTCAATGCCAATGACAATGTGCCGGCGATTCAACTGCAAGGATACGTGGGCCCGATTCGCGAGTGCTCCGTATGTCACGGAAACAACGCATTCCCGAACGGAACACTGAACGGTCCTCACGGTATGCACCCCGTCAATGACCCGCAATGGATCAAGGGTGAAGGCGATGGGTGGCACGGCGAGTTTGCGGAGAACGAAGGAGGCCCGGATCGTTGTGCCCCATGCCACGGTGCCGACCACTTGGGGACGCGCCTTGCGCGGGTTCCGGTCAATCGAATCCTGCGTGATGGTGAGGGAAGGGTCCGCGCAACACTGAGCGCGGGCACCATCGTCTCATGCGATTTGTGTCATAGCCTGGCAAAGAGTTTTGGAGACGACTAGGCACACCGTCTCTTCAAGTATTTGGTTCACGATTCGCAAGCGTCAAGACGTAGCGCACTTGCCCTCGTACGCAATTGTGGTCGAGACAACATCAATGGAGCGAACAGCAGAATGAAAATCTCGGAATTCCGTGTTGCCTTGCTTATTTCGATCATCACAACCACTTCGACCCTTGCGTGGGAACCTGCGCCTGAATTCCCCGACACCGGTCAGGCACGCTCATTCGCGGCTGGTCTCAACGTCGATGGGACGCTCTTCGTAATCGGCGGACTACCGCTGGGCACGGATGGTGACAAAGACACGCCCGTTCACTTTTTGTTGCCCGGCGATTCGTCGTGGAGTGTCGGACCGTTTGCCGAGGGACGCGTCGTGCGCCAAGGAGCCGGAGTCGACTCACTGGGCCGCATCATTGTGTTCGGCGGAGTCGATGGCGTCGATCCGGGTGGCGACCCGGGTGCGTCCTACGTTTACGACCCGATTGAAGGGCAGGCGCAGGCTGTTGCAGATCGCAGCGCTGCGGCACCAGAGGACAACTTTGCGTGGGCGACGGATTCAACAAATCGAATCTATTCACTTGGTGGCGGACCCGGTGCTGACGCGAATCAAAGTCAACCCAACAGCGCCCACGCCGAACGATATGACGGCGCCACCGATATGTGGACACCGATCGCCCCGCTCCCTTTTCCAGTCGCCGATGCAGCCGCTGTTTACGACGACCGCGGTCATATTCTGGTGCTTGGGGGATACGATGAATTCGCAGGCACACGCCTCGCATCCGTTTTCCAGTACGACATCGCTGGTGACACATGGTCCGCGATCAACGACATGCCCGCTGGATTGACTGGACATCGAGCGGTCCTTGGAGCCGACGAACGCATCTACGTGCTGGGCGGCGAAACGGGCCCGGTTGGATCGGGCAGCACAACCAACGCTGTCTATGTACTCCACCTGGAAACGGGCACATGGTCTACCGGCCCAAGCATGCTGACGCCGCGCCGACACTTCGCGACGGTGCGAGACAACAGCAACTATATTTATGCCATGGGCGGAGAGAATGATTCAACTGGTACGCATCTGGTCGAGAAACTTTACACCCCACCTTGTCCGACAGTCACTATCGCCCCAGAGCCTGTTGACGTCTGGGAGGGGACGATCGTCGGTTTCTCTGTGGAGGCGACTGGTGGGCTACCGTTGAGTTATCAATGGCGAAAAGACGGCGTTGACTTGATCGACGGGCCAACCGGATCCGGAAGCGAAATCATCGGGGCCACAACAATGAATCTGACCATCGACAATCCGGGATCGAGCGATGCGGGCATGTATGACGTCGTCGTATCCAACGTCTGCGGCTCGACGGTGAGCTCAGTGGCCGAACTCACCATTCGAATCCCACCGGAAATACCGACCCATTGGCAAGCCGTCAGCATTCACCCGGGCTGGGCGCAAATGAGTTCGCGGGCCAT
>DDIR01000011.1 GCA_002338715.1 Phycisphaerales bacterium UBA1845 | reverse complement strand
CTATCGCTCGCTCTCCGCGGTCGCCGGCAAGGTGACCGGCAGCCATTGGAACGGATACCTGTTTTTCGGGATCACAAAACCGACCAAGGAGACGAAGACGGCATGAAGCGTAACGGCAAATCCAGCGGGAACGGCAGAGCACCGATCGAACCGGTGCGCTGCGCCATCTATACGCGAAAGAGCACGGACGAGGGACTTGACCGGGAGTTCAATTCGCTCGATGCCCAACGCGAAGCGGCGGAATCGTACATCGCCAGCCAGAAATCCGAGGGCTGGGTTTGCCTGCCGGATCGCTACGACGATGGCGGTTTCACCGGTGGCAACATGGACCGACCAGCGCTCAAGCGATTGCTCGCCGACATCGAAGCGGGCAAGGTCGATTGTGTCGCGGTCTACAAAGTCGATCGGATCAGCCGCTCGCTGATGGACTTTGCCCGCATGATGGAGATTATCGAGCGCCAGCGCGTCGCATTCGTATCAGTAACCCAGCATTTCAATACCGCCAATTCGATGGGTCGCCTGATCCTCAATGTCCTCCTTTCTTTTGCACAGTTCGAGCGAGAAATAATCAGCGAGCGCACACGCGACAAGATTGCTGCGGCCCGGCGCAAAGGCAAATGGTCCGGCGGTAAGCCGATGCTCGGGTACGATCTCGACGGCGGCCCGGGCGCTTCGAAGCTTGTGGTGAATGAGGTCGAATCGAAGCAGGTGCAAGCGATTTACGAACTCTATCTGGAAAAGCAATCACTGGTGCAGGTTACCCGGGAACTTGCCAAGCGCGGTTGGACCACGAAGCAGTGGACGACACGCAAAGGGCGGCAGATGGGCGGCAAGCCATACGACAAGAGCAACCTGTACAAGTTGATTACCAATGCCCTGTATGTGGGCAAAGTGCGATACAAGGACGAACTGCATGATGGAGAGCACCAAGCGCTTGTCGACGACGACGTATGGCAGAAGGCGCAAAAAATGCTACGGATGAATGGGCGCAACGGCGGCTCGCACATTCGCAACAAGTTCGGCGCACTGCTCAAGGGTTTGCTATTTTGCCGACCTTGCGGGCTGGCGATGGGCCACACGTTCACGAACGGCCAAGGCAATCGCCGGTATCGCTACTACACCTGTTACACCGCGTCGAAACGTGGATGGGACGTATGCCCTTCGAAATCCGTCCCAGCAGAAGAGATCGAGCAGTTTGTCGTCGAGCAGATTCGCACGCTGGGAAAGGACCCGTCGCTGCGATCGATGGTGCTTGATCAGATCCGCAATGCAGGCGCAGAGCAGATTACTGCCCTGGAGGGCGAAACCGGGATTGTTCGTCGTGAGATACGTCAACTTCAAACGGAGATCAAAAGCGCGGCAAAGTCTGCCGGCGACGATAGCAACACGGCGGTGCGACTCGCGGACTTGCACGAGCAGCTTGCGTCGGCTGAGGCACGACTGGAGGACTTGCGCAGTCAGATCAGCGACGCCGAGAACGACTCGATTTCGAAATCGGAGGTTGATGCAGCGCTGGACGAATTCGACTCGATATGGGATTCGCTCAGCCCGCGTGAGCAGACTCGCGCTCTACGGTTGCTAATCAAACGCGTCGACTACGATGGCGGCGCGGCGAAAGTGGCGATCACGTTCCATGCGAATGGCATCGAGACGGTTGGGAGTGCATCATGAGCGGGGAATTCACAATTGATTTCTCAATCCACGAACGTCGCACGCGCCGCGGACGACGCCAGATTCGACACGGCGAAGAGCCCCAAACCGCCGATCTGTCCCCAGGTCGTGTGCCTCGGATTTCGCGATTGATGGCCATTGCAATTCGCTGCGACGAACTTATCCGAAGCGGCGAGGTCAACGACTATGCCGACATCGCCCGGCTGGGTCATGTGACACGGGCGAGAATTTCACAGATCATGAACCTTCTGAATCTTGCCCCCAGCATTCAGGAGGCAATCCTACATCTTCCTCCCACCACCAGCGGGCGCGATCCAATCGCCGAGCGCGACATTCGGCCTATAGCTGTGATTCCCGATTGGCGCGAACAGCGGAAGGCGTGGCAGGTCATTTCGTAGCTACTGCCAATTCGACAGGGTGACAGTAGCCACCCAGCGGCAACGCCCAGACCAATCGCCACGCCAACGATGCATAAAGTTCGTGAGACAAAGCTGTTACGGCATTTTGGTCGAACGGGATCTCGTATGGCACAGTATTTGCTTGGGAGATAAGATAGGTAGCGAAGGATCGCTTGGTACTTTCTTGATCCAGCTGGTCGTAGCGTGGCCAGGGAACGGAGGCCACCATGGTCAAGTCAAATGGTAGGAAGGAATCAGGTTTACTTTCACAACCCCAATCGGACAACTCAAACGGAATCGCCCGCGACTTCTGGGAAAACCACCTTCAGATGTGCATCGATCCGTGGCTGCAATCTGCTGCGGAACCGCAAATCGTGCGGCGTTGGTTAAGTGGCCTAAACAAACGCCAACTTCACTTCTTGTGTGAATACTTGGGTGTCGCCTCAGGCTCCAAGCCCACTCGACAGCGTGAGTCGCTCCTCGCCTGCAACGGCCGCCTGACGCCCTATTACCTCGTCGCACGCTTCGCCTACCGTCGTTCGCGCTTCGTCGTATCCGACTACGCGGCCACCGTTCTACCCAAATTAACCTACGATGGGTGCCGTTCCGGCGACAATTTCGACACGCTCGCGTTACTGATTGCGTTGTATCACAAGGACCCGGAGCACCTCAAAACCGTCTACCACCTTGAGAAAGTACATTCTTCCGGCTTTGCCAGGATGAAGCTCAAGGGACAAGCCCGCCAACCGAAGAAGTCGTTCAAGGAGTTTCTGACATCCACTCTTCTTAGGCGCTTACTCGCGCAATTCGACGAACAGAAGAACGACGGACGCGCAAGTGAATTTATGGACATCGTGCCCGACACCGATCATCCGGTCGCTTTCATCCGAAGGGAAGAACGGCGATCGATGTTGTTACGGTCCAGTCGCGCAGTGCATGGATTTAAACCCGAATGGATCATCCTTGACTTCCGCAACAACGGGAAACGCGTTGACATTTCGTCGCATTCTATGTCCGTGCCGCTGGAACTCGCCAATCGAATTGCGTCCGACTACTTCGGCACTGATTGCGAGTACGAAAACGAAGTCGATGTCACTCCCAAGGCTCTGATCGAGAAATTCTTCGACCTTCTGAAGCACGATCAAATCGACTTTCTAAAGCTGGTTGAGGTGCATGTGAAAAACTCTCCCCTTGACGGAGCACCGGTACTCAAGATTAGCAGCGAAGGTGATGAGTCGGTTGCCGAGTCGGTTCGTCACTTTGAGAAAGTCATTGGCGCTATTCTAGCTGACTTGGATCTCGTAAAGGCAATCAAAGTTCTCTTCTGCGGCAAGCGTGTGAATTTGACCTTCGAAGCCGTTCCCGATGCGCCCGAGGGTTACTGTGTTCGTTACACCGACAAGACGCTAAATAGGCGTGAACGAGATGCATTCGAAACCAAAGTTAGGAAAGAACCTTATGGTATCCGCGTCCTCTCGACCGAGAAGCGCCACAAGAAATCCCGTGGTTGATCAACTGTCGCTGCTGCTACAAAGTAAGGCTGGCATCGAGCCGGTCACCGAGGAGTTGATTGAGGCCGCCGACAAACTACGAAAACTGGGGCTGATCACGTTCGATCGCCGCAGCTATGTACGCTGCGCTCTGACCGAGGACCTAGACTTCCCCCGCTCGAATCGGACTTGTACCGGCAGGGTCTTCCTGTCAGACCACCTAGACGAAAACGACAATGACTACCGCTGTCCGGATTGCAGCCGGCTGATGTATCCCGAGCGGAGCCGGAAACGAACATTTGACGTGCTTAGAGTCAAGGTGATCGATGACGCCGTCGGCAAATATGTTGGCGATGCCTTGAGGCAATTTGATGCAAAATTCAAACCCGTCGACGGTGTTCCCTTCGCGTGGCGGATCGAGAATGGCTTAGCAGGAGTGCACGTCTGCATCGCGGACTTTTGTGATCGCCAACAGCTAATGTCCGCGCAATGGGCCCAGACAAACCCAACTTGCTACGTCTTCGTGAACTCGCGTGCAGTGGCCCGATTTGCCAATATCGCGTGGATTAGCAAGGTATCGCTTGCTGACATGGTTGGACGACAAATTGATTTGGTGGCGTCAGTTCAATCGCTCGCCACAAATCAGGAGCCGCGGGAACTGCCCGCGATGGCCACGCCGGTTTACTCCAAGGGAGCCCACCGACCCGAAGTGATCGATGCTCCGTACGAGGTTTCGGTGCATCTGTTTGTCCTCGAAATCGGCAATAGGACAGCAAGCATCAACGGGATTGAAGTCGTAGCCGCCCAAGCGAAGGCGGCACGCACGGTTCTGCTCCAATTGGTAAGAACGTTCATTGACGACATGCTGGCAGGCTTGCCACGAGACGACTACCGCTGTCTGACCCCGGGCGACATCGCAGACGAAATCCAAGTCGCTGAAGACCCTAACGATGCCCTCGATGCGGACATAGTGCGTCGCACAATTAACCGCCTTCAGAAAAATATCGAAAAACGTCTACGTGGTGCCGGCATCGCGACCGAAAGCAACAGCGTGATCCAAGTCTCTCCGAACACGGCGAAGGAGGGCTACCGTCTGAACCCTCACAAGGTGGCCATTCGGGCGCTAAGTCCGCCCAGCGATAAGAACTGACCGGAGATTTTTTCGAAGTTTCCAACTCGCCCGCTACACCTCTCGTTAAGCGGCCATTTCACCCCAAAACTGACCGTTCTCCCAGTCGAAGTGACCTGCAACCCCCTTCCGTTCTTAGTTCCAATGCTGCCTTCGTTGCTCGCTCAGAAATTGTCTGAGCGACGCATATTTTGGAGGCAGTTCAGTGATCAGCAAGAATCTAACACCAGCCCGACGGAGGCTCGTCGAAGCCATGCGTCGCCTTGCATTCGGGCGTATCGAAAACCTCGTCGTGCGCGATGGGGAGCCCATACTCGATGCCACAACTCGGTTTCGTCGTGAGCGAAAACTGGGCGTAATCGGCAGTCCGCCACACCGGCCAATCCCACCAACCTGCTCCCTAAAGTCTGAAATTCGTGAGCTTTTCGACGAATTCGCTGCAATCGGTGACGGCATTGTCGATGCCATCGAAATTCGCCACGGCCTGCCATTCCGCCTGATCACAACGTTCACACACAAACACGAAGGCGGCAAAGCATGAATTCACAGCCCCCGAACACGAGACACCAGGAATCCACTACGCCAGTCCTCGACGGGGTCAAGGCGATGGAGATCGCCCTGCGGACCGCACGTCAACTTTATCGGCGCGGAGCGATCCTGCGGAATGAAATCGACGACTTCGCAGGCGACCTCCTGCTTCATGTGGTTCGAGTGTGGCCGAAGTTTGACGGTAATAAGAGCAGCGACAACACATTCCTGAATTCGATCATGCGACGCGCAGCAGTCTCTCTACTGAGGAAGCGCTATGCCCGTAAACGGAATCCGGGGCAATGCGTCAGCTTCGACGGTGTTGAAGGTGAAAGTTTTCAAACAGCGGTCGACTTCCGATTACCAACGCCTACTCATCACGAGGACTTAGCAGACATTCGCCACGATCTGGAATTCGCAATGGACCAGATGACAGATGAACTGCGGGCTTACTGTGCACTGCTCATGGTGATGACGCGCTTCGAAATCGTACGCATGTTGCACATGTCGCGATACCAAGTGGCGGCGCGCATTTGCGAGATCAGGAAACATTTCGAAGAGATGGGATTGGCTGAATACCTATGAGCTGATGACCACTCCAAGGAAAAGTGAGCGCAGAAAAAGCAAAAGTTTTCCGACAACGTTCCCAACGATTGCGTAAGTAATGAGTAGAGGAACATACGCTGCGGCCAAGGCAATTCGCCTGATTTCCAAAGCAACAACTTATCAACTGATTCAATCGATGAGGAGCATCAGACGCGATGTCCCTGCTAACACACGTACATAAAGGCCCCCGCTCTACACCGCCGCGATTTTTGATCTACGGATCCGAAGGCGTCGGCAAGTCTTCAACCGCCGCGCAGGCACCGCGACCGATTTTCGTGCCTACCGAGGACGGCCTGGATCAGATCGACTGCTCGTCGTTTCCATTAGCAAAGAAGCTCACCGAGGTCGAAGCAGCGTTGCGCACACTGCTAACCGAGTCGCACGAATATCAATCCGTCGTGATCGACAGCCTGGACTGGCTTGAGCGACTGATTTGGGACGCACTTTGCGACCAGTTTGCGGTTACGTCGATCGAAAAAGTCGATGGCGGCTACGCTAAGGGCTATACACACGCCCTTGACTACTGGCGCAAGATTCTCGACCTGCTCAACGCTTTGCGCATTCAGCGCGGCATGTGCGTGATCCTCCTAGCGCACGCCAAGGTGGAGCGATTCGAAGATCCTGATCACCCCGCTTACGACCGCTATTCGCCCCGCTTACACAAGCACGCCAACGCGTTAGTGAGCGAATGGGTCGACGCAGTTTTGTTCGCCACTCGGAAGATCATCACCCGCACGGAGGATGCCGGTTTTGGCCGGGACCGCACGATCGCAGCCGGCCTGGGCAAGGATGGCGGCGAACGCATCCTGCGTACCGTCGGCAGTCCCGCATGCGTCGCCAAAAACCGATTTTCACTTCCCGCTGAACTTCCGCTGTCTTGGCACGCGCTGATGACAGCAATGACCAATCCAAACTCAACAAACAAGGAGCAATCCAATGGCGAATCTAAAAGGTTTTGACGCGCAACAGGTCGAACCGGCAGCCGCATTCGAGCCGATTCCCGCGGGCAAGTATCTCGCGGCGATTACCGAATCGGAATTCAAACCGACCAAGAACGGTTCTGGTCAATACTTGCAGCTCACTTTTCAACTACTCGAAGGTGATCACAAGGGTCGCATCCAGTGGGCGCGACTCAATCTGGAGAACTCGAACGCCACCGCCGTAAAACTCGCCCGCGCCGAACTGTCGGCGATCTGCCATGCGGTCGGCGTCATGCAGCCGAAAGACTCCCTCGAGTTGCACAACATTCCGCTGGTCATCGACGTGCGGCTCAAGAAACGTCCCGACACCGGTGAACTGACCAACGAAATCAAAGGTTACGCGAAGAAGGAAACCGCGGCTGCTGCACCGGCACAGGTGCCGTCCAGCACGCCGCCATGGGCTCGCAGCTGACATGCAGGTGACCGTTGAACCATCACCAACAAGTCGAGACACACGACGACGCGCCGGCAACGCCGGATGTCCCGTGGACCGAGATCGAAGCACGGTTTCGGGTGTGGTCGTTCCATGTGTATTACGACAAGCTCTACGCGAACGAACTCGACTGTACCCTTCGCTTCTGCAAGGCGCTCATCGCGTCGAGCCAGCCGATCCGCGACCACCAAAAAGTCATGGACTGGTATGTGGCGCGCCGTCGAAAGCGAGGCGCCGATGTTGACGCTGCGCCCCTATCAACGTGAAGCCGTCGATACCGTCTATCGCCATTTGCGTGAGCGTGAAGACAATCCCTGCGTGGTCATCCCAACCGCAGGCGGAAAAACCCCGGTGATGGCCACCATTTGCCGAGACGCTGTGCAGTTGTGGAATGGTCGCGTCCTGATTCTCGCCCACGTCAAGGAACTGCTTGGCCAGGCGGCCGAGAAGCTCCACGTCGTCGATCCCGACCTGCCGGTGGGCATCTACTCGGCAGGGTTGAAGCGTCGCGACCTCGGTTACGCCGTCACCATCGCCGGCATCCAATCGGTCTATCAAAAGGCCTGCGACATTGACGCGGTCGATCTGATCATCGTTGACGAAGCGCATCTTATCCCACCTGACGGCGAGGGTATGTATCGGCAATTCCTCACCGACATGAAGGTGATCAACCCCAACGTGCGCGTCATCGGGCTGACTGCCACACCCTTCCGCATGAAAAGCGGCACGATCTGCGCGCCCGAGAACATCCTCAATGCAATCTGCTTCGAGGTTGGCGTGCGTGAACTGATTGTGCAGGGCTACCTGTGCCAACTGCGCACCAAGGCCGGCTTGATCAAACCCGACACCGACAAGCTGCACGTGCGCGGTGGCGAATACATCGCCGGCGAAGTCGAGGATTTGATGGACAATCAGGACTTGGTCCTGTCGGCCTGCCGCGAAATCATCGAGTACACGGATGATCGCAACAGCGTGCTGATCTTCGCTTCCGGCGTCGCCCATGGACGACACATCGCTGACGTGCTTCACACCGACCACGGCGCTGAGTGCGGTTTCGTGTGCGGTGAAACACCTAACGCCGAACGCGACACCATTCTGGACCGTTTCAAATCCGGCGACCTCAAATACCTGTGCAACGTCAATGTGCTGACCACCGGATTCGACGCCACCAATATCGACTGTGTCGCGCTAGTTCGCCCGACGTTGTCACCGGGGCTCTATTATCAAATGGTTGGCAGGGGCTTCCGCTTGCACCCGGGAAAGAGCGACTGTCTGGTGCTCGACTTTGGCGGCAACGTGCTGCGCCATGGTCCCGTTGATGCCATTCGTGTCACGGACATCTCAAGGCCCAGCAATGGCGATGCACCTGCGAAGGAATGTCCCGAATGTCGAGCGGTGATTGCGGCGGGTTATTCGATCTGTCCCGACTGCGGACATGTGTTCCCCGAACGCAATCGCAACGGGCACGATCCCACCGCGTCCGACGAGGGCATTCTCAGCGATCAGGTTAAACGCAGCGAATGCGAAGTCCTCGATACCTTTTACGCCGTCCACGAGAAACGAGACGCAACACCGGACACCCCGCGCACGTTCCGCGTCGAGTACAAAATCGGCTTCAATGAATACGTGTCCGAATGGGTGTGCTTCGAGCACGATGGGTTCGCTCGTCAGAAAGCCGAAGCCTGGTGGAGGCAACATTCGTACGATCCCATTCCCGATACCGCTGAGCGCGCTGTGGAACTTGCCGAAGCCAAGGCAATCGCGCCGGCGCTGTCCATCACAGTGGAACGCAAGCCCGGCGAAAAATTCGATCGTGTGGTTGGCTACAAACTTGGCCCCAAACCGCCGCTTCCCGAAGTCGACAACGATGAGCCCTGGTATGCCACCAACTCAGCTGACGAGGAGGTGCCATTCTGAAATCGAAAGATGCTCAATTCGATGTTCGTCGCTTCCTCGAGCTGCTCTATCAGCCCGGTGATGTGTTTGAAGTGCGCGCCCCCAATTGCCGCGACCGAGGCAATGCTCGCTATGCCTACACTTGTTCGGGATACTTCACGCGGGCCACGCTCGATGCGGCGGTGACGTCGATCATGGAACTCGACCGAGCGGGGATCGCACCGGGCATTTACCTGACGCTCAATCCGGTGTCACCCGCCCTGCTTGCCCGGGCGGCCAATCGGATCAAGCCGCGCATCCGCGAAACTTCGCAGGATAAGGATATTCCCTGTCGGCGCTGGCTGCTTATCGACGTCGATCCCCTGCGCCCCGCGGGCGTCAGCGCAACCGACGCCGAATTGGCATTGGCTCGCGAGCGCGTTGCCGCGATCGTCGAGTATTTGGATTTCCTTGGTTGGCCCCCACCGCTTCAGGCGATGTCGGGCAACGGTTTTCACCTGCTCTATCGCATTGATTTGCCCGTCGATGATGACGGTCTCATCAAAGCCCTGCTTGGTGCGCTGGCCGACCAGTTCAGCGACGAACAGGTTGCAGTCGATCGCTCAGTGCACAATCCAGCGCGAATCGTCAAGGTGATCGGCACCATGGCGCGCAAGGGTGATGATCTGCGCGGCATCGAAGGTGTGCCTGACCGCCCCCACCGTCGCTCCGAACTGCTCGATGTTCCTGCGGACATCGAAGTCGTGCCCGAAGCGCTGCTGCGTTCGCTTGTGGCCGCAACGAACGCAGTGGCGCCGACGGTCACACCCACGACGGGCAAGAATGCTGCGCGCTTGGAATGCACACCGACAGGCGTTCGCAGTTGGCTTCAGTCGCATGGCGTCGAGGTCAAAGGCGAACGTCGCAATGGCAGCAAGACACTGTTATTGCTCGAACGCTGCCCCATCGATCCCGAGATCGTCTCCAACGGCGGCTCTGACATTGCCGTGCTGGTCGGTGACGATGGCAAACTCGCGTATTGCAACAAGCACAATCGCGGCGATGGGTTCACCTGGCACGATCTGCGCAAAACACTTGAGCCTGACTACGTGCCGCTGGCTAACGCCGAAACCGGTGTCGACCTGTCAGGGTTTCGTATACCCGGTGCGGTGAGCACTGATCTCAACGACGACCGCAACGAACGAAGTGCACCCACCGACCCCGGTCCTCTACCCGACGAGTTGCTGCGCATTCCCGGATTCGTCAACGAAGTGATGGACCATGGACTCGCGACTGCCCCCTATCCCAATCGGGTGATGGCGTTCTGCGGCGCTGTGGCGCTTCAGGCCTTCCTTGCCGGTCGCAAGGTACGTGATCCAGGGGATAACCGCACCAACATCTACCTGCTGGGTCTGGCGCATTCAGCGGCGGGCAAGGACTGGCCCCGCAAACTCAACACCCGCATCCTTCACGAAGCAGGTCTGGCCGACGGGCTCGGTGAGCGCTTCGCCTCCGGAGAGGGCATCCAGGATGCCCTGTTCACGAATCCGGCGATGCTGTTCCAAACCGACGAGATCGACGGCATGCTCCAGTCGATCAACCGGTCCAAGGATGCACGCCACGAAGCGATCATGAGCACGCTGCTAACGATCTACTCGTCGGCGAACAGCGTCTATCCCATGCGCCGCAAGGCGGGCAAGGGTTCACCGGGCGTGATCGATCAGCCGTGTCTGGTGATCTTCGGCACGGCCATTCCCAATCACTACTATCAGGCGCTGTCCGATCGCATGCTCACCAACGGGTTCTTCGCCCGCATGATCATTCTGGAGAGCGGTCCGCGGGCCAGCGGTCAGGAGCCGTCAATACGCGAGCTGCCGCCCCGTGTGCTGACGACGGCACGCTGGTGGGCGGAATTCCAACCCGGTGAAGGCAACCTGCAAAACTGGCATCCGATCCCTCGAGTCGTCGAGCATGACGACGCAGCCAAGGAAGTGCTCGTTGCAACCCGCCTGGAAGCCGAAGCCGAATACGCCGCAGCAGAGCAGCGTAATGATGACGTGGGCACCACGGTGTGGGGTCGCGTCAACGAGCAGGTGCGCAAACTGTCGCTGCTCTACGCGATCAGTGAGAACCACAAGTCGCCGTGCATCAGCCTCGCCGCTGCTGAGTGGGCCACGCGGTTCGTCATGCACCAGACGCGTCGCATGCTCTTCATGGCGTACGGCCACGTCGCCGACAACCCGTTCCACGCCGAGTGTCTCAAGCTGATACAAAAGCTTCGCAAGGCGCCGGATCACGAACTCCCCCACCACGTCCTTCTCAAGCGCATGAAGATCGACTCGAAGAGCTTCCGTGACTTGATCGAAACGCTCGTGCAGCGTGGCGACATCACCATCGAGTCCGCTGCAACCGAAGGTCGAACACGCACGGCGTACCGATTGGCAGGTGAAAGATGAGGAAAGAAGGTGAAACAAGGGTGAAGGAAGTTATGCGTAATATATATAGTAAAAACGACTACTTCTCTTCTTCTTTCTCTCTTTCACCCGTACCCCCGCGCACGTCATATATGTGTACTCACGTATGTGCGCGAGAGGGGGTGAAAGAAGAAAGAAGTTCTCGATTGCGCTGCGATGGCCCGCATATGGCCATGGCGGCCAACCCCCACCATACGAGCGCCACGCGGCATCCGCTGACAACTCACAGCCCGGCCATGCGCCATAAGATTAGGTACTCCCAGCACTTACGTTCAACCGAGGCCCGCGGGAACAAACGCAAGGATAGACCGAGTTTGTTGCACCTGTCCGGTTTTACTCAAAGCGTTTTGGCGCAGGGAGTTACGTGCGACGGTCAGGGTTGGCGCACGGCGCGAACTGGACGCCCGTGGGACGCGGTGGTGGCGATCGGTACCAGGACAACGCCCTCGTTGCCCGGGCCCAACACAGGCGAACCGTGTAGCCCGTGTGGCGTTGATTGGAATTGCGAGACGGGGCGCGGCTCCGTCGGAGATTTGAAACGGGACCGAAGGCGGCCCCCAACAGAGGAGATCTTGTGATGTTTTTTGAAGTAGTGGCAAGCCTGATGTTTACGCTCGGCTGTATGAGTCTCGGATTTTTCATCGGCATGCAGGTGTGCGAATCGGTGCACTGCAGATGCGACTCGAATAGTGGCACCAATGACGAGGAGACTGAAGAGTGAAAATCACAATGCGGCCACTGGCCGAGATTAAGCCTTACGAACGCAACCCGCGGCTGAACGATGCGGCTGTCGATGCGGTGGCCGAGTCGATTGAACGGTTCGGCTTCC
>DDIR01000106.1 GCA_002338715.1 Phycisphaerales bacterium UBA1845 | reverse complement strand
CGACTTAACTTAATGGCGTTCGTGACTGTCCCGCTTTATTCATCGAACGGGTGCGAATTCACCGCCACCTCGAGTTGCCCGTATGGCGAGTAGTAATTGCGTTCGATTTGTCTGGCCGTCAGGTCGGTGGTCCCGGTGACGTTGTAGTTGGCGTCCTGGTGGACGTAGACGCGGCCCATGTCGGCGATGCGCTGCCCGACGACCTCGTCGATGTATTGCGTCCCGTGGTACACCTGCGTCTCCAGATTCCCGCTGCCGTCCCGCGTCTCGATGATCTGATTCCTGTTGTGATAATACTCCGTCACGCCGTCGAGGTCACCGGAATTCGACACGGTTTTCACCACCCGCCGCCCCAGACCGTCGAAGGCGGCTTCGTGGATGGTCACGTCCGCATCCTCCAGCGTCGCTTTAACAAGCCGATTCCAGGCGTCGTAGGTGTATTTGAAGTTGCCGTTGGCCGGGTTCCATATGCGTCATGGCCTCTGGGCCGTCCCACTCATCTCGATCCGCATCCCACATTCAGGGCAAACTCCGCTCTGATTTCCTCGTAGATCATAGAAGCAATTCTCGCATAGCCCAACTTGCGCAAACCGTCCATATCTGGAGTCAATTGCATACGCAAGGGCCACAGCAACAATAGGAATCCAAATAGGTATCACAATTCCCCATAAATTGGTCATTTGAATGAATTGCGGGAGCCAAATAGTCTTTTCAGATGTCGCGATATGCAGCCCACTACTCGTCTTTACATTGGTATTCTTCCAAATGTAGACAGTGCCTTCGCCAACACCTATGCCAACTTCATTGTAATCACACGTTATTGACCAATTAGCTGAAATTAACGCGGCAAACAACATTGTGGTCGCGCAAATAATCCAATACGGTTTTCGGCGGTTGAAACATCCCCTGGCAAGAATTGTACTATTCACCTGTTCGCCTATCGCTTTACATCTGGCATTTCGCAAACGATACGGAACCCGATTGTTGCCCGTCTGGTTTCAGGGGGAAATCCTGCCCATTGTGCTGCACAACGACAGGATGCGGCAGAACTCTCACAGCTCCCGCCTCGAATTGGTGCGACGATTGACTTGCTGTCAAAGCTTGTCTTGCTTGCAAACTTTTCAGGCAATTCCCCGCTACACCATTCCCAGACATTCCCGTGAACATCATAAAGACCCCATGAGTTAGGCAATTTTGTCCCGACATTATGGGTTCGGCCATGTGAATTCGATTGAATCCAAGCAAAGTGCTCCAATTGCTTGGCGTCGTTTCCGAAGCAAAAATTCTTAGCAGAGCCGGCTCGACAGGCATATTCCCATTCTTCCGAAGTTGGAATTCGAAACACTCTGCCTTCGCGCTTGGAGAGCCACCTGCAAAACGCAAAAGTATCTAGACGGCTCACAAACACTACGGGGGCATCGTCGTCGTCCAAAATGATGTTGCCGTCATTCTGATGGAAGTGCGAGAGAAAATCTTCGCGCGCTGGATCTCCTTTGAATGCTGTCTCGCGGATAAACTGTCGAAACTGGGCATTAGTAATCTCGTACTTGGAAATAAGAAATGAGTCTTCGAACCTGACAATCCGTTGTTTCTCGGATTCTTCTAGCCCATTCGGAATCTCAGCGGCAGATGAGCCTAGGCGTGCTTCTCCTGCTGGGACTTGCACAAAGGAGATATTGGAAAAAGCGAATTCTGGCAATCGTGCAACCCGTTCAGCTTCACCTATGGGTTCCGCCGTACATGCAATTGCAACAAACATCATCGAAACGACAACGACTCTTGGCCACAAGCCGGCCGGAGGTTCTTCTTGCATAATCTCTACCATTTAAGGGTTTTGACACCATACATTACATGAATCGACACACGTTAACTCCGCAAGCGAGCAGGATGCCTTGCATGCTTGCTTTAGCCCTGGCGGCAGCTTTGAACACCCTTTATTACATATGACCTTTGCCGAGCCACAATTTCCTCCACATCCAGCTCTCGAACAATTCCGCGTCGGAGTCTCTGACATTGTATTGTATACTTTTGTATCGCTATAACATGTGGTTGGACACGCCTTGGGTGTTCCTATTAATCCTCCTGTCGCTATGCAACATTTGCTTGTCTGCGTTGTTGAGGTGGTTGTAGTTGCACCGGGAGGTATATCGTCGCACCCTAGCTCGCCGCCGAATGAATCTACGCGACTACTTTCTGTACATGTGTGAGGACACGAACGCGTGCAACCCGTTAGCGTCCCACCGCCAGTTGGACAGCATTTATACTTGATTGTGCAGGCCAAACCGGACGGATCGCGAAAACTTGCTGGATTGCCCCGGTAGATCGCGTAGGCATTTAGTCCGTCCTGGAACCCGGTGACTTCGGTAGGACGAATGGTCAGAGGGTCCTGTTGAAAGAATCGTCTTGGCATTGGTGCGTACTGCCTCGCCCGATTTTGATACGACGCGAGCTCAGAATCAAACACAAGGCCCTGATGTCCGAAATTATTTCCGCGATGGCTTTCAGTTGCTGCCGGAATACGTTCCAATTCTGTGTCAGTCGTCAGTTCGGCTATGTAGGTGCTAATTGTGGATTGGTCAGCGCTATCCACATTACCGTCCGCGTCGGCATCCATTCTTCGGCAATCGCCGGTGGCCGTTCCTGTGCAAGTGCCGTTGGTGGTAACGGCGTAATCATCAGCATCCACATCACCGTCGCCATCATAATCAAACGGATGCGAATCCACCGCAACCTCAAGTTGCCCATACGGCGAATAGTAATTGCGTTCGATCTGTCTGGCCGTCAGGTCGGTCGTCCCCGTGACGTTGTAGTTGGCGTCCTGATGGACATAGACGCGGCCCATGTCGGCGATGCGCTGCCCGACGACCTCGTCGATGTATTTTGTCCCGTGGTACACCTGCGTCTCCAGGTTCCCGCTGCCGTCCCGCGTCTCGATGATTCGATTGCTATTGTGATAATACTCCGTCACGCCGTCGAGGTCACCGGAATTCGACACGGTTTTCGACACCCGCCGCCCCAGACCGTCGAAGGCGGCTTCGTGGATGGTCACGTCCGTGTCGTCCAGCGTCGCTTTAACAAGCCGATTCCAGGCGTCGTAGGTGTATTTGAAGTTGCCGTCGAAGGTGAGATTGCCGTTGTCGTCGTACGTGAGGTTTCCGTTGTCGTCGTAGGTGGATGCGTGTTTATCGACGATGATCATCGATTCCCCCGCCTCCGAAGGAGGCAGGCCACCCGAATACGTGTAAGGTCATTGAGCGGCCAACTGCTGGCCCGTTGACTCCGGATTGAGGTACTGCTGAAGCATCTTCGCATACCAGCCATTTCGGCGGATGCGTTGCCAGGTGGCGTGCAGGTATCCGACTGCATCGCCGGCGACGACGGTCCAGTGGACGAGCATCGCCAGTTCGTAGGCGTTGGTCAGCTTGCAGCGTTTGGCCACCCTTCGACACTTGCTGTGGTAGTTGTAGACGAAGAAGTACAGAAACGACGCAGCACCGGCGATCCAAAATGCGGGGTGCAGGAATCCGGCGGCTAACAGACACACGGTGATGGCAATGTTGCGGAGATTGTAGCGGGTCGCGCCAGCATCGAGTTGGGTGTGGCCGGTGGTCGATGCGTAGACGCGGAACTGTTTGTAGAGGCTCTTGAGCGTGGGGCGGGGTCGCCAGTGGACGATGGCGTCGGCTGCATGGGCGCGGCGCACATTCATCTGGCGGATGCGCAGGTTAAAGAGATTGTCGTCAACGGGCGTCCATTCCGGAAATCCGCCCGAGCGCTGCCACAAGTCCTTCGTATACGCCATCGAGCGGCACGACGGGTTAAACGTTTCGGGATCGATCGGATCAAGCACGCCGCGCATTGTCACCGCGCCGATGATCTCTTCAAGCGACGAATGCGATTCGATCTTGTAGGTCCCGCCGACGAACTCGACTTCGGGATCATCGATGAACGGCTGAACGATTTTTTGGCACCACTGCGGTTCGAGTCGGCAGCCCGTGTCGGTGCTGACGATGATTCGACCGGTCGCGTTCTTGACGCCGAGGTTACGACCTTGGCCAATGTTGCAGCCGGGGGCTTCGATGAGGCGAATCGATGGGTCGCGCTGGCTATGGGCGCGGATGACGTCGAGCGTTCCGTCGGTCGAACCGCCATCGACCACCACCACTTCGTCGGGCCGGCGGGTCTGATGGATCAACGATTGCAGAAACACATCGCAACCTTCGCGCTCATTGAGGACGGTGGTCACGAGGGAGACGGTGGTCGTGGGCGTTGCGGTGGATTTGGACGTCATGCGGTGCTTCTCTCGCGAAGGTTCATCGGATTCCGTGCAGTGTTTTCAATTGTATTATCGGCTGTCGATGGCTTTGGATTGATGGTGCATTCTGCGGAATTCGGGCGAATTTGAGGCGTGATCGCTGCTTTTGGGGTCTATTGGGGTCTCAAGCCAGCCGTGGCGTTTTGCTCTTGCACGCTTCTCTGTACGGGGGCTGGTATTCACATGGATTGATTCTGTTTTTCCCCTGGATTCCCGCCTGCGCGGGAATGACGGCCCTGCGCGGGAATGACGGCGCTGTCGCTTCGAATGGATTCGGGCTTGCGGGTGCGGGCGGGCGCCCGACATTTCCGATAATCCATGCATGCAAACCGGCTGCACTTCGACAACTGACCCGCGATCGCGCGATCGTGTTCAATCAGAATCGACGGGACGCACGCTCGTCGTCAGTTGGCATTGGCCGCCAACCAAGCGAGCGTCGACGCAGGTGCTTGCGACACTTTTTGGACGAGCGCCAGCGGATCGCTTCACCGTGCTGACGCGCGACATGCGGCGCTTCGATGCGAACGATGCGACGGCGATCCCGAACCTGCCGACGCACGAAGTCCGTTGGTCTGGTGCGTCCGATGACGACGGAACGATTCGAACGTGGTTTGCGTCGATCATCGCGGCGATACGATTCTGGCGGGTGGGCAAACGCATTTGTCGCGAGTATTCGATTGATCGCGTGCTGGCCGTCTATCCCCATCGCTATAGTTTGCTCGTCGGTTGGCTGATCGCGCGAAGCGTCAACAAACCATTCGTCGCCTACATGCACGACCTCTTCGCCGAAACGCTCATTGCCCGCAACAGACCGAAGCGTGCATTTTGGGAGTGGGTGGATCGATGCGTGATGAAATTCGCATCGCTCGTGATCGTGCCGACGCGTGAATTCGCGGAACACTTTCAACGGCGGGGCGTCCGGCAGACCTGGGTCTTGCCGCATTGCATTGAATCGCCCGAATCCGCAATGCCATTGCCATGCGTTGATGACGTCCTGCGGTTGACCTATGCAGGGAGCATCTATCAGGCGCACGAGGATTCAATCGCCCGGTTGATCGAAGGCGTTTCGTCGATGGACGGCGTGTCGCTGACTTTTCTATCCCAGCCGCACCCAATGCTTGCGGGGCAGGACGTCTGCTGGCTGGACCGGTCCGAAGCGATGCAGCGGTTGGCTGACTCGCACGTGCTGGTCGTCGCGCTGGGGCACGAAACGCCATACCCCGAGGAGGTTCAGGGCTGCTTCCCGTCGAAAATCGTGGACTATCTGGCGATGGGGCGTCCGATCCTGGCCGTGGTACCACCGGGATCGTTCGTCGATCGATTCGTCGCGGAAACCGGCTGCGGGATTAGCGTTTCTTCGCGGAATCCGGATGACATTCGCAAGGCGCTTGAAGAACTGCGCGACATCAAGCGATTGGAAGCATGTGCAACCGCCGCACAATCGGAAGCGCGCAAACTCGACGCAGCGTATTGGATGAATAAACTGACGAAGCGGTTGGCCGCACTCGGCGCGTCGGCGTCTACGAACCCGCGATCGACTTTTGAATCACACCCGCAATCTCATCCGGTGCAATTTTCTGAACATCGTCCGACTTGCGAAGTTTGAATTCGACGATGCCATCGCCCAGCCCGCGCTTGCCAACCGTGACACGGTAGGGGATTCCGACGAGGTCGGCGTCTTTGAATTTCGCTCCGGGTCGTGCATCACGATCGTCGAGCAACACGTCGATGCCGGCTGCCTCCAGCTCATCGTGAATTTTCATCGCGGTTTGCATGACGGCTTCTTCGCGCACGTCGAGCGCGACGACGTGCACGGCATATGGCGCGATGCTGACGGGCCAACAGATGCCATTGTCGTCGTGCGAGGCTTCGATGGTCGCGGCGAGGATGCGGTTCACACCGATGCCATAGCATCCCATGATGATCGGAATGCTCTTGCCGTTTTCATCGAGGAAGGTGGCTTTCATCGCGTCGGAGTACTTCGTTCCGAGTTTGAACACGTGCCCGACTTCGATGCATTTTTCGAAGACGAAGGGCGAGCCATTGAGGGCGGCATCACCTTGCACGGCGTAGCGCAGGTCGGCGTATTCTTTGATCGAAAAGTCACGATCGAGATTCACGCCGGTGTAGTGGTAGTCGGATTTGTTCGCCCCGGTGACTGCGTTCTGCATGATCGTGACGGCTTGGTCGGCGATGATGCGGACGCCTGAAAGTCCGACCGGTCCGGCGAAACCAACGTCTGCGCCGGTGACTTTGCGAATGGTTTCACCCGTCGCAAGTTCAAGCGATTTGCAATCGAGGTGCTTGCGCAGCTTGGCTTCGTTGACTTCGTGGTCACCGCGAACCAGCGCCACAACCGGTGAACCGTCGGCACTGTATACGATCGTCTTGATCATGTCGGACGGCTTGCATTTGAGCAGCTTCGACACTTCGTCGATGGTCGCGTGGCCGGGCGTATGGACTTCTTCGAGCGCCTTGGGCTCCTGTGATGCACCAGCTTTCAGCGGAGCCATTACCGCGCGCTCGACGTTTGCAGCGTACGAACCATCTTCCGTCCGAACGAGCCAATCCTCACCGGCATCGGTGACAACCATGAACTCGTGTGAAGCGTCACCACCAATCGCGCCCGAGTCGGCTTCCACGGCGACATAGGGCAGACCACAGCGCTCGTAGATCTTGCAATACGCCTCGTACATCCGCTCGTAACTTTCGTTGAGCGATTCGAGGGACGGATTGAAGGAGTAGGCGTCCTTCATCAGAAATTCGCGCGTTCGCAGCACACCGCTCTTGGGGCGTTCTTCATCGCGGAATTTTGTTTGAATCTGATAAAGTGTCACCGGAAGCTGCTTGTAGCTGCTGACGTATGCCCGGACGATTTCCGTGATCACTTCCTCATGCGTCGGTCCCAAAACCGTCCCGCGGCGGAAGCTCTTGTCGGGCAGGTGGACCAGGGTGTTGCCCATGGCCACATCGCGTCCGGTCTCTTTCCAAAGATCGAGCGGCTGCATCGCTGGCATGTGCAATTCGATCGCTCCGGCTCGATTCATCTCCTCGCGGACGATGTTTTCGATCTTTCGAAGCACCCGATGCCCGATGGGCAGGTAGGCGTATGCCCCCGCGGCGATTTGGCGGATCATGCCCGCCCGCAGCATCAGCCGATGGGAGGGTACCACCGCGTCGGCGGGTGTTTCCTTAAGCGTTGGGATGAAGAATTGGCTCCAGAGCATAATGTCGGGCACAAATACCGTTTAAAGGGCGACTTTGCAAGGGCGAGAATCCAATTCGACCTGGCTGTTGACTGCCCACGTGGAGGGTTCATTATTGACTGTAGAGTGGGCAAGAGCCGCCGATAATCGGGGTGCATTGGCGTAGCGGATCGTAGAATAATGATCGCTTGCACCGCCCGGCATCGCGTCGGGTCGGTCGCCACCGCATCACTCCTGTAAAACTGACGACATTGAATCAGCTGGAATTCTATTTGGGGTGTTCCAAAGGATTGGACGAACCAAGAAACAAGGCGGAGATTTTCAAATGCGACACACGCGTAGCGTTTTAACCAAAGCACTGGCATTCGGACTGTTGGCTGGAGGTCTTGCCGGGTGCGAAGTCGACCTCATGGCCCTGATTGGTCGTGGCGGACAGAACGGTGACGGCGATCCGACACCGCAGGGCAAGCGTCTCGTTCGATTCGAGTCAGCCGACGAGTTGGGCGAATATTTCGTTCAGCAGTCCAAGAGCTCGCAATCGCGCGGCGGCGATAATTTTTTCTTTGACGAAGATCAGGCGCTCGCCGGTGATGGAGCCGAAGGCGGTGACGCATCCCCTGCACCCACAGCCAACGGCGCCGGTGATGATGCTGGCGGAAATGCCGGCAGTGATGCATCAAATGGCGGTAACCCGTCAGATCCACAAGACAGTGGATCCGACAGCAACAACAACGGTGACTTCTCGACGACGACCGAGCAGGAAGAAGGTGTCCAGGAAGCAGACGTCATTAAGAATGACGGCGAATACCTTTACGTCCTGAGTCGCGGAAACCTGCGCATCGTCAAGGCGACGCCGGTTGAGTCGATGGAGGAGGTGTCGTCGGTTGATCTGCGCGGGTACGGTTATGACATGTACCTTGTCGATGACAAGGTTGTCGCGATCACCACGCCCGAATACGAGGCCATTCCTGTCGACGGTTTTCCAACGAACGGCGGCACCGTTGATGGCATTGGCGTTGATGATGTGACCGACCCTCCGGAAACAGAACCGTCCAAAGAGCCGGCTCCTGCCACCGCACAGTTCATCGCCGAATACTACTACCAGCCGCGTGTTCAGATCACCGTGATCGACGTTGCAGACCGTGCGAATCCGCACGTGTTGTCGCGGACGCAGTTGGATGGAAACATCAACACGTCGCGCATGATCGGCAACCGGTTGTACCTGGTGATGGTTCACTATCCGGACTTCCTGCCATTGATTGCAGAATCTGCGAGCAGTTCCGATCTGAAAAATGGCGGTGTCAGTGACATCATTCCGAACATTAAGGTCGACGTTGACGGCGTGAATGTCGTTGATGCAGACGTGGCACAGCCGACCGATTTCTATCGCCCGGTCGATCAGGATGGTTGGGGACTTACGACCGTCGTCAGCTTCGACGTGGATTCGCCCACGGATTACCAGTCGCAGAGCGTGGTTGGCTATCCGGCCAACGCATATATGTCGACCGAGGCGTTGTACCTGACCAACACCGACTACAACTACGAAGGTAAGATGCGTGAGACCACCGACGTCTACAAGTTCAGCGTCGTGGATGGCGGAACGGAGTTGGCGGCGACCGGTACGGTTCCGGGCCGCGTCCTGAATCAGTACTCGATGGGTGAGCACAATGGTTTCCTTCGATTGGCCAGCACGGTCGGTCCAGCCTTTGGTCCGATTAGCCCGTTTGGAAGCCCTGAGCAGTCAAAGAACAACGTTTATGTACTTGAACAAGTGGATGACACGTTGACGGTCGCCGGTAGCGTCGAAGGATTGGCGCCAGGTGAGACGATTCAATCGGCCCGATTCCTGGGGGACCGTGGATTCCTGGTGACGTTCGTTCAAGTCGATCCACTGTTTACGCTGGACCTTTCCAATCCACGCGATCCGAAAGTTGTCGGTGAGTTGAAGGTCCCGGGCTTCAGTACGTTCATCACGCCCATGGGTGCAAATCACCTGCTTACCATCGGTCGCGACACCAGCGAGGACTTCGGATTTGTCCGCGCGGATGGTGTTCGACTTTCGATTTTCGACGTGACCGATTTCGCCAACCCGGTATTGGCCCACACGGAAACGATTGGCAGCGGTGGCGCGTATTCGGAAGCGCTGTTCAATCCGAAGGCGTTCACGTACTTTGCCCAACGCAATCTTCTGGCGTTCCCCGTTGAGATTTATAGCTACAGCGAAGACATCGACTTTGCGTTCGATGAAGGTTCGGCGGGCGATGTTGGCGGGGGCGTTGACGGTGACGACGACCTCGGCGATGTTCAATTGGAAGGCGGCGAGACGATGCCGGGCTCGAACCCCTCGTCAAGTGATTTGCCGAATCAAACGCAAACGTCGCCTGGCGATCCGGGTGGCACGCCAACGACTGGCGGTGGCTCAGGCGGTAGCGCTGGTGTGGCTATCGATCCAGCCGTCGATGAGCCAGTTGGTGATGATGACGTGCCGATCGATTTCATCGATCTGCCGCCGGCGCCGACCGATTTCTTTTATGGTGTGTACGTTTATGAAGTGACGCCCGAAGGTGGATTCAACAACCTCGGTCGGATCAGCACCGCACCGGAAAACGGATACTACTACGGTTCCGCATTCTCACGCGGTGCATTCATCGGCGACTACATTTATGCGACGACGTCGGAAGGCATCAAAGCCGCGATGGTGACCAATGTCGAGGAAGTCGTATCGTCCGTCGATTTCCCAGCCCCCGAATTCAACGAAGGCCCCTTTGGCGGTTTTGATGATGTTGTCGAGGTTGATGCAGGTGCGGCTGAAGCCAGACCCGAGTAGTTCTTTCTCAGTCAATTGCAGTCAATAAGCGATCATGCGTCGGGCGAGGAATTCTTCTTCGTCCGACGCATTTTTTATTGTCCGAATCCAGATACAATGCGGCAATTCTGAAACATCACTCCAAGGACGCATGAATGGATTCGGGATCGACAGACATTGGCGCGTTTCGCGGCGCGCTTTCGACGGCCATTGAGAGCATGGGGCTGACGCTCGCGCCAGCGCAACTCGAACTAATGGCCCGGCATTTCGAGATGGTGCTTGAGACGAATCAGCAGTTCAACCTGACGCGTATCACCGATCCGTTGGCGGCGGCGACGAAACTTTATGCCGATTCACTGGCACCTGCGGCTTGGGCGGACGAAGGCGACCTTGTTATCAAGAGTGTACTGGACATTGGGACCGGGGCAGGATTTCCATCGGTCCCGCTGGCGATCGCACGGCCCACATGGCGCGTTTCCGCGATCGACTCGACGGGCAAGAAGGCGCGTTTCGTTCAACGGTGCGCCACCGATCTGGGGATCGAGAACTTAAAGGGCAAACAGGTACGGGCTGGCGAGGCTTCGTTTCGTCAGCGGTTCGACATGGTGACGGCCAAAGCTGTCGGAACGCTTCAAAACTGCATCCAGATCGCACAATGGCATGTCAATGTTGGCGGGCATTTGATCGTCTTTAAAGCGCGCGGTCTGTCCGATGCAGAACAAAAGCAGGGCGTCATCGAAGCCGAGAACCACCGGTTTCAATTGGTCGACGTTTGCGACTATGGAATACCTGCCGGCGATGAAGTGCTCGAACATTGCCTGATCGTCTATCAGAAAGTTGGCCGGTAAGCAGGCTCGCAGCGACAGCGCCGTCATTCCCGCGAAGGCGGGAATCCAGGGGGAAAGCCAAGTCAATCGTAGTGAGCGTTGGCCTCGTACTGCAAAGAATGAACGAGCAAGCTACGTTTGGATTGGAAACGCCATAAGCTGGGCTGCGACTATTGCTTCAACTTCGTCGGCGGTTCTTTCTTGCCGGGCGCCTGATCGTTGATCAATTCGATCACGAGCGTGAGCAGCGTCTGCTGCTTTTGCGGTGCTTTCGCCATGGCCGGTTTGCCGCCGGACGCCGACTCTACTGGAAGCGCGTTGGTCGTTGCGTTTGCACCTCCGCCTCCACCGCCACCAAAGCCACCGGCTGCACCTGGATTCTGATTGCCGAATCCGCCAGCGACCTGCGGTTCTTCAGCAGATTCATCCGGCAATAGGCCATACGACTGGAGTGCTTGAATCCACTGAGCCGTTTCTGTCAAAGACGCTTTGTCCTCGGCGTCTTTCGCTTGAGATTCGTATCCGGCTTGCAGGCGCCGCAACTCTTTGGATCGGGCCAACTCAGCCGGCGGTGGTTCAAACTCCTCGCCAGCGGCTTGGCTGGCCAACTGCCAAAGCTCCTGGGAGTTCTGCGACAAAACATTTCCAACGCGAAGCTGCACTTCCTCCGCTCCGGTCGTCGAGAGATCGTTGACCACTTCGCCGAGTTTGTCGCTCGAGATTCGCACGAGATACTGTCGTGAGTTGGCTGGCGCGATGAAATTCGACGCCTGGCCGACATAGTACGATTCGCACTCAAGGGCATTGTCTTCGTGGTCAATCGCTTCGTCGGATTCAGGGCCGTTCTTGTTTTCAACCGCTTCCGCAAAACCCCGTGAAGTTGCCAGAGCTTCAATCGGGCGCACACCGTTTCTGCCAAGGAACGCCTGAAGCTGCTTTTCACCTTCGGCTTGTTCCGAATCGTTTTCAAAAGAAACCGAGAGCTGCAATGGTTCGTTGAGGAACGGATGACTGGCGACAACCGTGGCATCCGCGCCAGCTAGCAGTTTCTGCTCAAGCGTCATATCCGGGTCGAGCATGACGAGTTGTCGGCTCGGCTGTTCTGCATGTTCTTCAGATGGCGAGGGCGGAGGCGGTCCGGTCGGCGTTGGCGGCTGGTCGAAGGTAAGCACATTATCGGCCAGCGCATCGTCGCCGACTGTCACAATGTCTTTCGCAGAGTTTACTTTTCCTTCTGCGGTGTCGTCGCGGTCCGCATCAACTGTTTCCAAAGCCCGCTCAGATTTCTTTGACCTGGTCGCCTGCGCGAGCCGTTCCCTGCCTCGACGCCGAGAAGCTGGCGTGGCGTCTGCTTTCTCTTCTGCGGTCGCAGCGTCTGCGTCGGCGGTTTGCACCAACTCTGTTCCCAATTCGATTTTGGAACTCGGAGTGCTGGCTGGGGGCGCTGCATCCCGCTTAGCGGTGGAATCAACACTTTCTTTCGCAAACGTTTCGACTTTAATGCCGGCATTTTCGTCGGCACGCTTGAACAACTCCTGTTCGCCGTCTTTCGATTTGTCGCCGAATGCCAGGATCGTTTCGTCAGGGCGGCTTGATGTTGCCGGTCGGGATTGGCTCACCGATTCAGCACCGCGCGGGTGCGAAGCATTTTGTTGGCTGTTGAGCGACACATACAAACTTGCGCTGACCGCGACCATCAGCATCGCCGCGAGCGCCATCGTCGAACGGAATGGACCGCGTTTGTGCCGCGCGAGGGTGATGGTATCTTCGGGTTTCCCCAGAATTTCCGCACGTTCGGACTGCGCGGTGATGTCTTCGAGAATCGACGAAGGGGCTGATCCGCGCGGGAGACTTCGCATGGCGCTAGCCGCGGACGTCAGCATCTCCAACTGCGCGCGGGCGGTTGCATCCGATTCGAGTCGGGCTTCGACCTCAGCCCGTTGAGCCGGCGACAACTCGTCGTCCAGATAGGCGCAGAGCATTTCGCCGAACGCTTCATCAAAAGGTTCGGGCGAGTTCGACTTTGGTTTTCTGTCATTGGATCGCGTCATGTCAGAAAACGTTTCCTCCCGTAGTACTGGCGTCCGGTAGCGATTGCGATTCACACAACAACGTTCGCAACTGCATACGCCCGCGATAGATTCGCGATTTTACGGTACCGACTGCAACTTCAAGAATGTCGGCAATATTCTGATAGTCCATCCCTTCGATGTCGCGCAACACCAGGACGGCTTGATGATCCGGATCAAGCTGCGCCAATGCCGCAGTGACAAGTCGATCGCCTTCCGAAGCAAGCACGCTGGCGGCTGGATCGTCGGAATTGTTCGACGCGAGCGTATGTTTCAGCGCCTTGGTCGAACCGTCGTGATCAGACAAGCCGGCATCGAGTGACACGGTGCGTCGCTTGGCCTGCTTGCGTTTCCACGAGAGCGATTGATTGACCGCGATCCGAAAGACCCAGGTGTAGAACGCGCTCTTGCCGTGGAATTTGCCGATGGCTTGAAAGGCTTTCATGAAAACATCCTGCGTCAACTCACCAGCATCCGCATGATCACCGCAGATGCGCCAGCAGGTATTGAATACGCGGTCTTGATATTTGATCACCAGCGCGTTGAAGGCGTGGACCTCCCCGGCTTGCACTCGGCGCACCAGGACTGCGTCCTCAAAATTGCCTTCCGCTACCTGCGATTCCAACGCTTCACCTGCTGCTAATGACTTAGACGCCTGTACTTCCCATCGGTTCCGGTTCGCGCATCATTTGGCTTGAATGACTCGAATACTGCCCGCCCATTATAGGACCAGTTCAAATGTTTCGGACGGGGTTGGCCACACATCGAGGCACCCTTTTATACGACACGCCCGCTCCAAGGGTGCGATTCCGAGCGGATTCGCCCCCGAACCGTCCGTTCGGCGTCGATTTGTCGTCCGATGTTGCAAATCACCCATGTCGATGGCGTTGCTTTTCGCCACGCAAAGTCATAAAACTACGCGACTTATCCGTCAGAAACCAGCGAGGAGGCCGTACCGTGGCAGTGCCTTACAACAAGAGAACGCATAAGAACGGGGAACTTCGTACATCCCACGTTGGACAGGAAGTCATTCTCGTCGGATGGGCCCACAACTACCGCGATCTCGGTGGGATGGCCTTTATCGACATTCGCGACTACACGGGCATCACCCAGGTCAAATTCAATCCGCAGACCGACCCGATCGCCCACAAGTTGGCCGGCACCGTCCGTCGCGAAGATTGCATCGCTGTCCGAGGTAATGTCATCCTGCGCGGCGACAACGTCAACCCGAAGTTGGCCACCGGTGAGATCGAAGTTGAAGGACACGAAATCGATGTCCTCAGTAAATCTGACACGCCGCCATTTCCGGTTGAAGACGACACCGATGCCAGCGAAGACGCCCGTCTGAAAAACCGCGTGATCGACCTGCGCCGTCCCAAGATGCAGGAAATCATCCGACTTCGGCATCGACTCGCAAAAGCCGCCCGCGATACGTTTTCTGAGCAGGGCTTCGTTGAAATCGAGACGCCGTTTCTCGGTAAATCCACGCCCGAAGGCGCCCGCGACTATCTCGTTCCGTCGCGCGTTTACCCTGGAAAGTTCTTCGCGTTGCCGCAATCGCCTCAGCTGTACAAGCAGCTTTTTATGATGGCTGGCTTCGACCGTTACTGCCAGATCGTCCGCTGTTTCCGTGACGAAGATCTGCGGGCGGACCGCCAGCCGGAATTCACCCAGGTCGACCTTGAGATGGCGTTCGTCCAGGTGGATGACGTGCTCGAAGCCGTCGAAGCCGCGGTCGCGACCATGTTTCGCGAAGGCATTGGTTTGGAAGTCCCGCGTCCGTTCCCGCGCATGTCGTATCACGAGGCGATGGACCGATTCGGCATCGATCGCCCCGACCTGCGGTTCGGTCTGGAACTGCTCGACATCACCGAGGTGGCGGGCAAGACCGACTTCAGCATCTTCAAGGAAGCGCTCGCCAAGGGTGGACTCGTCAAGTGCATCGTGGCCCCAGGTGGTGGCGAACTCACCCGCAAAGTGACCGATGGGTTGGCCGACGAGGTCAAGGGCATCGGCGGCGGTGGACTGCCGGTGACCAAGGTGATTCAGGGCGACAATGGCGTCGAACTGTCCACCGGTGTCGCGAAGTTCCTTCAGCCGGTGTGCGACGAACTGTTGGCGGCGACCGGTGCGAAGGTCGGTGATGCGATCTTCTTCATGCCGGGCACCTACGCGGATGTCTGCAAGTACCTGCATTTCGTCCGCTCGCGCCTTGGCGAAATCCTCAATCTGATCCCCGAGGATGAATGGAATCTGCTGTGGGTCGTCGATTTCCCGATGTTCGAATGGAGCGAAGAGGACAAGCGGTTCTACAGCCTCCACCACCCGTTCACCGCGCCGCGCGATGAAGATATCCCCATGCTCGACACCGATCCGGGCAAGGTCATCGCCAAGGCGTATGACCTGACCCTCAACGGCATCGAGATGGCTGGCGGAAGTATCCGAATCCATAGCCGCGAAATTCAGTCGAAGGTGTTCAAGCTCCTCGGCATTTCCGATGAGGAAGCCCACGAGAAATTCCAGTTCCTCATGGACGCCCTGCGATATGGCGCTCCGCCGCACGGTGGAATCGCCATGGGCTTTGACCGCTGGGTGATGATGATGGCCAAGTGCGATTCACTTCGCGATGTCATCGCCTTCCCCAAGACGCAACGAGCCGTCTGCCCGCTGACCAACGCGCCCGGCGAGGTGTCTGAGGATCAGTTGGTCGAACTGGGTATCGACAAGCGTCCGGAGGTCAAAGCCAAAGAGGCCAAGGGGGCATCGTAGGTTTTCGGAGGCTACGAGCGGAAGGGGACCCATGTCAGACCGCATCAACAAATCGGACGACGAGTGGAGCAAGGAGCTGAGTCCTGAGCAGTACCAGGTGACGCGGTGCGGCGGTACCGAGCCGGCATTTACCGGCAAATACTGGGACCACAAGGGCGAAGGCGTCTACGCCTGTGCCTGCTGCGGTCAGTTTTTGTTCTCGTCCGACACCAAGTACGATTCGGGCAGCGGTTGGCCCAGTTTCTGGGATGCGGTCGACAAATCCAACGTCACCGAGCACGAAGACAACAAGTTTGGCATGCGCCGGATTGAGGTTCGGTGCAGCAAATGCGATGCGCACCTCGGCCACGTCTTTCCGGATGGTCCCAATCCGACCGGCCAGCGTTACTGCATCAATTCCGCGTCGCTCGATTTCAAAGAAGGTTCAGCCGGTTAAGGATCACAGCGCAAGGGAGGGAACCCAAATGACCACAAACGATTCACTGGCCGCCGCATTGGCGTTGATTCCGAGCGGGTGCAGCATCATCACCGCGGGTGACGGCAAAACCGGCACCGGGATGTTGGCCTCCTGGGTTCAGCAGGCATCCTTCGACCCGCCGCATGTGACCGTCTCCGTGAAGGACGGTCGTCCCATTCAGGCGATCATCGCAGAGTCCGGGCGATTCGTATTGAACCTGCTGGGGGAGGATCCGGGGGCGATGTTCAAACATTTCGGGGCTGGTTTCGGTCCGGGTGAACCGGCGTTTGACGGGGTGGACATCGGCGAAAACGAGTGGGGCGTCGAACTGGGGGCCGCGGCTGGCTCGTTGTCGTGCGAGGTGCGGTCCACGGTCCAAGCCGCCGACCACGTGGTCTATGTGGCTGAGGTCTGTTCATCCAAAGCGGACGGCGGTCAGAAGCCCTACGTTCATATCCGTAAGTCGGGTTTGTCGTACTAGCGAGTCATGCCCCGCCAGTCGCCATCTCCGAGCCCTGCCGTCATTCCCGCGCAGGCGGGAATCCAGGGGAATGCACCAACGTATCCGGCTCGGAAACCACGACCGAATGACGATCTGGCGACCGTTGGAGTTTTCCTGCTACGGGTCTCGCTGTTTGATTCTGGATTCCCGCTTTCGCGGGAATGACGAATAAGGGGATCGTGTGATGAATGCAGCCCCGACAATTCAATCGCAAACAGTAAAAAAGGCGTGCGGCACCCCGATAGTATTGGCGCGGTCAAAGGGTGCCGCAGCGAGTGGAAGATCGATGTATTGTTCTGGTGATTGGCAACGCTCGGCAGCGATCCGTCTGCCCGGTGATTTCAATTTCGAAGCATGTTAGCCGCCCGATTTGAAACCGCCTGATGGCTTGCCCACCTTATGTTCTTTCGATTTCAGGCTTATTCGATGTTTGCTGGCGTCGGTTTGGGTGCTGCAGACCATCGTCCAACGCCGCAATAATTGTTCATCGAAAATGTCTGAGCCGTTCTTTAGATAGCACCTCTTGGAAACCGATCTCTCGTCAACTCGCCGGTTGGCAACCCACCAACCGAGCGTCTCAATAATCTTCAAAGCAAGTGGTTGCGAATCGAACAGCACCCACCGTTGTTCTTTAACTCTTGGCTACCTGCTATTGGTCGCTCAAGTAACCGAACCTTTCAGCGACCCGTGCAAATCGTCACAACCCTTATGAAAGTCGTGCAACAATCTCGCATTCAGACCTACGGTTGATTCTAGGTTTCAAGACCAGTCGCAAGCCACAGCCGCGTCGATTTTTTGCGCACGACAGACACCGATTGGGCCGGCATCTTTTTGCAAAAGAATGCACCGAATCCAAACATCCCCGCGCTCAAACTTGCGGGAAATTCTGTAAACGTCTGTCATATATATAGTTAGTGAACAAATCGATCTGGGCGTGATTGACGACCCAAACTGACAAGATACCGCCTTTGTCAGCCCACCGAGATTCACAGAACGTTCCAACCATTTACACTGAAGTGGGTTACTCACAGTATAAGTAGGCTCTAACACAAAGGCAACAAATTGTCGTAAGAAAGTCGCTAAAATTCTTGACAGTCGCGAAGTGGGTGATCAAGTCTATTTCGGTAATCCGATATCTTTGATTCGGATTTCAATTCAAATCCGACCCGGTGACGTCAGGCGTTTGTTTGAGCGCCACGTGTGTGGGCGAACCACCGACTGTCAATATCGAAACTTCCGGCGGGCAGCAGAAGCGGATCCGCGGCGCATGTCCACGCTCGCAACCGACACCGCGCGAAACGTAGAGCAGGTGATCGTTCAACTCGCTAAGACCCCCGGCGGCGACGACCTTGGGAACGGGCGATGCCGTCACCGGAGGACCAAACCCCGGGATCTGAATCTGTCCGCCATGGGTATGCCCGGCCACGATCAGGTCGATGTTGTCGGGCATGTATGGCAGCAACGAAATACCTGGACGATGGGCGAGGACGATGGTCAGGTCGGTGCGATCGGCGACGATCGAGGCTTTGTAGAGCGTGTCTTTTGCCTGGCTTGAACGATATTCGATGGGAATGCCAGCCACCGCGATCGTGGTTCCTCGAACTTCCACCTGCTTGATTTGGTTATCGATGAGTTGAATCTGCGAACCCGCAATCGCTTTCGTCAATGTGCTCAGTCGATCGCAGTCACCGCTGACGACGTAGACCCCACCAGGCGCTTCGAGCTTTGCCAGCAGGGATTTGATCGCCGATTCCTGAAGGCGATATTGCTTCTCCACTCCTTGGAAAACATCGCCCGGGATTAGGATCAGGTCCGGGTTGGCCTGCATCGCCAGATCGACAGCCCGGTGTTCGTGGGCGGTTACTTCGTCGAATTGCATGTCGGCTAGCACGGCAATCTTAATGGGACTCTTGTCGGAGGCCATTCGCGCGGCGACGACATCGCAGGATTCGACCTTCAAGTTGAATGGCTCCACGTAGGTCGTGTACACGCACAGTGGGATGAGCAGAAACGAGCAGAGAGCCGCGATCGTTCCGCATGCTCCGAAGGATACGGAACCTACCCCGGGAACCTTCACCACGCGAAAGACGAGGATCAAGACTCCGACGGCTGGCGCGACCAGCGCGAGGTCCAGGTACAGAAGGTGAATAAGCCCGAAGACTTCCAAGCCCAGCACCGCAACCGTGAGAGTCTTTGCGGCGACGATTCCGATTGCTCCGCACAACGCCGCGAGCAGGATGCCCGCCCCGACGCGCATCGTGCCTTTGGATGACACGTGGCGAGCGGAAAGCCACAGGAGGACTGCGAAGACCATAAAGTCGAACAGGCAAGAGAGTGCTAGCAATGCGTCGAATCGGGACATGTCAGACGTTACGCTCCTGCTGGCGATACGGTTCGCCGATTGTTCGTGCAACGGGACGCCTGCGGGTATACTGAAAACGTGCCTCGGGTTCGGGAACGTGGTCGCCGTGGCCTGTACGCGGCAATCGCGCGTATGCGAATCGCCGACATAATCAATTATGAGACTCTTTCCCAATACGAAAATCTCGCTCGCGCGAAAGTGCCAATTCCTGTTCGGGGCGGCTGTCCTGATCATCATCGGTGCGTCGTTGATTATTCCGGCGATCCGGATGAACGATTTGACGCGCGAGCAGTACCTGCGGATGGCCAAGGAGTCGGCGACGGTGGCGACGATGGAGACCGACCTGCTCGGTCAGGACTGGCAAGCGGCCCAGGAGTCGATCAACCGGAATTGGCCCCGGCTTCGCAAACGCTTCGGGGCGGACGAGTTGGCTGCTGTCCCTCCCAGATTCTTTCCCATTGAAGAAGCCCAGGCTCGAGAGCTAATCGGTAAAGGCGAGGGATTCTTGACCCACGCAATCGCCGAACTCCAACGCGATTCAGCCGCCATCTATCGCTACAAACTTGAGCATTACGACGACGGTCGATCCGAGATTCGCCTGGCGATGGCCGTCCGGGAGGCGGGCGGCGACCCGGGTACCGAAAAGCTCAAAGGCCTGATCGAAGTCCACATACCAATACCCTCCGAACACGCGCTTTTGAATCTTGGCGTGTTGGTGGCATCGCTGTCGTTGGGGGCGTTTCTGGCTGTGCTGGTGTTCTATTGGGTGACGCAGAAAGTGTTGCTCTCACCGGTCAGAAAACTGCGACGCATCGCCGAGAAGGTGACGCTGGGTGAAATGGGGGCACGGTCGCTGATCGAAACGGGCGATGAATTTGAAGAACTCGGAACCGCATTCAACGAGATGCTCGGTCACCTGCAGGATTCGCAGGAGAAACTGAGCAGGACGAATCGTTCGCTCGATACGCGGCTTGGGGAGTTGGCCGAGACCAATGTGGCACTCTATGAAAGCAACCGCGTCAAGAGCGAGTTCATCGCCAACGTCAGTCATGAATTGCGCACGCCACTGGTTTCGATCATCGGATTCGCTGAACTGCTCACCGAAGCTGGCGATGGCAAATCGATCGATCCGAGTCGATTGTCGCGTTACGCGGGCAACATCCTCACGAGCGGGCGGAGTTTGCTGGACATCATCAATGACCTGCTCGACCTTGCCAAGATCGAAGCCGGTCGATTCGAACTCCACATCAGCACGTTTGAATTGAACGATCTTTGCACGAAGCTGATCGACTTCATGACGCCGGTTGCGGACAAGGGCGAGTTAACATTAAGCCTGCACATCGATGAAGGTTTGCCGAGCATGACGTCGGATTCCGGCCGATTGCATCAGATCCTTTACAATCTCCTGAGCAACGCCATCAAGTTCACGCCCAAGGGCGGTTCGGTCGATCTTGTGGTCAAGAAGTCGCGTGAGGATATGGTGACGTTCGCGGTCAACGACACCGGTGTTGGCATTCCCGAAGCGCAGCAGGCCAGCGTATTTGAGAAATTCAAACAGATGGATTCGTCGATGACCCGCGAATACAGCGGAACGGGCTTGGGGCTGGCGATCACGCGTGAGCTTTGCGAAATGCTGGGTGGTACGATCGAACTGGAAAGTACCGAAGGCGTCGGCAGTACGTTTACGGCTAGGCTGCCATTGATAACCACTTCAGCGTCAGCCGCTCCACTGGTCAATTTGACCTAGTTGCGCAGCGTTTCGGTCACGATCTCATCGCGGTGCGCGGGGTTGATATTCTGCGGGACTGGTTTGGCTCTCTTCTGGATTCCCGCCTGTGCGGAAATGACGGCATGGCTCCTTATTGACTTGGGGCGGCCTAGAAGAATTCGAGCACGTCTTCGAGGTCGTTGGGTAGCCGCTCCAGCAATGCACCGAATTCCGGGCGTTCTGAGAAGCCAAGATCTTTCGCCGCCCGCGATTCAAGAATGTTGTACGGCTGATAGGGCGTAAACGTCAGCAGCGAGCAGATCATGTCGGTCAGTTCAATAAGCAGTCGCTCTTTGAAGAGCGGGTCGTTGGGCTCGGGATAGTCGTGGTGGCTGGAGACCAGATCGCGGATGTGATCCGGTAATCCCCACGAGTTGGCGATGAGTTCACCGAATTCCTGATGCGTTTCCTGGCACAGGTATTCGAACGACTCCATGTCGATTTCAAATCGCGATAGTTTCTTCAAGCCGTTGGCCGTCCGAAGCACCATGACGTTGCCAATGTCGTGAAGCAATCCGATCATGAACGCCTCTTCGACATCGAGGTCGGTCAGTTCTGCGAGTTCACGCATCACGTAAGCCGCAGCCAGTGCACGGAGCGACAGCATTTCGGCGAGTTTGGCATTGGCGCCGCCTTGCTCAAAGGTGGCGGAGCGCATCGCCTGGTGAAGCATCAGCGTTTTGATGGCGTTTGAACCAAGTCGAACGACGGCCATCTCCAGCGACGTGATCTTGTTCATCCCGCGATAGAGTGGCGAGTTTGACATGCGCAGTACGGACGCGGCGCTGACCTGGTCTTCGCTGATGTCGTGGGCGATTTCCGGGAGATTGCAATTGCGTTTGCGCAGTTTTCGAAGGACAGCTTCCGGAACGCGTGGCAGCGGTGGAAGCGAAAGATCATGCCCGTCAAATTGGCTGATGAGCATGTTTTCAAGTGCGCGGGCTTCGGTCGTGAGATTCATTTCGGGAAGGGGGGCGCGTTCGGTGAAGCATGCGCCTTCGGGTTTCCACCAGACTTCGTCGTCGGATGCTGAAACCGCTTGCGTCGATTCTTGTTCAGGATCAAGCACAGCCACAGCCGTGGACGAACTTGATTTTTGTTTCGGAGGATCGGGCGCGTTGGAGTTGCCGCCGATCAACATGTCCATGACCCAGTTCCACAATCCCACTGGTGTAACCCCCGAATGTTGAAAAATGGTTTCCCTTCCAGACGCAACGACGCGATGAGATCGACCAAGGCGTCTATAACCTACGATTCATATCGACTCGTAAAGTAGGTGAGTTGTGCAGTCCTCGGCCGGGCGTCGAATTTGGCCAAGTCTTGACACCATCGGTCCGTATGGTCCAATAAACGATTGGTGCCTGTTCCGCAGGTGGCGGTCTCTCTCGGATTTTACGGTACGGATTCATGCGCAAGATTGCGATCGGGGCGGACCACGGCGGATACGAACTGAAGGGTTTGTTATCGGAACACCTCAAAGCCCGCGGGTTGGACGTGATCGATTGCGGAACGTTCACCAAGCAGGCATGCGACTATCCGCAGTTCGCCAAAGAAGTTGCAATGCGGGTGGCCTCTGGTGAAGTCGGCGCCGGCATCATGATCGACGGCGCGGGGATCGGTTCATCGATGGCGGCCAACAAAGTCCCCGGCGTGCGTGCGGCGCTTTGTTACGACCTGTCCAGCGCCCGCAACAGTCGCGAGCACAACAACGCAAATCTGATGACCCTCGGCGCGGGGCTGATTGGTCCGGCGCTGGCGACGCAGATTGTGGATGCGTTTCTGGATACCGAGTGCACGGCTGAGCGCCACCTGCGACGCGTCGAGATGATCAATGCGATCGAACGCGGAACGGAAGGGGCATCGGCAAGCACGTGTGGTTGCTCCGGTGGTTCCAGCGGACCGTGTGCATGTGGCGGTCATGGCGCTGCAGGTAAGCAAACAGGTTCGTCGAGCGATGTGACCTCAAAGCAGTTGGAGAGTGAATTGACTGAATTGTCCGAAACCGATCTTCAGCGGGTGGCAGACCGCATCGCTTCGATGCTCGGTGCGGCTTCTGGTGATTGCACGGGCCCGGAGTGCGGGTTCTGCAAGCCCAGCGGTCCTGTCGATCCGGAGCGTCTGCGCGAATTCGTCGCGATGGGGGCGGATCGAATCGTGTGTCGCGGCAACGGTTGCGACGTTCCGAAAGAGATCGCCCGTTACATTGACCACACGCTCTTGCGTCCCGATGCGACGTACGAACAGATCGACAAGCTTTGCAAAGAGGCGATGGAGTTTGGGTTCGCGTCGGTCTGCGTCAATCCATGTCAGGTTAAAAGAAGTGCGGGCATTCTTCGCGGCAGTACGGTGAAGGTCTGCACCGTGGTCGGTTTTCCGTTGGGTGCGAATGTCGCGGAAGTCAAAGCGCTGGAGGCGCGTCGTGCCATTCGTGAAGGCGCCCGCGAAATCGATATGGTGATTAATGTCGGCGCGCTGAAGAGTGGTGACGACGAAGCGATCTATCACGACATCCGCTGCGTGGTCGAAGCGTGCATGGACGGCGGGGCGATCTGCAAAGTCATTCTCGAAACGGCGCTGTTGACCAATGATGAAAAAACGCGGGCATGTATTGCAGCCCGTCGCGCTCGGGCGGATTTCGTGAAAACGTCGACCGGGTTCGGTCCGGGTGGGGCGACGGCAGAGGATGTCGCGCTGATGTCGGATGCCGTCAAGGGATCGCACATGGGCGTGAAGGCATCGGGCGGAATTCGAAGTTTTGACGAAGCGACGCAAATGATCCGAGCCGGCGCAACGCGTCTTGGCGTCAGTGCTGGCGTTCGCATCGTGCAGGAATCAAAAGGCGTGACCGTTTCATCGAACGGTGGCGGTGACGGAAAGTATTAAGCGAACGTAGGGTGGGCCGTGCCCACCAATTC
>DDIR01000015.1:6750-7328 GCA_002338715.1 Phycisphaerales bacterium UBA1845 | reverse complement strand
AGCACGACGATTCATGCGCCTATCGGCTTAGAGTCCGAACAAACTGCCGTCGCGGCAGACCGTTCCGCCTTCACCCGAATCGAAGACGCAGACTTCGCCTTCTTCGCAATCGGCCTCATCCGTACAGAATCTCCCGTCGGAACCGTTATTGTCGCCATCGCTCGGAGCCTGACAAGATGCCAACAGGCCCACCATCGAACCCATCGCCAAGACCAAGACCAATCCGCGCAATTTCTTCCATGTCATCGCAAGCTCCTTCCAAAGAACGCAAACGTGTTCTCGCCAGCCCGGCTACTCTGAGATGATGCTAATGGGCCCACAGGGATTCGAACCCCGGACCAATCGATTATGAGTCGACTGCTCTAACCGCTGAGCTATGAGCCCGTCTGACGCATCCATTTGAACGCAAGCGGGCCCTCCCTTCAACCGCCGCGTCCCACAACCGCCCGCATCGCAATCAAATGGCGACACCGTAGCCGGATTGCGTTAACCTCAAACGACGATGACCGACCCGCAAAAAACAAAATCCGGTTTGTTCTATCGAATCGCACCGGGCATCCTCATTGCGGCGACCGGGG
>DDIR01000015.1:5431-6633 GCA_002338715.1 Phycisphaerales bacterium UBA1845 | reverse complement strand
GGGCGCGGGCGACCTCATCACAGCCAGCATTGCCGGTTCCAACGTCGGCGTGGTCATCGCGTGGGCGGCACTTGCCGGCGGCATTTTGAAATGGATGCTCAACGAAGGCCTCGCCCGCTGGCAACTCGCCACCGACACCACCCTGCTCGAAGGCTGGAACGATCGACTCGGCTCACCGGTCCGCTGGGTGTTCGTCACATACCTTTTGATCTGGTCGGTCTTCACCGGCGGTGCGCTCATCAGCGCATGCGGAGTCGCCGGCGCGGGCATCTACGACCTCGGCTTATCGGTGCAACATGCCAAAATCGTCTGGGGCATCATCCATTCGCTCCTCGGCTTGACGCTCGTCTGGATCGGCGGGTTTGCACTCTTTGAAAAACTGATGTCCGTGTGCATCGGCATCATGTTTTGCGCGGTGATAGCGACAGCCGTCCTGATCAAACCCGACTGGTCAGCCGTCGCGCTGGGCATCATCAAACCAACCTTCAAGGGCGACGACACCAAGTTTGTGTTGGGCGTGCTTGGCGGCGTGGGCGGTTCGGTGACGCTGCTCTCGTACGGTTACTGGATAAGAGAAGCCGGCCGCAAGGGTATCAGCGGTTTGCGCGATTCGCGCGTCGACCTGGCCATCGGATACACGATGACGTCGCTCTTCGGCGTCGCGATGCTGATGATCGGTTCGAGGCTGAAGCTGGAACCGGGCGGCGAAAACGTCGCGATCGAACTCGCGGCGCAACTCGAAGGCGTCATGGGCACATTCGGCAAATGGCTATTTCTGATCGGGTTCTGGGGAGCGGTGTTTTCAAGCCTGCTCGGCGTGTGGCAGAGCATCCCCTACCTCTTCGCCGACTTCATGCTCATCCGATCGGGCGCAAGCGCCAACCAGCGCCGCGACATCGACTACACCAAAACCAAATCGTACCGCGCGTTCTTGATCGGTCTGGCCGTCGTCCCCATCCTCATGACGAACATCAGCCTGCAAAAAGTGCAAATCTACTACGCCGTGATGGCCGCCATGTTCATGCCCTTCCTCGCGGCCACCCTGCTCATCATGAACAACCGCACCGCATGGGTCGGCAAGCAATACAAAAGCGGCATTCTCACGAACGTGCTTCTTATGCTGTGCGTCTTGTTTTTCATCTACGTGGGCTACAACGAGTTTTTTGGGGATGGATAGGATAGTAGGTCGGGTCATCGACCCG
>DDIR01000015.1:3310-5290 GCA_002338715.1 Phycisphaerales bacterium UBA1845 | reverse complement strand
CTTCCAGGGTGGGGGACTGACACGAATACGAATCACTCAATCTAAACGTAATTCTCAAGCACGCGATGATACGTCGATTCGCTGATCACGCCCTCTTCCATGATTTTGTCGAGCGACGCCTTCATCGTCTGCATGCCATGGCGTTGGCCGGTGGTGATCGCGTTTCGCAGGTGGAACGTGCCCTTGTTGCGCAGCACGTTGCGCACCGCGTCGGTCGCGACGAGCGTTTCGCACGCCACCCGTTTGCCGCCATCGATTGTGGGCATCAATTCCTGATGAATCACACCGAGAAGCGACTCGGCCATCAGGTTTCGAATGTGCCCGTCGCCGCTGTCCGGTGCGTATGAAAGCAACCGCTCGACGATCTTGTCGATCGAAATCACGTGCAGCGTGGACATCACCAACACGCCCGTCTCAGCGGCTGTCAGCGCGATCTTGATCGTGTCGTAGTCGCGCATCTCACCGATGGCGATCACATCCGGGTCTTGTCGAAGCGCCGCCCGCAGCCCGCGCCCGAACGATTTCGTGTCCTTGCCGACTTCGCGCTGGCGCACCACCGAATTCTTGTTCGCGTGCACGTATTCGATCGGGTCTTCGATGGTGACGATGTGTCGCTTGGCCGTCTCGTTGATCTCGTTGATCATCGCGGCCATCGTGGTGGTCTTGCCCTCGCTGGTGGCACCGGTGATGAGGACAAGCCCCTTGCGGGCATGGGCAAGTTTGCGAACGATGTCGGGCATGCGGATTTGATCGAGCGTCATCGGTTCGCTGGCAAGCAACCGCAAGACGGCTCCGATCTCGCCATCGTTGTAACTGACATTCACGCGATACCGCCGCTTCTGCGTGTCGGCATACATGAAGTCGATGTCGAGGTCTTTCTCGAACTCGAGGATTTGTTGGGGCGTTAAGAGCGAGAACGTCAGATCCTTGGCCATCTTGGAATCGAGAACTTCGCGCGTCACCGGCTGAAGCTCGCCGCCAATGCGAAAAAGCACCGGCGACCCAGCCACAATATGAACATCGCCAGCCTTCTTGCTGCGGGCGAGATTGAGGATGTTTGCGGTGTCAGACACGGGGACTCCTTAAGACTGTCGGCACACTATTCTCCAGACACATTAGTGACCAAGCAACACGCATGCAACGAGCGCAGAATGAACGGAACAACTTCAATCACCGAATCTCTCGTCACAACTTGTCGTTTACCTGCGAATTCCTTCCTGATGGGTTTGACCAATATGGCTACCAAATAGATTCTGCATATTTGAAGGGCTATGCTAATGGCATGCAACGCCTCAGCCTCAAGAGACCATGGCATCATCTCCCAAGAGCTATCCTGGCACTTGGAATCGCCTTCTTATTATTCGCCATCCCAACCTATGCGGCCATCCAGAATCTTGTTGCCCGCGATGCCATGATCCGATCGAGTCTGTGGTTGCTTCTTGTCGGGTTCTTCATTGTCGTCGCCTTCGCATGCGAAACGAGCCCTGTACACATGGTCATCGCAGTCCTTGGTTTGCTTGCGCGAAATCAGTTTGTCGAAATCATGAAGTGCGCAGATTCAAGTGACAAGACTGATCTGGAGGACACCGAAGTTGCATTCGGCTATCGACTGCTCTTCTTTGACCTTTACTATCTCAAAGTAAGTCTGGACAAAGTTATCTCAGTGGACTGGAGCGCGGGGCAGTTCGCAGATTCCACTGACGAACAAGCGTTCGGATGGTTACTTTGGGTCAGGTACAAAGATAAATGGGACGGCAAAGGTTGGCCAAGTGATTACAGTTTGAAAGAAGTAGGCGACGGGGGCTCAAGACAGCAGGTCGAAGCACTTGGACGCCGTCTCGTCGCGTTCCTCGAAAATGCAGGCGCTGATTTCACCGAGGTTCACACGGACCGATTGACAGGGTTCAAAAAAGTTGAACGGGAAATCGAGGGAGAACAAATAGTCTAGCCACGTGCAAAACTCGGTGGGCACGGCCCACC
>DDIR01000015.1:0-3208 GCA_002338715.1 Phycisphaerales bacterium UBA1845 | reverse complement strand
GGTGGGCACGGCCCACCCTACCGGGCGGCGGCCATCGCTGGGTCTTGCAATTTGGCGGCATTGAAGGCTCGGTGGCGGGCGGCGCAGTCGATGCAGGTGCCGCAGTGGGTGCCGAGGTCGGTCTTGCAGGCGTAGGTCAGATCGAAGGGCGTGTCGAATCTTGAACCGATCTTGACGATCTCGTCGCGGGTGAAATCGATCAGGGGCGTTTCGAGGTGGACCGGGTTCTTCGCGCTCACCGACATTTCGACCAATCGACTGAAGAGGTAATAGTAGTCCTGACGGAGATATGCGGCGCCGTTTCCCGGACCCGCTTCCGATTCGGTCTCGCTGGCGGCTTCGCTGGACCCGATGATGACGGACGCAGCCCCCATTCGAATCGCGGTTTGAATTCCGATTCCGAGCAGCTCGGCCATCAACAGCGGAACGGACGCGACCGTCAGCTTCGGCGTGCTTTGATTGGTTGAATCCAGATGCTCGCCCGATGGCCCATTGGCGTGTCGATGGAGCTTGGCGATCGCAGTCAGATGCGGCAGGTCGATGTCGATGGTGTCGCAGCCGATCGCCTGGGCGATATCATGCACCGCGCTGCGTTGAGCCGTCGCAGCCACCTGGCCGAAGTCGATATGCAGCAGGTGCACATCGCGCTCACGGGCAGCATGCACCGCAGCCACCGTGCTGTTGATTCCACCGCTACAAAGAACAACGCAATTCGACACGTCATACTCTCCCAAGCGCACCCTTCGCCGCACTCACGCCCGGCGCGTCCATGCCATCGCGAGAACCACTTCGTGGTATATCGGCTGCCGGCGACTTCCGACGCCAGAAAACTGCCGCACCACGCCTGATATGCAGCATTGCCGACGCTTTCAGGATCATCGAAATGCCTGCATCAAGCGTCTGATCGCCCCGCCCACAGAAGGTTGCAGGTCAGACGGGCAACCGATACGCTGCACAACCGGCACGTGGAGGGCGAGCGCACCGTCCGCCTTGCCCCGTCGCCAGCCGGGTACACGCCGCATTTGCCGCGTGAGCTAGAGTCTCAACCAAACGAGGGAGTCAAACGATGCCTGAAGTCGCGCCCTTTCGAGCACTGCGATATGACTTTGACCGCTTCGGCGGCGATTTGTCGGGTGTTTTGGCGCCGCCTTATGACGTATTGGATAAGAGCGACAAAGACGCACTGCTGGCCAAGGACGAACACAACATCGTCGCGGTCGATCTGCCCCACATCCCCCCAAAAGATGAAGGCCCGCAACAAGCCTATCTCGACGCACAGTTCAATCTCGAAAGCTGGACCGCGCAGGGCATTCTAATTCAAGAAGAAACACCAGCCGTCTATGCCTACAACCAGACGTTCGAGATCGACGGCAAGAAACACACACGACATCAGATCATCGTCGCCGCGCGGCTTCATGAGTTCAGCGAAGGCCTGATTCTTCCGCACGAAGAGACTTTCGGCGGACCCAAAGCCGACCGATTCGCGCTGACCAAAGAAACGCGCTGCAATCTGTCGCCGATCTTCTCCGTCTACACCGATCCGGAAAACGATGTCGGCAAAGCCCTCGCAGCAACGACCAGCGGCAAGCCCGATGCGGTCGCCAACTTCGACGGCGTGCAGCACGAGATGTGGGTCGTCACCGATGGGCAGGCGGTTCAAGGCGTGGTCAACGCGCTGATCAACAAGAATTTCTACATCGCCGATGGTCACCACCGATACACCACGGCGCTGAACTACCGACAGTACCTCGCAGATATGCACGGTTCAGCGCTGCCCCCCAGTCACCCAGCCAACTTCGTGATGATGGTGCTCGCCAGCATGGACGACCCCGGCTGCGTGATCCAGGGATACAACCGCGTCCTCTCCGGAACCGGCGCCAATCTCAGCGCTCTTATGGAAGGCTGGTCCGAGGGTATAGAAGCCGCCGACGACGCATCAGCCGACATGCAACTTTATGACGGTGCATCCAAAAAGAAAGCCGGCGTGCGATTCACCAACCGCGCGATTCTCGAAGACATCGCATCGGACCACGCCCCCGCATGGCGCGAACTCGACGTGGCCTACCTGCACCGCTACCTCATCGACACGCTGTCAGCCAACGCGAACTTCAAAATCGACTACGCCAAGTCAATCGAACTCGCCTGCAAGATGGCCGAGGAAAAAGGCGGCGTCGCGGTGTTGCCGAAAGCCACACCGATGGAACAGCTCCGTGCAGTCAGCGAAGCCGGCGAACTCATGCCGCAAAAGAGCACGTTCTTCTACCCGAAGCTGGCGACTGGTTTGACCATTCATCGGCTCTACGAGGAGTAAGGCGTGGTGAAGGATTCTGCCCATCAACGATGCTTTGCTTTCTTGCGTTGCGCTGTTTTCGTCGGTGCGCTTTGCGTGCTGACGGGGTGTGGTCAACCCAAGGCGGACTTGTTTGATCCGCAAGCCGTTCGCCCGGCTGAAGCACCCGCAGTCTATGACGATCGCCCCTGGGCCGACGTCTTGCGGACGTGCGTGCGTGACGGACTCGTCGATTATGAAACACTGAAGCGCGACCCAAGCAAGCTCGACGCCTATCTCGACGAGGTCGCGTTTGTCGGACCGGTGACGACACCATCGTTTTTTGGCGATCCGTCGGCGCGGTTGGCGTACTGGATCAATTGCTATAACGCCTGCGTGCTGAAAGCGGTGCTCGCCGCTGACATTCCTTCGACTATGCACGACGTCGCGATGCGCGATCTCGAATACGACTACCGCTTTCGCATCGACGGGAAGATTGTCAACCTCACCGACATACGCGAGCAAGCCGCAGAGGAAAGCAAAGGCAACGCCCGATTCAATTTTGCGTTGTGTTCAGCCGCCAAGGGTTCGCCAGCGCTGAGCGATCAACCGTATCGCAGCAGCGGGCTAAACGAGCGGTTGGGTGAGTTGGCGATGCGCTCGATCGACGACCCGCAGATGGTGGTGGTCGATCACGAACGCCAACAGTTGCTGGTGTCGCTCGACATCTGGACCAATCGCGAGGCTTTCTATTCGCTCTTTCGAAATGAAACCCGCAACACGACAGCCACCATGCTCAACTGCCTCATGCACCTTGCCGGTCCGCAGCGGCGACAGTTTCTCGCCCGGGCATCCGGTTATCGGGTGACGCTCTTGCCCTTCGACCGAAGCCTCAACGCCTGGTCCCCACGATCGGGCGGCTAGAACACCTTGAGTCCA
>DDIR01000033.1:3420-31765 GCA_002338715.1 Phycisphaerales bacterium UBA1845 | reverse complement strand
TTGAACTTGATGTTCAAAATATCCCCATCCTGCACGACGTAATTCTTGCCTTCCTGGCGCACCTTGCCCGCCGCCTTTGCACCTTTCAGGTCGCCACATTCGATCAAGTCGGCGTAGGCGACTGTTTCGGCGCGAATAAAACCGCGAGCAAGGTCCGAGTGGATTTTGCCGGCTGCGTCAACCGCGTGGGTTCCTTTGGGAATGGTCCAGGCGCGTACTTCGTCGGGGCCCATGGTCAAGAACGACATCAGGTTCATCGCATCGTAGCAACTGCGGATCAGTCGATCGCGGGCCGGCTCTTCGACGCCGATGTCGGCGAGGAAGGTGGCTTTGTCTTCGTCGTCGAGTTCGGTGATCTGGGCTTCGATGTCGGCGCACAACGGAAACGCGCTGTGGAAGTTCTCGGGCACGTTGCCGATCGCTTCTGCGGCTCGATCATCATCGACATTAAACACCGCGATCGCCGGCTTCTCCGTGACGAAGGCGAAGCTCGCAATCGCCCGCGCGTCTTCCTCGCTGTGCACGACGGTCGAAAGTGGCTTGCTGGATTCGAGCGCTTCGGCGCAGCGTTGAAGGATGGCCAACTCCTTCTTGTCCTGCTCCTGCGTCTTGGTGGGTTTGTTCTTGGCTTTCTCGAGCTTTTCGATGCGCTTGGTCACTGCATCGAGGTCGGCGAACATCAGCTCCTCGTGCATGTCCGCGAGGTCGCCCATCGCGTCGATCCGGTTGCGATATTCCGGAACGGACGGATTCTTGAAATCCCGGACGACGATGACCAGCACATCACTTTTTCTGATGCTGGGCATGTGCTTGGCGAATTCGGCCCGACCGTGGGCGTCGGCCATCGAAACACCCGGGATATCGACGAATTCAATATTGGCATACGTGGTTTTCTTGGGTTTACAGATCTCGACCAGGCGGTTAATCCGGGGGTCGGGGACGTGGACCATCGCCATCTGCTCCTGCGGCATTTGGGCCGGATCCGGCTTTATATTGGTGACGGCGTTAAAAAGAGTCGATTTACCAGACTGTGGGAATCCAATAATGGTGGCTTTCATGAAGGGTGGCTCACTTTCGACGTGAAACGGAAACGACTGCGACAATCGCGCCAATCTGCCCTGATTCTCACCGTGGAATAATGGAACGATTCGCGCCGGGGAAAAATAACACAGAGGCCGGTAATTGTCGCGTATAAGGCTGTTGTCCAGGTCCAGATAACGGGCTAATATTAAACGGACGGGGCACTTTGCTCCAGATGCACGGAACGGGACGCATGAACGACTGGTACGAAGCGGAATCACGCGTTGAGAAAGCCCACCAACTGGCTGAGTCACGCCAGTGGCCAGAGGCTCTCTCCGAGATCGATGCGGCTTTGGATATCAATCCGGACCACAGCACGTGGCAAGCCCATCGCGGCTACATCCTCGACCAGTTGGATCGGTTCGATGAGGCCATCGAGGCCTATCGCATCTCGGCCACGCTCGATCCGGGCGATGTCGATGTCCTGATGGCGCTGGGCGTCGATCTTGCGCGCACCCTCCGCTGCGAAGAGGCCAACGAAGTCCTCGAACAAGCCGAGCGCCTCGACCCCGAAATCGAAGCCAGCTATTGCTACCGCATCCTCACGTACACCGAACTCGGCGATCACGAAAAAGCCGAAGAGATGTTCTATCTCGCCCAGCAGATCAAAGACGACTGTCCGGTGTGTTTCTATCACATCGGTGGTTCGCTGGCCGCCCGCGGCTTGTTTGATCGGGCGATCTACTGCTGGAACCGCACACTCGACATCGACCCGACCTACCGCGGCGCGAAGCAATCAATCGCGCTGGCCTATCGCGAATTGGGCAAGCTCGACCGCGCCCGCGAATACTTCCTCGCCGAAATTCGCGAAGACCCGGGTAATGTCGATCTTCTGTTCGATGTTGCTGAACTCGAGATCGAAGCCAAGAACCCGACCCGTGCGGCATCCAAGTTGCAACAAATCGTCGAGTTGGAACCTGATTATGCCCAGGCGCATTTTTCGCTGGGCGAGGTGCTGCTCGATCTGGATAAACCGGTCGAAGCGCTGGAAGCGCTCCGAACCGCCCACGAACTCGATCCCGAGATGCCCCGCCTGGACCTCCGCATGGGTCAGGCTCTCTTTGGATTGGCCAAGTACGCCGATGCGGCCAGACACCTAGCCGCCGCCCACCGCGAGGAACCGCACAACGACTCGGCGCTTCTGGCTTGGGGCGGTTGCCTCTTGCGTCTGGAAGCGGTCAACGAAGCCGCCCACAAGTTCAAAAAGGTGCTTGATCTCGACAGCGCCTGTCCTCAGGGACACCACAATTTAGCCGTCTGCCGCTTCCTTCAGGGGCGCTACGACGACGGGCTGACCCATTTGAACAAGGCCATCGAGCTGAATCCGCGCGATCTGATCGCGATGCACAAATCCGTTCTCGTCCTGATGCACACGCGGCGATGGGCTGAGGCGCGCGTCATGATCGATCGGGCGATCGATGTCGACCCCAACGACCCGGCCCTTCAGGAACTCCGCAATCGCATGTGGAAGCTCCGCGTCTGGGCCAACGTCAAACGCGTCCAGGCCTGGATCAAGGGAATCTTCTCGCGTCGCCAGTCCTCTTGACCCGATTCAGCCAAGTCGCAGCCATCGCTTCGCCATCTTGCAGACTCCCTCTATTTTGGTGTCGCCGGGCAAGATATCACAACATCAAGCCCCATGGGCCACGCATATTTGCACCCAGATTGCGCGAAAGATTGCAACCTGGACAGAACAATCGCAATATAATGGGCAGTGAGCAGTAATTTCTGCGTCCGATATATCTATTTGGGCTGGAGTCAGCCCTGACGATAATCCAAGGAAACCGGCCTTTTTGGCCAGACTTATGATGCGATTGCCAAACATGAATTTAAGAAAATCGATCCAACTGATGTTAGCGGTGTTCCTGGCGCTACCGATGGCCGCACGCGCGGAAGACCCGAAAGAAGCCGAACAGGAATTCAAGGGGTTGTGGAACGTCGACACCATGATGGAGCAGGCGGTTGAGAACATTTCCCGCCGCTACAACCTCAACGACAACCAGAAGGCGACCACCAAGAAGATGCTGGTTGAGGAAGTGACCAAGTTCCTCGACACGCATGACAACATTTGGCCGCTCGTTCGCGACCTCGGTCGTTATCAAATCAAAGGCGAAGCGCCCGAAGGCGAAATCGCGCGGCGCATCGGCGCAAATGCCCTGCCGCTTCTTGAGGATATCCGTGAAACGATTCTGCGCTGCAACGAAGACTGGGACAGCATCCTCAACGAAGAACAACGTGCGCTTCATGAGTGGGATTTGAATGACATGAAGATCACGTTTGAAAAGATGGATGAGAATTTCACGGCCATGCAACAAGGCAAGCCGCGAAATCCAGGCATCTTTCCTGGACCAAATGAGCACGAAGTCAAAGCGCCGCCGGTGCGCAAGAAACCGCCGGTCAGCTTTAATCCGAAATTGAATAACGCAGCCCGCGAAAACAAACCACAGGAAGATGATTGGGATCTCTACGTTCGCAAATTCATCGAAAAATACGAACTGACCGAGGCTCAGAGCGTCAGCGCCCACTCGATTCTGCGTGAATGCAAAACGCGTGCGACTGCCTATCGCTTGTCCAAGGAACGAGACTTCGAAGAAGCCAAGAAGCGTTTGACGGAGGTACAGAAGTCAGACCAGCCTGCTGAAATCAAGAACACCAAAGAAAAGGTTTGGAAGGGTGTCCTTGAAAAGCTGCGCAAACCGGTCGACGATTTGTTCGTTGAACTCAAAGATCGCCTCGCGAAAATCCCCAACGCGGCGCAGAAGAAACGCGCCGGCGACATGCCGGATTCAAGCCCCCCACAACAGGCAAAGACTGCCAGCAAAGACGCTGCGCCTAAGGAATCCCCCGATAGCGCCGAGCCGGGCAAGACCGCGCCCGACGCCGACGGAAATACTTCAGGCTAATGCAGCACGCATGCAATCAACGCAGCCCGGCGAAGCAAATGCCGGCGCGTTGGATTGCGGGCGAAAAGCCTATCCCCCACCAAAACCAAATAGTCGTTGATGCCGGTACGTCCGATAGAATCGGCGCAGTTTATCTGCGCACGCTATCGGACCTGAAATCACATTGTGCGGCATGCATGCGATCAATTACTGTTTGCTTCGCGGCTTGTCGGGAACATAGAATTGGATTGTGGCAAATGATTATTTGACGCATTCGCTGCGATCGTTGCAGTTCCAGCGGCAAACGTCAGTTCTCGAGAGCCAACGCTTTGAGGTGCCCGCCGACTTGGTGGGTGAAGAATGGCGCATATGGAGAGAATGCCATGCTTCCGATACGCGACAACCATCCATTGAAACGACTCTTCACGGGACTCGTCGAGCACGCCTTCCAGACCGAGTTGGGAATTTGCGACCCGGCATTGGCCGACTACGTCTCCGACCTGCTGATCGATTTTGTCCGCATCGACGAAATGGTCATCGCACGGGAAGCCGTCGGCAAACCGGTGACCGAAATCGCAGAGATGATCGCAAACTTCGAGAGCGATCGAATGGCGGTCGACGCAACCCGCGACCCATACGTCCACCGCCGAATCGGCGACTACACGCTCTTCTGGACGGGTGTCTATCCGGAAGGTGTCGGTCGATCACGGTCGGCCACCTGGAGCGACCGGGTCAGCGAATATGTATCCTTCGGGAAGCGGTCCTACGCGATCGCCTCGGAATTGACGCCGCCCGATGTCGACCCGCCCTCGCGGTTGCTGCGGCGGCTGAGCGAGGATTTTGAGACCTGTGCCTGCGGGCTGGGCATCGTCCGCCACAATCTGGATCATCAGCGGACCGACGGAGACCCGGGCGACCTGATTTATTAAGCCATCGCCCCAGACAGGATCGGGTGCGTGCCGGTGACTTCGGGGGGCCAATCTGGCGTCAAGAGAGCAGGCGCAATCCCGTCCAATCAGGACTTGTCAGCCGGCGCAAAATCGGTATAACAATGGGCCCGACGCGGGTGTAGCTCAGTGGTAGAGCGTCACGTTGCCAACGTGAATGTCGTGAGTTCGAATCTCATCACCCGCTTAACAATAGCCGTGTTTCCATCCCGGGAACGCGGCTTTTTGTGTTTTTACCCACTGCCCGGCTTTGCCGCCCAGTTGCCCGTGAAGCTTCGATCAAATGCCCGGGGGGGGCGTTCTTGAAGTCCTCGCGCATTCGCACGCCAGCAGCCATGCTCTCGACGACAAACATCGATAGCAGGCGTTCAGCTTGGGATTTCTTACCCCGCGTTTGATGATCGCTAGGAATCCTTGCTTGGCGTTGTACGTCTTGTTTCTGAAGGTTTGATCGGGGCGAGTACAAACGTGAAGCTGTGCAATTCCGCATCTTGTTCTGCATCCATGTTTGCGAAAATATCTTGGATTTTGGCAAGAAGTGAATTGACCTTCTTCAACTGTTTTTTGTTCAGCCATGCCTTTTGCCGACTGGCGTTCAGGTTTCGCTCTGGCCCTGTACATCGAGCCCCCTTCGGTTTCAGGCCTTGGGCAAAGTCACGATTAGCCGTCTTGAGCATTGATGTGACAACATTCGAAACGGCATTGGAATGTGACGCATCCTGCGGCTTGTATCGCATACGCAGAATACCCTTCGACGGCGTACTGTAGGTTGCCTCGGGGCGACGATCCGTTTCCTTCTCCCCTGTCTTGACCAGCAAGCCACCGTCGATAAGCGCGTTGGCGTGGTAATACAGTCCATCAGCCGGCCTACCGATGTATTCGGCAACCTCGCGCAAACTACACTCACGCAACGCGTGCACCGTGTCTACAATTTCCTGGCGCACCGTCGACCGTAGGAGTTGAATCTGCCCCACATCGTCGATTTTGAAGTCACGTGATCTGTTCATGTCGGTTTCCTGGTTTATTTCTTTGTTGAATTCTTGTCTTGAATTTCAATTATATCGGCCGTATACTATGGCGCATCCGCTTGCAAATCACTACAATTTGTTGTGAAAGGCTTGATCATGTCCATGCCACTCAAGGCGAGATTCGCTATCGCCGCTGTGATATTTTCGTGTCCGTTCGCCTCTGCGCAGAGCTTGAAAGAGTGTATCGAACAAAACCGGCATCCGATATCACTGGATGAAAAAGGGTTGTCAGGCCCGGGAGCCGACATTCTTCTTGGGCATGCGCGCGACTCAGAATTTACGCTTATCGGCGAAAGTCATGGCAACCGCGAAACGTGTAGCGTCGGTTCATGGTTACTGGAGAATCTAAAGGGCGCTGGATACAAAGCATTTGTCACCGAAACCGGGCCATCATCGACATCCGTTCTTTTGGATGCCGCCAAGGACCGTGGTTTTGAAGGAGTCGCGCAAACCATTCGCGAAACGCCGTTCAGCGTCGCCTTCCTCAATCACAAAGAAGACGCCGCACTATTCGCCCATGCAGCTACCATGGGTTACGAGTGCTGGGGAATTGATCAGGAGTTCATGGGATCGCCCCGATTGATTCTGGGAGCCCTTAAGCAACGGGCCGAAACAGAGACTGCCCGAACGGCCATCAACTCAGCCCTTGAAAACGCGTGGGATGGTTTCAAGCATTACGCGCAAACAGGATCACGCGAAAAAGCATTCATGTTTACAGCAGGCGCCGGTCAATGGAATCAACTCCTTGAAGTCTTCGACGCAGGCTCAAATGAACGCAAGATGATCGACCAGCTACGTATCTCTCAACGCATCTACGGCATGTATCACAAAGGAGACTTTTTCAAGAGCAACTCGCTACGAATCGACTTCATGAAGCGCATGTTTTCAGAGCGCATCCAAGCGTCGCCCGATTGCCGAGTCCTGCTCAAGATTGGCAGCGCACACGCTGGCCGCGGATACAGTCCGTTTGATCAGCTTGATGTCGGAAATCACGCAGCGGAAATGGCATTCGCCCGTGGTGGAAAATCCCTCCACGTTCTCGTACTTGCTCGAAAGCTGATCGAGAGCGATGGCAAAGCAACAGACCTGGTCAGCGAAACCAGCCCAATCCGTCATTTCTCTCAACCAGGCAATGAGTCGGAATCTCAACTGTTTCACTTGGCAGAACTACGGTCCATCCTCGCAGAAAGCAAAACCAAAACCGCGTATCCCGAACTAAGCAACCTTGCATTCCGCTACGATTTCCTTCTAGTGCTCCCCGAATTCCACCCATCCGAACCCCTTGTCTCAATACCGAAATAGCGGCAGTGTGGAAATTCCTCCGCATCTCCCAGGCCAGTTACACAGAATCTGCCGCCCCGGACCCAGGATTCAGATTTCAGTTCTGCACTCGTTGACGTTCCGAAGGGTGTTAGAGAGAATTCATTTCATGCTGCAACAACACGCTAATTCTCGACTCAACCCCCATGCTGACTCCCCCGGCTTTCGAATACGTGTATCCCCACGATTCGCAAGTCACGCATGGGGGCAGTAGCTCAGTGGTTAGAGCGGGTGTCTTATAAGCACCAAGTCGGTGGTTCGATTCCACCCTGCCCTATTTCGCGGTTTGAACGCTCCGCGTGCCGATTTTCCCCGAATCCCTTGACGGCTTATCGTTCCTTCGAACAAGATTTGTTGGGAAGGAAAAATAGGAATTGTTTAAGCGAGCCCGAAAACGCAAGATCGTTGTGCTTTTACTCATGACGCTGATTGCGTTTATGTTGTGGATTTCCATGTCATCGAAGGGTATTTCCGCCCTCGCATGGCAGCGGACATCTGCGGCGTGCAATGCGGCCGATCAGTTCCTTCAGCAAGAGCGAAACAAGTACACCACCGCCTTTCCCAAAGTGGGAGAAAGGCGAGTTTCGATAAATGGCTCTGGTTCAGGTTTCAGTTCTTCTTCTGGTGGGGAAGGCGATGTTGATCTGCAGGAGGAATATGCAAGCTACAACGAAAAAGATCCGGAAGAGCCGAACTATGAATTCAGGATCGCAGGAAGGGTCGGTTATGTCGTGAACATTTCGCGATATCCCGTGATCGAGATTTATCACTCTATTGATCCAGAGGCCCGCGAATTGGCCACCCGCATGTTGGAGGCACTTGGCGACAACTACTCCGCCAAGATTGTCTCAACAACGCTTTCCAAGAACACGACTCTGAATGCGAAGGCATCGGACGACGGAAAGTGGATCATTGGACTATCCAAATACGCGCCTTTGATCATCGCTGTGTCTGCTTTGTGCATTGCAACGATTCTTGTTTGGTCGCACGCAGAATACACAACGCGCAAAAGGTTTAATGCACTGGGATCCCGCTGTCGTACTTGCGGATGCGATCTGACGAACGCGCCCGACAACCGCTGCCTGGAATGTGGAACGTTGAACTAAGGGCTGGAATTCCTCATGGCCAAGCGATTTCGAAAACGCCGTATCGCGATTATCGCATTTGTCTTCATAATCGCGGCATTGATCGGCTTCATTGTGGTCGGCGGGAGACTTCGAGAAAGGGTCTATTTCGCGGGAAGAGAAGCGAATGAAGCATTGGATATGCAGAGTAGCAGTTTTCGTTTTGGCAGCCTAAAGAAGGGTCAGAAACGTACCTACATTATGGGATCATCAAGTTCAATGGGGGAATCTGGGGCGCAATGTATTGCAACGCTTCATGTTGAGGACGCCACCAACGAGAACTTCGAGGAATGGCGAAACAATTCGATAAGCCGCGACGGTGGACAAGTTGGCTATGTCGTGAATCTTTCGTTCGATCCAGTCATAGAAATCTATCACTCCGACATACCTGAAGCAGGAGAGGTCGCGCAAAAGATGCAGGCATTGCTTGCCATGCATCACAATGTAAAGATCGTCTCAACCTCGATGACCAATCAGGCCATCCCAAATGCCACAGCCGCACCCGACGCAAAGTGGGTTGCACTAATCGCAGGTTACGGCCCGCCAGGCGTTGCGGCTTCTATTCTTTGCATCATCTTCATATTCGTGTGGTCACTCGCGGAAACTCTGACCATGCGAAAATTGAACGCTTCCGGGCATCATTGCCGAAAATGCGGATATGATCTTCGGGGCACACCAGGTATACGCTGCTCGGAATGTGGTGAAGTCCTTCTAGGACACTAAGTGCCCGTGCTTCAGCGATCGCGAAAACTCAAGATTGTTTTGATCGGCTTCGCTGCGCTGATCCTGGTTCTTTACCTCGTCGGCCTGTCACCGATTGGCATTCCTGCTGTTGCACATCAGCGGACGGAAACAGCATTTGATGCGGCCAAATTCTTTCTTGATTCCGAGTGCGCACGACTGGCAAACGTCCTGCCAAATGCGGGCGAGAAGATCTTGAAAGCCAGTTCCTCCGGACTTGCCTGGAGAGACCATGCGGGCGGCCGCGCTGACATTTACCTTGAGGAAATCGACGCGACGCATGAGGATTTTGACGTCACTCTTGCGAATTATCGGTTCCAACAAGCCGGGCGCGTGGTGTTCGTCGTGGACTGCTCGCTGAATCCTGTTATTAAAATTCACCACACCGACACGCCAGCCGCACGTGATATTGCCAGTCGGATGGTTGCGGCGCTAGACACGAATTTCAATGCGAAAATCGTCTCCACCAATTTCACGCCAAGAAACTTCGAGTTTACAAATTCCCCAGAAAAGTGGATTCAAAAGCTAAGAGATGTTTCGGTCGCGATTGCGTTTTGGGCAAGCTGTTGCCTTCTACTTATAATTCTGGTCTTGATTGGCGACTACGCGTTGGAAAGAAAACGCCGACGGTCTGGGGTTTACTGCACGAGTTGCGGATACGATCTTCGGGGCACACCGAGTCATCGCTGCTCGGAATGCGGCACGATACAGCAAGGACTCTAGAAGTTGTTGCGTCAACATTCGCGAAAACTAAAGGTTGCCTTGATCGGCCTTGTCGCCCTGATCCTGCTGATCTATCTGGTCAGTTTCTCGCCCATTGGCGTACCAGCCCTCGCGCATCAGCGAACCAAAGCCGCATTTGACGCGGGCAAGTCCTTTTTTGATTCCGAGGAAATTCAACTTCCGCTGGCTTGGCCCAAACCCTCTGCGAGGGTAATGACCATCAGTGCCTCCAGTTTTGGCCGAAGCGTCTACGAAGGTGGACACGCAGTCATGCACATGCAGGAAATCGACGCAAGCCCGAAGAATTTTGATCCCGACGATCCCAATTCCCGCTACGCGAAAGTCGGATGCGTTCAATTCGTCGTGGACTATTCACTCAGCCCCGTCATCGAAATCTACCACACCAATACGCCAACCGCCCGGGAAGTCGCGACGCGCATGGTGGCTGCATTGAGCACAGACTACAACACAACGATCGTCTCCACGGACATCGCTCCCGGCCACCGTCCATTCAGTAGTTTGCCAGATGCCGGAAGGTGGGTCCGGGCGTTCGCAAATGTCTCCGTGGCAATAGCGTTTTGCGCAAGCTGTTGCGTCTTGCTTGTCCTCTTGCTTCTGTTTGGTGATTACGCGAATGAAAGAAGGCGTCGAAAGCAGGGGTTATTCTGCAAAACCTGCGGATACGATCTTCGGGGCACACCGGGTGATCGCTGCTCGGAATGTGGTTCGCCGATTGAATTGCCCAGGCGTTAATGTGCGTGGTGACGCGTTTGCATTGCGAACTGAATGAAGTTGGCAAGGATCCTTTTGCCGATCGATTCAGCAGCAGCCGACTGAAATCCCGGTTCCCGTCTCGCCAACTGCCCGCGTGCGACCAGCGAATCGTGCAGTTGGCTGATGATCGACGTGGAAGCCTCCGGATGAAACTGGACAGCCCGCAGAAACTCACCGATCGCAAACGATTGATTGATCGTCTTGGGCGAACGGGCCAACAAAGTCGCGTTCTCCGGCAACTGCGTGCAGACGTCTTCGTGGCAAGAGTGAACGTCGAACGTCTCATCGAGATCGTTGAAGAGAAAATCCCGCCGGCCCGCATCGGTCGCGGTGACGACAACCGTCCCGAATTGCCGCCCCATCGCATGCCGCTGAACGCATCCGCCGAATGCCTTGGCCATGATCTGATGACCAAAACACACGCCCAACGTGGGCACATCCGCATCCGCCAGACGTCGAATCCATTCGCAAAACGCGTCCAACAACGGATTCATCTCGGTGGCTGAACAGGAACTGCCGGTAAGAATCATGGCATCAAATAGCCCCGGCTCAGGCAGTTGATCCACGAGCGAATCGACGACCGTCACCACCAAGTTTTTCGCATTGAGTGCGGTGAGAAACCAGCGATCGTAATCCCCCGCCGCGTTGACGACTTCCGGATACGTCGAGCCGGTTTGCACGATCAGAATTTCAAGTTCCATGGGACACTCCACGCATATCCGCCAGCGCACGCGACAAAATCACTGGTTAGAAACTACGAATGCATTTATAAGGGCAATCTTGCGGTGTATTCCCTAGGATTTACGTATGACCGTCAAGGGCGAAATCCGCAATCTGCAAACACATGAAGGACCAACCGGAATGAACAAACCCAATTCGCTCGATAACATTCCAGACGACATCCAGGTGCCCGTTCGCGGTTTTGCCGACTTGTTGAAAACGCTGTGTGCTGAGCAGGTGCTGTCGTTGACGTTGATCGGATCGGCTGCCACAGGGCAATCCCTGCCGACAAACGCTTCGATTCGCAGCGTGCTGGTCATGGAAAAAGTCGACCTGGACGCTTTGCGCCGCATCGGCGAACAGGGACCGCGTTTCGGTAAACAGCGTATCGCCGCCCCGCTGATCATGACGCCGCCTTACATCCAAGCTTCGTGCGACACCTTTCCGCTTGAACTTTTGGAAATCACTCAAAATCGGTGCGTCGTTTTCGGCGACGATTACTTTGCAGACCTTTCATTCGAGAACGCCGATATTCGCCACCAGTGTGAACGTGAATTGAAAGCGTTGGCCATCAGTCTGCGACAGGGACTGCTCGCATCCAGCGGTAGTGAACCGGTGGTCAGCGAAGTCATGAAAAATGCGGGCGAAGGCCTGCTTCGTGTCATGCGTGGAATGCTCTGGCTTAAGGGGCAACGAGAAAAGCAGCCCGGCCCACGGGTCGTCGATGCCATGGAGAAGCTGACGGAACGCAATCTCCCAGGCATCAGAGCGGCGGTGACGTCAAGCCGCGATTCGTCAGCGGCGCCGCATGAATTTGACCTCTTGTATCAGGACGTTGAAGCATTGGGGGCGATCGCCGATGCGTGGTAGTCACCTATGTCGAATATCATTGCTCGCGTTCATGTGTGCCGCGGTGCCGGCGCTCGCCGAAGTCACGGTGCGCGATCCCGGCACGTTCGTCATCGACAACGCCCAGATCATAGACGAATCAGCCGAACAAACCCTCAACGCCACGCTGAAGGAACTCGAACAGAAGACAACCGCACAGGTCAAGATCCTGACCGTCGCCTCACTCGATGGCGAAGACATCGATGGATTTGCCATACGCCACGCGGAGAACTGGCGACTCGGTCAGAAAGGCAAAGACAACGGTGTCCTTATTGCCCTTTCGGTCGGCGATCGAAAGGTGAAGATCGAAGTGGGTTATGGCCTCGAAGGAACCCTGCCCGATTCATGGTGCGGCAGCGCCTCGCGCGCCGTCGCTCAGCAGTATTTCAAAGCCGGCAAATACAGCGTTGGCTTGCGGGAATTGGGTATCGCCGTGGCCAATAAAGTCGCCGAAGCATCGAATGTGAAACTTTCAGGCAATCGCCAATCGCTTCTCAATGTCAGTCGGCATGACGAAGCGAAAAAGGTGCGTATGGTACTCGGTGGTTGTTTTTTGCCCTTCTTTATCTTCGTCTTGTTCATCATTCAGGGCGTGTATCGCCGGCGCGGTTCACGGCATTGGAGTGGACACGTCGCCGAGGGAATCCTCTGGGGCATGATCTTTGGGGGACGCGGTGGCGGTGGCGGCTGGGGTGGATCAGGCGGTTGGGGCGGCGGTGGATTCGGTGGCGGTTCGTTTGGTGGCGGTGGTGGATTTGGAGGAGGTGGTGGCGGTGCCAGCTGGTAATCGATGTAGAGCGTGCAATACGTCAAACGCCGTGGACGCGAAGTTCTGCGCAAAGTGCGGCGCGACAATGACTCAATCGGGAGATTCGATGATGAAATCAGGTATAAAACTATTGGCTTTCCTTGCGGTCTTGTTTGTCGGTGCGCTTGCCATCGGCGGGTGCATGACCTACTCCGGTTACAACAAAGTCGTCGGCCTTGATGAAGACGTGAAGGTGAAATGGGCGCAGGTCGAAAACTTACTGCAGCGCCGCTACGAACTCATCCCCAACCTGGTCGAAACGGTTAAAGGCGTCGCTCAGCAGGAAAAGGATGTCTTTCTTGGCATCTCAAAATCGCGTGAAGCCTATTTTAATGCTGCAAAATCCGGTTCGCGTGATGACAAGGTCAAAGCCGCCCAAGGCCTCGAAGGTGCGCTGTCGCGATTGCTCGTTTTGCGCGAGTCCTATCCCGAACTCAAATCGAACGAGTCGTTCATGAAACTTCAGGACTCGCTTGAAGGGACAGAGAACCGCCTGGCCGTCGAACGCAAGCGATACAACGATGCCGTCGGCGATCTGAACAAGTACCGCCGCAAACTCTTCGGCAAGTTTTGCTCTGGATTAGCCGGCGTCGAAGAAGCGGAATATTTCCAGGTCAGCGAAGCCGCCAAGGAAACGCCGAAAGTCGATTTTTCCGACAAGTCCGACGACTGACCGAACCGATCAATGCGCGCAACAAACTGCCCCAGGCTGGCAGACTTCCGCGCTGCGGTCGCGATGTTCATCGTGTGCGATCTGGCATTTCATGCTTTTCTATACTGGCTGTTTATGGCGATCGCGAGGCGAAAAGGAAGTTAGAGCATTCCAATTCCAACCGTAGCGGAGTGATAGCGCCGTCATTCCCGCGCAGGCGGGAATCCTGGGGCCAAACGAAGTCAATCCAGGTGAGAACCGGCGCCCGCGTTGTGAAGACTGGACGGGCAAATCGCCACGTTGGATTGAGATCGCCATAGAACACCACCCAAAAAGAAACCCCTCCCGAAGCAACTTCGCATCGGGAGGGGTTTTGTTTACATCAATGAAAACGACCGAATCGCTTGCTTACGGCGTGCAAGCCGGAATCGATCCGCCATTTGCATCTTCGATGGCGGCTGCATCCTGGTACGACTGGTAGTCTTCGAGGTCGACGGTTCCGTTGTTGTCAAAGTCACCGCAAACACAACCGGTGCCGGCAGACGAGCCCGGACCATTTGCAAGACATGCATTGAAGGCCACCAAGTCCTGACCGTCGATGTCGCAGTCACCGTCAAAGTCACCGAGCGCGGTCGGACAACCTGCCAACAGCAGAATGTCCATGCGAACCGGCTTGGTCAGATCGATGATCGGATTCGGAACTTCACCGCCACCGGAGCTGGATGTCGTCAGACGCACCCAACGCCCCGCATTCGTGTCGACGAAGAACCATGCGATCAACTGCGAACGCGTACCACCGTTATTGAAGTTGTCGCTATTCGCACTAGCCGACGGCGGGAAGAGCAGGTTTCCAGCGGTACTGCCCGAGAAAGTCGGCTCCTGGAACAGCACTTCGTCACCGAGTGCATAACCTTCAAAGTCGGTAATGACGACGTCACTTCCACCACCACCTGCTCCAACGTTGACGACGTTATCGATGTACATGCGATAGACGCCCGTTGAACGGTTCGGGGATAAGTCGTCCACCGAGATCGCCAGATGCTCAAGCGTTCCCGTGGCCGTATCCAACACGCCATCGCCCGTAAATCCTGTTACGTTGCCAGCTGGGTTGAATGTAACCGTCTGCCAACTGTTTGACGGAGACAGCGACAGGCCGATCGGAGCGCCGCTGGCTGTCCCTGATGCACCAATCCACTCGAGACTGCCGGAGGTCGTACCTTCCGAACCGATTGGACCAAGGTCACCGGTTTCGCGGATACCAAGAGAAACCGTCAGCACGCCGTTACCATTACCAACTTCGATGCCGGCAGAAGCAGCGCTGACCCCATCTGCAGTTGACTGACGAACGGTGATCTCTTCCAGGTGAACCAATGGCGGAACGGCGATTTCAAAACCGTTCGATGCACCCATCGGGTCGACCGAGGCAATGACAGCGCCTTCGGCCAGCACGTCAACCGATGTGGCATCCGGAAGAATGTCGTTCACGGTGACGGTGGTGTCACCGGCTTCCAATGGGCTTTCCAGCGATGGAGCGGCTGGAGGCTGACGCTCAAGGACCAGAATGTCGAAAGTGAGCGGCTGATCCAACCGAACGAATGGGTTGGGAAGATTCGCTGCATTGTTCGTGGTCAACCGCACCCAACGATTTTCGCCTGAATCGACGAAGTAGAACTGGGTGTTGATCGACTTGCCGGGATTACCGATTCCGGCGATTGCGACCGAGTTCGGCGGCGGGTTGAGGTTTCCACTGGTCGAGCCAGAGAAGCCCGGTGTCCGCAGCAGCACATCGGTGCTTCCAGTTGAGAACGCTTCGAAATCGGTCAACAGCACACCACCACTTCGAATGTTGTCAATGTAGATGTCATAGGCACCAACCGATCGATCAGGATTGTCGCCATCGACGGTAACTGCAATGTGCTCAAGCGCACCCCACGTACCGGTCAGATTGCCGTCTGCCGTCGATCCGGCAAATGCCAGAATGTCATCGGAGCTCGGATCGAACGTCATCGGTTGCCAATTCGGACCAGGTGTGACGGGCTTACCTTGCGGCGCCCCACCGATCTTTTCAGCGGCTCCGATCCATTCGATTCCGTTTGCGGTCCCGGCGTTATCACCGACCGGGCCGGCGCCACCGGTTTCGCGAACACCAACTGAAAGCAGGAATACGCCATTTCCGCGTCCTACCTCAAAGGCTTCCGATGGCTCACTTTCGCCAACTGGATTCGAGGCGGTTGCATTGACGGATTCCAACGCGACCAACGGAATGACCGGAACGTCAATCGTCGACGCACCGTTCGGATCAATCGAACCAATCGCATTGCTGTTGGCATACACCGTTACGAGCGTCGCGGATAGGTCGATGTCCTCGATGGTCACGGTTGCGTCGTCGGCTTGGATTGGCGTGACAACCGTCGGCGGACCAGGGACAGCGCCCACGGGCGAGGGAATCGAATCACAGCTCTCAACACCGTCGATCGTCTGGCGCACAGTGACCAGGGCACCGTTGTTGAGCGGCGGTACCGAAATCGAAAATGCGGTCGTTTCAAAACCACCGTTTGAATTGACGAATCCGACCGACGTTGCGTTTTCATACACGGTCACGCGCGTGGCGTTGGTGTTGATATCAACAACAGATACGCTTGTGTCGTTCGGCAGCAGTGAACCACCGATCTGCGGTGAGAGCGGCGGCGGATCGCCAAATGGCAAACTCGGCGCTCCAGTGGTGACGGCAATGTCATCCCACTGCATCTGACCCGAGTTCGTGCTGACACCGACACCAAGAATCACGAATTCATACGGGCTCGCATTGGGACGCGGAACACCATCCGGTAGTCCGGCAAACTCGATGAGCTGATCATCGATGTAGTAATTGATGAAATCAGTGCCCACCTCAAGCTCGAACTTGTGCCAGACGTCAGCCGTCCGCACAACCCCAGTCGGGGCAGTGTAATAACCCGTTCCCGGATCCAGCTGGAAGACCGTACCCGCACCGTCCGGATCGGAGTCAGCGCGAATGCACACGTTGTAGTCTGTCAGGTATGCACCCGGCAGCTGGTTGGTGAAGGTGAATCCTGTCGAGCCACTTCCACGCGGGCCCGGCGACCAGTCGCCAGTTCCAAAGCGTGCCAACTCAAACCGCGTCCGCATGTTCGGGCTCGTACCGGTGTGGCGGAAACGCCAGGTCGCGCGCAACGGCGTGGCATCGGTTCCGTTCGCCGATCCGAATCCACGATACGTACGGGCTTCGGCAAACGTCGTCGAATTTTCGTTGAATTCCTGAATGAAGTTGTTGCAGCTGACCGCGTTACCGGACTCAAGCGTGAGTTCGTCAGAAGGCGCAGCAATCGAATTGGGCCATACGGCTTTCATCTCTGCCTGCGACGCGTAGTTGTCAAATGTCTCGACGATCAACAGGCCTGGAGGAATTGCGACTGCCGGTTCCGAGAAACCACTCGTACCCGTAAACGACGAAACCTGCTTTGCCCAGAAGATGTCGTCCGCAACCGCTGGGGACAACAGCGTTACTTCCAGATCGTCATTGTTGGCGACTGCAACTGTTCGTTCCGGCGTCGTCTGCGAATTCCTGAACACGCGGACTTCGTTCACATCCGGAATGAGATCCGTCACGGTGACCGTCGTGTCACCAGCCACGATTGGCTCAACGAGTCTTGGTGGAACAGCCGGGTCGGCGACCGGGGACTCAAACCTCAAGTCATCGATGGCCATCTGAACGGTCACTTCCGAAGCGGTAATCACATTGGTGATCGCCAGATGCTCCAGCACGCCTCGACCGTTTGGCGCATCGGCGAGCGTTGCGTTTCCGGTGAATGCAGCGAAACCACCCACGGGTGAGCCGAAGTTTGCCGGTGAGGTGTCACTCGAAACCCGCACGGTGCCGGCTGCCAGATCCCACTCGACCAGTTGGCCGAAGAATGACGGCGACAAGGTGATCGCCGGAACAGGGACGCGTCCGCCGTCGCCTGCAATGATGAATCCCGAGGTGGCAACGTCATCGCCGGCGGGAGTCGTTTCGAGAATGCGGTTCGGTCCCCAGTTGATCGACTCGACTCCGTTTGAACTGACGAGAATATCATCACCCGCGGGTGTTGATTCGATGCCGTTTGAGTTGCCGAGAATGACCGTCAAATCGGTCGTCACACCAACCCACTCGATCGGACCGGCAGTGCCACCGTCTGACAACTGCGGAACATCCACACCGGTCTCACGAATACCCAGTGCGAGCCCGACGTCGGACGTAAAGATCAATGAAGTGAAAATAAATCGCACCTTGCCCGCCGTATTCAAGCTCGGGTTCGGTGTGAGGGGACCGTTGGCCGAAGTCAGACGCACCCATGCATCAGGATCGGCTGGGTCAATCCAACTGAAAACAGCATGCAAAGCTGCAACGTTTCCTGGTGTGGGCGGTGCGGCAGTTGTGTCGCGAAACGTTGCGTTGTTGTCGAGACTTCCCGACGAGTTTGGAACGATGTAATCAGACGTTGATGGTGAGAATTGCGGCGTACGAAAAATTTCCTGCGAGTTCTCAGGTGACCCAATCGGGGCTTGATTGAAGTCAACTGTTTCGGATACGAACTGTGCCGATGCCGTCGCTGCAAAAATGCATGTCAGGCAGCCGAGCACAACGTTCCGATGACTTACGATGCGCATGGTTTCCTTGCTCCTTTTCCGTTTAGAATTCTGTGAACAAAATTCCTGATCGTTCCACACATTCAATTCACATTGCGCTCGGTTGGCGCTTTCGCGATTTGTTTGATGCTTCGATGCACCGCGGCGGGAGTTTGCCTTGAAGAGCCTTGACCACCAACTCGTCACCGACCAATTCGTGCGCAGCCGCCCGATCAGAAATCCGGGACTCGTTGCACACGCGCTCTTTCCCACCCCTCCCAGTTCGCTTTTCCAAATCGCAACGTGAATACATTCAAGCTAGAGACTGAAACAGTGCCTCTAAGTGGCGGGCACCCGCTTCGCCTCCGAATACCCTTTTTATTGTAGCCATTTGGGCATAATCAATGGAAGAGGGAATAATTCAGTTTCCGACTTTTTTCGCTGCTGCTTGTCCGGATTACCGGACTCGCAGACGCTGCCGATTGCCTTCATCAGGTGTCACACCATCCGAAGCGCACAAAAAAAGATCGCCCCGTCGATGATCAACGGGGCGATCTCGTTGTGATTTACTTCGTAACTTGCGTCACAATTGCACGCTGACTTTCAGTGAGGCAAACACCTCACGTCCAATTAGCGGCGACGACGCAGGGCTGCGATTCCACCGAGCGCAAGCAGCGACAGCGTTGCCGGTTCGGGAATAACCTCAAGGCTGATGTTGTCAAAAGAAGCTCCACCGCCTGCTGACGAGAGGTTCGACGGGCCGCCAAAACGCAAGTCGATAAACGGGGTGGCTGACGGGGCTCCCGCCGAAACGAACGTGCCATCGATCGAGCCATCGGCGCCCAAGTCGATGGTGACGGTCAATGAAGATTCGGTGAAAATCGCCTGATAACGATTCCAACCAGCCGGCTGACCGGACGAATCCTTGAGTCCAGCCGAGATCGGAACCCAGTTGTCGCCACCATACATGTTGAGAACACGCACATGGTAGTGCTCGGAAGTTCCATTGTAATGGCCCATTTCAAACAATGGGGTCGCACCGTTGCGAAGCCCAACGGTCATGCGCTCGTTTGCACTCAAACCGTCATCGTAAATGTCTGCGGTCAAAACAACCGCGGCACCGGAAGCCGGAACCAACGAAAACGCCGAGCCCTGCCAAATGTTGACGGCACCACCTGGGTGCGAAGCCGACTGACCTGGATTGCCAAAACCGTTATCCAACGTTCCGAGGCCAGCGTTGCCCCAGTTGGCCTGCATCGCCGTTGTATCGGCATAGCCTTCAAAATCTTCGCTGACAATAACCGTTGCCATCACCGGTTGGGCAATCGCGATTGCAATGCCCAGTGCAAGTAACTTCTTCATCGTTTCTACTCCTCCTTTTGAGATGCGCATTCGAGAGCGTTTCGCTTCCGAGTGAAATCAACTGCTTATTTCAATGAACAGCTAAAACACGAATTATTGTTGCGCATTCACTTCAGCGGACCGAATGGTCCAAACGAAGCTGAACGAAGACGTCACCTGGAATCCAGGCGAGTTTCGAAGGTGGGATAAGCGATATGGTGGTCTCGGCTAAGAGCGCCACATCGCACAGTCTCCACCATGCGCAGCACGCTCTCTCTCTTTTGCGACTCCTTAATTTCATCTTAACCAACGAGTTGGCCCCATTTCAACGTGTAAGATAAATAAATTTCGAGAAGAGACTTTATTCCCGGACGTTGACATCTATCAAATCGCCCATTATGGCCTTAAGTGCTTGCATTTAATTGGTTTACGATAAAATCGCCGCGTTGTTCACAAGTATCGGCCACGCGATCGAGCCATCGAAGCCTTTCTATGGTGTCAGAACTATCATCGAATGGGGTGAATTTGCTAATCTGTGAGCAGGATCGCATAGATTGATTCGCGCCGCGAACTTATTGCCGATGAAATTAGTGCGAATGGTTTTCGGAACATGGCGAGCGAATTTCTTCGGGGCAAGGGGCAATTCATCGTCAGCCAACCGACATCCAAATGTATGCAGCCCAAATGCTTTTACGAATAATCAGTTGGTCGAGCTTGTCGCCCAGGAACGGAAGTCAGCGCTCCAGTCCAATGAGAATGGAATCCATATGATCAAAAGAATCTCGTCGTTGCAGTTGTGCAGAATTCGAACGGTTTCAACAATCGTGATGCTCGCGCCGGTCATCGCGATCGGTCAAGTGATTACGATCGACAATGACAACGCCAATAACGTTGGTGGCACTTTCTCAGTCATTTCCGGCACGTGGACCACAGGCTCCGCTTCGAGCGACAAATACCTCAACGACTACCGATTCATCGATGTCGAACTTGACGGGCAAGCCGAGGTCGAATGGCGTCCAACCATCACGACTCCCGGCAACTATCACGTGGAAGTCTATTATCCCCAGGGCGGCAATCGTTCCCCCAATGCCCCCTTTACGGTGCACCATGCGAACGGCACCGTAACAGCCGCTGTCAATCAGCAAAGTAACGGCGGCCAATGGAATTCCATCGGCACGTACGCGTTCAATTCCGGTTCAACCGGTTATGTTTCACTCGGCAACAATGCGTCCCCTGTTGTCGTGTTGGCCGACGCCGTACGCTTCTCTTTAGATACACCAACAACAGAGCCTGAATTCCGGGGCATGTGGATCTCTCGGTTTGAATGGCCAAGCACCAATCTATCAACGGTTCAATCACGCATTGCCAGCATGATGAGCAATTTGGAGGCCAACAACTTCAATGCGGCGGTCTTCCAGGTGCGGGGGCAAGCAGACACGCTGTACCCGTCGCCTTTTGAGGTCTGGTCCAATATTTTGTCAAACAACGGCAACGCCCCGCCCGGTTGGGGGTCGTTTGATCCAATGCAATACGCGATCGATCAGGCTCACCTGCGCGGACTGGAGTTTCACGCGTACATCAATACGCACGTCGCGTGGCAGGCTACCTGTGCAGTACCGGCTACAAAGCCAACATACACGCTAAATCATATTTTCTGGGATCATTTCGACGCCGACAATCCAAACGCACGCGATTGGCTGATTCACGATCAATCGGGCACGCCGATTCAATGCGAGGAATCGAGCTACACGTGGATCGCACCCGGTGTTCCCGATGCAAGCGCCTACACGCGCAAACAAATCATGTATGTCGTTGAAAACTATGACGTCGACGGCGTCCATTTTGATCGCATTCGCACACCCGGTACCGAGTATTCGCACGATCCGATATCCGAAGCGCGATTCAACGGCGAAGGGAATCCCGATGGCTTGAGCTTTGCCAACTGGACGCGCGATCAGTTCACACGAATGCTTTGCGATGTTTACGCGCAAATCATGGAAGTCAGACCCGAGGTGAAAGTCAGTTCTGCACCGCTGGGACTCTATCAGTCAAGCAGCTATCCCGGTTACCCTGGTGCGTGTGGTTTCCTATACGGTCGGACATGCGCGTATCAAGATGCGCAGGCATGGTTGGCGGCCGGTGCACAAGACTTCATCGCACCGCAGATTTACTGGGCAGATGGCGGCGCGAATCCAGACTTCAGTGAAGTGCTTCCGGACTGGGTCGCCAACAATGCAGGCCGCCACATTTACGCCGGGCAGACCGACAATCTGGGTGTCGGAGAATTGGTCAGTCAGATCTCGGCGACGCGCACGCTTGGCGGTGAGGGCAACGTCGTCTTCAGCTATGGCGATTTCAATAACAACAATTTTTGGCCGGTCTATTCCAATCCGGGCGGCCCGTATGAGACTCCAGTCGCAACCCCTCCAATGCCCTGGAAGGACTCACCGACAGATGGCATCCTGATCGGAAACGTCACCGAACTCGGTACCGGCGTACCGATCGTCGATGCGCACGTCACCAGAAACGGTTCGACCTACACCGCGCTGTCGTCCGGCGATGGTCTCTACTCGATGTTAAAAGTTCCCCCCGGCACATACACGTTGTCGTTTGATAAACCCAGCGTGGGAAGCAAAGTCGTCACCGATGTTGAAGTCATCGCAGGACTGGTCACACGCGTGGATGTAGAGCTTGGTGCCCCGCCAATTCAGTGCGACATCGATGATGATGGCGATGTGGACGCGGACGATTTCGCATTGATGGGCCCATGCCTGCTGGGACCGTCGGTGAATTTCCCCAATGGCAACATCTGCCTTGATTGCGACTTGGACGGAGACAATGATCTCGACCTGATCGATTACGGAATATTCCAGGAACTCGTCATGCCATAAGCGTCACCCGCAGGCGTGATTCAATAAAGCAAAACGCCATTCGTCGATCATCTGACGAATGGCGTTTTTGCATTTGTCCATGGTCGAATTGAAATCAGGGCATCGAACCGGTGAAGAACTGCTGGAACAGATAGAAGTCCACCAGGTCAACAGTTCGATTGCCGTCACCATCGCCGTTCAAGCAAATGCTGCCTTCCGGATATACGACTGTCGGGCCCGCAAGGCAGAAGTACACGAATTGATAATCCGACAGATCAACATCCCCATCGCCATCCGCGTCGAACGGAATGGCCGCTGTCGCCCCATCCAGAAACGTGATGATTGCGGCCATCACATCTGCACGAACCGATGGCGAAGAGATCGTTTCAAACGGGAAACCGAATGTGACCGTGCGATAAGTCAACGAGTCGTACTGAATCCCCGCGATACCGCCCGTCGAATAGGAAAGCGCACCATCACCGCCGAGGCTGATGCCCAACACATCCGGTTCATACACTTCGTACCGCGCCCCGTTCGCCGGATCGAAATCAAAGCTTCCCAGCGCGGCAAAAATCCCGCCAGGTTGCGTATTCACATTGAACGTCGCAGCGTCATCAGCCACGAATGACATCGTCAATCTTGTGCCTGCAAACGACACTCCGGCCCCCTGGTTCACCAGGTCAAAGGCAATGTCCGAACCTGAAATGAAGAATCCGCCGCCGGAATCGAGATAGTCTTCGATCTCCGCTTGCTCCGCAGCAGTCAGTACCGTGTCTTCAGCACTCTCCGCACCGGCATTCCACATCACGATTTCGTAATTTTCCAGCGTGACAAGTGCTTGATCGACGGCCTCATTTTCGCAGGAATCAAATCCCCGGCCTGCCGCTGCGATTGCATCGCCATACTCATTCACGTAATCGAATGCGTTGATGCTTCGCCACAAAGGTCGCTGGGGAGCCAAACCGGCATATGCAGGGGGTTGCGTAAACAGCGTGACCGGATTTTGCTGTCGACGCAGACGATCGTATCCATTGACCACGAGGATATCCGCCTGCCCGGTTGCGGGTCGACGGACAGCCACCGTTGATGACGGAGACGATTCGCCGCCTGCATTGCGCGCCGCGACGCGGTAATACATCGTTTTCTCTCGCGGAATGCCACCCAATGTCACTGTCGTAGCCGGAGTACCTCCACCGCCTGCAATCACTGCCTCAAGCGTGAATCCGAAGCCATTCGTCGACGAATAGACTGCATAGTCAGCCGCCACCCCGCCTTCGATCTCACCATCCACCGGCGCAACCCAATCCAGTTTCACCGTTCCATCGCCCAGGTCAGCAACCCGAACTGCCGTCGGGCGATCGGGCGGAAATACCAGAGGCACCGGGCTGCCTGGAAGGCTGTTTAAGAATCGAATCAAACCCTGCACCGAGGCACGGGCAACCGCTGCCCGAACCCGGGCATCGCGCAAGAGTTCTGCATCGGTCTGGTTGTCGTGAAATGCAACCTCGAGCAACGTGGCGTCGAATTCGTCGCCATTGCCAGCCGTGCCGATCGCGCCATATGAACCCGCCACCACCGAACCGGTGCGGTCAGCCCACTCGTGCTCGTAGGGACTGTCCATCGAGTTCGTCGCGAGGATCATGTCGTCCTCGACTTCGTCTGAAATAAATGTCGCAAACGCGTTTTGATTCGTCGTCGGACTCGTGACGTGCTCAAGCGCAACGGTCCCGCGGGCCGAGCCATTAAATGCATTCGTGTGAAATTCGAGATACGCGCGCTTCCATCGATCCACAAGGACGCCGCCCGCTGGAACCTGGTTCATTTCCCGTGCCCAGCGACTGGCTGTGCTCACATTGTCGGACTGATCTGAATCGGATGAATCCCAAATGCTCGCCGCGCTGAATCCGTTGGCTTTATCGCCCAATTCGCTTGCAGCCCAATATCTGGCGCACTCTTCATTGCGCGGGTACCCGCTGACAATATTCTGGCTCGTTGCCACCGTGTCGCCGATGCCATTGCCCCACCGAATCGCGTCGGCCACCACCACGCCTGCGACCGACGACTCGTTTGAAATCTCAACATACGCCTCATCGCCAGCGACCAGGTGATATTCACCGAGCCAAATCCAACCGTTTCCGACCTCGCGGTGGTCGATGACAATTTCGCTGATTCCGCCGCTGTGTTTGATGCGATACGTCTGCGGTACGCGATTTGAACTCGCGATGGTGAAGCAGTACACCGGGTAAAAACCCGTTATCGCGATGTTGGCCGAATACCGGGCTGTTGCCGTTTCTGTGACATCCGCAGAGGCAAATCGGTATCGATCGGACGAATTCTGCCCATAGTACTTGGCGTTCGTGCTGTTTGAACTCCACGCACCCGCGTAGGTCACATCCGGGTCTGCATTGTCAATGACGATTTCTTCGTTTTGAAATCCGACCGGGCGAAACGGGACGACGGTCGCGCCCGCGTTGAATGCGTAATGGACGAAGTAATTCAATTGATCGACGTTGCCATAGTCTTCGTTCATTCCCTCCAACTCGCCGGGGCGCTGGAGAATCCACGCGTCGGTGCCAGCCGTCCAACCATGACCTGCCGCACAGTAAATGACAACGCCGGTCAGCGCACCAGCCGGCTGAGATGGCGAGTTGGCTGTCGGCCCGCTACGCACCTGCGGCGTATTTGCTGCAAATCGCTCAACCGACCGACGGACCGCGAGCGCTTCTTCTGCTGAAGGTGCGGTTGCGGCTTCTTCGAATGGAGCGTTGCTAATCGCAAACGAATCGATCGGCATAAACTCTCCCGACTCGCCTTTGCGAAGTCGGACATCAACACCGCGAAATCCCTCGCGGTCGAAAACCGCCTCGGTAAACTCGTGCGAGATTTCCTCCATGTCGGCCGCATTCGTCCGCCAATCACCGGCATCAGGTGGAAGCGCAATCTCCAACCGCAGAAGTCCTCGTTCCCAAGACGCACTCTCGATTCTTGAGTTCTTCGGAAGCAGATGCCGCCCCGTATCTCCTTTGGTCGAGCTGATCTTGGTGAGTCGACGGGCTAGCGCGGACACGTCTCCGTCATCCCCGCCCTCCGCATTGGCATTAGCGCCAGCAAGCAAAATGACCACCGCAGCAATGGCCCACTTGGCGTTGTTCTTCATCGTATTTCAGCCTCGTTTCTTTCCCTTTGGGGCCCAGACCTCTCGAAAGCGTCCCTCCCGAAAGCGTCCGAGGACACCGGGTTCTCGAATTGGTTCATCCACCGAATTCAATAGCACAAGTAGTCTACGCGGTTGGGTGAATCCCCTTCAACCGCCATTCCGGCCGAAGTTGGGTTCAGACACCCATTCCCGGAGCAGTCCGGGAGATACTGCCCACCTCAAAGCGACGTCGAGAAATCTACCCCTTTCCCAATGCTGATTGAGCCAGACAGCCTCCAGATAAAAAAATAATATTGTTCACAATAATGAATTTAATCGATAGAATACCAGATGGAGTACTTGAATTGCTGCATAATCGGGGAAATATCTATTGGGGCGATGTTTTTGTCCCTTAGCATATGATCCCTTTTGGAGTTGGCGTGCGCGATTGGTCTCGCCACGTTGCTTTGGATCGGAAACCTGGTCGACATAAACATCTGCAGGTGGAAGCAATGAATCAAGAAATGTTCGGCGCAAAACAACTGAACCGTTCAAAGAATAAAAATCTCCGCAATCGTGCTAAGCATGGCTTCACGTTGGTGGAATTATTGGTCGTGGTTTCGATCATCGCACTTTTGATTTCGATTCTGCTTCCGTCGCTGAAGAAAGCGCGTGAGCAAGCGAAATCCGCCGTGTGCTTGAGCAACCTCAGAGCGCTCGGACAGGGCATCATGCTCTATTCGGCGGAATATGATGGTCGACTTCCGGGTCCGCTCCACCCCGCTGTGTATCGTGAGCAGACAGTCGGTCAATACCAAGGATTCAACAACACTGGCGCAACAGATTCCACAAAGTATCTTCTCGAGCGACAGCTGACGTACAAACTGCGAGCAGTGATGAATCAAAAAGGTGATGGCCAAAAGGTCAATATCTCGGATGGCGTTTCGATCTGTCCTTCGGTCGAGCGTGTCCTTTCGCCAGAGCACTTTGAAAGATACGCAGCCAACACCGGTCGAAACGTGTTCCCGTTCCATTACGCGATCAATAACTACGGCAACGATTCGGCGGATCCGGCGAGCGGATTTTCCGACAACGTGCAAAAGACCAATCCGCCAAATTATTTCGGCGGCAGTCCTGCGCCTGGTTCGACGGCTGAACCCACGCCTCCAGTCACGTTGGCCCGCATCAAGCGCGCGTCCGATGAATGGGCGGTGGCTGATGCATGGTACCGCACGCGAAACCTCGCAATTTTCCCGTTCCTTCAGCAGGAAGGAACGTTCCAAAGCAATTGGAGCGGATCGTCGTTGACGTTTACCCCGCCGCATCGTCGTTCCACGAATTTGACGGTATTTGTAAACGGCGACAATGAACGTCGGACAGCTGCTCAAACGTTTGCCACAAAGAAGAAAGACGGCTACACGCAGTCCGTGTTCTTTGATGGCCACGCTGCAGCCGTCAAATCGCGGTCACTTGTCGCGCAAGGCCAAACGTTCAACTACGGTTTCCCCGGCACGGTCAACATCGACTTCAGGGGGTACCCGGATAGCGTTCGCAACAACTACCGCTCGCTTGAGTGGCGGTAAATTGCAAACCCGATTCCGGTGGGCTTTGTTATCTGAAATCGCGGGATAATCGCGGCAGGTTGGCGGCGAGTTCTTCAATATCGTGAAGGTGGGTGGCCAATACATGCACCACCAACCCCTGTCGCTCCACCCGTCCGCGCACCAACACCAGTTTTGAATAGACCGCCGCATTGCGATGGCGTTCGTAAATGTTCGGACGCACGATCAGATCGATGCGCGCAGTCTCGTCTTCCAGCGTCATAAACATCACGCCTTTCGCCGTACCCGGTCGCTGTCGAAACAACACCACACCCGCCACCGACACCGTGCGACCATGCACGACCTGTCGTTCATCTTTAACCGCCTCAGCCGTCAACACGCCACGCGCACTGAGCGCTTCCCGCAAGAACGACATCGGATGATTCTTCAGCGACAGCCCGACCATCTGATAATCGCGCGTCACCTCATCCACATCCGGCGCACGCGGCAGTGACACATCGCGAACCACCGGCGCGGACTCGTCCAAAAGCGGCAGCGGTTGACCGTGAAACGTCTGCACTTCCCAAAGCGCGTGTCGTCGATCGAGATTCATCGATCGAAATGCATCCGCCCGCGCCAACGCACGCATCGCTGATGTCGACGCCCCACTCGCCTTCCAAAGCAAAAACGGAGAATCAAACGCCCCCCGCCGCTTCACGACATCCGCGATCGCATCGGCATCGCATTCTTTGAAGCCCTTGATCATTCGCATGCCCAAGCGTAGCACAGCCCCTTCATCTTCGAGCGTGCAATCCCACGCGCTGTGGTTGACGTCGATCGGCCGAACGCTGACGCCATGATCCTGGGCGTCGCGCACGATCTGCGCCGGTGCGTAGAAACCGAGCGGTTGACTGTTCAGAAGCGCCGCGGCAAAGACAGCCGGTTGATGGCATTTGATCCACGCCGACGCATACACCAAATGCGCAAAACTCGCGGCATGCGATTCTGGAAAACCGTATTGACTGAACCCCTTCATCCGCTGAAAGCACCACTCGGCGAACTCGCGGCTATACCCGTTGTCGTACATGCCCTGAATGAAACGGGTCGTGTAGTGAACGACCTTGTCGCGGCTGGTCCACGCGGA
>DDIR01000033.1:3074-3315 GCA_002338715.1 Phycisphaerales bacterium UBA1845 | reverse complement strand
CCACGCGGTGATCGCGCGACGGAGTCGTTCGGCTTCGCCAGCCGTAAACCCCGCCGCCTTCACCGCGAGCGCCATCACCTGCTCCTGAAACAGCGGTACGCCCAACGTTCGCCCGAGCACTTCCTTGACCGCGTCATCGGGATACTCGATTTTCTCCTCACCGTTTCGCCGTCGTAAGTATGGATGTACCATCTGCCCGATGATTGGCCCGGGTCGCACGATCGCCACCTCGATGACCAGA
>DDIR01000033.1:0-2979 GCA_002338715.1 Phycisphaerales bacterium UBA1845 | reverse complement strand
GATCGCCACCTCGATGACCAGATCGTAATAGCAGCGCGGTTTGAGGCGCGGTAGCATCGTCATCTGAGCCCGCGATTCCACCTGAAACACGCCCAGCGCATCGGCCCGACATAGCATGTCGTAAACCGCAGGATCTTCCGCCGGAATGGTCGCCAGCGTCAGCGATCGCCCGTGATGCTTTTCAATCAATTCGAGCCCCTTGCGGATGCACGTCAGCATTCCGAGCCCGAGCACATCGACTTTGAGCATGCCCATCGCATCGATGTCGTCTTTGTCCCATTCGATCACCGTGCGATCTTCCATCGCCGCGTTTTCGATCGGAACAAGTTCGCACAGCAACCCCCGCGTCATCACAAACCCGCCCACGTGCTGCGAAAGGTGTCGCGGAAACCCGATGAGTTCGCGAACGAGCTGCACGAATCGCCGCACCGTTTTATCACCCGCATCGAAGCCGAGTTCTTCCAACTGCGCCGGGACATCACCCGAATCGGAATCGGCGAACGGGTTCTTTTCCCAGCGATCCACGCGTTTGGCGATGCGATCGACGGCATCCAGCGAAAACCCCAGCACCTTACCCACGTCGCGCACGGCGCTGCGCCGACGATAGGTGATCACCGTCGCCGTCAAACCCGCGCGGTCGCGTCCGTACTTGCCATAGATGTATTGAATGACTTCTTCGCGCCGTTCGTGTTCAAAATCGATATCGATGTCGGGCGGTTCATTGCGCTCGACACTGACGAACCGTTCGAACAAAACGTTGACGCGATCCGGATCCACCGACGTCACGCCCAGGCAGAAACAAACCGCAGAATTCGCCGCAGCCCCACGCCCCTGACAGAGAATCCCGCACGATCGCGCGAATGCCACGATGTCATGAACGGTCAAAAAGTACCGGGCGTATTCAAGCTCTTCGATCAGAGAAAACTCGTGTTCGATTTGTTTGCACACCTTTTGGGGCACGCCATCCGGATAGCGATGGTCCGCACCTTCCCAGGCCAATTGCCTTAGATAATCCATCGGCTTCATGTTCGACGGGCAGGTTTCGTCGGGGTATTCGTAGCGCAGTTCGTCGAGGTTGAATCGTCGGACCTGTTCTGCGATTGCAACCGTTCGGGCGATCGCTTCCCGGCGGTTGGTGAAGAGCCGGGCCATCTCATCGGGCGCTTTGAGGTATCGTTCACCATTGGGAAAAAGTCGAAACCCCGCGTCGGCAAGGGAGCAGCCGCTGCGTATGCACGTCACCACATCCTGAAGCGATTTTCGTTCGGGCGTGTGATAGTACACGTCGTTGATCGCAGCCAACGGAATCCGATGCTTGCCCGCCAAGGTGCAAACGCGATCGATGCGCTTTTCATCTTCGGGCCCGTATGCGTGCGTCAGCGCCATCGACAACCGGTCGCCGTCGAAAACACGTCGCAAAGTGCGCAGCGTTTCAGACGCATCCACGTCGAAACCCATTGGCACAAGCACCACCGCGAGCAATCCCGCGTTGTGTTCGACGAGATCATCCAGCGTTAAAAAACACTGCCCCTTCGGCGCTCGCCGCTTGCCGACCGTCAGCAATCGACACAGTCGGCCATACGCCTGCCGATCGGTCGGATAGGCCAGCACCTGCAACCAATCCGGTTCAGAAAAAACCAAACGACACCCCACGAGCAGCGGAATCCCGACTTCCTTCGCCGCGACATGCGCCCGCACGATACCCGCCAGCGAATTGTGATCGGTGATTGCGATCGCGTGGTAACCAAGCTGTGCGGCTTGGCAGACGAATTCGTCGGGATGACTCGCACCGGTGAGAAATGTGAAGTTGCTGGTGACGCAAAGCTCGGCGTATGGCGTGGTGTCACCGCGCGGCAAATCCGAATTGGTATGCGAACCGAGGTAGAGGCGTTGGTGTGGGTGTACATGGGCTTTCGGATCGGGAAGGTCGGGCATCTCGCATCATCCTCACGCCCACTCGCCATGCACGTACCACTCAGCAGTTCCAAACTCGTCACTGGTGGCCAACTCGCGAAAAATCCAAAGCCATCGGCCCAGTTCGTCTTCCACCATGTAATAATCCCGCGTTGGCGAAGGACCATTTTCCCACCACGGAAACGCGATCCGCTCCGGACCGAGGCTCGACTTGACCGTGTACGACACACCCTGCCATTCGAGCCATGCCGGCGGACCATCCGGCACCATCGCGATGACGCGAATCCGCTCGGGAATTTTTAACAACCGCGAAGGTCTTGGCGCCGCATAGACAACATCAGCCGCATTCTTTGCTGAACCGGTCGGCTGCGTTTCGTTCGGGCCCGTGCGTCGAAACGCCCGCTCCGGAACATACATGGCTCGCGGCGAAACCTGCGACACCGCCCGTCCGCCCAAACGCTGCACCAGTTGATCCACGAGTTCGCCAAATGACGCCGACGGTCCTTTCGACGTGTCCACAAAATCGTCGGGCCAAAGGGTGAATTGCTCGTCAACGATGCGCCCCACATGCGTCGTGCGCACAAAAATCTCTTCAACCCCATACCCGAGGTTCACCCGTTCAAGTTGCGGGCGAAGCATCGACCACAGGTGATCGGCGTTGCAACTGGGGTAGGTCAACTGAAACGAAACGCACTCCGGTTCCAATCGCGGGCGAACAAGTTCAACCATCAAAAAACGCACGCCATCCTGCTGCCGCTTGAGCATCACAATCAAATCGTCGAGCAGTTTCCGGATCACCACGAGGATCGACTCAATCGCCACAACCGGTCCGCCAAAAACATGCGTCACTTCTAGCGGCGCGCTAACCTTGACCGGTTCGATCACTTCGACCGAGCGGCCAAGCGCTTGATCGATCGTCTCCAGCAACCCGATGCCAAAGCGGGCAGCCAACTCCTCCCGCGGCAAATCGAGCATCTGCCCGATGCGTTCGATTCCCATTTCATTGAGCGCAACACATGTCGCCGACTCAATACGCATCGCGGCAAGCGGCAGCGTCTCAAGCGC
>DDIR01000086.1:28247-59975 GCA_002338715.1 Phycisphaerales bacterium UBA1845 | reverse complement strand
TTGGACTTAAGCCGCTCTAGCCCGCCATCGCCGTACATTCGGGTTTTTTGAAATTCCCCTCGTGCACGTCGAATTCGTCCCAAGTACAGTTCCCGTCGTCCATTAGGCATATGCTGCGAAACGGAAGACGCCCAGCCAAGTGAACTTTTCCCGCTCTGTCCGCCAACGGTCGAGCATTCGATCGATGCATCTGTCACACGCGACTCGCTACGGTGTCTAAATGCTAGACTAAGTGGCGTTTGCCAAGGCCCCGAGGAGCGAGCACTTGTTCAACCCGTTCACCGAAATCGCAGAGTGCCATTCCACGGACGCCGCCTTGGTTGAATCAGCCAAGAATGGCGACCGCGCCGCACTCGAACAGCTAGTCATGCGACACCAAGCTTGGATCTACAACATTGCCGTTCGTATGGTCTTTCATCCTCATGACGCGGAAGAGGTCACGCAGGAGGTGTTGGTCAAGGTCATTACCAAACTCAGCACATTCAACGGTAGAAGCAAGTTCCGAACTTGGCTCTATCGCATCACGACAAACCATGTCCTCAACATGAAGCGCCGTGGTGGCGAGTCTCAGCAGCTCTCGTTCTCAAGTTACGCATCTGCCATAAACGATACGCCGGACCTGAATCTACCTGACCCGATGAGCGTTCCAGTGGATGTGCCGATGCTTGTGGAAGAGGCCAAGATCGCTTGCACGACAGGGATGCTGCTCTGCCTGGATCGCAAGCAACGGCTGGTGTTCACGCTTGGTGAGATCCTCGGTGCCAGCGACGCAGTCGGCGGCGAAGTATTGGATATGTCGCCGGCGAATTTTCGGCAAATCCTCGCCCGCGCCCGACGAGACCTTTACCAATTCATGAATAACCAATGCGGTCTCGTTAATGCAGCGAACCCTTGTCGCTGTTCCAAGAAGACCCAGGGCTTCATCAAAGGCGGTCACGTGGACCCCAATCACCTGGTTTTCGTTCCGCTGCACGTGCAACGCATTAGCGAAGCCGCAAGAGACACCGCCCGCGAGATCGATGAAGTCGCCGAGCGGTCAAGCGCAGCTATTTTTCGTGACCACCCTTTTTTGCAGCCGGCCGACTTCGCGCAATGGCTCCGGCAGATTTTAGATCGGCCGGACATTCGAACAGCCTTGCATCTCAATTAAGTTTATCAATCACTGCAACTGTCACAGTCGAGATCTCTCCGTGTCTAAGTGGTCGAGGTATCGATCACTGATCTGAACAAGCAGGAGACACAACATGGCGAGACTTGAAGGCAAGGTCGCACTGGTGACCGGGGCATCTAAGGGTATTGGAGCTGGAATCGCCGAACGGCTTGCCGCCGACGGCGCGGCGGTCGTCGTAAACTACGCCACCGATCGGGTCGGCGCGGATGCGGTCGTTCAGGCCATCACGAACGCCAAGGGTCGCGCAGTCGCGATTCAGGGCGATGTCTCAAATGCTGCCGAAGTCGCGCGATTGCTAACCGAGGCTCATCGGGCGCTCGGCCAGCTCGATATTCTCGTGAATAACGCCGGTGTGTACAGAGCCACACCCCTTGTTGAACTTTCCGAGGAGGAATTTCATCGCGAGTTCAATATAAATGTCCTCGGCCCGCTGCTTGTCATCCGCGAGTCGCTTAAGCACTTCGCATCGAACGGCTGCGTCATCAACATCGGTTCAGGCGCCTCGCAGATGTGCCCGCCCAACTATTCGGTATACGCGGCCACGAAGAGCGCCTTGGACGCGGTCACGCGGGTTCTGGCGAAGGAGTTAGCCCCGCGAGGAATCCGCGTTAATTCGATCAACCCCGGGGCAACGCTAAGCGAAGGAACGCAGGCAGCCGGCTTGTACGGAGCCGGAAGTGAATTCGAAAAGCAACTCGTGGCCATGACGCCGCTTGGGCGCCTGGGAAAGCCGTCGGACATTGCAGGGATCGTCGCGTTCCTCGCTTCAGACGATTCCGGCTGGCTAACAGGCGAAGTTATTCTCGCCTCTGGGGGATTGCGATGAACAACAGGACGACTACCGCGGCACTCCCAATGCGTGACTCGAGCGCTCGCTATCATGGATCAGTAGTCATTCGAACGATTCGGAGTGCAGCACAAGCATTACGGACGTTAACGACTAGGCAGTCATTCGTGACGACGGTTCTCGCCGGCACACTCCTTCTGTCAGCGTCATGCGTAATGAAGAAAGAACAACAAATGGCAAATGCCGCGCAGACAAGTTTCACGGGTACATGGCGGATCGAAGCGACAGAGCCGCCTTCGGTGGCAAACGGCGCGCGTTACCTCTTGTTCCGCCCGGATGGCCGCTATGCCGCGCTCGATTCCGAAAAACAACAGCTCTGGGCCGGAACTTATGAGATCGATCCGACGCAGAATCCGCCGATCTTCGACCACCGCTCGGATGAGTCCATGCAGAGTAACGGGGATGCACTTGGCATCTACCGCCTTTCAGGCGATCGGCTAACTTTTGCGTACGTCGTCGGAACCTGGCGCGAAGATAAATGGACCGGTCGCCAGCGCCCTGCACACTTCGTGATCGATGAGTCGGATGCCGTGCTGCACCTTCAGCGTGTCGCCAGCGAATAGAGCATCTGCACTTGGTAACCGGTGTACTGGAATGGCTGCGGAGAAGAAACGTCGGCGGGTTGGGGCCAGCAGAAATTCTTCTGGCATATCTGAAACTCGACTGCGTTGAGATCTTCAGTATTTGCGACTAGTTATGGCTTCTTTCCTCAATGCCTGGTATCACGTTGCAATCTCATTTCGAGCCGAGCCAGGGCTTTGCGGGCCAGGGGCCAGCGTGAGAAGTACCCGCTAAATGGAGAGACTTTGATATGACCACGATTCTGCACCTTGACTCGAGTGCGAGACTCCAACGCTCGTTAACGCGTAAACTGTCCGCACTTTTCGTCGAGTCGTGGAGGTCGCACGAACCGGACGCGCGGATCATCTATCGTGATCTCGGACGGAATCCGCCTGCGCCGGTCTCGGAGGAGTGGATTGCAGCCGCATTCACTGCGCCGCATGAACGGACGCCGGCCATGGAGCGTACGCTTGCTCCATCCGATGAGATGATTGAGGAACTTTCGGCTGCGAATGTGATTGTGCTGGGCGCGCCCATGTACAACTATGGTCTGCCCGCAGCCGTGAAGGCCTGGGTGGACCAGGTTGTTCGTGTCGGGCGCACGTTCTCGTTTGACCTTGCGCGCGGCGACTTTCCGGTCATGCCGATACTGGTCGGCAAGCGGTTTGTGGTGCTCTCGTCGCGAGGCGAATTTGGATTTGCCAACGGTGGACCACGTGATGGCTGGAATCATCTGAACCCTCACATGCGCACCATCGCAACGCGGCTATTTGGCATTCCTGATTCCGACATTCATGAAGTTGCCGTTGAGTATCAGGAATTCAAGGATGAGCGGCACGCAAGGTCTCTCGATGAAGCGCAAGAGCGCGTTTTGCGATTGGCTACTCGACTTGCAGAAGCCGTTACCAAGTCGTAAGTCTGAGTTTGCCAGGACCGAATGCGATCAAGTTCCCGATTGAGCCTTCAGAGCAGATAGAATTCAACAGAGCTTCCATTGCGCAGTGAAACTGGTGGACCGAGGCGTTTCTGTGTTTGTTTGGCGTGCCTGATTCGTAAACTGTGAAGTGTCTGGCTTGTCAGCCGCCATTGGTGCAACTCTGGATCACGGCGAAGTCGGCTAGATCAATATTGCCATCACAGTCCAAGTTGTATCCTTCGCATCCGATTGCAGTTGAAGACCCTGGCCCAGCCAGGCATGACACGAACTCGGCGATGTCATATCCGCCTCCGTCGCAGCCCAGCCCCAAGGCAACACTGCCATAAACCGCGACCTCTGGTTCGGGACTGTTTCCAAAGTTAGAAAACCCGAAACTCTCAAAGACATTCCCCGTGGTGTTGTAGATGTACACTCGAAATTCGAGCCCGCACGCAATCCCCTGCAAGCCAACGGTACCGCCGAGTTCAGCTTCAACCTGCGCTTCGCCGTTGACTTGCCATGTCGCAAGAACCTGCCCACCGGTACGATCGGAAACCAGTGCGGCTGAGAAGGATCGCGCGTTCTGCGCACCAAGCGATAGCGTCAGATTCGAAACATCGACCCAGTACCCCGGCTCGACTGACATGTTGATCGAAAGATACTGTTCGTCTTGAATCGCCGTCGCCAAGTCGGGGCTGTCAAAACCTGGAACCAAGAATCCGAACGGGAACGCCGTGGTGTTGTTGACACCTGGCCCAGCACCGATCGTTGCTGACACGATCCCGGGCGCGTCGGGAATTCCCAAGATTGACGACGTTCCGATCGGCGTGTCGCGCAACTGAAATCGAAATAGCTGCGTAAGCTCACCCTCCTGAACGGTTCGTATCGAATATACCGCGTAATCGGCGTCCCCATCGCCGTCGACCGAACGAACGAGAAAACGGTGATCGCGACTTTCCGTGTCCGCAGCAACAGCACCGACGAGCCGTATCGCAGACGTGGGGACCGTGGAAAACGCAATTCCATTCGGCAGCGAACCCGCAAGCATTGAAATTGTTGTGACCCCATCGCCCGGCGCTGTCGGTATCAGCAGATCAATCGGCTGCCCAGCCAGCACGGTCGCGAGGCGTTGATCGTCAGGCATGTGCGGGGCGACTCCCGTCGGCATACTCCCAACACCAACTTCATTGACGCCGGATTGCAGCAACTGAAAATCAATCAGCGCCTGCCACTTGGCGGCTTGGCCAGGCCCGTACCCGATTGACTGCAATTGGAATTCCTTGTGCCCCCACGATCCGAACTTGCCCCAAGCCGCCGCGTCAACGAACGGACCGTGCGTGTAGAGTCCGAGCGACTTACCGAGCACGAGATGGGCGATATAGGCGCTCGCAAATGCTGGATGCCGATTCAAGGCGCTAACGAACTTCGTCAACCGATCCGCGTCGAACGGATTGCCCGGTGTGTCATCGGGAAAGTTTGCCGCAACGTAGTTGGCCAGGCTGAACTCGAACACCGAACCCGGCGTGCCTTGCGAAACGATGCGCACGAGATCAGGATCGCCAGCATCCAGCAAGTACCATCCGACCGATTCGGTGTACATGCTCGAGTTGCCTTCGTAAGCCACAAGCGGTAACCCATACTCCACCGCAAGGTCGCGATTCGACGAACCAAATCCACCCGTTGCAGCTTCCCTTTCGTCACCGGTCGCCGTCCCTGCAAGCACAAGCTCATTGAGCAGATAATCGGCGCCGCGCAGAATTGCCGCATCCGTGAGCGGATTGGTGAGATCAGCATTCATAAACAAGCGTTCGTTGAACGCCCACGCCACAAGTGGCTGGCCAAAGTATGTTGTCACAGCGAGGACATTGGCCCGCGTGTCCGTCGGCGACGCCTGATCGTGTGCAATGTTGCCATCGAGCCATTGGCGCGTGTAGGCAGGGTTGCCCGTGAATGCGCCGGCTGGCTTGATGATCCGACCACTTTCACTGCGCCATACTTCATTGAAGATCTGCCAGATTTCGCCAGCTCGCCTTCCGTTGAATTCGCCGTAAGGAATTCCAAGCGCCGCGGCTTGCGCTCGAGCCCAGTCGCCCTGCGGAAACGCTCCACCACCACTCCAGATCTCGTTGCTGTGCTCCACCCAAAGTCGAAGATTGCCAAGTAGCGGTGGATGATACGGATCGGCTTGCGGGCTCGTGTAAACCGCGCCGCCCTGGTCGGATCCGTATCGGAAAAGTCGAGCGAGGTTGCGCACGTAATTATCGCTCGCCGCGTGCGGTATGCAGATCCACGCATCCATTCCCGCGGCATTCGCCGTCTCGATCATCCTTTCGTAGGGAACGCCAATGTCTCCCAGCGAATTTGTTGTTCCCGGTGTGATGAGTTCCTGGTAGTTCCTTGCGCCCGATGCGAAGGCGTGCTCCGGCGGGCGGCGATGCGACCACTCGACCTGCGGACTCGCGTTGGTGCTTCCCCAATCCATGAAACGGATCACACCGAAAAGTCCGGGCGTCTCCGTCAGGTGCTCGATGTACGATGGATGAATCTGTTGTTCGCGTGTTCCGGCGGGCGGTTCCAGTGACTGTTGTTGCGGGTCAGCCGGATCGGGCGCCCAGACGCGAACATGGCGTACATGGTCCGGCGCATTCGCGCCCGTTAGTTCGATTCGCAGCCCCGACCCTGACGCGGCAGAAACGACGTACACGCGACGGCGCAGCGCGGACGATCCTTCGACAAGTGTCGCGTTGGCCGACGCGATCGTAACATCGCCATCACCTTGCCATGTGATGGTGTAGCGCCCGACCGGGTATGCCGGTTGCAATCCGTTGTTCTGAAAGGGTTGGGCGAAGACGGTCCGGCCAGCAAGGGCGACGGGAAATCCGTTCGTGTCGAGTTCACTCACGGGAACCTGTGCGCCCGTATCTGCAAAACGCCAACCACGACTTTCAAGCAGCAAGACATTCGCAAATGGAAGCGCACTGGCATAGTACGGGACGCCGGCAAGCCCGATGGTCATGTCGGGCAGCGTGTCTGGGTCCAGCGGCTGACTTGCAAAAGCAACCGGGCTCCCAACAATCATCAGCCAGATTGCTACGCATCCTGCAAACAGCTTCCGAAAACCGGTTGCCCTGCGCCAAATTGATGGACGTTGACGGTTCATCACCAACGATTTTAGCAGCACTGTTTCCCCATTGCCAAAGCGATCTGACGCAAGCGCCAACGGCCGATAGTCGCCCCGCCTGCGACTCAGTGACGGCAACACAACCGCCACGTGGAGCGGTCTTGCCATAGTCTTGAAATCCTCAGTTCGAAAGATTCCGCTCGGTTATTGCCAGGCCTGCACGTATAACTTGGCAGGCAATATGTCTGATGTGGCGGATTCAGTATACGCGAGCATGTGAAGACTTGAGAAAGCACGTCAAAAACCAAACCACATGTCTGATCGTTGGCGGCGGGCCGGCTGGTGTTTTTCTTGGCTATTTGCTTGCTCGCGTAGGCGTTGAGGTGATCGTCGTTGAAAAGCATGCGGACTTTCTTCGCGACTTTCGCGGCGACACGATCCACCCTTCGACCATGCAGATCATGCACGAACTCGGTCTGCTCGACGAGTTCCTCCCGCTCATCGACTTTCACGCCGACAAGCTCAAAGTCAACATCAACGGCGTCAGCTTCGACGGGCCCGACTTCTCCCACCTCGACACCAAGTGCCCGTTCATGGGTTTCGTGCCGCAGTGGGACCTGCTCAACTTTCTTTCAACCAAAGCCAAGGCATTTTCCACATTTGACCTGCGGATGAGCACGCGGGCGGTCGATGTGATTCGCGACGAAGGGCCCGATGTTGATGCACGCAAAACCGGCGGGCGCGTGGTTGGCGTGGTCTGCGAAAGCGCCGGCGAAACCTATGAAATCCGCGCGGACCTCGTCGTCGCATGTGATGGCCGCGGGTCAACTCTCCGCAAGGTCACGACCTCTTCCACAAGCGCATCCCGCAACGATCACCACGTCGACGAAGTTGGCATCCCCATCGACGCACTGTGGTTTCGACTCGATCGCCCCAAAGATGACGACAGCCACACACTCGGCTGGCTAAGCGAAGGACACATGCTGGTCACCATCCCACGCCGCAATCATTACCAGATCGCGATGGTCATTCGCAAAGGCGGGTTCGACCACATCCGCGAGCAGGGCATCGAGAAATTTCGCGAAACCGTGGCGCGGGTGTGTCCACCATTGGGTCACGTTTGCAACTCCGTCGGATCGTGGGACGACGTCAAACTCCTATCCGTGCAGATTAACTTCATGCGAACGTGGCACGGGCGCGGTTTGCTTTTCATCGGCGATGCGGCCCACGCGATGTCACCGGTCGGTGGGGTCGGCATCAACCTCGCCGTCCAGGACGCAGTAGCCGCTGCCAATTTGCTGGCTGACCCTTTGCTGAAAAAATCGCTGACCGATGAAGACCTCGCCCGCGTGCAAGCCCGTCGCGGACCGCCCACGCGGAAGACGCAGCGATTGCAGCGAATCGCCCATCGCGCACTGTTTAGCCGAAGCCAACAAATCGACAAACCGTTTTCGCCGCCGTGGTACGTGCGGTTCCTCGTTCCGGTGCTCGCGCCGTACCTGCGACCAAAAGCCGCAGAGTGGATCGGGCTGGGCTTCCTGCCCGAACATGTCGAGACACCGTGCTACAGCAGCGTGCCCGCGAATGAGGTACCAACTCCGCGAAGTTGAATGCGCACCATGGCCAATTCACTTTCTTCTGGATTCCCACGTGCGCGGGAATGACGGGCTTGGCGCGCCGCTATCATCGAACGGCTGTTGCGTCTAAACCCAACGCTTTAGTTGTCCGGGCAATACCGCAGTGATTCGTACTGCGGATTCACGTCAAACTTGACCGGTTCGATATGAAAATTCGCCGACTCGCGAACCGCAACGAAATATCCCCGCCATACTGGAATGTCGAAATTCTCCTCGCCGTCGAAGAACGCTCCGCCCAACCTCGGACAGGTGCAATCGGGTTCATCAAGCGGGCAGCCGGGCCAATCACTTGAAATTGTGAACTGGAACCTATGCGACACCGGACCACCGTTCGCACCTTCAGGCAAAGTAAAGAACCATGAACCCGATGCCGGGCAACTCATTTCGATTCCCGGTATGTCATCCGAGACAGCCGGCCAACGAATCAGAGCCCTGTCTTCGCGATTGATCGCCGGTTGGCCATCCACATAGATGGGCGTTGCACTCTGCGAGTCGCAGCGGCACAACGATTCACACCTCGGGCACACGGCTGACATGAACGCCTCGATCGTTCGCGAAGTCTCATTCCCCCCAGACGGGAAGTTGTAAGTCACGTCCACGTAGACATCCTGACCACCCGCGATCACGTTCGATGAAACGCTGACCTCCATTTCTTCGCCGTAGTTGTACGCTTCCTGGTCGGCTGCGAAGTCCGGGCACGGCGTGTCTTCTTTCTTGTTGCTGCGAATCTTGGCGCTTGCTGCACCCAGCAACGTGCCATTCGCATCGACGACACGAACCGTCACGGTGTCGATGTCGCCGCCCCCAACCACTGCCGCCGGCGTTGTGGAATAGGTCACTTTCGATTCCGTCGTTGTCAAAATGCTGGCCTCACTGTCCAGCGCGGTGAAGAATCCGGCGATGCCTGCCGACGATGACCACTCGTACGTGAGCGGCTGCGGCGGGCTGCCCGCGACTGATGCAGTCAGATCGACGAACGGAAAGCTTTCACTGACGCGCCCGGGTGACGGTGTGATCTTGATCGCACCAGTTTCAGCTGTCCAGATCGCGACGTCGTCAGCGCTTCGAAGATCGTCCACCAGGCGACCAACGTTGTCGTTGGCGAAAACGCTGAGCACCGCGGATCGCACGTTGGCAGTACCTGCAAGGTCCTTCATGTGCGCACTGACTTTGGTGGCGCTGAGATTGCGGCCATACTCGTCACCATATGCCGCGATCAGCACTGCGATCAGATCCTCGCGAAAGGCGCGGTTGCTCGCCCAACGTTCAAGCACAACACCGATCGCTTCAAAGTAGCCGTCTTCCGTATGCAGCGAGACGCCAGCCCCGTCTAGGATCGGTTCAACCAGTTGTCGCATCGTCCGCGCGACGGGCCTCTGTTCATCAAACGCAACAGCGCTGCCCACGCCAACCCCAAGCAGTTCTCCCAGGGGCATCATGAACTTGACGATAAACGTGTCGATCCGTTGTTCGACGAGCAAATCCTGCCACTCCTCTCGGATCGCAGCGTAGCGCGACGGATCTAGCAGCGCCGAGTCAGTCCCATCGAATGACGGACCCAAGACCACCAGTTCGTAATAGGTGCGGGTTGCACCTTCGCGCGCTGGGATTTCGATCGGACCGGTCTCGGTCGGTCTCCAGTGGGAAGACAGGTTCGGGCTGAACAGCGTGCTGAGTCGGACGCTGCTGGTGGTGAGTGTGTTTGCGCTGGGGATTTCGATCGGATCGCCGATCGGATCGACCACCGGCAACTCGACATGCTCTCCGCTCGCATCGTCGTAACCAGTCTGCACCCGATACATGACGGCTGGCCTGCGATATCCGTTCCGCACGGTGAACTCCGGTGCAGATGAATCGAGAATAAGACTGATCCCGGACTGCGGCGCCGATGGATTGACGATCAGGAAAGGATCGCCCGGTGCAATGGTTCGCATGTGCGACGGTGCGCGCTTCGCGAAGGAACTTTCAAACGCCTCACCCGATACCATCGCTTCCAATGCTGCGGCTAGCGATGCGTCGATCGCTTCACTGCCGTTCGCAATCGCCAGCGGATCGCGAGTCATCTCCTGTGCGATCACGTCGGCGAGTGCGTCGCATTCATCGAGGCTGTTGATGTCGGACAGGATGCCGTAAAACTCGTCCGGTGGAAGTGTCCACGCACCCATCCCCAGGAAAATCAAGGCCGCGGCTGTGGTCTTCGCATCCACCACTTCGTCGATACCCGAGTTGATGAATCCGAACAACACGACATTGTTGTTGGCATCGACGACGGAAACCAGCGACGGCCAAACGGAATACGTGTACGTGTCAAACGCGCCGCTGGATTCAATCGGTTGGTCATCCGCGCCTGAAACCAGGCGAAGTCTGTTTAGAGAGAGATTCGCGCCAGCGGGCAACGTGACCTTCCCCGCAGCAAGCCGTGGAGAATCGATCTGGAGCGTGACATCGTCACCCGGCCCGGTGATCTCGCTGACATCGATGTCACCACCGGGCGGCCCGTCGTCGATCGAGCCACCGCCGTTGGAGCCGCCCGAGCCGCCTGAACCCGAACCACCTGAGCCCGGGCCATCGTTTGACGGTGTACATCCAACGATGACCGTCGCCAACATGATCGCCGAAAACATGATTGCCGGCCAATGGGTTGCAGTGCGGTGTTTCATTCCTACGAATCCTTCAAAGTCAAGTGAACCATGTTGTCGATTGCCTGAAGCACTGAACGGTTGCTGTAGCCGCATTCAGAGCCTTCTGCCTCTCATTGATGCTTGCCGGTAACTGCCGCGTTTCTGCCACGAAATACAGAAAATTCGAGATTCAAGCGTTGCAGGCGGCCTGAAGAGGACACAACAAATCTCGGCAGCCGCTGTTTACCGCGCGGCCATGATAGCGCAAAATCGTCTCGCGCAGAAAGAATTTGATTGTTTCGAACATATGTACACGCAATCCACATTAATACGAGCCAAAACCCATGAAATCACCGCATCGCTCCATCCTTCGCCCCGCACTTGTGATCGCCGGACTTTCGATGTTGGTCGTTGCAACCCAACATAGCCGCGCAGAAGAACCTGCCGCTACGCCACCGTCAACCGACAAGTGGGCCAAGCACTATTACGAGCGGGTCGCTCAGTTCAAAAGCGAAAACGTCGCGCCGGGCGGTGTGGTGCTGGTGGGTTCGTCGCACATTGAAGGGTTGGATGCGAAGCGCTGGCTTCCCCGTTGGACGATCGTCAATCGCGGCATTTCGTCAGACCGCATCGGCATCGGCGAACGCGGCATCCTGCATCGACTCGATTGTTCGGTGTTCGATTGCGCTCCGAGCGTGATCGTTCTGCAAAACGGCGCCAACGACATCGGCGAGCTTTGGCGAAACGGAACGCCGACGATCGACGAAATCGAAGCGTGCTATCGCAAAGTCGTCGAGACCATCCGCGAGCGCCTTCCCGATGTGCCGTTTATTATCGCCGGAGTGAAACCGACGCGCGACAAGTACGCGGGGTTGGTCCCGCTGCTCAAAGACTTTAACGCCCGCCTGCCGAAAATCGCCAGCGACAATGGCTGCTCGTTCGTCGATGTCTATGACGAACTCACCGACGATGAAGGGATGCTGGCCAAGGAATATTCGCGCGACGGTCTGCACCTGACCGATGCCGGTTACGCCATCTGGGCGAAGCACATCGATGCCGCGATTGAAACCGCCTCCAAACGCGGCGGTGAACCCATCTCACCCGACAACGCCAAACACGAACCCGAATCATCGCTGCTCTGGTACGACGCCAAACTGCTCGATGTTGAGGGCAAGGGATTTTCCGACACAGAAATTTTCTACGAACGACTGCCTGCCCGCGCCCTGCCCGACGTCACCGACATGGTGCGCACCCTGAGCAAGCGGACGGCTGGCATCGCCATTCGATTCGAAACCGACTCTGCAACCATCGGCGCAATCTGGGATGGCGGTGGTGCAATGAACCACATGGCCGCCACAGGCAACAGTGGGCTCGACCTCTACGCCAAACGCGGCGGCAAATGGGAGTTCGTCGCCGTCGGCAAACCCACAACCCAGCGCACGACCGTGACGCTAAAGGGCAACCTCTCCGGCGAAATGACCGAGTACCTTCTATACCTTCCGCTATACAACGGTGTCACTGAACTGCTGATCGGTGTCGAACAGGACGCCAGACTCATCAAGCCCGCACCCCGACCAGCCGATCGCATCAAGCCGATCGTTTTCTACGGCACATCGATCACGCAAGGTGGATGCGCTTCGCGTAGCGGGATGTGTCACCCCGCGATCCTCGGCCGATGGTTCGACCGCGAAGTCATCAACCTGGGATTCAGCGGTTCGGGAAAGATGGAACCGATCATGGCCGAGTTGCTCGGTGAGATCGACGCATCGGTTTACGTGCTGGAATGCCTGCCGAACATGACGACGGAAATGGTGACCGAGCGCGTTGTTCCGTTCGTGCATATTCTCCGCAAAGCCAGACCCGACACGCCGATCTTAATGGTTGAAAGTCCGCTCGAACTACCCAACCGCGCCGGTAACAAGGAACTGAAAGACGCGTTCAAGACGCTGACAGCAGAGGGACAAACCCGCTTGTATTATTTGCTCGGTCAATCACAGCTAGCCGGCGAAGAGAACGGTACCGTCGATGGCGTGCATCCCACCGACCTTGGATTCCACCGGATGGCCGTCGCCTACAAACCGGTACTGGGCGCGATCCTCGCAACGCAAGATAAGTAGGGTCCGCTGTGCGGACCGTTACGCTCGGTACACTTTGGTGCAACAACTCGGTCCGCACAGCGGACCCTACTGTTTTCATTCCGCGATCCAACCGTGCAATGGGTTGCTGCAGCATTTCAAGCGTTCATACTTAGGTCAAATCACCCATCTTGCGCGAATGGTCGCAATTGCACTGTGATTCGCAATATCGTCGTGGAGTTTTAACAAACGCTCACCTCCGACTTTTGATATAATCCAACCTGCAAAATGCGCGGGGGCCGACCTGCCGAATCTTCATCCGTTGCGCCTCCTTCGAAATCAATCGAATTCACCTGCCGGGCACAATCTGAGGAGAGTCATTACCATGCACCGCTACCAAAATACGATTGCGACTTACGTTGTCGCCGTGCTGAGCATTGCACTTGTCGCATCACCCGCGTTCGCCCAGTCCGCAAGCGCATCGGACAGCGACATCGACGCATCAGCCGCGCCCGATACAAGTTTCTTCGCCGACAATGTCGTCCAGGCGCTTCGCCCTGAACCCGTACCCAATCACTGGACGTGCAACGTTCTTAAAACCGAAGACCAGCTGCGCGGATTGCATGCGAACAACCTCTGGCCCAACAACACCGTTTATTACGCGTTCCACGCCAACACCTCTCCATCGCAACAAGCCGACGCACTGGCTGCGATGGCCCTGATCGAAGGCGTCTCGTCGATGACCTTCATCGCCCGCACGACCGAACCCGACTACGTCGTCTTCACCGATGCGGGCGGCAATAATTCGTTCATCGGTCGCATCGGCGGCCCGCAGACGATCAATATCAACGCGTGGAACATTCACTTCGTCATCGTTCACGAAATCATGCACGCGATGGGCATCTACCACGAACAGTCACGCCCCGACCGCAACACCTACGTTCAAATCAACTCGGGAAACATTTGCCAGAACTGCTGCAGCGGCGGACCTTGCGACAACAACTTCGCCATCGAACCCGGCGCGAGCATGGTTGGCCCATATGATTTCGACTCAGTGATGCACTATGGCCAGTGCTTGTTTTCGTCGTGTTCCGACTGTTCTTCAAACCCCGCGTCGTGTCGAACGATCACCGTCTTGCCACCCTTCGACACCACCTGGCAAAACGCCATCGGTCAAACCGACCACTTCAGTGCAGGCGACATTGAGACCATCCAAACCATGTACCCGTCGCTGAGCGTCCCGTGCGAAAGCGTGATCGGCGACCTCGACGATGACAACGATTGCGACATGGAAGACGCGCTGATCTTTCAGACCTGCTACAACGACAGCACCGGAGGTCGGCCCGAATGCTCGTGCGCCGATCCGAACGTCGACGAATTCGTCGATGCCGCCGACGTCGAATCGTTTATCAAGGCCATCCACGGACCCGATGTGATCCTCGGCGCGTGCTGCGGTGATGGCGACGGCATCTGCACAGAAGGGTCGGCCAACGAATGCAGCATTGCCGGCGGGACGTATCAGGGCGATGGCGTCACCTGTGCGGATACCAGTTGTCCGGTGACCAACCCCGGCGCGTGCTGCGACCCGACAGATTTGTCATGTACCATCACATCCAGCGTGTTGTGCGATGCGGCCAATGGAATCTACAAGGGCAACGGCACCACCTGCAACGGTTCGGAATGCCCGTTGGAATATTCCAACACCAACACGTCCACGACGCTGTTCAGCCCAGGCGCGAACATTGAATTCGCCGACGACTTCACGCTCGCCGGCACCGCACGCAACATGGCCTACTACGACCTGACGGTCTATGGCCAATCGCTTTCGCCCTTTGGCGCAACGGTGAAACTGTATGACGGCTGCCCCGGCGCCGGTGGTACAATCATCCCGGGAACGACGCGAACCTTCAGCAACATCGCAACCAATCAAGAGGTGAAGTTGTCGGCGACGTTCGACCCGCCGATCACGATCCCCGACACGGTATGGATGGTCGTCTCCACCGATCAATTCAACACCAACTGGGTCGTCGGCCAAACAGCCGAAGTCGGCTCAACCACCAACAACTTTGCCGTCGACGTATCGCCATGGAGTTGCAACTTCAGCTTCGGAGGATCCGTCTGGGGCGGCTTCACCGGCAACATCGTTTGCGTGGAGTAACAAGAGTAGGGTCCGCTGTGCGGACCGGGAAACTCAGGGTGGGGTCGGTCCAAAGAAAATGGTCCGCACAGCGGACCCTACTTGGCTCGTGGGTTCCCAGATAACAATGTCTACGATTCTAGCGCAACTCAACGGGTCTTGGTATCTTGCAGCTTTTGCTCCGCACATAAACGGATGCAATTTGTCGACGTACAAGTTGCCCGAGATGGACAAGGAAGGGTTCCATAAATGGCAGAACGGAATATATGTCCGCAGTCATGTTCCATTGGATGGCATTACGTTTTTTCCAACGTTGAGATACAGTGGCTATCGGACATTTCCCTGGGCGTGGCAAGTTGGATGCGAAGAACCAAAGATCAAATGCATTATTGATCAGAGCGAAATAAGTGGCGGCGGACTTCAAGCCACTCTCGCACGGATGCAATCACTAATCGACGACGGATGGGCTTGGGATCAGCGTGAGGGTGGTTGCAAACTCCTGCACATTGACGAACTCGAGAAAATCGAAGGACCGCCTCCCGACGGGATTTTTTAGGCGAAATGGTCCGCACAGCGGACCCTACTTGGCTTCACAGCGTCGGCAGACGGGCGGTTGACGCCCGAACTGAAGATGCGGAGTGCGACACGAATGGATTCTGAAGCTTCGATAATCAACTTCAAACATGCCGACGGATCACCGCGACAGGTTAGCTATGGTGGCGCTGGATCGAGCGACCGATGGGTAATGGAACTTCTTGATCCCAATGAACCACAGGGTGCGGTTCTATGGACGCCGCTTCCATGATTCTCTGCAAATTCAATGGCTCGTGGTTCTTGTCCACAGGCATCAACTGGAAAAAGAACAAATGCTGGCTTAGGTGTGGGGCCATGATGCCGCATCCGGAAACTTTCAAGCCCTTGCCACCAATTGGCGCAGTGCTGTCCGGGTCAGTGGAAGGTATCGAAGGAGTGACATTCTATCCAGTGCTGAATTATCAGAACTACGAAGTTTGGCCTCAGTTCTGGCACCGCGAGTCGGCCGAGCCATTGCTGCATTGCCACATTGACGCAAACACATTAAGCATCGGCACAACAAATTCCACAGAGTTCCGGCAGCGCGTTCAAGAACTTCAGGCACTTAGCTGGAAATACGAACTACGCGAGGGCTGCGAGAAATATGTTCATGTCGATGAGTTGCGAAAGATTGAAGGACCGCCTCCCGAAGGGACTTTTTAGGAGAAATGGTCCGCACAGCGGACCCTACTTGGCTCCGTGATTACGATGGGCCTTAGAATTGGAGACAGCCATGTTTAGATATAGATCGACTCTTAAGCGCGTTGTTTCCGGGGTGTTGTTCTGTATTTTCACTCAGAGCAGCGAGGGCCAACAACAATCAGCGTTGACGGGAGAATTGTATGCAGAAGCATTCAACATTGTTACGTTTAAATTGCCAGATGACAGGCCGGTGCGGCATTTTGGTGTCTCTTACAGTTTAGATTGTGAGAGATTTACTAGCTTGAACGCAGGATTACCGCGGCCGGGCAATCTATTCTCATCGATTGCAGAAGGTGCCGATTATTCGTGGCTGCATCTCGCTTGTGTGGGGCAGTTTAGAATGGGAATTTCGGGGTTCCTATTTGATGAGCCAGGCAAATATTGTTTCAAATGGGAAGTTGAATATGTAGATGCTCCAGGACACCGTACGACGTATGTTCAAGAGATTGAAGTGCTGGCTTCGAGAACGGAAGATCGGAGATTTATCGAGCGCTTGGGGAGCTTAGAATTATTGACGTATTTGATGGGAGATGAATGGATTCAATCTCTTCCCGAGTCAATCTCAGAATCCCTAATGGCCTCAGACGGCACGAATGGAAGAGCATTAATTATAATTGCAGAGCTACTTGAGATGACTCGAGTTAATGAACCGCTAAAGATCCTCGATTCGGACTATGATCGCGAGACTGCGATCAAATGGGCTGATCAACTTTGGAAAATCGCGAAGGATATTCCGGATTCGTCTTACGCACCTTATGCTGCGTACTTTGCTGGTTGTTGCTATTCGGCCATTAGTTCCAGTGACGCAATCGCAGAAGTACGAGCACTGCGAGTTCCGGGGGAATCTAAAGACAAGCTTGGCGAAGCGAAGCAGCGATTTCAGCTGACCCATGATGATACGCGATTCAAAGAAGGATTGGAGGCGTTTCGATTTGCTGTGGATAGAGGTGATGCATACTTGCAGCCTTTAGCTTCTTATCAGCAAGCCTTTCTTCTGGCAATGGGTGGCGAATTCAAGGAGTCTGAAGAAATCAGTGCCGAAGTTGAAAGGTCCAGCTTCGCCAGCAGAAATGTTAAGAAGTGGACACAGGATTTAACGAAGGAAATTAGACAGTTTAAGGAGCAGGCCGCTGATAAGACCTTGGAGAAGTAAGGTATTATTTTGATTTGTTGGCCTGACCTTATGTCGGGTCATCGACCCGACACAAAATGCGACTGGGTCGAATAAACTGCGTGAATCAATAGGTATGGTCCGCACAGCGGACCCTACTTGGCTCCCCCTCCGGGTGCGAAGTTTTATGAGTTAACAAATTCGCCCGCACCCAACAACAAAGTTCTTCGTGCAGTATATGAAAACGATACGTGGAATACACAGTGAGTCAGTCAGTGCCCAAGTTAAGAAGATGTAAATACCGCAATATGCCCTGCTATATCTTGCGCGATGTTGACGACGAGACTGTTGTCATCGTAACAGATGATTATCAATTCACTGTCGAAGATGGAGGATGGGTTCGGACTGACAAGTTCGAGCATGAAAAGACAGTGAAGCTATCAGACATTGAGGTGTGCGCAAGTGACACCGATTGAGTAATGCGGGGGCCGACGCAAGATTGGAGACTATCTCCCCGGTTTCTTGCTGGCGGATTTCTTCTTCGGTCGTTTGCCCTTCGTCTTGACGACCGATTCGTAGTGGTCAACGTATTTCTTTAACGACACGCGCTTGATGGCCTCGCCGACGACTTCCAGCGGCACGTCTTCGATCTTCTTGAACCTTACGCACGACTTGCCCATGTCGAGTTTCTTGCCGGTCTTGGCCCACGCCTTTTGGAACCACTCCTGCAACTTCGGGTCGCTGTAGACGCACATCATGTAGATGGCCATGTGGTTCTTCTGCGAAGCGATGCTGGCGAATGGGAGCGGCTGCTTCGGGTCGCAGTGGTATCCGTTTGGATAGATCTTGTGCGGGACGAAGTACCCGATCATGCCGTACTGGATGCCTTCCTGATAGCCCTTGTCGAGGTTGGCTTTGATGACCTTGCGGACGGCTTCCAATGCCTTGCGGCGATCTTCGGGCAGCGCGTCGAGGTATTCCTTTACGGTGGTGGCTTTGTTTTGCATTCGCGGATCATAGCGAAAACGCGCCCGCGATAAAAACTTTTTCGCGGGCGCGTTCGTCAAATTTGGATCTTCGATTTGCAGGCCAATCAGCCAGTGCTAACGAGCGGCCGTCTGCACCGAACGCTTCTTCGCGCCGCTGCGGTTTCGACCGGGTTTCGGTGGGCGACGTGTGCCTTTCTTCTTGGGAAAGTACGGTGCCTGCTTGGGAGCCGCATTGCTGCGACGCGGTTTACCTTTCCCGCCACCGCCACTTCGCTCTTCGCCTTGCAGCACAACCGGTTCGGTCGGGGCTTTGTATCCGGGCATGTCGCTGGCCAACTGCATCTTGGCCCCCAAAAGCCTCTGGATGCCACGAAGATTGTCGTGCTCTTCGCTGCTGATAAACGACATCGCCACGCCCGAAGCACCCGCTCGACCCGTCCGGCCAATGCGGTGAATGTACGTCTCAGGCTCGTCGGTCAGGTCGAAGTTGATCACGTGCGACACGCCATCGACATCGAGCCCGCGGGCGGCAATGTCCGTCGCCACGAGCACGCCAACCTTACCCGACTTGAAATCGTCGAGCGCACGCGTGCGGGCGTTTTGACTCTTGTTGCCATGAATCGCTGCCGCTGAAATCTTCCCATGCATCAGGTGACGCACGACCTTGTCAGCACCATGCTTCGTACGCGTAAACACCAGCGCTCGTGAGTATGCAATGTGAGTGAGCAGGTTCGACAAGAGCGATCGCTTGCTCGCCTTTTCGACATGATACGCCAGATGCTCAACGCTCTCTGCCGGTGACGACACACGAGCCACCTCGACCGCAACCGGATCCGACAAAATCTCGTTGGCCAGTTCACGGATGGGGGCTGGCATGGTTGCCGACAAGAACAGCGTCTGCCGATTCTTCGGAATCTGCTTGAGGATGCGACGGATGTCGGGCATGAAGCCCATGTCCAGCATGCGGTCGGCTTCATCGAGCACGAGAATCTCAATCGAATCGAGCGAGATCGTCCCCTCGGACATGTGATCGAGCAGGCGTCCCGGTGTTGCGACCAGAATATCCACGCCGCCACGCAGCGTGCGCGATTGCGGGTTCTTGTTCACGCCACCGAAGACGGCTGTGTGCTTCAAACCGAGGTTGCGACCGTACGTCGAAAAGCTGTCGCTGATCTGCTGGGCCAACTCGCGGGTCGGCGCCAACACGAGCGAACGAATTTTTCGAGGCTGGTTCTTGCGCGGTTGATTGCGACCGCCCATATTCCGGTTTTGCGGAACCTGACCGGCGAGTTGCTGAAGAATCGGCAACGCAAATGCCGCGGTCTTACCGGTCCCCGTTTGGGCACACGCCAGAACGTCTTTGCGCTTCAGTACGAGCGGAATGACGCGGGACTGAATCGGTGTTGGTGTTTCATAACCGGATGCATGGACCGCATCCAGAAGCGGCGGGATAAGCCGCAGTTCATCAAATTTCATCAAGAATACTTTCTTAGGATCTAACTGGTGGGACGCGCCAAACGTGAGGTGAATCTTCCAAAGCCGTCAATGGCTGGGGTGACTAAACTCTCTGTGCCCCTATTTATTGGCTGTGAGTATCGTAGACGATCACAGCCGAATGTCAATGTGCGTACCCCCAACAAGCCGTCCTGTCGACTGAAACCAAACGGAAACCGCCTTGGCAGGGCTTCCCGACGTGGGCCGTCCTCTCATGGCGAACGCCAGGGTCATCCGATAACCCAACCGAAACCGCCAACCGAAACGCCCTTGCCCCGATCGCAAGTGTCAAAAGTCGTCATCAAGCGTGGCACAGGTTGCGCTGAAGGGTACGATTTCGCGCGAACATGATGGAACCACGCCCATCCAATTCCAAGTCGCAACCCACACACGAACGATTCGATACAGTCGTTGTAAAGCACGGTCGCACCAAGGACGCACGCGGCCGCACCATTCATCAAATCGATCCGGTCAAGATGCACCTGCTCCATCAGCATTCGATCGTACCATCCGACACGCTCCGCTCGATGTCCGACGCGCTCATTCCCGGAATCCGGAAACAGCAGTTGGCCTCCATCCTTTGCGCACTCTTCACGCTGCTCTTCGTCGTGGGTGGAACAGTCGTTTACTTCACCTACTTCGGCACGTGGAAGGGACTTGATCCGGTCAGCTTCTCAATCCATATCGTCCAAGCCGTTGTGATCATTTCGGGACCGATCATTGTCTTCAGAATGGCCAAGACCAAATACGCTGCCCGCATCACCGAAGTGATCCTCGAACATCGCCACTGCCCGCACTGCGGTTATAATCTGCGCGGCTTGCCAATCGACGCACACGACGGCGCAACCGTGTGTCCGGAATGTGGCAGTGCTTGGCACTTGCCAACAATTCCGCCAGTATCTCAAGAATGAAACGCAGGCTTTAGCGTGTTTTCGGTCGTTATGCAGGGAAGTAACCGCATATGCAAAACAGCCCGATAACGGCAGTTTCGCGTAGAATCGGGGTTATTGATCCGCTATGATATTCAGGGAGCGTGTATCAATCAGAGAAGCAAGAACCGCGAGGGGGAGTTCAACCCATCATGAAGAGCGTTTCGTTTGTGTGTTCGGTGATCGTCTGTGCGCAGATGGTCTTGCCCGCATCGGTTCTGGCGCAGGCAGTGCCACCTCCTGACACTGATGCATCACAATTGGTCAATGAAGAAATTCAACCGATCAGCGTGCACCACGCCGCGCTTCTCGAACACAAAGACGATCCCACATCGCCCGATCTCATTGGCGACCCGGCGCTTCGCGGAACAATTCAACCCGTCGCCCGCGGTCTGACCGGACCTTGTCGAACCGTGTTCGGATACCTTCCCTACTGGGAAAGCTCCGCGAACATCCAGTGGGACGCCCTCACCCACCTCGCGGCCTTCTCCGTCGAGGTTAATGCCAACGGCACGCTGGGCAACGATCACGGTTGGCCCTGGACCGCACTGGTCAACACCGCCCACGCCAACGGCGTCAAAGTTGTCTTGTCAGCCACCTTGTTCAACACGACCGACCTGCTGACGCTGATGACCACGCCCGCATACAAACAGGCGTTCTTCGTCAACATCAAAAACAAAATGCTCGAAGGCACCATGGACGGCATCAACATGGATTTTGAAGGCGGCGGCAGTTGGCAGGCCCACGCCCCGGCATTCATGGCCGAACTGACCGCTTACATGCACAGCGAAGTTCCCGGCAGCGAAGTGACGTTCGCCGGACCAGCCGTCAACTGGAGCAACATGAACATGCCGGCACTGGCGGCAGGCTGCGATGGCATCTTCATCATGGGCTATGCCTTCGCCGGAAGTTGGAGCTCCAACTCCGGACCAAACTCGCCACTCAATGGCGGCAGCATCAACATCACCGACACCATTCTTGACGAATACGGCGCGGTGACCGCGGCAACCCCGGAAAAACTCATCCTTGGTATTCCGTATTACGGCGGACACTGGACCACAACAACGTCAGCCGCCCGCTCCTCCGTTGTCGCCTGGCAGGGTTCGACGCGATTTTCGAACGACCAACCCAATTCGCAAATCTATGGCCGCCTCTGGGACGCGACTTCGCAAACGCCCTGGTATCGCTGGAATGACGGCGCGAACTGGCACCAGGTCTGGTACGACGACGCCGAAAGCCTCAGCATCAAATACGCCCTCGCGGAGGCCAACGACCTGCAAGGCGTCGGCATGTGGGCGCTGAATTACGACGGATCGCGACCCGAACTTTGGGACGCCCTTCGCGCGTACGCAGTTGAACCATGCTGCTCGCAGATCGTCAATGAAAACTCGGTGGCTGTTGTGAACGATGACTTCGATGCGGGGACGTCGGCGTCGAACTGGAACCTGTTCGCATCGTCTGCCGATTACACAGCCGACTTCGCCTACGACTACTCAGCCGTCGGTATTCCATCCGCGCCGAATTCGACCGGCGGTTCGACGACCGGCTTGAAGTTCACCGTCAACAACAACGATGGCGTCGCGCAAACGGCGGCAGTCAGCATTTTTCCCGTCGGCGCAGGCGTGTCGGGTGATCACGTTTTGAAGTTCGACATGTGGCTCAACTACAACGGTGGTTCGGGCGGCGGATCGGGGTCAACCGAATTCATGACTGCCGGTTTGGGTCATGGAGGCACGCAGGTGATCTGGTCGGGCAATCCTTCGAGCGACGGGTACATGATGGCTGTCTCTGGCGAAGGCGGTGCGTCACAGGACTATCGCGCGCACGACGGAGCGACCCAGCTTTCTGTTGCAGACGGCGTGTACCTCGCTGGTTCGCAGGACAGCACAAGCAGTTATTACCAATCACTCTTCCCCAGCCCGGCGTTTGAATCGCAAGGATCGCCAGGAAAGCACTGGGTCGAAGTCGAAGTGATTCAATCAGGCGATCTTCTGCAATGGAAGCTTGACGGCACGGTGATCACGTCGATCGTGCTTGGTTCACCAGTGAGTGGATTACCAATGCTGGGCTACATGGACCCGTTTTCGTCGATCGCCAACCCCGCCTCGGAGAACTACGTCATTTACGACAACGTTCGCGTGGAACTTCTGCCAGACAATGACTGCAACGCCAACGGTGTGAGCGACGGCTGCGAGTCGATTGTCGCGGGCGATTACAACGGCGACGGTTCCGTCAACGGGCTCGACTATGCGTGGTTTGCGGACTGCTTTGCAGGTCCAGAACAGTCGCCCGCGCCAGCGTCATTGACCTGCACGAACCGATGCCTCGATGTGTTCGACGCCGATTTTGACGGCGACATCGACCTAGCCGACTACGAGGCGTTCACTTCGAACGTCACCCCTTAGAACACCTTGATTCCAAACGTAGCGGCGCGACAGCGCCGTCATTCCCGCGCAAGCGGGAATCCATGGGAAAAACGAAGCCAATACACGTGGGTACTGGCGCCCGCGCTGTCAAGAATGGACGAGCAAGACGCCATGCGTGGCTTAAGATCGCTATAGCATTTCCTGAACGCGCTGCACCAAGGCGCTTGGACCGAATGGTTTCTGAAGCAGTTGCGTCGTACCCGATTCGACGCCGTGGGCATCGAGATGGTCGGCTGAGTATCCCGAGACAAACAAGACACGGGCGTTCGGATGTGATTCGACCAGTTTTTCGGCAAGCTCAATCCCGCTCATGCCGGGCATAACGACGTCGGAGATCAGGAGGTCGATTGGCCCATCGTGAATCCTTGCGGCTTCCAGGGCTTTTTCGCCGTTTTCGGTTTCGATGACCGAATAACCAGCCGCCATCAGCGCTCTGCACATGACACTTCGAACCATATCCTCATCTTCGCATACGAGGATGCTCGCATCGACGACCTCCGCTGCAGGCGGATTCTCCAACGGACTGGACAGGTCGGTCCGGTCGATCGCGGGGAATCGCGCCTTGAACGTCGTGCCGGTACCAATCGTCGATTCGACATTCACAAAACCGCCGGACTGTTTCAGGATTCCGTACACCGTCGACAAACCCAGTCCGGTTCCCTTACCGATTGGCTTGGTTGTAAAGAATGGCTCGAAGATATGTTCCAGGGTCTCGGGGCTCATTCCAGTTCCGCTGTCGCAAACAGACAACTGAACGTATCGCCCGGGTCGAACATCCTCGACTTCCTGCATCGGTGTTTCGGCGATGTCCACGTTGCACAAACCGATCTTAAGCCGACCGCCGTCGGGCATTGAATCGACCGCGTTGACGACCAGGTTCATGATGACTTGTTCGACCTGCCCCGAGTCGGCATGAATCAGGCTGGTCTCGGGGTCCAATTCGACTTCCAGTTCAATGTGTTCGCCGATCAGTCGCCTCAGCAGCGTCTCCATTTCATTGACCACAGCGAGCGGATCAACCAACTCGGGGCGCAGGACATCGCGCCGGCTGAAAGCGAGTAATTGACGCGTCAAGGACGCGGCGTGGGTCCCTGCGGATTGGATTTCTCCGATGCCGGATTGCAGGCGCTCCGTCAGTTCATTCTTGGGAGATGCCCCCAGGACCTCAAGAAGCACTTCGGCGTTTCCAAGGATAGCCGTAAGAAGGTTGTTAAAGTCGTGGGCAACACCGCCCGCCAACTGCCCCACCGCTTCCATCTTCTGCGACTGGCGGAGTTGCGCTTCAAGTTCCAGACGTTTCTTTTCGGCGCGTTTGCGCTCGGTCACGTCCTGCGTGATTCCCATGATGCGAATGGTATCACCCACGTCGTCAAGAATCGGAACAAACGAAGAGGCGAATGCGAGACCGTTGACCGCGGTGAATTCGAACTCGGAAGAACGCCCGTTCAATGCGTCGTTCAGATAAGTCTCGACCCGCGCGCGATCTTCTTCGGCGACCGCCAAAACATAGGATGTCCCCAACAAAGCCTTCTCGCAGGACGCCCCCATCATCCTTACACCGGCTGAGTTGATCGAGATAATTCGACCCTGCCTGTCGATCTGATGAATGCAATACGGCGCGTTCTCAACGATTGCGCGGTTTTCCTTTTCGCCTTTGCGCAGCGCCTCTTCCGCTTGAACGCGTTCGATCGCAACAGCCGCGAGGTGCGCAAAAGAATCGATGAGCTCCAACTCGCGATCGGTTGGACGCTTGGGTTGGTGGTAATAAAGGGCAAACGTCCCCAGCACATCGCCCATCGAATTCCTCACCGGCTGGGACCAACAGGATCGCAATCCATGCCCGACCGCGAGATCACGGAAATCCTTCCAAAGAGGATCCGTCTCGATGTCCTCAACGATGACCCGCGTGTTTCGATAGGCAGCCGTCCCGCATGAACCGACGTTGGGACCGATTCTCGCACCCTCCAACGCATCGGTGTATGCCTTCGGAAGGCTCGGCGCCGCACCCGAGAAGAGTCGAAGACCGTCCTCGTCACGCAAGATGTGAACCGCTCCCAGCGTCCCATCGGTCTGTTCTTCCATCGTCAGGACAAGTGTATTGAGAACCGATTCCAAAGACGCACCAGCCACCATCTGCTTGAGTACGAGGTTCTGCCCTTCGATCAACGCTTCCTGCAGTTTTCGTTCGGTGACGTCGCGGGTGATGCCAGCCGCCCGGATCACCTTTCCCGATTTGTCGCGGATCAGGGTTCCGCGCGTTACCACGGTTCGCACAGAATTATTGGGTCGAATGCTGCGCAGTTCGTGATCGAGTTTGTCTTTTCCTTTCAGGAAATTCTGGAACGCGGTGGTCACGCGTTCTCGATCATCGGGATGAACATACTCGTACCAGACCGACGAATCGCGATACACGTCTTCGACCGGTCTTTGAAACACGCGCTCGTATGCCTGGCTGAGGTACAGCACTCTCGGGTTCTTGGGGTCCTCCACGTCAAAGAGCCAGAAGATATCATCGATGTGCTCGGAGATCTGCGAGAAGCGCAAATTGCTCTCGCGAAGGCTGGCCTCGGTTTCACGGCGTTTCGTGATGTCCTGCGTGCTGCCACGCAGACCGGAGACTCGACCATACCGGTCGCGGATGGGACTCGCGAACGTTTCAAATTGCCGCCAGGTTCCGTCGCTGAATCGTGCGAAGAACTCGCTCTGGACAACCTCGCCCGTTTCCAGGCACCGGTTGATCGACTCAATCAACTTTTCAACGTCGTCCGGATGAACCAGGGCGAGGAACGACTCTCTCGTCGGCGTGAACGTTGTGGGGTTCAATCCGAACAAGTGATAAAGATGGTCTGACCACCAGACAATGTCGCCGTCTCGATCGCTTTCAAAGCTGCCAATTCGGGCGATACGCTGCGCTTCGCTGAGTCGTTTCTGGCTTTCGCGAAGTTGGTGGGTGCGTTCCTTGACTTGCCTGTCGAGGTCGCTGTTGAGTTCGTTATACTCGATCGCCGTCCGCGCGTTCTCGATGTGCAACGCAACAAGGTTGGCCGTATTGCCCGCGAACGCGATATACGGCGCAACAGCTTCTTCGTCATACACATGAAGATAGAGAGCGCCGTAATATCCCCGCGCCGTGCGCAACTCGAGCGTCAGCCAATCATCCAGTTCTACACCCAAGCCATGGCCAAAACCCGACGAAGCCGGCTGAAATCCGTGGACCGCAGTAACGTGTGCCGCATATTCACCCTGCACACTCGGGCGTTCGACTCGGATCGTGCGGCCATCAACATACGCAGAACACGCCGCCACCCCGGGAAATGTCGCCAATTCATGGGCAACCATTTCCATCAATCGCTTCGTATCGGGTGCTGCATGAAGCCCGCTGTGAAGCAGCAGGATTCGCCCGAGTACGGCGGGATCGGGTGCAAGGCCTTCGGTCATTCGTGACTATCCTATGGCTCGCGCGCGGTATTCTTTCAAGAACTGCTCAGGTCCTAGGTAACATGGATTCTTGACCAGTTGCCCCTTGACAATAATCATTGGATGGATGGCCAGCATGTTCATGATCATGTTCCCGTCGAAACGCCGCGTATCGTATTGGCAGCACAACGTCATTGGGTAATACTCGACGAGGTTGTTCAATTCGGCCTCGTATTCCATCAGCGACGATTCTTCGAAGCAACCCCCGTCCAGACACCATGACATTTCGCTGGCACCGCGAACGCCTGCGTAGTCTTCCTCGATTCCCTGCAGATATTCGTCGCGTACGCGATCGAGCATTGTGCCGCGATCAAACCGGCCTGTGGGGCAGTATACAGAGGAAGCGTTGGCCAGCGTCAGTGCATCACCGTGCGACCGCAGGTTGACCCCGAGCGACTCAAGATCGCTCGCCAACTCTTCGGGCGTCATGGTATCGACAACGTAGATGACTTTCTCGTTCGCGGAAAGACCGCTCTCCATGAATCGACAGATCACATCCTGACGCTCGGCATCATCGTTGAACAGATAGCAGATGTGCTGGCCTTCAGGAACCGTCTGATTCGTAAACCCCAATGTCACCATCCTTCGACCACATCGATCAGCGCACATGCATCGATTCCTTCCAGTTAACTGTCGCCACACCCCCGTTGTCGGTTCGAATCGTCGCACGAACGCCCAGTCCGAGGCTGCTTGATCCGTCCAAGCTGTCCCGGTCTGCGCATGACACGTTCACTCGAATCAAGCCTTGCCGTCGCGACGGCAGTGAGATGTATTCAACAGGCGGCCCGTTGACTCGACACGACGTGGACCCAACCTCCGTCGCGTATCACAACAATTCTAGCATGGCCCCCGGAAATAACCCGCGAAACATCCAAAGAACTTAAACGATGCCGCCGTTTGGAGATCGACTGTTTTGACCCCACAGTGAATCAATTCCCGGCCCAAGCTTGTCGGCACGTCCGAGAACTTGGTCGGTGACAAAGCCGCCAATTGCCTTTATGATGCGGATATCAATCAACTGGACGCAGGCGTGGTTCGGCGTTTTGGCGGATCACACCGTCATTGAGAGGATTTGTCCATGTCATCCGACGCCATTTCTCCACGCGAACGAATCGTCTTACGAGCCGCCCAGGAACTTCGTGACGGAATGTACGTGAACCTCGGGATTGGCATGCCCACGCTGGTCGCCAATCACCTTCCCGAAGGCGTGAACATCGAATTGGAATCAGAAAACGGGCTCCTCGGCATTGGACCATTTCCATTCGAAGGCGAGGAAGATGCCGACCTGATCAACGCGGGCAAGCAAACCATCACTGCCGCCAAGGGCGCGTCGTACTTTTCAAGCAGCGAAAGCTTCGAAATGATCCGCGGCGGTCACATCGACCTGACCATCATGGGCGGGATGGAAGTCTCCCAGGAAGGCGATCTGGCCAACTGGATGATCCCCGGAAAAATGGTCAAAGGTCCGGGCGGTGGCATGGACCTGGTCGCCAGCGCCAAGAAGGTCGTGATCATCATGACCCACTGCAACAAAGACGGCGAACCCAAGATCCTCGAAAAGTGCAACTTACCGCTGACCGGCGTGCGCTGCGTCAATCGACTCATCACCGAACACGCTGTCTTTGATTTTGAAAACGGCGAGATGATCCTCCGCGAAATCCTGAGCGACATGACCATCGACGATCTAAAAAAGATCACTGCCGGCAAGTTCCGCGAAAACTAAAACGCCACAAGTTCAAACGCAGCGATGCAACACCCCCGTCATTTGCGCCCAAAAAGGTCATTCCCGCGAAAGCGGGAATCCAGGGAGCGCAAACTCAATCTTTGTACTTGCTGGCCCCCAGGCGCGCGTGCCACAGGGTGCTCGTCACCCAGTGCCCACCACATAAACGATTGCATGCCTTCAACTCGTCCAGATCAAAGCCCCCGCAATGAGTCCAGCAGTTTCTGCCCGCGGGCAGGATTCAACTTACTGATGTGACCGATGCGCCCCAACAGGTGCGCCTTAAAATCAGAATGCCCCTCGCGATTCTGACTTTCGAGCGAACCGGCTTTTCTGGCATTGTAAATGATCGCTTTCAACCGATCGTAATCTTCACGCCGGGCGTTGGTCTTCTCATTGACGATCACGCCGGTGACTTCCTGCCGCTGGCTGGGCCGCATGAACCGCAACTTGCGATGGTTCAATCTAAACCCTTCTTGCCGGATGATCACCTTGGCGCATTTCAAAAAGCGAATCATCCCGCGCTTAAACGATTCGTCCCCGGAAAACGTAAGGTCATCCGCATAACGCGTATACGTCGCGTCAAAGCGCTTGGCCAACCCGCTTAGTCGCCGGTCCATTCGATGGACGGCCAGATTGGCGAGCATCGGACTCGTCGGCGCCCCCTGCACCGCATGACGAAACGCACGCCACACGCATTTGATCTGATCGTCTTCACCGCGCGGCTTGTTGATCGGTCCGAGGTTGGGACGATAGGTGCAAAGCTGCGCCAAACACCGCGACACTTCCGAGTTGTACCCGAGCCATCGAAAGATCCCGACGACCTGCGGATAGGTCACATGGTCAAAGAAGTTGCGCAGGTCGAGATTGAGGATCAGATCCTTACCGACATGGGCAGAGGCGTTGGAAACGATGTTGCGATTGCGGACAAAACCGTGGGCCGCACCGTGAACCGGCGCGCGATCGAGGATGCCTTCCTTGATTTTCGTCTGCACGGATTTCAACCGCGGCTTGGGACTGCAAATGATTCGAACACCCGTGCTTTTCTTCGGAACATGCCACTCAACGTAATTGGTCTTGCCGGGGCGGATTCGATTCGACGGGTCAGCCAGCGCCAGGAACGATCGAAAGTCCAGATTCAACCATCGAAGAAGATCGTCGGTCGAATGAAAGACCGGCATGCCAAATGAATTCAGTCTGCCGGGGTCCCCAACAGATTGGCGAATATTGCGATTGCGCGGTGACGGCTTATATGCCTTTTCCTGGTTCGGTTTGGGAACCGGATACCCAACATCGCCCTTGCTCTCGCCCCGGGGTTGCCAATGCCCCGGCGTGTCCAACGGTTCGAGATGCCACCACCCGATGGGTGTGAGCGACCGTGACTTCAGGCAGATGCCGATGTAGATCACACCGACAACAATGACAACCCAACTCCAACAACCCAACGCAAGGATCATCATTCGATTCCACCTTCACGCCCGAAGACAACCGCAACCAGACTTTGCCATTACGACTTCGCTGCGGCTTCAAACCGTTCTGCCGCCTCTTTCAATTCCTGCTCCGCATCGGCGAGTTTTTGCGAAAGTTTGTCAATCAGGTCTTGGCCCCCGGCCACTCTTTTTGACTTGATGTTCGCCGCTGGATGACGCCCGGGCCCATGCGCTGCGGTTTTGCAGATCTGAAAGAAAGATGCGGAGCCGGGTTTTACAACGCTCGGCCGTCCGCGCGCACACCATTCGAGCAATGGTGTGCGTGCGGACTCGTTAGGAATATCTGCGAGACGGCTCGCTCGGGGTAGCCCCGAACATCCTGTCGCCAGGACCCTAAAACGCTCGACTCCGCATCTGCCAAATATCGTGCCGCGCCGAACCCTCCAATGCAAGCGCCGCCTTGCCGCCTAGTTCAAATGAGGTAAGCTTGGGACTGGTCGTCACAACACATTTTCAATCCAAACGAGGGTTGCCTGCCATGAAAAAAACACGCCTGTTCACGCCCGGTCCCGTGATGATTCCCGAAGATGTCATGCTGCATATGGCCCAGCCGATGGAGCACCATCGCACGCAGTTCTATCGCGACATGTTGGCCGACGTCACCGAACACCTCAAATACATGTTTCAAACCGAACACGCGGACTGCTTGGTTCTGACCGGTTCAGGAACGTGCGCGGGAGAAGCCGCCATCGTCTCGTCGATCCACAAAGGTATGAACAAGGCGCTGAACCTCTCCTGCGGAAAGTTCGGCGAGCGCTGGGGCAAGATCTGCAAGGCGTTTGAGCTCGACTACACCGACCACGTCATGGATTGGGGCACGTCAGCCACCGCCGAAACCGTGACCAAGCTCATGGATGCCGACCCGGCTATCGACACCGTGATCTGCGTGCATTCGGAAACGTCCACCGCGACACTCACCGACATCGAAGCCATCGCCAAGGTAACCAACGCCCGCGACGTGGTGCTCATCGTCGACTGCATCACCAGTTGCGGATGTATCCCGTTCAAGTTCGACGAGTGGGGCATCGACATCGCGTTCACCGGATCGCAGAAAGCCATGATGCTTCCGCCCGGGTTGGCATTCGCCTGCGTCTCACCAAGGGCGTGGCGACGAATCGACAAAGCCCCGTGCCATGCGTTCTACAACGACCTGAAAGCGCACCGGAAAGCAATCCGCAGTTGGGACAATCCATACACGCCGGCCAACACACTGGTCCTCGGTTTGCAGAAAGTGCTGCACGGTTTCAAAGAGCGCGGGCTGGAAAACATCTGGAAAGAAACCCACATGCTGGCTGAGGCGACAAGGTCAGCCGCAAAGGCGTTGGGACTGGGTGTGTATTCCAAGAGTCCTGCCGACTCGGTCACCGCGATCACGATCCCCGATGGCATCGACGAAGGCAAGCTTCGCAAGAGACTGCGCAGCGAACACGGCATGCAGATCGCCGGCGGTCAGGATGATCTGAAAGGCAAGATCATCCGCATCGGTCACATGGGATACGTCGATGCAGCCGACACGTTGGCTGTCATCGCTGCCCTTGAGTTGGAGTTAAAACTGCAAGGCCACAACATCGAACTGGGCAGCGGGCTCAAAGCCGCTCAGGAAGTGATTTTCAAATCGACCCGGGGATAGAACGTCGCGCTCGCGCGTTCCATTCCGAAAAGACAATTTTATCTACGCCCAATCCCGCCGCACCATTGGTCGTTGCAAACGCCCTTGGCTGCGGCGGG
>DDIR01000086.1:17158-28132 GCA_002338715.1 Phycisphaerales bacterium UBA1845 | reverse complement strand
TTTCTGCGCGCTGTCACCGCGCTTCGTAGATATCCAGGAACTCAAGGTTGTTCGGCAGCAAGTCTTGCTGGTTTCGAATTTCGTCGGCAGTCAACCACCGATAGGCTTTGACTTCAGCCTCGTTCATGCGAACGTCATACCCGTCGGCTACAACCTCCCACCATTCGAGGTGAAGGCGTTTGTCGTCGCTGAGCTTACTCCAGAGTTGTATCCTGGCCTCCACATTCAGACCGAGCTCCTCGCGAAGCTCGCGCACGATCGCGTCAGCCGATGTCTCGCCGGGTTCGATTTCGCCGCCGGGAAAGCACCACATACCCCCAGCGCGCACTTGGTCGCTTCGTTGAATCAAAAGCAACCGATCACCGCAGCGAAGCACGCCGACGACACCGTACATGCAATTGTTTGATTCCTGACCTGTGCTCATCTTCGACATCGGGCAGCAACAAAAAGAAAACGGCGGCGGATGATTTCATCCGCCGCCGCCGTGATTTACAAGCTACGTCTTGCGATTCGTCCAAACAGCTTCGAATCGATTACGGGTAGATCAGCGAGTCGGTGGTCGAGTCGCCGATGGTCCCCGTGAAAACATTCCTACCGGGATAGATGCCGGTCTGGTTGGCCGCAGGGCTGATACCCGACTGGCGGGCATCACCGAGTGCGTTCGGACCCATCAGGGTGTAAATGTTGTCGTTGTCGATACCCTGAAGCGGGCTCTTGTGGAACGATGCGTGACCGTCACCAAAGAGAACGTTCTGGCCTTCACCGGTACCCTTACCACCGTGGTTCGGTGAGTTGTAGGCCTGCCACGCCTGCGGGCTCATGTTCTTTCCGGGATCGTTCGGGTCAGTTCCCCACTCAGTGTCGTTTGCGGGCATCGCCGTGGACGGCGTGTCATCGCCATACGGACCATGGTCGGCAAAGACGGCCATTCGCGGGTCAACGTCTTCGCTGCCGCGGGTCTGGAACGGACCGAAAGGAACCTGGAAGCCGTAGCTGATACGCTTGCTCGACTCGAAGTCGTAGTAGCAGTCGACGTTCTGGTTGTTTTCGATCTGATCGCCCGAGCTTGGGCAGATGAACGACTTGGGGGTCACTTCACCCGACCGGACCAGCATCCACATCGCGCGGGTCACTGAAAGGGTCGTTGCGCCCTGACCATTGACGACGTTTGATTCCGTCTGACGGTCCGGCTTGGTGGAGTTCGCGGCACCTGCGGCATTGCACGGATTCAGAGTGACCGAGTTGAATCCAATCTCAACGTCCGAGCGCTGCCACTCGATCAACGTTCCGGAGGTCTCCAGGAACGTCGGGGTGGGCCAATGCTCTTCATTGTCATTGGCATAAATTTTCACTGCCGTACCAAAGCCCTTGGCCTGGGTACCGCACACCAGTCGCTTGCTCAACTCGCGAGCACGCGAAAGGCTCGGCAACAAGATCGAAATCAGCAGGGCGATGATTGCCACCACCACCAGCAGTTCGATCAGCGTAAACGCTTTCCTCGATTTCATGACACTGTTCTCCTTAATGACAGTACGACGCACGCGCACCGGGTCCGCCGTCAGCCCAAGAGCCGCCGGCTTCGAAATGGATTGATAAACATGATTGCCGGATTCGTTCGAAATCAACCAACGCCTCTCCGCCAAACGATGCGAGCCCAGAACGCAAACCACCCAGAGAACGCCTCCAAGTGGAAATTTCCAAGGTATTATCGGCGGTCGTCAGTCCGAACAATGCGCGCCAACACACTCATTCGACCTAGAACGCCAATGCACAGTCCACCGCCATCGCCAGCCTACAGGCCGCACGGGTCGGGTGGTGTTTGAGGAGGGTCGTGACAGGGAGGGATGAATGGTGGTCGGTTGCGTCGGATTCGAACATCAACTGACCGGTACGTCAGATATAATAAATAATGGCTGTATGGATACGGCTATCCCTAATTCAAAGATCCCTTGCCTCACATTCCATCTATAATAATACCAGCGTTTTTGGGGTCAGTCAATCAAAAGGCCAGCCCCACCAGCATGTTCAACACGGTTCTGGAAGGTCAATTCAACTCCCAGTGCGCGAATATAAGCAACCAAGGCACGATGAACAAAGTGCCATCATCAAATCACGGCTATAACTTCACTTTTTCAAGTAAGATTTTATGCATTTCGCACGTCCCGACGCCCCGTGCGCCAGCTGCTTCCAGGTACGCGGGCAGTCCTGACTCGCCAATCAATGGCAAGCCAACCGCTTTGCGTACACGATCAATCAAGTGAATTCCGGATACATCGACAGCCACCGGATCGGTCCCCCCGATCAGGAATCCCCCATCCCAAATCGATTGCTCGTGCGGCACCGGGCCGCCATCGAACACGATCCGCAGCGCGTCGACAAGGTGCAGCCGAAGCTTGTCGCGCACCTCGGGCAGCGCCACGATGTCGCCAATAAACGGCGAGCATCCATTGTCATGATAACGGGCAGGATGTTTGACCACCGCATGCGATATGTTCTTCAGCGCACACGTCATCGTCGCGAGATTGTGCGTCTTGAGAAACGGAATGTTGATGATCGCAGTCACCTGATCAAGCCAGGCGGCCAACTGATCCGAACCGCTGCCGAAGTCATAGACCATCTCTGACCACCCGAAGTCCGGCGCGGTCGTTTGCGTGCTTTCGCGCAGTTCATCTGAAACCTCAACCGCGACGATCTGCGAACGCTTGAATCCGGCACTCTCCAGCGAATCGACCAACGCCCTGAGCATCGGACCGGTTGTCGCGATCGTGTCGGCACCGTTGCGATTGAATTTCAATGCGATGATGTCGTCTGGTTTGAGAAACGTGTGCCAGGCGTCCGCCGGTTTTTCCTGGCCCCCAAGCCGCGTCACCACCAACTCGACCAAGTCGCGCAGCACATCTTCATGAATACCAAGGGGTTTGAGCACATCCAGACTGCGGGTCTGGACCACGCGAACCTGACTCAATCCGTGGTGATTCGTGATTCGGTCCGCGGCAGGGGTTGGCGGCGCACCAAGCGCAAACGTGCCAGCCGCCACAGCCGACCCGACGATGAACTGCCGTCGTGAGAGCGAATGTGGATGCTCGCCGCTGGGCGGTGCTGGATTGTCGCCGGCTGATTGACACATAATTCTGAGACCCTATACGTGTATCGGACCTGCGGCAGGCAACCTAACGCTGCGCGACGACAGAAACGCACTTTCTCAATGGGCAATGAACCGTGAAACGCTACGACCAACTCCGCAAGACAGCCGACGAATTCGGGCAGGAACACTTGTTTCAATACTGGGAATCGCTGACGGATGATCAGCGTTTACTCTTGCTGGACGACATCGAGCGAATCGACTTCAAAACGCTCGCGTCGTTGATCAGTGAGAAACACACCGACGTCGCGGCTATCGACGAATCGAAGATCGAAGCCCCCCCGGTCTATCCCCACGAACCGTCCGAATCTCAGAAGGAACTCTACGCCCAAGCCATCGCAACCGGCGAGTCAATGTTGCGGGCTGGCAAGGTCGGCACGATGGTCGTCGCAGGCGGGCAGGGCACGCGACTCGGGTTCGACGCCCCCAAGGGCACGTTCCCGATCTCACCGATCAAGAACAAGACGCTCTTTCAACTCTTCGCCGAGAACATTCAAAACGTCAATCGAACGTTCGGCTGCAAAATGCCGTGGTACGTCATGACCAGCTCCGCGACCGACGCACCCACGCGCACCTTCTTCGAAGTGCACAACTACTTCGGCCTCGACCGCGACGACGTTTACTTCTTCGAGCAAGGGGTCATGCCAGCCGTCGATGATGCGGGCAAGATCATCCTCACCGAACCCCATCGCGTAGCGCTTTCGCCCAACGGTCACGGCGGAAGTTTGCTCGCACTGCGCGACAAGGGCGTCCTCGACGATGCCAAGCGCCGCGGCGTTGAAATCATCAGCTACTTCCAAGTGGACAACCCGCTCGTCTCGCCAGCCGACCCGCTCTTTATCGGTTTGCATCAACACGCCGGTTCGCAGATGTCGAGCATCGCGGTGCCCAAAGCCGACGATCTCGAAAAGGTCGGCAACTTCGTCAGCATCGACGGCAAGATTCAGATCATCGAATACTCCGACCTGCCCGACTCACTCGCCCACGCGCGCAACCCCGACGGCTCGCGCAAACTCAACGCGGGCAGTGTGGCCATCCATCTGATCAACCGCACCTACGTCGAAGACCTGACCGGCGGAACCGGCGTCAGCCTGCCGTGGCATCGCGCCCGCAAGAAGGTCGAATACTACGATGCATCCGCCTCGACCACGGTTCAGCCCGACGCACCCAACGCCACGAAGTTTGAGATGTTCATTTTCGACGCGGTCCCGTTGGCCAGCCAGTCGATCATCCTCGAACAACTGCGCGAAGACTGCTTCAGCCCAGTGAAGAATGCGGAAGGCGTGGACAGTCCAGCCACGTCGCGCCGCGATATGGTTCGTCGGGCGGCGAAATGGCTTGAGGCATGTGGCGTGAACGTCCCGCGCGATGCGAATCAGGAACCGCAGGCAACCATCGAGATTTCACCGTTGCGTGCGCTCAACGCCAAGCAGCTCTGCGCGTCGCTGGATGCATCGCAAAAGATCAACCCGAATGATGAAGTGTACTTGGATTAGGATCACAATACCCGGTGCCACTGCTCTATGAGCAGTGCCGAACACGAGGGCATCAAGAGGGCATCAAAACGACCACTGCTCACAAAGCAGTGGCACGCGTTTACGCTCGCGATTATTCCTCGGCAATGTCGACGATCGACTTGTCGGTCGCCAGATAGGTAAACACTTCGGCGACGTCTTCGTTGTGCATCCGCACGCAACCCATCGACTTGTTGCGTCCGATCGAATCAGGTTCGATCGTGCCATGGATGCCATAACTCGTCTGCCCGACAGCTTTCCCCGCGATGCCGATCAACTTAATCCATCGTTCACCCAGAGGATTCTCGGGATCGTCCGCGAGGATGATCTTTCCGCCGCGCGGCGGATGGTAGGTGGGGTTTACAATCTTGTCGCCGACCTGCCATCGACCGGGCGGCGTTGATCCATGTTCGCCAAGACCGACTTTGTAATTCCGAACCAACGTGTCCTGGAGATAGATGTCCATGATGAAGGTGGCTGGATCAATCTTGGCATTGAATGGACCGTGCACGACCTTGATGTTTTGACCTGCGCGAATGCGATTCTTGTCGGCAATGCCATTGATCGCCGCGAGGAAGTCATCCGTGACGGCATACTTGGTCGCCACCTTGCCCAACGAGTCGCCGCTCTGGATCGTATAACGCGAAACAAACGGATCGCCTTCGACGATGGTCGGTCCAAAGATCGTATCGTTGCCGATCCGGGTCAAAGCCGCACGCGCTTCGATCATCTCATCGCGCGACAACCCCAGCCTGAACGCATCGTTGAGGTGGTTGCGGGCTTTGATCAAATCGCCCTTTGTACTCGCCTGCATCCCCGCGGCAAAAAGCGCCTGAGCTTTCGCTCGGTCTTCGCTGTCGCGCTGCGAGGTGTTTTCGGGAAGGCCTTGTTGCGCGGGATTCGCGCCCTTTTCAGCAACATGCCGCCCCGCACCGCCATCGGAAACCTCGGGGCGCACCGACGTGAGTTTCGGAACGCTGCTCCGCGCCGTCGACTCCGCACTGGCTACCTTGGTATCATCCACCGTCGAGGTCTTGGCATCCGAAGCCGTTGAACCGTCTTCCAACACGGGACTTAGGAACTGTGCATAAACCCAGACGCCCAATGCCGTCACAACGAACCCTGCAATCCAAACTCGGTTGTCGCGATTTCGATTGCCTCGTGCTGAATTGCGCTTGCGTCGTGCCATGATGTCAGCCTCCCTGCTGAACGCGGACTTTGCTTGGTGGGGCCCGCAAACTGGCGTTTATATAGTGGCGGTGGGTCGACGATCCAAACCTTACGAATCATACATAAGACAACCGAAAACTCAAGCGATTAAGCGCACAGAATTCACACGGTGAGTTCTTTTCAATCACAACAACCCAGCTTGTTTCGCGATGTGCGATTGGGACAAATACAACCGCGTAGAGCCGCTCAATCGCAGGGCCCAAGATCGGCGCCGCACACCGGACAAATGTACCGCTCGCCCTGTGCGCGGCGTACGACCCATCGACCGCGACACGTTGCGCTGTTGCAGCGAATCGCCGGCTGACCTGTCTTCTTCGAGCATTTCGGACACGCCACCGGATACTTGTCAAACCGAAACGGACGATCGATCACGAACATCGCACCGCAATCGGGGTTCGTGCAGATCACGCGGTGGTCGGTGGTGGTGGCTTGCTCCTGAACTTCGACGTTGGGAACAAACGAATTCGCGACGGCTGAGATGATCAACGCGCCGATGATACCGACAAGCCCATACGTCCCGTAGCGAATCGCCGGCGTCTGCCAGAACAAAGACGGTTCAGCCCGACACGTTTCCCACCAATCGCGCAGCTTGGCTTTCGCCACGGGTATGCCGTCGCGAATGGCATCAAGCAGCAGTCCGAGTTTGGGATCCTTACCGACGGGCATGATGGTCCGTGATCCTGTGGAGGAACGAGTGAGTCGTTGCGATTGGACAAGATGGATACGCAGCCGGGATTGTAGAGGCTGTCGGCTGACAGGGTCAACGCGGCGATGATCGACGCATTCAAGCGAGGAGCATTTTCCCAGTCGTACAAGCGCGGAGCAGGTCGTTGTGCAGCACGTCAGCCATCACTGGCTGCATCGGACTCGCGCACTCCCCCCGACCTGCCCCGCTGGCGCGTACGGCGAGTGGACAACAAGCCGCCAAGGCTTGAGCTCACCCGGATCACTTGAGTTAATTGGTGCGTCCTGACCACGCGGCGGGTTTGATGCCGGCATCCACCGACACAGCGTAGCCACCCTGAATCGACCGAAATGTTGAATCAGACCGAGAGGATACACCCCCAAAAAATCACAGGCAGAAATGCGCGGATTTCGGTCGAACATCCGACCCCCGGCGCCCCTGAATTCCTGCCCGCTTTTATTCATCTGCCACACCAACTGTCTGGACAATCCGGGCTCGGACCTCGGGCGACATGGCAAGCCGGCATCGAGAGCAAAAAAAGCAAAAAAACACAACGCAATTGGGAGGGCTGAGAAGGGCGATTTCAGCCCCTTGACCCCCTCCCAAGCCCGGGCGACGCAATTTCATAAAGTGTTTATTTACACGGCTTTACAGCGAACGAATGAGCAGTTCTCGGGACTTTCGAGGCCGTTGACGCCTCCAGAACCCACTGCTATAGTCAGCCCCGAAGTCACCGGAAAATCACAACACATCACAGGCAGCAGGACGGCGAGATTTCAGTTGCTTGTGAAGCTGAATATTGCGGCTTTACACTTAGCCGTGGCGCGCTTCCGGCGCCGGACAAAATCCGGCGCCGGAAGTTGTATTTTTGGCGCACTCATTTCTTGACGCTGCAACTGAATTCGGGATAACCATCCTGCATGTCCGGGCACCTCAATCGCAGCGCGTTTCAACTCACGTCAGCCGACGTCGTCAGCCAGGCGCGCATCTGTCGCGAGCACTTTCGACTGACCCTCAGTTGCCCGAACTTCTCAGAAGCCAAACCGGGACAGTTCGTTCAGCTCAGCCCCGAGACCGTCCCCAGTCAGCCGAGCCATCGAAGCGACGAAGCCGCCACCGAACCAATTGACGTTTGCGACGAAGCCGTCCGCTCCACAGCCACGCCGCCCTTTCTTCCACGGGCATTTAGCATTGGCGGCTTGCGACGAAACGGAACCGATTGCGAGATCGACATCATCTATCGCGTTGTCGGTGTGGCCACGCAATGGATGGCCACCCTTCGCCCGGGACAATCCGTGTCACTCCTTGGCCCACTGGGGCAGGCGTTCCCCATCATCGCGTCAAAACCAAACGCATACCTCGTCGGCGGAGGTGTTGGTGTGCCACCGCTTCTGTGGCTTGCCGGCGCATTGACCGATGCCGGTATCAACACGACGGCTGTCATCGGATCGACGACCAAAGAACTTCTGCCCCTAGCCCATCAAGGCAACCCAACACCAGCCGACGATGCAGCCGAAGCGCGTCTCACATCGCAAGAGTTCGCAAACGCAAACACACCAGTCGTCATCAGTACCGACGACGGAAGCTTCGGATTCAAAGGCAATGTCGTCCAGGCATTTCAAGCGTACTTGAGCGCCAACAACATCGACCCCACCAGCGCCGTCGTCTACACCTGTGGCCCCGAACGAATGATGCAGGGCGTCGCGGAATTCTGCGAAGCGACCGACTACGAATGCTACGTCTGCATGGAACGGTCGATGGCCTGCGGCGTGGGAACGTGCCAATCGTGCGTCGTCACCGTCAAGTCCGAAACCCCGCGCAACTGGCGCTACGCCCTATGCTGCACCGAAGGCCCCATCTTCGAACGCAGCCAAATCCTCTGGAATCAATAAGAAAGGGTGCCCCGCCCTTCCAGGGTGGGGGACTGACCGAACGCAGAAAATGTCACAATGTGACACTTCAAAGAGCACAGTTTAGACGTGCCACTGCTCTGTGAGCAGTGCGGGAGTAAATCGACCCCAGCGCGCCAACACTGCTCACAGAGCAGTGGCACACTTTGGAATCCAATCGGCGGACCAATCAACTGCTGGCTGACCGGTACTTGCGCATCGCCCAGTTGAATACGAACGATGAAAACAGCAGCAACCCCACGGCGATGAACAGCGCGTAGGCCACCAGATACGGTTCAAACACGCGGACCATCACGTTGGCGGGCAGGTTGGCGACGATCAGCACCGGGAAGACAAACGTCAGCGCGAACCACAGCACGCCGCGCACCATCGGCTTGTAAATCTCCGCCGGGTACTTCGAGCAACTCGTCAGGTAAAACCAAAAGTGCGACGCGCTGGTTTGCCGAATGAGCCAGACGCTCGTCGCGCTGAACATAAACATCAGCGAATACAACGTCATCACCCCGCTGCACACCAGGATCAGAAACATCGACACGTGTTGAAACGTCAGCGGGACGTCAAGTTTGGAAAACGAATACACGCACAGAATCACCCCGAGCGGAATGTTCGCGATCGCCGTGTACGAGATGCGCTCCAGCGACAACAAGAACTGCGTGTTGGCCGGCTTGAGTAAGACGAAATCGAGATCGCCTGTTCGGATCTGCGCGCTGATGCGTTGCAGGTTGTCGAAGAAAAACGCTTCAAAAATGCTGGAAATCAAAAAGTGCGTGCCCAATAGAAACAGGTATTCGTGATTGGACCAGCCGTCAATCTGTCGCGTGAAGCGAAAGATCACCTGCACGAAAACGAGCATCATCCCCAGCCACAAGATCTCGCTGACAACCGTCACGAGAAAGTTCACGCGAAAGCTGAGCTCGCGCACAAGCCCGTTGCGCGCGAAGCAAAGTAAGATGCGGCTGTATCGACCAAGAACCGACGTCACCTCAACCTCCAAATGCCGCGTACCGGCGCAAACCCCGCCGCCAACCAAACGCCACCACGCCCGACAGAATCGCGATCCACAAACACTGCCCCGCGATCACCTGGCCGGCTTCTGCGGCATTCATCTTGCCCATGAGCATCATCACCGGGAAGAACGTCTCATACGCAAAAGGCAAAAGCGTCACTGATCGTTCCAACCAATCGGGAAGCAGTGTCAACGGAAACTGATGCCCTGAAAGGAAATACTGGCTGACCATGAAGATGAACATGAAGCTGGTCACTTCCATAAACCAGAACGAAAGCAGACCGATGGCCATGTTGATCATGAAACCGAGAAAAAACGAAAGCACCAACGAAAGAATGCAAAGCGGCCAAAGCTCGCCAGCCGGCCAACCTGGAAGAAAACTGCGACACCAATAAAACACCAGCGCATAGGGCAGAGCGGCCATCACAAAGTAAACCGACTTGTGCGCCATCCGCAGATGCAGGTGATAGATCACGTAATTGAGCGGCTGAACGATGAACTTGCGAAGGTTGCCATCGCGAATGTCGCTCGCGAGGGTCGAAGCCAACCCGGGCATCGAACCAAACGCCCGCGATATCATCACGATCAGGTAATACGAAACCATCTCGCCATAATGCAGGTCGCCAATTTCTTCACGCCCCGCGCCGGCATACACCGCCCGCCAAAGCGCAATCGTGGTGACGATCGGTGCAAAGCGCAGAAAGGTTCCGATGAGGAAATCCGTGCGATAGACGAACCGGTCCGCCAGCGATATTCGAAAAACCTGCCAATACTTACGCATATCCCCAGCTTATCCTTTTCGTCCCAGTCCGCCGCGCACCGCCGTCAACCTGGGCGGTCTGGGAAGAAGAATTTTAAGAAACGTCAGACTGACGATTTTAGGTGAAGAACCGGATTCGTCCACGTCGATCTGGGTCTTCTGGGTAATCGATTTCAGGATTCGCCAGCCAAAGCGCGAACCCTGGAAGCACGTCAAGGAGACCATTGGCCATGAGTCATCGCGAACGAAACAAGTCCGACCGTGGGCGAAGCCGCTCGATCAAAGCGCGGGACCGCGCCCAAATGTACTTCGATGATCTGATGATCGATGAGTATATCAACGATGAGGATGCCCTCGACGTTCACGAGCGCGAAGTGATCAAGGTGCGCTACGGCGTCAGAAGGTTGGCCGACCACCTTTCCGATTCGACAATCGCCTACCATGTCCTCGGCCTGGGTGACGATGCTCCGGACAACAGCCAATCGATGGAACTCGATGTCATCGACGACAGTGCCCCGCTGCTTTCGACGTCGCCCAAGACGCCGCCTGCCATCGTGACGCCTCAGACGTTCTCGCGGCAGGAAGATTCGTACGACGATGCGCCCGAACAGTTTTCGGTGAAGGGTATTCTCAGCGGAATGGCCTACGGGTCAGCCGCCGGTTTGGGGTTGCTGATTGTCTTGCGGATGTTGTTTTAGAAGAACGCGATGTAGGGTGGGCCGTGCCC
>DDIR01000086.1:1147-17055 GCA_002338715.1 Phycisphaerales bacterium UBA1845 | reverse complement strand
TAGGGGGGGCCGTGCCCACCGCCGTTCGCATGCCAACGACATGGTGGGCACGGCCCACCCTACACGATCTTGCGCCTGATCCATCAAACGCCAACGAAACGCACCGCGTGAATCGGCGGCAGGTTGGCTGAAATCGTCTCCCACGAATCCCCCTGATTGCTTGTACACCAAAGCGAACCGGTCGTACTGCCGAACGCCAGTCGACTACCCGTTTCGTCCACATCCAACGCGTGGCGGAACACCAGATCATACGCGTGCGTTTGCGGCAGGCCTTCCGCCAGCACATCAAATGAATGACCACCGTCGCGCGTTCGCGCCACAACGACCTTGCCATCAACCGGGATGCGGTGTTCGTCTTTGACGGCTGGCACAAACCACGCGATGTTCGGATCGTACGGATGAACAGCCACCGCGAATCCAAACTTGGACGGTTTAATCGCGGTGACATCGCTCCAATTCCGCCCGCCGTCGATGCTCTTGAAGACGCCATTGTGATGTTGCGTCCATAGCGCATCGGGATGCCCGGGACAGTGCACCACGCGGTGCGGGTCTTGAATGTGCCCGACGCCGCGCATTTCGGGCGGCATGTATTCGGCGTACATTCCATCTGAACGACACACCCACGTATCACCACCGTCATTGGTCTGCCAACTTCCCCCGCACGAAATTCCGATGGTGATATGGTTCGTGTCGCGCGGGTCCACGCAGATCGAGTGAATCCCGGGATAGTCGTATCCACCGCCGAACCATTCCTTGCGAGTCGGCTCGTTCCAAAGCGACTCGTTCAATTGCCACGATGCGCCGTGATCGCCCGAACGAAACAAACCGCCCGGCAGCGTCCCACACCACAGCACGCCGGTCTCGTCTTCCCCGCCGGCTTCCAACGCCCAGATGAGTTCCAGGCTCCACGGAATTTCCATGTCTTTGTAAGGGTGGCGAATGGGTTCGACGTTTTCGGGGCGCTCGGGATAAGCCGGTGTGGCGATTTCTTCGAACGATTCGCCGTTGTCGGTGGAGCGATGCATCTTCGCGCCGAAGTGGCCATGACCGACAGCCGCGTATACCGAACCATCGCGCTGATCGGGCAACACCATCGTGACCGAATCACCTAGAAACGCAGTTGCGCCGACCGACCAACCGGAACCGGTACGATCAATCCGAAACAAACCCTTGCGCGTGGCGACGAACATTTGATCGCTCATGGACTTGGCTCCACGGAAGTTGCGAATTCAATGACGAAGAAAGACGGACTCATTGTAGGGTGGGCCGTGCCCACCATGTCGTTGTCACGCGAACTGCGGTGGGCACGGCCCACCCTACGATTAGCCGCCAGACAACGCCTGCATGATGTAAACCGACGCGCCGTCGGGCACCGGATCGCTCAAATTCGTGCGGTCCTTGATCTGAGCGCCGTTGATAAAGACGTTCATGTGCTTGCGCACCGCGCCGGCATCGTCCAGCACGTAGCCGCGGGCTTTCGCGTTCGTTTCGAACACCGCATCAAGCACTTCGCGCACGTTCGATCCTGTCACCGCACATGGCGGACACTCGACGTGGCGTTGGATGTTGTCCGTGAATGCGACGTTGATCATCTCTTGCACCGAACATTGCGTGATTGGAATCTCAGCCCGCGAGTAATAATTAGCAATGCGCCGCGGCGACTGTCAAGCGAACTGGCCCAAGCATGCTGAAAACAAAGGATTCGGCTGCGAATGCGCTACGCGACGGGCGCTTCGGCGCTGAAGACTTCACCGATCACTTCTTCGATCGGAATCTCTTCGATGGCGATATCATCGACGACATAGTTGGCAAGAAAGTGCCCGGTGAGTTCCGACACCTGCGCCCGCTCAACCTTGAGCGTCACCGTCGGCGCCGCCAGTTCCAGGACCTCGCCACATGCGTCGAAGTTTTCGGGCATCTGACCTTCGTGGAAGCGAAACTTGATGATCTTGTGCTGGCTGAAGCGCTCGACGATCTCGCTGAGCTTACCGTCGAACACGAGACGCCCATGGTTGATGACCACGACGCGCTGACAGAGCGCTTCGATGTCCTGCATGTAGTGGCTGGTCAACAGCACAGTAATGTTATTATCGCGGTTGTACTCGCGCAGGCACGTTCGAATGTTGGCTTGCGAAACGACATCCAGCCCGATCGTCGGTTCATCGAGCAGGAGCACCTTCGGCGAATGCAACAGCGCCGCGACGAGTTCCATCTTCATCCGCTCGCCCAATGAAAGCTCGCGCACCGGCTGCGACATCAAATCGGAAATGCCAAGCAGTCCGGTCAACTCTTCGATGGTCTCGTGATAGCTCCGGTCATCGATCAGGTAGATTTCCTTGAGCAGTCGAAACGAATCGACGGCTGGCAGGTCCCACCAAAGCTGATTTTTCTGCCCCATGACCAGCGCGAACTGCCGCCGGTAGGCGTTCTCACGTTTCCAAGGGACGTAGCCCAGCACGGTGGCTTCGCCCGACGTCGGGAAGATCAACCCACTGAGCATTTTGAGCGTCGTGGTCTTGCCAGCACCGTTGGGTCCAAGAAACCCGACGATTTCGCCGGCTTCAATCTCAGCCGAAATACCGTCGACGGCTTTGACCGTGCGGTACTCGCGGCGGACGAATCCCTTCAGCGAAGCGAGCAAACCTTCCTTCTTGGTATGGACGCGGTAGGTCTTGTGCAGGTTGTTGATCTGGATGATGGGCATCGGGCTGATTTTACCGGACACGCGCCAATTGACCAGCCGCCCGGGTCCACCGAATCAAGTTATCGCACCCTTATCTGAACCGTGTGGATCGTAATATTGATGCGTTGCTCCACCGATATCTGGGTAGAGAGAATCACCTTTAAGAGTGGGAAACATGCAACTCGCTTGTCCATACTGCGCCGCACCGAACGAACTCGACGATCAACTCGCCGGGCGCACCACACGCTGCCCCGAATGCGGCAAGTCGTTCATCGCCCCCGACGAGTTGGCCGTCAAGGGTCAGCACCACACGTTCATTTCGTTTCCCGTGGCGTCGGTGGTCCTGCTGCACTTCGTCTCCTGCGGCATGTTCACCTTGATCTACATGAACCAACTCCACGAGCGGATGCCCCGACTTCGCCCGAACGACCCATCCGCCACGGTGGCGCTGGGGCTCTGCTTCGTTCCGTTCGTGAACCTGATCTGGTTCCTGTTCAGCTTCCACCGACTCTGCATCCGCATCGACGAGCAGCGAAGTTTCAACGGATTGGAACATGCCGCACCGACCTGGCTGGCATTGCCTTTGTGCTGCCTGCTCATTGTCACGGTGGCGGCTGCCTTCTTTATTCATGGCGGGATCTATCTGTTGATCCTGGTCGCGGCCAGCTTGCTGCCCCTGTTTGCCGCCCTCGTGCAAAATGCGGTCAACGGTCTGTGCGAGCGAGAAGCCAATGGCCGCCTCGCGGCGATCTGACGCAATACGTTCTTAAGATTACGACCCAATGTGCCACTGCTCTGTGAGCAGTGAAGAGCTGGTCCAAAACCCCGCGCCCCCGCACTGCTCACAGAGCAGTGGCACGTCAAAAACATCCACCAACCAACTTGTTTATCATTAAGGTTCATGCGTTTAGAATTGGTCGCAACGACCATGAAAAGCGCCGACCAAAAAGAACTGAATCGCCTGCGTGACGAAATCCGTGAACACGACCGGCGATATTACGTCCTCGGTGAGCCGAGCATTTCCGACCGCGACTACGACCGAATGCTCGAGCGCGTCCGCGAACTGGAAACGCAGCACCCCGAATGGATCACGCCCGACTCGCCCACGCAGCGCGTCGGCGGCGAACCGCTGACCGGGTTCGAGCACGTCGAGCACGCCGTCCCCATGCTCAGCGTGGACAACACCTACGACGAATCGCAACTTCGCGAATTCGACCAGCGCATCGCCAAGCGACTCGAAGGCGAACCGTATGCCTACCTCGTCGATGCCAAGATCGATGGCGTCGCGATTTCGCTGACCTATGAAGACGGCTTGCTCGTGTTGGCCGCCACGCGGGGTGATGGAACCACCGGTGACGACGTGACGGCCAACTGTCGGGCGATCCAATCGGTACCGCTCCGCCTCAGCGGCAAAAACATCCCCAAACTCATCGACGTGCGCGGTGAAATCTATTGGCCCCGAGCCGCATTCGATGCGTACAACGAACAGCGCGAAGCCAACGGAGAAGCCCCCTTCGCCAACCCGCGCAACGCCACAACCGGCACGCTCAAACAACTCGATCCATCGAAGATCGTCGGACGCGGCTTGGCGTTCAGCGCCCACGGCGTCGGGCGATTGGAACCGCTCGACGATTTTCCCGACTCCAACCTCGCGCTTTACGAACAGATGCGCTCGTGGGGCATCGCGCTGTACCCGGACGTTAAGTGCGTCGACAGCATCGATGCTGCGATCGACGTCTGCAACGCCTTTGGCCAGCAACGCGCGACGCTCGGTTATGAAGTCGATGGCATGGTGCTCAAAATCGATTCACGCAAACAGCGCGAGCGACTCGGTTTCACAAGCCGCTATCCCCGTTGGTGCATCGCCTACAAGTACGAAGCCGAACAGGGCGAAAGCGTTCTGCTCGATGTCGATTTTCAAGTCGGCAAACTCGGTACGATCACACCGCGCGCCCGCATGGAACCGGTGCAACTTGCGGGAACCACCGTCCGCCACGCATCGCTGCACAATTTCGACCAGGTCGAACGCCTCGACGTCCGTATCGGCGATACCGTCATTGTCGAGAAAGCTGGCGAAATCATTCCGCAGGTCGTTCGCGTCGTGCTCGAAAAACGCCCCAAAGACGCCAAACCGATCGAGCGCCCCACGAAGTGCCCTGCCTGCGGCTCACCCGTCGCCCAGGACGAAGGCGGCGTGTACATTCGCTGCACGAGCATCGATTGCGTCGCCCAGCGCAAGGAGCGTCTGATTTATTTCTGCCATCGCGACCAGATGGATATCGAAGGCGCGGGCAAGGTTTTGATCGAACAACTCGTCGATGCCGGTTTGGTCAAAGATTGCGCCGACTTTTACACGCTCCACCAAAAGCGCGACCAGATCGCGGCCATCGAACGCATGGGCGAACAAAGCACCGACAACTTCCTCGCCGGCATCGAAACGAGCAAGGAGAAACCGCTTTCAAGACTGCTCGCGGCCCTCAACATCCGTTTCGTCGGTGGATCGACTGCCGCGGCGATCGCCGAGCACTTTGAAAACATCGACGCGGTCATGTCAGCCAGCATTGACGATTTGCTCGAAGTGGACGGTGTGGGCGACGAGTTAGCCGCAAGCGTTCATGCGTTTTTTGAAAACGAAACCAATCGCGAAATCATCCGCCGATTGCGCGATGCGGGCGTCAACGTCACCCAACCGAAGAAAACCTCGGACGCATCGGGCCCATTCGCGGGACTCACCGTCGTCGTCACTGGCACACTCGAAGAAATGACCCGCAACAAAGCCCACGAATTGATCGAGGCGATGGGAGGCAAGGTGGCCAAGTCCGTCAGCGCCAAAACCGATCTGCTCGTGGCCGGCGCAAAGGCGGGTTCCAAACTCAAGAAGGCAGAGAAACTCGGCATCGAAGTTATCGACGAAACCGAATTCATCGCTCGCACAAACGCATCGCGTTAAGAACGTTCATGAGAAGCGAGTGCGTAGGGTGGGCCGTGCCCACCATGTCGTTGCCGTTTAAACAGCGGTGGGCACGGCCCACCCTACGATCTATCCGTCATTCCCGCGCAAGCGGGAATCCAGGTGTTGCACATTGTGCAGCGCCAGTTCTGGACTCCCGCGTGCGCGGGAGTGACGACCGGATGTAGGAGATCAAACCATGAACGTGCCAAGTTTTGAGATCGGAAAAGACAACTGGGCCAAGGTCGTGCGCGAGTTCGCCGAATCGCTCGACAAAGCATACTTTGCAGAATTCCAAACAGTCACCGCTGGACAAATCGCCGACGTCGAAACGAAGGTCAACCGCCAACTACCGGAGGACTACAAAACCTTCCTGCTGGAATTCGGTGCCGGCTCATTCACCGAAGAAGTCGGCGGCGGCGGATTCTATACGCCCGAAGAACTATGCATCGAACCGTCGTGTGCGATCTATTTCTTCACAGGAACTGCCGGCGAAGTCAGCGACGAAATCCATGAGCGCTTCTATCGTTCCTATGGCAAGGACAACGGCGCGCCCGACGTTTTCACGACCGAAGGCATTACCCATGACGGCGTCAACCTCCTCGACATGTTTCAAATTGGCAGCAACGGCGCCTGCTGCTACCACGCGCTTCACGTCGGTCCCGAACCGAAACCGTTCGGTTACGCCCTGATGTCTGACTGCCACGATTTCGAGGATCAAGCCGCAACGTTCTCAGAAGGGTTGGCTGGCATCCTTGAGCAACACTGGGAATACGTCAACGAAGTCTGGGAATGATCGGGTCGCCGCTGACCCCTATATTCATAGGCCCCGCCGCCGCGTTGCTTGCTTTCGCGCCCATCGTTACAATGCCCCGTTCAATCGAGCAATTCATCAAGTTTTGCGATTAACTTCTCTGGAGTTGTCATGAAAATCCTCGTCACGGTGAAGCCTGTCGCCGATCCGAACACACCGCCTGCCGCCTGGATCGATTCGGAAAAGGGCAAGAGCGGTTCCGTCAACTACGTCGCCAACTATTTTGATTTGATCGCCGTCGAGCAGGCCATCCGCTTTAAGGACATGGGCGTCGATGACATCTGCGTCGTCTCCGTCACCGACGAATCGAAGATGGCCCAGGTGCGTTCCGCGATCGCCATGGGCGCCAACCGCGCCACGCTGATCGATCCCGAAGACCGCAAGCTCGGTGCGTATCAGATCGCCGCGGCCATCGCCCACGTGGTCAAAAAAGAAGCACCCGCGTTCGTCTTGATGGGCAAGCAAGCCACCGATGACGACGCATCGCAGGTTGGCCCGATCCTTGCGGGGATTTTAGGTTGGCCGCAAGCGACGTTTGTGTCGCAGATCGAGTTCAACGACGACAAGTCACGCGTGAAGGTTGGCCGGGAAACCGACGAAGGCGTCGAAGTGCTCGACGTCAAATTGCCAGCCGTCATCACGTGTGACCTGCGCTTGAACGAACCGCGCTACGCCACGCTGCCCAACCTGATCAAGAGCAAGAAAGCGCCGATGGAGCGCCTAAAGTTCAGCGAACTGGGGATCGAAGACAGCCCCCGCGTTACCGTCGAAGGCTATAGCCTGCCCGAAGGCCGCAGCGGTGAAGCCAAGATGGTCGCCGATGCAAACGAACTGGTAGCCACCCTGAAGGAAATGAAACTGGTCGATTGATCGTTCGTGCAAAATGTAGGGTGGGCCGTGCCCACCAAGTCGTTAGCGCGCGAACAGCGGTGGGCATGGCCCACCCTACGAAAACCGCAACATACCGCGTCAATTGGTCCGCGGATCACAAACGGAGTTATCCACGTGAAAATCCTCGTCGTCGCCGAGATGCAGTTGGGCAAACTCAAACCATCCAACCGCGCCACCATCCGAATGGCCCAGGACCTCGCCGCCCAGGATGGCGGATCGTTTTCAATGGTCCTCATCGGACATCAGCTTGGCGATGCGGTTGGCGAGTTGAACAAGTACGGCGCGGATACGCTGTACGTCATCGATGCGCCACCGTTCGAACACTACCTTGCCGACACGCTCGCCGACGCGATCTGCAAGCTGGTCAAAGCGCAGGGTTTCGATCGCGTACTCGGTGGTGAGGCGACGACCGCGCGCGACTACTTCCCAAGACTCGCCGGCGCGCTCGATGCCGGCATGTGCCGCGGTGTGTGCGCGCTGACGCAGATTGACGGCGCGACCTGTTATCAACGCCCGGTTTTTTCAGGGATGGCCCTTCGCACCGAACGCATCCACACGCCGATTCACCTGATCACCGTCGATCCGACGGCCATCGGCGAACCGAAAGAAGGCGGCGCGGGCGAAGTCGTCGCGTTTGACGCATCGCCGCAAGACAATGCCAACGTGAAATTCGTCGAACTCCAGCGAGCCGCTTCCGAACGCCCCGACCTCACGGTGGCTGACCGCGTCATCGGTGCGGGGCGCGGCATCAAGTCGGCTGACTATCTCGACACGATCGGCAAGTTAGCCGACAAACTGGGAGCAGCCGTCGGCGCAACCCGCGCGGTGGTCGATGCGGGCTGGCTCCCCAACGAATTCCAGGTCGGCCAAACCGGTAAAGCCATCGCCCCGAAACTCTACATCGCGATCGGTATCAGCGGCGCAGTACAACACGCAGCCGGCATCCGCGGGGCCAAAACAATCGTAGCCATCAACAAAGACGCTGAAGCCCCAATCTTCAAAATCGCGGACGTAGGCCTCGTGGCTGACCTGTTCGACGCCGTCCCCCAAATGATCGAAAACTTGTAGTCAACAGTCGAAAAGGTGCCCCGCCCTTCCAGGGTGGGGGACTGAAAAAACTGGTGGACATGAAGTTAAAGGTGTCCGTCGTGCTCAAAATGAGCCAAAGGACAACCATCGCAATTCGCCGTTGACTTACAATGTCGCTTAGCAACTTCAACAAGCAGCGCGTGATATTCGTCGAATAGCCGCACATCGTGCGGTAGCGCATCCATGAATAGCGCCCGCACTTTTTCGTAACGCGTTTGCTTCGGTTCAATCAAGTAATGCCGGCGCAGCACGCGCTTGGCGTATGCATCCACGACGAAGGTCGGATGACCGCCGGCGTACAGCAGAATCGCGTCAGCAGTCTCGGGTCCGATGCCCTTCAGCGCCAGCAACTCGCCGCGCACCACATCCAACTCGCCCGACAGCGCGGCATCAAGTTCGCCATCGTGATTCTCCACCAGCCACCGCGCGAACGCCTTCAAGTACGTCGCCTTCTGCCTGAACGTGCCAGCCGACCGGATCAACTCCGCCAGCGCGATCTCATCCAACGCATCAATCGCGCGAAACGTCAAACAGTCGGCTCGCTTCAACTCGGCGATGGCTTTTTCAACATTGGTCCACGCCGTGTTCTGCGTCAGGATCGCGCCGATGACCACTTCCTCGTTCGAGTCAGCCGGCCACCATTGCTGCGGCCCATATGCGGCGTGCAAACTCTCGAAGATTTCCATCAACGCCCTGGTGGTTTGGGCAACATTTGGATGGGAAACATCGCGTTTCATGGCGGTAATTTTATCCCCTTGCAACGCGAATCGAAATTGGCACGATATGAAATCATGGCCACCTCAGGGAAGAGGAAGTCGAAAAAGAAAGCGCAAGGAAGCTTGGCCCCGCGGCTCCTGACGAGTCCGCTGGAGTCACTCGTCTTTTTGCTCCCGTTCATCCTCTTTTACGAGATCGGCTGCATCCTCACCGAACCCAACGTGTCGTGGTCGGCTGGCCAACATCGCGTCGTCGCGTTCAACCTCATGCAGATTTTCTTCGAGCTGTTCGGGTCCACGGGCACGTGGATGCCCGGGCTCGCCGTCGTCATAATTCTGCTATGCACCCATGCGGCCAGCAAGAAACCGTGGCGCGTTCGTCATCAGGTTATCGGCGCGATGTACGCGGAATCGGCGATCTTCGCACTGCCGCTGATGGGGTTTAATTTTCTGCTCAGCGCGGATTCGGTTGGCTCGTTCGGGGATCGCAATCTATTGACCGAATCGATTCTCGGCGTCGGTGCGGGGATCTACGAAGAACTGGTTTTTCGACTCGTGCTTATTTCGGTTTTGAGCATGATCGGAGCCGACCTGCTCGGTCTGCCGGCCAAGACCACAACCATCATCGCGGTGATCGTCGCGGCACTCGCGTTTTCGGGCCATCATCATCCACCGATGGGCAGCGAACCATTCTCCACCGAAAAGTTCATCTTCCGCGCATTAGCCGGCGTGTACCTGGGCACGGTATTCGTGCTGCGCGGATATGGACCTGCGGCTGGCACCCACGCGGCATACAACCTGCTCGTCATCGCAACGACCTAAGCGCCCTCACGGTGCGCGCAAAAAGTAAGCCGGGGTTTTTCATCCTGAAGAACCCCGACTCAAGAGAGAGAGCATGTCATCTTCGTATTTTTTGACGAAAGCGAATTCTCGGCGCTCACCGTTTGGTCAGTCAGCCGACCAACCGGTGTGTTCCTCCTGCGCCAAGTTTTTGATTCGCTTCGATTTCGTTGAAAATGTCAGGGGCGCAAACTGAGCCCAGAGCACAATTGGCCACCTTGCGACTCCCCCATCTTCGTGAAACTAGAATCGGTTCACTCCCCCACCGACACACGTTTGGCGCTTCGATTCGGCGGAATCGAACCACAAACTTTCGATGAGTCTTCCGGATACTAATGCAAGGTGACTGGCTGGAAAGGCTTCTCTCTCGACCTCCCAAGTCGTGCCTCTTGTTGGGCAACCGGTCTTGCCCCTGACACCCATTCTTAGGCGGGCTGGCGTGGCAGAGTCAAGCTGATATTGACAAACGCCTCAATCAATTCACACCACGTCCGAGAATGTCCACGCAAAACTCGCCGTATGCGACCATTGAACAATCATATGGAATCTCAGAAGATGGGAACCGCCGATTGGCGCGGCACCGAAACATCAAGTCCCAAGAGACTCCAGAAGAAAGAACGACCATGCGCATCCATTCCACCATCTTGCTGTCAGCACTTCTGCTCGTTTCAACATCCTGCACGACATCCAAGCGAAGCGAGCCGGTTACCTCCAAACCGGGCATCAACGACGCCTTTCTCGACCCGAACCTCGACGTCGACAAATGGGTGCATCGCTTCGAGGTTGAATCGCGCGAGGTGTTCGCAGCCCGCAACGAAATCGTCGAAAACCTGCACTTGGCCAAGGGCGATGTCGTCGCGGACATCGGTACCGGTACGGGACTTTTCGTCGAGCCAATGTCGCATGCTGTCGGACCGGACGGCTGGGTTTACGCGCAGGACATCGCACCGAAATTCATTCAGCGCATCGGACAACTTTCAAAACTCAAAGGTCTCGGTAACGTGACGCCGGTCCTCGGCGGCGAAGACGATGTCATGCTCCAGCGCGACAGCATCGATGTCGCCTTCATTTGCGACGTGTACCACCATTTCGAGTTTCCGCAGAAATCACTCGCATCGCTTTTCGCAGCCGTCAAACCTGGCGGCCAACTGGTCGTCATCGATTTTGAACGCATCCCCGACGTGTCGCGAGAGTGGGTGCTCAACCATGTCCGCGCCGGGAAGGACGCCTTTCGCAAAGAAATCGAAGATGCCGGTTTCGAGTTCGTTGAAGAAGCCAAGATTGCAACGTTCAAAGAGAATTACTTCCTCCGATTCAAACACCCATGATCGATGAGCGTGCGGACGATCAATTTCGCCTGATCTCCACATCAGCACTTAGCATGCTCGTTGCCGCGAGCATGATTGGCGCCGGCGTGTTCACGACCAGTGGGTTTGCGCTCGCGGACCTGGGTAGCACGTCGCTCGTCATGTGTGCGTGGATTGTCGGCGCGACCCTCGCGATCTCCGGCGCCATCAGTTACGGCATGTTGGCCGACCGCATCACGGAAAGCGGTGGTGAATACCTGTTCCTGTCGCGATTCGTTCACCCTGCCGCCGGTTTCGTTGCGGGTTGGGTATCGTTGTTGGCTGGCTTCACCGGCGCGGCGGCGTACGCTGCGACGGCTTTTGAATCCTACGCCCTGTCAGCCGCTGCCCGACCCACATGGCTGCCTGAAGGCTCGCTGGCCATCGTGCTGGTGATCGGCGCGACGGCGATGCATGCACTAAATACGCGTCGTGGCGCCATCAGCCAAAGCTCGTTGGTCGCGATCAAACTGTCATTGCTTGCGCTTTTTATCATCTACTCGTTGATCGTCATGCCCACGTGGTCCGGCGGCGGAACGCTCCCGATCGAGAAGCGAAGCCCCTGGTCGAGCGTCGGATCGTTCGCCACATCGGTCATGTGGATTTCGTTGAGCTACAGCGGATTCAATGCCGCAATCTACGTTGCAGGCGAAGCCAAGGACGGCGCTCGCGGCGTCAAGCAGGCGATGTGGAAAGGCACCATTCTGGTCACCGTCTTCTACCTACTGCTCAACACGATTTTTCTTTACGCCCCCGATGTCTCATCCATCGCCGGGCAGCAGGACATCGCCGCGATCGCTGCATCCAAAGTCGGCGGCGCAAATCTCGCATGGCTGGTGCGCATCATCGTTTGCACAGGATTGGCTACCAGCGTCTCGTCGATACTGATGGCCGGTCCGCGGGTCTACGCGAAGATGGCCAAGGATGGACTCTTTCCCCGTTATTTCGACGCCCCGAAACCACCGCCAACACGATCGGTCCTGCTGCAAGGCGCTGCGATCATCGTCGTCGTGCTCATGACCGGACTCCGCGATCTGCTTTCGTATCTCGGGCTGACGCTTGGAATATCAGCGGCTTGCACCGTCGCAACTTTGTTCTTCGCCCGTCAAACAGGCGACAAAGCCAGCCAACCATTCAAGTCGAGATACATCATCGCCGGTTACTACACGACAGGCACACTTGTCCTCGCAGCGCTTGCGGCATGGAATCGACCGGCAGAAGCGCTTGCAACACTGGCCACGATCCTAGCCGGCGTCATTGGATTCGCTTTGCTCCGTCGCCACGGGTCAGGAAAGCGCAACGCATAAGATCTCAAGCAAACGACTGAGTCATCATTGGGCGGCGACTTTTCGGGCGATGTACATGCCGTAGCTGTAGAAGCGTTTGTGCTTTTCGTAGAGGGCGATTTCTGACTCTTCGTTCTCCACGATGGATGCCGCTTGCTCGTTTCCCGGGTGTCGCGCGAGAAAATCAGGGAATTGACGCTGTAGGGGGCGGTAGTAATTGCCCAGCCAGCAACGTTCCGGCAACACGAAGTAACCGATCGGCGCATATCCGCATTGCTCAAGGACGGCTAGCTTTGAAGATGCCGTCGCAATCTCTGGATAAACCATACTCCAGTATTCATTGATCTCGGACGGACGCTCGCCGGTGAGCCAAGTGATCTCCGACACAACCAATACGCCGCCGGGTTTCAAGAAGCGATTCCAGGATTTCGCACCGTTGGCGAAACCGATGTTGTAAATCGCCCCTTCCGACCAGATCACATCGAACTCCTCGTCGGCAAAGGGCAATGCATCCATGGTGCAGGTGAACGTTCGTATCTTTTCTCGAAGCCCCTGGGCGTCTGCACGATTCTTCAACGCGTCGATGAACTCCGGCAACATGTCGACGGCTTTGATGTCTGCGTTCAACCGCTCTGCGAGTTGCAAGGTTGACGCGCCCGTTCCACAGCCGACATCGGCAATCCGAAGCCGCTTTGTTTTGTCGAGCCGCGCCAGTTCGATGGCCAGGTCCGTCTGCTCAGCGCCGCCGGGCCCCTGGCGTTCCTGGCGAACGTGAAGGTCAACAAGCAGTGTCAACTGTTCTTCATCCATCGCCAATACCCACGCAGTTCTAGTGATCAACTCTTTCAGTCAATGCATTCAACTGAGACATGGCCCACGCCCGCTGGTCGTAGTCGATCGTTTCCGGATTGTCTTTGAGTGTCGTGGCCGCTTCGCGAAGCAGGGCCACGGATTCCTCATCACCGAGCATCGACTGCACCGCATACAACAACGCCCGCGTGTACACCAAATGCCAATGGTCTTCGGGAAGTTTCGATGAAAAACCTTCTATCGCTTTTTCCAACAACGCCTTCGCGTCATCCAGTTTCTGCTGGTGGATCAAGCTCGTGGCCACAAGCCGCTGTGCCCAGGCGACGATCGCGGGAGACGACGCGAGGTGTTCTTCGCAAAACGCAAGCAGCTCTCTGCAAAGTGGCTCAGCGTCAGCCGATTTGCCAATCGCGATTCTGGCTTGGGCAAGACGCGAAAGCACCGACGAATACAGTCTCGTCTTCTGCGCGTCCGTTTCCCTTAGTGTCGTCAACAAATCGGCAAAAAGCGCCGCCCCTTCTTCAAACTCGCCAGCCGTCATCAGGATTTCACCCAACTCGCCGCGGACCAACAGCGTTCGGTAGTGGTCCGGGCCAAACGTGGCGCTGCGGCCCTCGTAGGCAATCTCGGCGTACGTCTTCGCCCGCTCGTACTCGCCCAACTCCTTGTAGGCGCTCGCGAGATTGAATGCGGCCACCGTCGTCGTGTTGTTGGATTTACCGAGAACGCGCTTCGCCAGCCCATACGTTTCTTCGAGCAAGTCTGCCGCTTCGGGCTTTCGCTTGGTTCGCATCAACAAATGGGAGAGCGTATTAAGCGAACGGATGACGGCAGGATGCTCGCTCCCGTGCACGTCGCGCCGCCTTTGGAGGACATCGCGCAGGATCGGCTCCGCAAGATCGTATTGGCCCGAAAGCACGTAACTCTCTGCAAGACTATGCCCATGCGAAAGCGTCTCAGGATGGTTCTCGCCCAATCGAACACCGCATTTTTTGTAGGCCTCGATCAATAGCGGCTGCGCTTCTTTGTGACGGCGCTCCGAGTTGTAGAAAATCGCCAGACTCTGCGTCAGGCGAATCGTTTCAAGATCATCTTCACCCAGCGTCTTGCGCGACGCATCGAGCGCCTCCTTCAGCATGGGCTCGGCTTTGTCCGGCATTTCGGTGATGCGATACATCACGCCCAGTTGTCCCATGATGTCGATCGTCAGCCGATCGTTTGTGCCGAATGCCTGCCGCGACCGATCCAACGCCGCTTGCAACGTTGCCTCCGCTTTCTCGTAGTTCCCCATGTCGGTCTGGACGTTGCCCAGGTTCATCATGGTCCGGATCGTGTCGCGATCGTTTTCACCGCGAGCGCGACGCAGTCCGTCGAGGGCCGTTTGCACCTTCTCCACCGCGTCCGGATAGTCGCCGGCCATCGCTTGCATCATCCCCACTTTGCGTAGAGACAAAAGCGTGTCGGGCTGATCGTCACCCAAGGCTCCCGCCCGGCGGTCATACGCCAACTCGCTTTGATCGGCGGCTTTCTCGTACAGCCCCAGCGAATCGTAGACCTGCGAAAGCGACATGCGCAGCTCGGCATCAACCATCGGTTGATCACCAAACTCACGATCGACGGTCATCACCGCATTTGAAATAATTTGCTCATCCAGCAATCGCGCCGCGATACCCGTTGCATCGATTCGCGACACAAACCGATCGAACTGTTCACCGAACCCGTTCGACAGCGCATCATCGCCAACGTCAACCGCCCGCTTCAGCGCACTCTTGCGAACATCGCTGATGAGTTGACGCCCCATCTCCTCCACGTCAATTTCGGTCAGCATGCGCCCTTGAAAATCCGCAACATGCTGCAACTGCGCGGCCCGCTGCTTCGACTGTTGCAGAAAATAGAGGCTGCCAGCCAAGCCCAGAACCAGCGCGACCATGGTGGCCAGCACGCCCCCAACCAGCGCCTTGTTGCGGCGTGCGAACTTGCTCAGTTGATAAAGCGCCGTCGTCGGGCGGGCTTGGATCGGCTCGTCCCGCATGAAGCGACGAAGGTCTGCAGCCAACTCAGCAGCCGACGCGTATCGCCGATCGCGATCTTTCTCCATCGCCTTGCCGACAATCGTCTCGATGTCACCGCGACAAGTCGGATTGACCGCCCCAAGTCGCTCCGGCTCATCGTCGCGCACGATTCGAATCGCCTCGGTAATCGCCAACCCGCGAAACGAAAACGGCACGCTACCCGCAAGCACCTCGTACAGAATCACGCCAAGCGCATAGACATCACAGCGTGTGTCAACGTCGCGAGTCTGACCCGACACCTGCTCCGGGCTCATGTAACAGAGCGTACCAACCAACTCGCCCGCACTCGTTTCAAGCGTGACGGCTTGCTGATCGCTGTCGAGCATGCGGGCGATGCCGAAGTCGACGATTTTGGGGTGGCCGGGGTGAAGTGACGAAGTGATGGGGTTACGAAGTGACGAAGTGACGGAG
>DDIR01000086.1:903-1037 GCA_002338715.1 Phycisphaerales bacterium UBA1845 | reverse complement strand
ACGGAGTGACGGAGTGACGGAGTGGGTGTGCTTCTTGTCGGGCTCTTGGTTGACTGTTGTTTCGAGTCCCCCTCAGCTGAACCTGGCACACTGCTCTCGGCTTCCCGCCGTAACTTCGTCACTTCGTCACTTCG
>DDIR01000086.1:0-805 GCA_002338715.1 Phycisphaerales bacterium UBA1845 | reverse complement strand
CGTCACTTCGTCACTTCGTAACTCCGCCACTTCCTCATCAACCACAAGGATATTCGCCGGCTTAAGATCCCGATGAATAATCCCCTTCTGATGGGCATGCTGTACTGCGTCACAGACTCGGGCAAAAAGATCCAAGCGTTGCTGAAGACTCAAACTGTTGGTTGAACAGAATTCCGTCAACGAACAACCGTCAATGAATTCCATCGCAAAGTATGGAACTTGATCGTCCGCGCGCTCGTCGATCGATGCCTCATAGATCTGTGCGATGCCCGCGTGTTGCAGTTGGCCGAGCACCTGCGCTTCAAGGCTGAATCGCCGCAGCAATTGCGGGGATAGCATGCTTGATCGGATGACCTTGAGCGCCACCCGGCGGCGCGGTGATTCTTGCTGGGCTTCGTAGACCGTACCCATTCCGCCGCGCCCGACGACGCGCAAGATCTTGTACCGACCGATGCGCTCCGGCAGCTTGCGCGTTGCATCCGTTTGCCCACCGTCTGCGGCCAATAGGTCACCGATGCCTTGCTCGATCGGACCGTCCACAAAACCAATGGGGTTGTCGTGCTCGTTAAGAAGTGATTCGACGGCTTCACGCAGTTCGGGCTCGGCGCAGTTTGCATCAAGCCAGTCCGCGCGATCGCTCTTGGAAACAGACAAACCGGCTTCAAACAGTGACTTCGCCTTCTGGTAGATCTCAGGCGTCACTGCAAGCCCGCCTTCCGCAGTTCACCGCTGAGCCAGGCCTTGGCCATCCGCCATTCGCTCTGCACCGTCGTGCGCGAAATGCCCAGTACGTCAGCCACTTCCT
>DDIR01000097.1:1908-13607 GCA_002338715.1 Phycisphaerales bacterium UBA1845 | reverse complement strand
ATGCGCTTGCCCACGCCATAAGCCCCGCCACTCCAGCCGGTATTCACCAACCAGACGCTGGCATTGTGCTTCTTGATCTTCTCAGCCAACAACTCCGCGTACTTTCCCGGATGCCACACAAGGAATGGCGCACCGAAACATGCGGAGAAGGTGGCTGACGGTTCGGTCACGCCGACTTCGGTCCCCGCGACCTTGGCTGTGTACCCGCTGATGAAATGGTACATCGCCTGCTCGGGCGTCAGTTTGCTGACCGGGGGCAACACTCCGAACGCATCGCACGTCAGGAAGATCACGTCGTCGGGGTGGGCTGCGACGCACGGAATCTTCGCGTTGGAGATGTGCTCGATCGGGTAGGCCCCGCGGGTGTTCTCGGTGATGCTGACGTCGGTGAAGTCGACCTTGTTGGAAAGTTCGTTGAACACGACGTTTTCGAGAACGGCGCCGAAGCGAAGGGCCTGGAAGATTTCCGGTTCGGATTCGCGCGACAGGTTGATGGCTTTGGCGTAGCAGCCGCCTTCGATGTTGAAGATGCCGTCATCGGTCCAGCAGTGTTCGTCGTCGCCGATGAGTTTGCGTTTGGGATCGGCGGACAGCGTGGTTTTTCCCGTACCGCTGAGGCCAAACAGCACGGACGACTTGTCGGTCTTTCCGTCGGCGGTGGCTGAGCAGTGCATGGAGAGGATGCCTTTTTTCGGCATCAGATAGTTCATGACGGTGAACACGCCCTTTTTCATCTCGCCGGCATACTCGGTTCCAAGGATGACGATCTGATTGGTTTCGAAGCAGATGTCGACGCTGGTCTTGGAGGTCATGCCGGGCGTGTGCGTGTTGGATGGGAATTGGCCGGCATTGTAGATGATGTAATCCGGTTGGCCGAACGATTCGAGTTCTTCCTTGGTTGGTCGGATGAGCATCGTGTGCATGAAGAGCGCGTGGTAGGCGCGGGCGCAGATGACGCGCACCTTGATGCGGTGATTCGGGTCCCATCCGGCAAAGGCGTCGACGCAATAGAGGCGTTCGCAGGTGTCGAAGTAATCGCGAGCGCGCTCGAGGTTGGCGTTGAAGGCGTTCTGTTCCAGGGGGATGTTGACATCGCCCCACCAGATGTCGGCTTCAGATGCTGCGTTCTTGACGATGCGTTTGTCTTTTGGGGAGCGGCCCGTCTTGTTGCCGGAGTAAGCGATGAGTGCGCCGCTGGAAGCGATGCTGGTGTTCTTTTCGTAGCGAAGCGCTTCTTCGTAGAGCCTTGCCGGGCCAAGGTTGCGATTGACTTCTTTGACTTTGATTCCGTGGCCTTCAAGACTGATCTTGCTCATGGCGCGCTCCGTCGGCTGAGTTCACTTGGTGACCAAAGGACCAAGGATAGAATTGCCGGGGCCTTCGTCAAGCAAACTTCGGCTTATCGCGGTGTGCATCTCGATACAAAAAAAGCGGGGCATAAAGCCCCGCGTGATTGGTGGTTTGTGAATTAAAACGTTTGCAGACAAGCCGCATTCAAAGCTTTTGAATCAGTGGCGATAATGGCGCCGATGGCCATGCGATCGTCGCGCTGAATGGTTATAACTACGATAGCGCACGCCCGAACTGTAGTTGCGGCGCGCTCGGTAACCGTCGCGATATCGAAAACTGTTGTTGCCGAAGCTCAAGCTAAGGTTGAATGATCGCGACTTGTATGCTGGCGCGACGTAGACGGGCGGTGGAACATACACGGGGCGCGAAACGTACACCGGCTGACTGACGTACACGGTGCGGGTGGGTACGACAGCCGGTGCGTAGTCCACGTAGGTGACCGGTGCATAGACCGGGCTATAGCATTGGGCTTGGGCAGACGTGGGGGTGGCCAGCAGTCCCAGTCCAGCCAGTGCTGCACATGATGCCACGAGTGAGAATTTGCGTTGATTCGTCATGGTTTGGTCCTCCATCGCCAAATGGTCGTTTGCTGAAAGTGGCCCTTTGCGGCTGGCCCCATTGCAATCAAGCCGATGTTATTCATGTCGGCCACGATTATCGTACAACATGAATAATGATTGTCAAGAAATATTTTCCGAATGTAAACTATTTTCCGGAATTGGGGTATGGGCTGGGGGTTTTGCCGCGAGGTGAATCGTTGTAACTATTTGTTCTTAATTGAGATAGAAATATTATCGCGCATCTTGCGCATCATGCCCATGAAGTTTTCGCGTTCGTCGTGATCGAGTACGGAGAGGATCCGCAGGATCATGGAGAGCCTGGCTTTTCGATAGTTGTTGAGTGCCTTTTGGCCGGCGGGGGTGATCGAGACGTTGATCATCCGGCGATCGTTGGGGTTGATGTTGCACTCGATGTAAGCTGATCCGCCCTTGTCCTCGAGCGAGCGAACGATGCGGGACATCTGAGCCGGCAGGACGCCGACGGCTTTCTGGATTTGGCCGACGGTCATGACGTCGTGCTTGCTGAGCAGGTCGAGCGTGAGGTTCTCGGTTTCGGTCAAGGTTTCGACGTGTTTGTTGCTGGCTTGGGCGCGTGCACGGGCGACGATCTTGGTGAGTTCAAAAATCTCCTCACCAAGCGCTTCCAATTGATCTTGCGATTCTGACAAATTCTTCACCGTTTCCGCCCGAACGGGTTGGGGGCAGCCAAGCGTTGTATCGGGAAACATATCCACGCGGGATAGATATTATTCAAACGGTATAGTCTACAACATGAGACAATCGCGTCCAGTGTATGGGGAGGGGGGTTGGTCACTGATTTGAAACTGGCGCATCAGGTCGCTGCAAACCGCAATTCCAGCAGACCTCGAAGGAAACGGGGTTCTCTTCTTCGCAGCTGGAGCAGGCCCAATCCGGGCCTTCGGGCAGTTTTAACGGTTTCTCGCCGCCTTTGAAGAGCCGCTGGCCGAATTGGGTGTCCAGCAGTTGGACGGCTTCGTGATAGAACTTAAACGGAACCATGATGTGCGGCAGGCTTTGGCGGCTGGTGAATATGCCCAGGATTGGGTCGTAGCTGCCGCTGGTCATCAGGTTTGAGATTTCGTTTTGGTCGAGGACCATCGCGGCCGCCCAGACGAGGGACTGGTCGGCGGCTGAGAAGACGGTGATCGGTTCGTAGGACAATTCGATCCCGCATTCGGGGCAGTATTCGGCGCCGATGCCCGTGAGGAGGTAGTGGCATTTCGGGCACTTGAGGTCTTCGCCAATGTCGGGCGCGTAGCGGTTCTGGATCTTGGGGTCGCGATCGGGGAACACCGACATTTCCGGGTGGCCCGGAAGTTCGCGAAGTTCAATCCAGCGGCTTGGAAGGGAATCATCCATCAACAGATGATAGCAGGGTTGATTGGCAATGTGCCATAGGTGATGGCTGATTCAAGTGGCACAGGGCGGCTGGACTGTCGCGAAGAGGCAAAAGCGATTAGGTTTTTGACGTGCGGGCTGGCTGCCTGCGAGCGAACCGTGACACCGAGACGGGAAGTTCCCACGCATGGAAATACTCTCAACAGCAATTGATACGTCGTCGTCGGAATTTGCGGAAAACAAATCGGACCTTGAGGCCAAGGTCGCGGATTTGAAAGCGCATCTTAGTGCGGTCAAGCAGGGCGGCGGGGAGAAGTTGGTCGAACGGCATCGAAGCCGCGGGAAGTTGTTTGTGCGCGATCGGATTGATCTTCTGACCGATGCCGACACACCGTTTCTGGAATTCAGTTCGTTGGCGGCGCACGGGCTTTATGACGGGGGCGCGCCGGCGGCTGGCGTTGTGACCGGGATTGGTTGCATCGAAGGTCGCGAGTGCGTGATCGTGGCGAACGATGCGACGGTTAAAGGCGGCACGTATTTTCCGGTGACGGTGAAGAAGCATCTTCGGGCGCAGGAGATCGCCCGCGAAAATCACCTGCCATGTGTGTACCTCGTTGATTCGGGCGGGGCGTTCTTGCCGCTGCAAGCCGACGTGTTTCCCGACAAGGAGCATTTCGGGCGGATCTTTTATAACCAGGCGCAGATGTCGGCGGCTGGCATTCCGCAGATCGCGGTGGTGATGGGTTCGTGCACGGCTGGCGGGGCGTATGTGCCGGCGATGAGTGATGAAGCCGTCATCGTGAAGGGGCAGGGGACGATTTTTCTTGGCGGTCCACCGCTCGTCAAAGCCGCGACGGGGGAGGTTGTTTCGGCGGAGGAACTTGGTGGGGCTGACGTGCATTGTCGAACGTCGGGCGTTGCGGATCACCTTGCGGTCAATGATGAAGATGCGCTGGCGATCACGCGGCGAATCGTTAGCCACCTCGGTCACGTTCACAAGACGCCGGTGCGCACGATTCCGGTTGAAGAACCGCGCTACGACGCGAGCGAGATTTACGGCATCATTCAAAAGAACATTCGCAAACCTTACGACGTGCGCGAGATCATCGCGCGCATCGTCGATGGCAGTAAGTTTCAGGAATTCAAAGCACTGTACGGTTCGACGCTGGTCACCGGGTTTGCGCATATCTGGGGATACCCGGTTGGCATTCTCGCGAACAACGGCGTGCTCTTTTCCGAAAGTGCGCAGAAAGCCGCACACTTTATTGAGCTTTGCAATCAACGGCGCACACCGCTTGTGTTCCTGCAGAATATCACCGGGTTCATGGTGGGGCGGCAGTTTGAAGCCGGGGGCATCGCCAAAGACGGCGCGAAGATGGTGGCCGCGGTCTCCAACGCGTGCGTGCCGAAGTTCACGGTGGTGATCGGTGGCTCGTATGGCGCGGGCAACTATGGCATGTGCGGGCGGGCGTATGGACCGAGGCAACTTTGGATGTGGCCCAATGCACGGATCAGCGTAATGGGTGGCGAGCAAGCCGCGAACGTTTTGCTGACCGTGAAGCAGGATCAGCTGGAGGCCAAGGGCGAGCGGCCTATGAATGCCGATCAGCAAGCCGAGTTCATGAAACCGATCCTGGACAAGTATGAGACAGAAGGCAGCGCGTATTACAGCTCGGCGCGGTTGTGGGATGACGGGATTATTGATCCAGCCGACACGCGGATGGTCTTGGCGCTGGGTATCGCAGCCAGCCTCAACGGTCCCTGGCCCGAGCCGAAACAGAGCGTTTATCGAATGTAGGTACTTGGCTGAAGTGTTGTCATGAAAGTATTTGTCGAACAACTCATTTCGGATCATGTCGGGCACGTGCAGCTTCGCCGGCCCGACTTGCACAATGCGTTTAATGAGCAGGTGATCGAGCAGCTAGCCGACGTGTTTCGCGAGCTGGGGCGGCGAGGCGATGTGCGGGCGATTGTGCTTTCGGGCGAGGGGAAATCGTTCTGTGCGGGGGCTGACCTGAACTGGATGCAGAAGATGGTGGATTACACGTTCGAGGAGAACGTGGCGGACGCGACGCAGTTGGCATCGATGCTTGATGTGATTCGGTGTTGTCCCAAGCCGACCATCGCGCGGGTGCATGGGGCGACGTTTGGCGGCGGTGTGGGGTTGGTAGCCGCTTGCGATATGGCGGTGGCGCTGGAGCGCGTGGTGTTTTGTTTGAGCGAGGTGAAGTTGGGGATTGCGCCGGCGATCATCATGCCATTCTTGACGGAGAAGATGCAGGCGTCGGCTGTGCAGCGATACGCGCTGACGGCAGAGCGGTTTGATGGGGCTGAGGCGAAGCGCGTCGGGCTGGTGGCTGAGACGGTGGAAACGGTTGACGAGTTGGATGAAACGGTGGGCCAACTTACCGATGCGATCAAAGAGACGGGCCCGTGCGCGGTGGCGGCGTGCAAGGAGATTATTCGCACGGCCCGCGGTGACGGATTCGATGGGAAGCTTGCGGCGATGACGCTGTATATCGCGAAGCTTCGGGCGTCGGATGAAGGGCAGGAGGGGTTGAAGGCGTTTCTACAGAAACGTGAACCTGGCTGGCGCGCGTAGAGATTTTGGTCTTGCTTGAGATTTATAGCGATCTTAATCCATGCGTAGCGTTTTGCTCGTCTACGCTTCACGGCACGGGTGCCGGTATGCACATGGATTGACTTCGTTTTGCCCCTGGATTCCCGCTTTCGCGGGAATGACGACGCTGTCGCGCCGTTACGTTTGGACTCAAGGTGTTCTAGCCGATTCTTCAATCCCCCACCCTGGAAGGGCGGGGCACCCATTCTTGGATCGGTTTGTTTTTTACGGGGTTAGGAAGGCGTCGGTTGCGCTTTGTTGGGCTTCGGTGCCTTGGTAGTCTTCGATGTTGTTGGCCGTCCAGATGTTGTCTTTGTTTTCATCGAGGACTGGCGTCTTGATGAAGCGGATTGACCCGTCATTGAAGAGGACGTTCTGTCCTTTACCGCCGTGCGTGTGCGAGTTTGGCGTCAGTGTGCCATCGGTGCCGCGGTGGAATTTTCCTTGTTGAAACAGTGGGTTGGCGTCGGCGGCTAGCGGTACGTTGATGCGGATGTTGATCTTCGGGACGGGGCCATTGGCGTTGGGGACGGCCCAGAACGGCAGGTCGGTCCGTCGCAGGAATTCTTCGACGTTCTTGAGCGTGGCTTCTTCGTCGATGGTGCCGTCGGCGGCAGGGCAGATTAACTGGCTTGGAAGGACCAAACGATGCCGAACCGCCGGGAGGAGGTGCAGGCGATTCGGATCGCTTAGCCAATTGCTGTTGGGCGACGCGCCGATGTTCGGCAGGTTGCCGTTGTTCTCGTTTGCATAAGCGCTGACGCCCGAGCCGAAACCGGCCATGTTGAGCTCGCAGGCGTTTTGCAGTTGCCGTTGACGAATCGAACTCACGCCGGGGATGTACAGGCTGACCATCAGCGCGATGCATGCGGCGATGGCGATGAGTTCGCGGAGGCGGAAACGACTTCGGTGGCCGGTGGCGCTTTGGCTTATTGGGCTCATCGATGCCGATGCCGCGACGTACTCCAGCGGAGTCGTGGTGGCGGCTTGGATGAGGATGTTGTCGACAAGGGTGGTCGGAGGCGCGGGGGCTTTCCAGGCATTCAGCGGTGCGATGGTCCGCCGGGCGGCTTCGACCTTGTTGGCCAGCTCGGCGTCGGACGCGAGCTTTGATTCGAAGGACGCGATCTCGGATTCGGAGAGCGTCCCGAGGATGTACGGAAGAATGCTGTCCTCAATCATGGCTTGATTCTCATCGAGTGGACCCTGACTCATGCTTTACCTACGGGTGAGGCTGGGTGGTGGTTCGGGTTTTCGGATTTTTCTTTTTTCGTTTTCAACGTGACTTTATCTCCCGGCCCATTCTGAGTTTATCTCTGCGTGTTTCTGTCCCCCACCCTGGAAGGGCGGGGCACCATTTGGTTTGTTACCGGAACTTTTTCTAGTCGGTTGGTTCGGATTCCGGGCCGGCTCTTTGGCGGTATAGCGTTCCGAACTGGGCGACGGCTGCGTGAAGCCGGCTCTTCACCGTGCCGAGGGGGATGTCGAGCATGTCGGCGATGTCGCGGTACGGGAAGCGGTGGAAGTACGCGAGGATCAGAATTTCGCTGAGGTGGGCGGGCATCTCCTCGACGATTTGTTGAACGAACTTGGATTGTTCGGCTTCTTCGAGCTGGGCGGCTGGCGATGCGACCTCGTCGGAGAGCAGGTCGAGGAAGCGCTGGCCATCATCGTCATCACCGCCGACCTGGGCGTCGAGTGGAACTTCGCGTTTGCGGGTGCGACTTCGCAGGTGGTCGCGGGCTTTGTTGGCTGCGATGGTGAAGAGCCAGGGCTTGAAACGCCGATTGGTATCAAAACTTTGACCGGCAAGGTGCACCTGAATGAAGGTGTCCTGGACGACATCTTCGGCTGACGATTTTCGGTTGGTGAAACGATAGACGAATTGATAGAGTTCGGTCGAGTGGCGTTCGACGAGTGTGCGAAACGCGTGCGGGTCGCCCGAGAGGTGTGACGCAAGAAGTTGTTCGTCGGTTGGCGCGTTCACCCTTGCGAGTTATCCTCTGGCTCTACGTTAAACAGTTGGCTCACGAACGCCGGTGGTTCATCGTTTTGGGACGCGGGACATGCTACGCCGTTCGTTCGTGCAGGGCAAAGGATTGCAAGTGCTGACGACCCGTTTTTCTCTCAATTCCAGTTATTGTTTCAAATACCCGGCATGGGAACACGCCCCGCGCCCGGGCAAAGCCTGATCGCTCAACCTCCCATGAAATTCAAACGCATCTTACAACCAATTCACTATTACATGTTCGCGGCAGTGCTGGGAATATTCAGCCTGGCTGCCGTGGTCGTGGGCAATGCGGCTGGCATCCCGGTCGATTTGCCTGCGCGATTTGAACTCAGCGAACCGCGCGTGGTCATCTTGAAGTCGGCGCGCAAGCTTCACCTATTCGACGGCTCGAGTCTTGTAAGGACGTATGACATCGGGCTGGGGTTCAATCCGGTCGGGCAAAAAATAGTGGAAGGCGACGGGCGCACGCCGCTCGGACGTTTTCGGATTTGCACGAAGAATCCGGACAGTGCGTACTCGCGATTCATGGGGATCGATTATCCGGACCCGCCGGCTGCTTCACGCGCGCTGCGATCGGGTTTGATCAGTCACGGCGAATACTCGGGCATCCTCACTGCCCACGAGCAGGAACGCTGCCCGATCTGGACGACCTCGCTGGGGGGCGGGATCGGTATCCACGGGCACGGCGCCGGCAGCGATTGGACGGCTGGTTGTGTTGCGCTGGATGATCACGACGTGGAAGAGTTATTCGACGTGCTGCGCCTGGGCGATCCGGTTGAGATTCTTCCGTAGTTCGCGTCGCCGAAAGTCCTGGCAAACATCCCCAACGACTCCTTTCTGTCTTGCGACGATGGCGTGGCAAAAGTTCGCTTGATCGGGCCGTTTCGGGCGATGATGCACGATTCAGTTGGAATGCGGTATAGTGTTTGGCATGTCCACTCCCGACCCATCTATTTCTGATGCGATGAAACGCGGTTCGCGAAAGATCGCCGGTGATGCCTGGAATGAACTGGTTGATGTTCTTTCGATGATCATGGCCTCGCTCGATCCCAATAGCGTTTTGAATGGGATTGCGCAGGCGGCGACGAAGATCATGCAGGCTGAAGCCAGTAGTGTTCTTGCGCTCGACAAGCGGCGGCAGAAGTTGGTGTTCTCGGCCGCGGCTGGGCCGGTTGGTGCGGAACTGATCGGCCAGGAGTTCGACGCCAACCTCGGTATCGCGGGGCGGGTGATCGATCGGGGGTTGGCTGAGATCGTTCGCGACGTAGCCACCGATCCGAAATTCTTCAAGGGGATCGACCAGAAGAGCGCGTTCGTCACGCGCGAGATGATTGCGGCGCCGATGATCTTTCGCGGTGAAGTGATCGGGGTGGTTGAGGTGATCAACCGAGCGGGTGGCGATTTTGAAGATTCGGATCTTGAGACGTTGAGTCTGTTTGCGGCGCTGGCTGCATCGGCGCTGGATAACGCTTGTGTGCATCAGCGTTTGAAGATTGAGAACGAAGGGCTGCGAACGACTTCGGTGACACCGGCTGGCATCATTGGCCAGAGCGAGGCGCTGCACGAGGTGCTGCTGCTTTGCGAGCGGGTGGCGAAGAGTACGGCGACGGTGTTGCTGTTGGGTGAGACCGGTACCGGTAAGGAATTGACCGCGCGTCATATTCATGATCTGTCGCCGCGATCGGATAAGCCGTTCATCGGGATCAACTGCGCGGCGCTGAGCGAAACGCTTCTTGAGAGTGAGTTGTTCGGTCATGAGAAAGGCGCGTTTACCGGCGCGGTGGCGAAGAAGCTCGGGCGATTCGAGTTGGCCAGCGGGGGGACGCTTTTTCTCGATGAAATCGGCGACATATCAGCCGCCACGCAGGTGAAGCTTTTGCGGGTGTTGCAGGAGAAGGAGTTTGTGCGCGTGGGTGGGACGTCGACGGTGGCGTGTGACGTGCGCGTGATTGCCGCGACCAATCGCGATTTGAAAGCGGCGATTGCCGACGGCGAATTTCGTGAGGACTTGTATTATCGCCTGAATGTCTTTCCGATTCACTTGCCGCCGCTGCGACAACGGCGCGAAGACATTGCGATGCTGGTGCAGAGTTTTGTGGAAGTGTCGGCGAAGGATTTGGGTGTTGGCGTGCCGACGGTGTCTTCGGAGGTGGCTGCACTGCTGACGTCGCACAGTTGGCCGGGCAACATCCGCGAGTTGCAGAATGTGGTTGAGCGGATGGTGCTGATGTGTGACGGCGGGGAGATTCTGCCGATGCACGTGCCGCGCGAGATTGTGGGTGAGACGCGCGAGTTGATCAGTTCGTCGATGGAGACGGGGCTGCGGGGTTACGAGCGGGCGATGATCGTGCAGGCGCTGATGGAAAACGGTTGGAATCAAACCAAGGCGGCTCATTCGCTCAACATCAGTCGCGACAATTTGCGCTATCGCGTGAAGAAGTATCAAATCGAGAAACCGGATTCCGGCGAGAACGGGTAGGCGTTTGACTTTACGCGAGATTTGGTGATCGCGCTGCGCGAATGGTGCGCGCAAGAAAATGGCGCGGGCAAACATTGCCAGCGCCACGTTTCTTGTTCTTACGGCTGATGCGCTTTCTAAAAGATCGTTGTGCCGAGGAAAAGCTCGAACAACGAACGGACCAGAACAAGCACGCCGTCAAACAGGTCGGTGAACAGAGTTGAAAAATCCATCGTGTTTCTCCATTGGAAGAGTGAAAGTTTCTGTTGCTCCCATGTTATCGGTCGCTGGAAAATTCAACTTGATCGATTATTGGACCTGCGGTCAGCCCCTGGTCAAACCGACTGTTTCAACGTTGAAATCGCGGGACTTGAAGGGGAGCGCCGGCGATATTCCGGGGGTTGTGGGCAGAGCTATGTCAGGTTGCGGGCGCTTTTGGGCGGGCGGTCCATCAGCAGGGTGATGCGGTCGAAGTCGCTTTCGGAGATGGTTTTTTGCAAGGTGCGTTTGGCCGCACCGAGTGCGGTTCGGCGGGTGACGTGGGTGAGGAGAATGTTGGGGGAGTGGATGCGTTTGAGGATGTCGGGCAGTTCGCGCACGTGCAGGTGGCGGCCGGCTTTGGCGCGGGTGATGTGGTCGTTGTCGAAGAACGTGCATTCCATGATGAGCAGTTTGGCGTTTCGGACGTGGTCGAGGTCGAAGTATGGTCCGTCGGCAGAATCGCCGCAGTACGCGACGAGGGGGACGTCGACGTTGTCCTGGATGGCGATGCCCTGCTTTTTAAGTTCAACGAGTTGCGGACCGGCGAGGTCGGTGTATTCGGGTTTTAGTTTGTGGCGTTTTTCGATGGCGGAGTAGCCCAGCGCGTAGGCCGCATGGTTGACGTCGAACGCCCTCAAACCGAGGCTGCGATTGAGGGGGAGTTCTTCGCCATCGGTGAGCCCGAAGAACTCGGCTGGCGAAGGGTGCTTTTCGATTTCTTCCCAGCAGGCCATCAACCGCTCGAATGCGCCGATGAGTCCGCGGTGCATGACAACTTTTCCGGGCGAGGTACCGACAAAGACCCGCTGTGAAAGGTAGTAGGGAACTCCGGCAGCGTGGTCCATGTGCCCGTGGGAGAGGCAGAGGGTGTCGATGGCGATGATTTCGCGGGGGGCTCGACCGGCATCGAAGCAGAGGTTGAGTTCTGGCAGGGCGATGGTGGTTTCTTCGCCGGCGAGTGAGTAACCGACGATTCGGTAGTCTCCGACGGTTTTTTCTACGACACGAGTGGGCATTGCGCGTGTTTCCGGGTGATTCGTTTACTGTTGGCGGCGGTCGTTTATGGCTTGACCGCCAGTG
>DDIR01000097.1:0-1796 GCA_002338715.1 Phycisphaerales bacterium UBA1845 | reverse complement strand
CCGCCAGTGTGTCCAAGACTAGGCTAAAACAGCGACCGTGTCGCGAGACCGAGTGCGTTTCATCCACCATATCGGGGTCTGGCAAAGTTGAAAAGTCACATGCTCCCGATTGCCGTTTCACTCCACCAACCGATTGGCATTGGGCGGTCTGTTGGTCGGCTGATGATGGTTGAACGCGTTGCTTTAGAGGATCGTTGATTCGAGGATTGCTGAAGCGATGCGCTGCCCTGCCTGCAACGAAATTGGAAAAGACAAAGTCATTGATTCCCGGCTGACCGAGTCCGGCGGAGCGATTCGCCGGCGTCGGGTGTGTCAGGCGTGCAATCGCCGGTTTACCACGAAGGAACGGGCTGAGGAGGAATTGCGCATCGCGGTTGTGAAGAAGGATGGTTCGCGGGTGCGGTTTCGTCGCGACAAGATCATGGCCGGCATCCAGCATGCCTGTTACAAACTACCGATCGTCGATTCTGATATTGAGTCGATGACGGATGATATTGAAGGGGAGTTGTTCCGGGATCATGATCGGGAGGTGTCCAGCCAGGCGGTGGGCGAGTGTGTGGCCCGGAAGCTTCGGGATGTGAATCAGGTTGCATACGTGCGTTTCATGAGCGTATTCAAGAAATTCAACCACGTTTCAGAATTTGCAGAGGAAATCCAGCGCGTCGAGGATCATGCGGCGACGGCTTCTCCCGACCAACAATCGCTGTTTGGCGATTGATCCATTCGACCTCCTGAGCTGTGAGTCTCAAGCCCCCAACACATTGCAATCGTGTTATTTTCCTACGTATCACTGGCGAATTTGGCGTTTCTGAGAGAGTCGGCTTTTTGAATCCCGCGCTCATAGATCTGGGCGAAGTCATCCATTGATATGTTCAGCAAGCCGCGAACGTGGATCAGGAGCTCGCGTTCGCTATCCGAAATGTTTCCATCGAGCCGAGCGGTAGCCACCAGCATTTCAAGGGCCAATTGCGGGTTTGACATGGTCCGGTGGAACAGGTCATCGCGAACGGAGGGGTCTGCAAGGGCCCTTTCGATCATTGCCTCCAGCGAGGCGCTCCCGATTCCGACCTTTGCCGCAAATCGCACTAGTAGTCCCCGTTCGCTGGAAGCGATCTTTCCATCGGCGGCGGCTAGGGCGATTAACGCTTTCAAAAGTTCAACTTGTTCGACGATGGGAGGCATGTGTCTGGAACTCCTGTGAGTTTGAATTTTGGACATTTCCTGGAGTATTCACTATCCTTTTAGGGAATTTTCGGCAAAAAGTAAATGCACGCTACTGCGATCAGGCCAGTTGGCGGTGTCAAAGCCTGTCAGTGAGCGATCGCGTTTGCTTTGAGTCGGCAGACATATGCATGCAATATGGCGTCAATGTATTGCGGAATTCGTTGGTCTCTTTCATGTACAAGAATCGCGTCATACTGTAGATTGCTGAATGGTGTGGTTTCTTGAATTCCGCTTTTGGTCTGACGTATTCGTTTGGTTTGGTATTTTTCGTTTAAGTAATTTTTGTCCGAGTTTTTTTGTCCAAGTTTTTTTGTGTAGCAAAGGAGTTGAGTGCGATGGGGAAGTCTACGATTAATGAACTAGAGTCCTTGGTCGGGCGTCTGCAATCAGAACGAAATGCACATCTTGAAGAGGTCGCGAGAATTGACGAAGCGTTTTCGCGATTGGGATTGGAGGCTGGCGAATTTGTTCGCCGGGGTCCGGGTCGTCCGCGCGGTGGCGCGAAGCGAGCCGGCGTGAAAGCCAAATCGGCGGCGGGCCGTCCTGCCGGTCGCTCCCGCAAAAAATTCAAG
>DDIR01000005.1:2422-4783 GCA_002338715.1 Phycisphaerales bacterium UBA1845 | reverse complement strand
ACGCTTGGATTGAGATCGCTATAGTTGCGTCGTGCTTCGCTGATGCAGTCATGCCACCATCGACGACACGCTCAATTCACGGACGGCGGAGACGATGGATATACCCATCTCTTTCGTGCTGACCGTCGGTTCGTTGGCACGTACAAGATCCGGCGTGCGGACGCCACTTTGAATGACCTTTTCGACGGCTGACTCGATGCAATCGGCTTCTTTGGCCCAACCGAGCGATTCGCGACAGAGCATTGCGGCGCTCAAGATCATTCCGATTGGATTGGCGATGTCTTTCCCCGCAATATCTGGCGCCGATCCGTGAATCGGTTCGTACAACCCGGGACCGGACGTTCCCAACGACGCCGATGGCAGCAAGCCCATCGAACCAGCCAATACCGACGCCTCATCGGTCAAGATATCGCCGAACAAATTGCCCGTCACGATCACGTCAAAGTCTGCCGGCCTTTGTATCAAATGCATCGCAGCCGCATCGACCAAACCATGCTCGAATTCGACGTCGGCGAATTCATCCTGCATGACCCGCGCCGCGGTCGATCGCCATAGTCGCGAAACCTCCAGCACGTTGGCTTTGTCGACCGACGTCAGTTTGTTGCGACGGCCTTTGGCTTTGCCCGCCGCCAGTCGCACGATCCGCTCAACCTCACCGGTCGAATAGCCCATGGTATCGAACGCAAATTCTCCCGAAGGATCTGGACGACGCCCGCGCTCGCCAAAATAAATCCCGCCGGTCAGTTCGCGAATGACCAGCAGGTCGACATTGGCGACCAGTTCTTCCTTTAGGGGACCGGACTTGGCCAACTCTTTATAAACGCGCACCGGCCGCAGGTTCGCAAACACACCGAGCGCCTTGCGCAAACCCAAGAGCCCTTGCTCCGGACGAACGCTCGCGTTGGGGTCATCCCACTTCGGCCCCCCTACCGCGCCGAGCAAAACCGCATCCGATTCGAGGCAAAACTCGACCGTTTCTTCGGGAAGCGCCGTTCCAAATTCGTCAATCGCCCGCCCGCCAATGCTCGCGTCGGTGAATTCGATGTTGCGACCGAACTGATCGGCGATCGCTTCCAGTACCTTGCAGGCTTCATCGGTGACTTCCGGTCCAACACCATCACCGGCCAACACTGTTATCTTGGCTTTCATGCTTTCCACTTCTCGTCTAGTTTGAAGATTTTTTCCGCCCGACTTACGCCGATTCTGCCAACAGCAAATCGCTTTCGCGCGTGCCGTAGGCCTGCACCAAACCGAATTCAAAACTGTCGTACAGCGCCTGCCAACTGGCTTCGATGATGTTGCGCGACGCACCAACCGTCGTCCAGGTTCGCCCGTTGTCCGTGGTGTCGATCAACACACGGGTCAGCGCCTGCGTGGCCTGCGAACCGTCGAGGATACGCACTTTGTAATCGGTCAGATGGAAATTCGCGATCGCCGGATACGACGGCGTCAGGGCTTTTCGCAGCGCGATGTCGAGCGCTTCAACCGGTCCTGAACCTTCCGCAACCGTGTGATGGACGTCGTTATCAATGCGGATTTTCACGTTGGCTTCGGCGAGATGACCGCGACCTTCGCGATGCTCCACCACGACCATGAAATCCAGCAACTCGAAGAACGGCTGATAGTCTTCATGCTGCCGACGCAACAGGAGTTCCACCGACGCTTCTGCGGCTTCGAATGATGCACCCTGCGCTTCGAGCGCTTTGATCTGTTCAAGGACAGCCACGCTGGATTCCTTCGAGTCAGCGAGACCGAATTCGTCGGCTTTGTAGCAGATGTTCCCGCGACCCGAGAGTTCGGACACGAGGATGCGGGTGCTGTTTCCGACGGAATCGGGCGTAACGTGTTCGTACGAACCTTCGTTGCGCTGAAGGGCTGCAACGTGCACGCCACCCTTGTGGGCGAACGCGCTTCGCCCGACGTATGGCGTTCCGTTCTGCACGGACATGTTGCAAAGTTCGCCCACCACGCCGGACAATTCCATCAGGCGTTTGAGGTTGCCTTCGGGCAGCACCTTGTGCCCACCCTTCAATTCAAGATTCGCGATGATCGTACAGAGATCAGCATTACCGCAGCGTTCACCGATGCCGTTGACCGTGCCCTGCACATGCGTCGCACCGGCATTGATTGCCATCATCGAATTCGCCACGGCGCAGCCGCTGTCGTTGTGGGCATGAATCCCCAGCGGAAAATCGATCGCTTTGACCACGTCGGCGACAATCTCCGCCAGTTCATGCGGAAGCGTTCCGCCGTTGGTATCGCACAACACCACGCGCGACGCACCGCCAGTAATCGCAGCCCGAAGCGTCTCCAGCGCGTACGCCGAATCTTCCTTATAACCATCGAAGAAATGCTCGGCGT
>DDIR01000005.1:2141-2327 GCA_002338715.1 Phycisphaerales bacterium UBA1845 | reverse complement strand
AAGAAATGCTCGGCGTCGTAGATCACTTCGCGATTGGCGGCCAACAGGTACGCGACGCTCTCGCGAATGATCCGCAGGTTGTTTTCCAGATCAGTCCGCAACACCTCCGTCACGTGACGCGTCCAGGTCTTGCCAAAAATCGTCATCACCGGCGCATTGCTTTCAATCAGCGCGGTCAGATTGGCA
>DDIR01000005.1:1080-2043 GCA_002338715.1 Phycisphaerales bacterium UBA1845 | reverse complement strand
ATCAGCGCGGTCAGATTGGCATCGTCCTCAACCGCCAGCGTCGGGCGACAGGTGCTGCCGAACGCGGCGATACGGGCGTGACTCAACTTCAAATCCTGAACCGCCGCAAAATACTCGGCGTCTTTGGGATTCGACCCGGGCCAACCGCCTTCAATCAGATGCATCCCGAACGAATCGAGCAGCGATGTAATACGCAGCTTATCCTTCAGCGTCAGGCATACGCCCTCCCCCTGGGTTCCGTCGCGTAGTGTGGTGTCGTATAGCTCGATCACGATGATTACTCCTTGGTTGCTGCCAACGTCGCAGGCGCGGCTTGCTTCTGTCCCGTCTCAAATCTTGCTTGTTTGTTGATCGCGGCGACATACGCCTTGGCGCTGGCCACCAAGATGTCGGTGTCGGCGCCGTGTCCGCGAAATGTTCGTTCGTTTTCACCGCTGCCGCAGCGAATGCGGACGGTCACTTCACCGAGCGTATCGATCCCGCCGCTTACGGCGTGAACCACATACTCCAATAGCGTCACCTCAAACGGAATCAAGCGGTTGATCGCGGTGAAGATGGCATCGACCGGACCGGTTCCCGTCGCCGCACGCGTCTGCGGTTCCTTACCGGGCAGATTCATCGACACGCTGGCCGTCGGGATCGACGGCGCTCCACAGGAAACATGAACACCGTTGAGCGTGTAGCGATCTTCCGGTTGATAATGAACGTCTGAAACCAAAGCCTCCAGCTCGGCTTCGGTGACTTCCTTTTTCTTGTCCGCCAAGCGCTTAAAGCGTTTGAAAATTTTATCCAACTCGGCGTCGTCGAGATGCTCCATGCCCATCTCAGTCAAATGATGCCTGAGCGCATGACGGCCCGAATGCTTGCCCAGAACGAGGCGACTCTGCGTCAACCCGACGGTCTCCGGTTTCATGATCTCGTACGTTTCCGCGTGCTTGATCATGCCGTCCTGATGGATGCCGG
>DDIR01000005.1:0-893 GCA_002338715.1 Phycisphaerales bacterium UBA1845 | reverse complement strand
CCAGATGGCTCGCCCGGGTCAGTTGCGTCGTCTGAATTTTGGTCGAGCAGCCGTAATACGCATGGCGTGTGTGCAGCGCCATCACGATCTCTTCGAGCGACGCATTGCCCGCGCGCTCGCCGATACCATTGATCGTGCATTCGATCTGACGGGCACCGGCTTGCATGCCCGCGAGCGAGTTGGCGACGGCCATCCCGAGATCATCGTGACAGTGCACCGACACGCAGCAATTTTCGATGCCCTTCGTGTTCTTGATGACGCTTCGCACCAACTCGGCGAATTCTGCCGGCTGGGAATACCCAACGGTGTCGGGAATGTTCAGTGTGGTCGCGCCGGCTTGGATGGCGGTGGAGAACACTTCAGCCAGATAGGCAGCATCGGTGCGGCTGGCATCTTCGGCGCTGAACTCCACGTCTTCACAAAGCGACCGAGCAAAGGCGACAGCTTTCGCCACGGCTTCGATCACCTGCGACTGCGTCATCTGCAACTTGTGTTCGAGGTGGACGTTCGACGTCGCAATGAACGTATGAATGCGAGGCTTCTTGGCGTGACGAACAGCCTCCCAACATGCGTTGATGTCGGGTTCGACCGCCCGGGCGAGACCCGCGATCGTTGGTCCCTCAGCCGTTCCCACCGCAGCCGCGATGCGCGACACCGACTCCAGGTCGCCCGGCGAGGCTGCTGGAAAACCGGCTTCGATGATGTCGACTCCCATGCGGGCAAGTTGCTCGGCAATCTCCACCTTGGCGCCAGCATCCAATGTCGCGCCCGGAGATTGTTCTCCATCGCGCAACGTCGTATCGAAGATTCGTACGTGGTCACTCATTGACAATAACTCTCAGTTCGTTGCGTTGAATACGGATCAAAAATCAGCGTGCCACTGCTCTGTGAGC
>DDIR01000067.1 GCA_002338715.1 Phycisphaerales bacterium UBA1845 | reverse complement strand
GCAAAGGCGGTAGCGCGACCGGCGGCGATTCGCAGGGCGGTGATGCCGGTGACGGTATTGGTAGTGGCGGCAACGGTGGAAACGGCGGCGACAGCGGACTCGGTAATCCGGGGGCTGGCGGTGCGATGGGAACCGGCGTCGGTGACGTGATGCCTGCGGGGTCCGGTGATGTCGATGGTTCGGACGGTGACCCGGATTCGAACGACGGCATGATGGGCGCAGACGGCGGCGACCTTGCAATCTTCGTGTTCTGCATCCCGGTCGGCAACTTCATCATGCTGCCCGAACCGGGACCGATCGAACCGGGCGTTCAGATGGGCCCGATCTTCAATGAAGACGAGTCGGAGGAAGTCGGTTCGGTTGAATATGAACTCGTGACCGAAGAAGGTCGCGAGTCAAACTTCCAGTTCGGTGTCAATCCGGAGCACATCGGCATCGGTGACGGCATCCTGCGGATCGACCTGGCGCAACTTGCGATTGATGGCGGAACGCCCGGTATCGTTGGTGGGTTGCGGATTGTTCCGCTTCAAGGTTTCGGCATCGACCAAACCAATCCGCTGATGGTGCGGGCTTATGACGCCAAGGGCGGCTTAATTGGTGAGCAGTCGTTTGCCGAGATTCCGTTCAACTTCGGTAACATTGAAAACGCGCAGTCATTGGAAGCCGCGTTCGAAACGGTGCAGGACGATCCGACGCAGGAAGCCGTGCCGGCTTCGTTTGAAATCGAAGCACCGTTCGACACCTTCGTGACGATCTATCGGATTTACCTGATCGATCCGTAGGCGCGAGTTGGTCTAACCCAAACCCCCCAAGGGTGTCGCATCGTGTGTCACAGAATCCTGTGTCACGGTGTGGCACCCTTTTCTTATTGGGCGCGGTCGCTTGGGAGACTTTATTTCTTGGGGACGTGTCAATCGCTTATCGGCTGTTGGTTATATGCCGGCGTCTGGAACCCGTTGGCGGTCCAGGGGGCCCACTGAACAGGTACTGTTTGACCGTCGCGACAAACCAACGCCATAATGATTCGATGACCGACCGGAATACGAGCGACCATTTGGACAGTGATGAGAGGCGGCGCGAAGACGTCGTCTTGATTCGCAGGCTCCTGTCCGGTGACGAGGGGGCTATGCGGTCGCTGGTCGAGCGTTATGACCGCCTCATCCGCTACACCATCTTCCAGACAAGCCGGCGGCACTGCGAGCGCGATCCGGGCTGGCTCGACGCTCGGGCCAACGAGACCTGGACGGGGATCGTCCAGTCGCTGCGGCGGAGCGGTCCGAGCAAGATCCCGCCCCAGATTTCGGGCTACTTCGTCCGGATAGCCAAGAACAAATGCCTCGACGCCTCCAAACGAGCCGACGCCCGATCCGTCATTCCCATCGAGGAGGGGCGGGCGGACCTCGAACCGGCCGACGCCGACACCAGTCCGGAGTTATTGCTCCAGGGGGCTGAGGAGTTGGAGCGGCTGCAGGCGTGCCTTGCTCGTCTAAGTCCTGAAGAGCAAATGATTTGCGCTGAGATCGGGCTGATCATGGAGCGGCGCTGGAAGGAGGCGTCGGCTCGGCTGGGGGTGGCTGAATCGACGCTGCGGTCGCGGTGGGGGGCGATTCTCGACAAGCTGAAGGGGTGGCTTGAAAAAGAAATTTGAAAAAATCCAAAAAAGTCTCGCGCCTGGGGGCGGTTCCACAGACTCATGACATGTAAAGCCAAATACGAGGGGATTCCAGACGAGGAAACCGGTAGCGATGTCCACAATGTCCAATAACTCAATCGAAATGCTCATCGCCAAGGCCGCATCGGCCCAGAAGGCGGGCGTTTTCGATCAGACATCGGTGGACGTTTCCGCTCTGGTCGCACCCGCTGTCAATTCCCGACTGATCCGCTTCTATGAGAAGGCACTGGTGGGTCTCCCGCTGGCCGCCTGCTTGGGAATCGTGATCGGAATCGGCAGCATGATGGGTGGTCCGAATGGCCAGTCCGATTCGCAGATTTCTGCCGGTGGATTTGCAATCACCACGCAGGGATTGAATGATGCATCTGCCGTCGCGACGCACGAGGTGTACAGCCTCGAAAGCGTGACCCGCTGCTTCGCCGGACCGGGCCAAAGCGTCGGTTCGGATTGCGGCTTCGCCGATCTCGATTCAGACGGCGACGTGGATTTGGCCGACCTGGGAACGTACCAGCAGCAATACGCCCTAGTGAACTAGGTGCTGCTGAACTAGTACCAACAAAAAAGTGTATATCGCGTTGGTTGCGCGTTTAAGCTCTCGGGTTAACGGGTCCGAGAGCTTTTTTTTGCGCGCATGTATTTCGCGCATCGGGTAGGGTTGGGGTTGGTTCAATTCCATTGTTCGTCAGTTTTCAAAACAAAGCGGTTAGTGCTGGAGTCTCATAAGGATGGAAGGATAGCGCAATGTTTCGATCGATCTTGAGTCTCTGCGCATTGGCCTCACTCTTGGTCGCGGTTCAACTTCTCGTTGCAGCCGACTCTGACGAACAATCAGGCATGCCGATCAGACGTGTGGGCGTACGTGACGCGTGCGAGGTGTTGGACGCAATCCAATCCGAATTATTGGAATCGGGAGTTTGCGTAGGCGGTGAGGCAATTGAAGTTGGCATGTTCTGGAACAACTCCGATGCCGATGTGCTTTCGGTCGTCTATCGAATACCCGAGGTCCTGCAAATCTACCGTGAGGCATATCCGCAGGGCGATGGGCTAATCTGGCTTGCCGACGACTTGTCCTATCGTGACAAGGACACACGATGGTCAACCAAAATAGTAAGTGACGCGAAATTCAAGGAACTGCTGGCCAAATCCACCGTCAGATTCAGTGGCAACATGAGTGAAGGGCTTTCGGATTCTGAAAAGTCTCGACAGGCGGAACGGAAGCAAAGAAAAGCCGCAGCGATTGCTCAGCCTTGATTGGCATGGGGTGGCTCATGCGCATGGACGTTGTGAAGTCGGCGATGGGTATCGATTTGCTTTCGGTGTGTTCCAAGCAGCCAAGTTGTCGGCATTGGAACTAGATGAGTGCGCCGTTACCGATCGAATGTCGGCTCTTGCATATGACTCGTGTGAACGCTGCCGCTTACGGCATTTATTCTGTTCGCGTCCCGCATTCAGGACATGTCCCACTCTCATTCCCCACGAGCGAATACGCGCACGTCACGCAAAGGTTCCTCTTGCGCCTCCTTCGAGCAATGACGTAGGGCCGTGATAGTGCATACGCAGGGTAAGCCACGAACAGCAAGAAGGGGAACCAAAACGGGCAGAAAAAAGAAATAGAATACGTGGTTTTTATGGTACTGCCTTGCGTCTTAATGCGAAATTGTCCATAACGACTTTCGTAAGGACCCCATTGACTCATTTGTCGCCAGATTGGGCATGGTTTGTCCAGGGACGAGATGCCAAAACCAAACACTCCCCGCGTACCGTGGGCACCCCAATTGTGTCCGTTGTAGCTTCCTCGCAGCCACCATCCAGTTCCTTTCGACTTGGAGTATTGGACTTCAAATGATCCAACGTGACTCCATACCCAACCTGTCACGGTCAGTGCGGATGCGCTGAGCAAGATCAACAGCGCCACGCCACGGACAACAGCGCGAACCCTGCCCACGGGTCTATTGGAATTGCCAAAAATCCGGTTCCTCAATGCTCCGGCATTCTTCATAGGAGACTAGTGGTACGACTATCAGGGCAAAGTTGCCAGCGAAATCGGGATTAGTGACTTGGCTACCAAACATGGCAGGGTGGCCCATGTCCTTGGACGTGGGGGAATCAATGATCGTTGTTGATTTGCCGAGGCGTGTTCCAAATAACCGCGCTGTCGGCCGTTGGTAGTTGGTGGCTGCTTTGCTATGGCGGGGCGTATCTTGATGAGTTTCTTGGGTGCCTCATTGGCTGGGCGTTGTCGTTGGAGTTGATCATCGGCTCCCCCACCTCCGGAGGAGGCGGGCCACCCTTCATTTCGATTCCAGTCGTTGTGTTACGCCAACGAATACCACGTCGAGCGGCCTTTTCCGCCTCGTTTTAACTGGCCGGATTCTACCAGGTCGGTTAATCGCTTTTTGATTGTACCGCGCGGCGCGCTTGTTGCCTTGATGATATCCGCGACGCTGATTTGTCCGTGTTCGGCGGCTAAGTCGAGGATGGTGATGCCTTATCACGTCAAATTATTGGCTCTATTTGGCTCTGTAATTGGCTATGGGGCGGTCGAACGGGTGGCCCATGTCGTGACGCCCTTCATACGCATTCCTCCTTGGAGGTGGGGAAGGCGACGATTTGTTTTGATGTGTTGGGCGGTTTCTTGACTTTGGCTTAGGTGAATTCTTTGAGGGCTTTCGAGACGGCTGTCCTTATGCCAAAGATGCTGCCGGCGCGAACAAACTTGCCGATGGTCAGATAGTTGCCAAGCAATAACCCCAGCGAGAAGGCGGCAGCGGTGGTGGCCAACGGTCGTTCACGGATGATTGAACGGTCGTCTCGAACGAGTTTCTTCAGCATCAGCAGTTCTGCTTTCGCCGTCGCAACGTCGTCGCCGCCCCAATTGGAATTCGGATGCATTCCAAAGTGGTTTATGGCGCGGTTGTTTTTGTTATGCCCGATCATTCGCTGGTTCACCGGGTTGCTCCTTGAGGGTTTGTTCACCGAGTGTCCATACCTTTGTGGCTACGCCGCAGAGGATGATGCCTACAATCCCTCCCGCCAAGGGTGCAGGCATCACCCATGTCAGCGCGAAATACAGGGACGCGGAAATCGCAAACACGCCGGCAAATGCCAGCCCCGTTGCGGCCAGACAAAGCAAAGCGACCACCATAAATTCAACGGCGCAATGCTTTGCCGCGCGTCCCTCAGCCTCCAGAAGGCTAAAGGTCTTCAGGATGAGTTCGATGATTCGATTCACGGGTTTATCTCTTCAGCAACTTTGAAACGATTACACCGACGCCAAACGCAACCACGACCGACGTCAGCGGCCGACGCTGAACGCACGACTCGGCGCTCGATATCGAGGTTTGTACGGAATCTTGCACCGTTTCTTTCACAGCCGCCGCTCGTTCCTTGGCCTGTTGACCCAAGTTCGATGCGATCCCGGAAAAGTCTTTGCGCAGGCTTGCCATGTCTGACTTCAATGCTTCGATATCCGATGACAGTTCGTTGCGATGTGTTCCGAGTGCAGTGGTTTCTGACATTTCAATCTCCTTATTCGAGAGTTCGTGTTGTGCCTCAAGCCCACAGCCATCACGTCGATTCATAACTTCGACGATTCGATGGGTGGTCGCTCGACGTATAAGACGATAACGCGGGCGACATCGCTTTCGCTGAAAACCGCCTAAGGATTTCATTAGGCGCGGCCGGGCGTTGATGATGGGTGTTAAAAGGTGGCCCATGTCCTTGGACGTGGGGGAGGCGATGATCGGTGCTGGTTTGCCGGGGCGTGTTCCGAACAGTCGCGTTGCTGGGAGTTGGAAGTTGGCGAGTGCGTTGCTATCGCGTGGGCTTACCTGATGAGTTTCTTGGGTGCCTTATGAACTGGGCGTCTTCATTGCTTTTGATCATCGGCTCCCCCGCCTCTGAAGAGGTGGGCCACCCATTCTGCGGGTTTAAATTTCCTGCGCGTTAAAAAGCCCCCGAACGATTGATTCTTCTTATCGTTCGGGGGCTCTGCTTGAATTGGCTTGGTTTGTTCTGGTGTTCGGTTCTTCTTAGAAGCCGGTGTTCAGGAACAGGACCAGCGCGTCGTTCGACAAACCGCTCAGGGCGTTGCGATCCAGCGTGCCGACGATGTCGTTGCGGCCATCACCATCCACGTCGAGGATCAGCATGGTGTTGACCAGCGTGCCAGCCGTCGCTTGCGGGTTGGCGTTCGGGTCGGTGATAACCGTCTGGCCCGTTGCGGGATCGACCGACGTACCCGGATCACTTTGCGGATCGGTTGCATTTTGGGCGTCCTCGGGCGGGGGGCCATCATCGATGATGAGGTTCTCGCGCCAGAGTTCGAACGTGCTGTTCGGATCATTGCTGCTAAACGGCGTGAACCATGCGACCGCGCCCTCAGCCGCAATCGCCGCGTCGAGCTTTCCGTCACCCGTCAGGTCGCCGAGCGCGATCGCGCCCGGTGCACGTTCGGCAAACTCCGCCACCGTAAACACTTGCCACGGACTGCGAATAAACGTCGCCGACGGTGACTCCGGACGTCGGAACCACTGAATGACTTTGCCTGCCGACGATCGCACCATCACGTCCTGATGTCCGTCGCCATCGATGTCGCCGAGTTCGATCACGTTTGCGTTGGTCGCAATCTGACCGATCGGTGCGTGGGGCGGCCACTCTTCGAGGACGTTGCCCTCCGCGCCAAAGCTGAGCGGGTTGGGCAGCCAACGGATGTTGGCGTTCTTGGCGTTCGGGAAGGTGACGATGACGTCGTTGTCGCCGTCGTCGTCCACATCGGTGATGCGGCAGTCGCTGACCTGCGGGCGATCTTTGTGAATGGTGTAGCGTGCCCAGTTTTCAGGATTGCGGGCCGTCGCGCCGCCGGTGTTCGGATAAACGTCGATGCGATTGGTCTTGGGTTCGACGGCAGGGTCGCCTTCCGGGCTGTTGAGCGCGACGACGATATCCGGACCGTTGATGTTGTCGATATCACCGACGTCCATCGACGTGTAGCCGCCAGTTTCGGGCAGTTCACCTTCTGACGTTCCCGCGAGCACCGACTGCGGCAGCGTAATACCTTCCCACGGCAGACCGGTCGGGTCCTGCGGGTTGAAGAAAATCACGATCGCGCCCTGCAGCGCGTCTTCGAGGAACCCGCCGTTTTCGGTGACATCGCAATCTTCGCGCGACAGGTCACACTGCGGAACGAGTCCGGTGTCTTTGACGAGAACGACCACGTCGTCGAAACCGTCCTGGTCCATGTCTGCGACCTTCAGGTCCGACGTGTAGGCGATCGGCGTCGTTCCACCGAGCGGAACGGTGGCGAAGACGATGTTGCCAAACAGGCCTGGGTCCTGCTGGATGTGAATCTGAATCGGTTGCGATTCGTTCCAGGCGCTGACCAGGTCGATGCGGCCGTCGTTGTTGAAGTCGCCGGAAGCGACGAACTGCGGACCGGCGGTGTCTTCAGCCTGCGGGTCGATCTGGATGGCGCGGAAGAAGCTTTGCGTCTGACCCGAGTCGAGGAAGTCGCCGCTGGAACCGTTTGAACCGCCATTTCCTGATCCGGACTGGCAGCCAGCGGTAACAACCACCGCCAGGATCGAGATTGCGAACGTCCGTTCTATCTTGCACTTCATCAGAGGTAGCCTCCACGCTCTGTGTAACAAGCGGTGCTGCGTAAGATCCAGCTGCGTAAGACCCAGTTGAGTGATTGCCTAATTGTTTTCTTCAAACAGCGTGTTTCTGAACCAAACGACCGAGTCGTCTGCGAGACCGCTGTCAACGCGGCGGTCAAACGTTGCAACGATGTCGTTGACGCCATCACCATCGACGTCGACTACGATCATGTTGTTGATGAGTGTTCCGTTGTCGACGAAATCGATGTCGGTCGGGTCATCGGTGGTTCCGTTCTCCTTGGTGTCGTCGAGAACAAAGTCGCGACCCCATTCGTCAAACACGCTGATGCCAACGGTCGAGTCAAACCAGTACAACGCACCACCGACACTGACCACAGCGTCATTGGCGCCGTCATTGGTCAAGTCGCCGATCGCCAGTCCCACCGGTCTGAATGGCGAGAAGTCGTCGAGCACGTAGACCTGCCACGGGAAGTTGAAGCGGTCGGGTACCGGCGTGTTGTCGCCAGCCGTGTTGTCTGGGTTATCGGGTGGGAACGTCGGATCGACATCGGTATCAAGGGTCGGGCGGCGGAACCACATCGCGACACCCTGGCCAAACGCCCGGACGAGAACGTCATCGAAACCATCGTTGTCCATGTCGCCGATGACGAGGTTTCCGACATCGCCATCGACCGTACCGATCGGTCGCTGCTCCCACGTCGAGGTGAAGAGTGCCTTGTTGTCGTTCTGGAATGAACCTGCAAGGAATGCGTTCAATCCTTGTTCGTTCAATGGGTTGCGATACCAACGGATGTTTTGCGTTGCGGTGTTGGAATGCGCCGCAACCACGTCGAGGTCGCCGTCACCGTCCACATCGTAGATACCGCAATCGCGAATGAGCGGGGCGTTGATGTCCAGCCAGATCGGATACCAGAACGTTGGCGGCATGTTCAGCGCTGGAACCGCGTTCGAATTGATCATCTGCGAGTCGCCGTTTCGCGCATTATTGCCAGGGTTCAGCCAAAGCTCGACCGTATTCAAGCCGGTTCCACACGGAATAATCGGGACGTTTGACGTCACGACAATGTCCGGTCCGTTGACGCCGTCGATTTCACCGACTGCGAGGCTCGTGTAACCGCCTTCTTCCGGGAAGTCGATGGCGCGAAGCTGATCTTGCGGCTTGCCCCAGCGATTGTTGAATGGGCTGTAGGAGTCCTGAATGATCACCTGCTGCCACTGGTCACCGTCGGTGATGTCGCCAGCCGGTCCTGGTGAGAACAGGATGGCGATCAGTCCGGTGAAGTTGTCGCTGTTGGGTTCGCCGTCGAGACAGAAGGCGATCGTGCCATCGCTCTTGACGAGGACGACGACGTCCAACGCGCCGTCCTGGTCCATGTCGGCGACTTCGACGCCGGCCATCGTACCAATCGGCAGCGTACCACCGATGGTCACCGTATCGAACACAACGTTGCCGTCCTGGTCGCGACCTTGGATGTGCAGCTGGACGGGTTGCGACTGGTTGTGACCGGTGATGATGTCGACCATTCCGTCTCCGTTGATGTCGGCGTGGGTGACGAACTTGGCGCCAGCCGTGTCTTCAAAACGCGGGTCAACCTGAATGCCGCGGAAGTGGCTTTGCGTTTCTTCGCCATCTTCTTCATCGGAACTGGGTTGGCGCGGTCCTTCGCCTTCGACGTTGTTGCTGCCGTCGACGAAGAATCCGGCGGCGTCATTCGAAGGCGTTGGTGAGCCGTCGTTTCCGCCGCTGGTGTTTCCGGTGTTTCCTGTACCTGCACCGGGACTCGAACAACCCGCGAAAAGGGTGGACAAGGCCAATGCTGTTACTACGATCCAACGTGGATGAAATATCATCGCAGTCGTCTCCAAGCCGGCACTTTAAGCCGGAAGGTGTGCGAACCAGTCTCACAGATTTATCGGTTTGGTTGGAAAGTCACTTGTGACAGTACGATACATGTGCAAATAAGAATGGGTGTCCAATAATCGGTGGACCACGCGCTTTGCAAGGCGTGGTCCTACAAAGGCGCTACCGATATTGACGCGATGTTTTTGGTTTAATCAAACGCAGGCAGGGTCCAGTTCGTGACCAACGCAGAAAACAATCCAACGCCCACCAAGCCGCCACACGACATGGTGTGTTTTGTTTCGCTTGACGATCACGATTTGCTCGCCCAATGCCAGGTCGACACGTACCGTGCCAGCGGACCCGGCGGTCAGAAACGCAACAAGACCGCGTCGGCAGTTCGGTTGCGCCATCAACCGACGGGCGTCTCGGCGAACGCGGTTGAAAGTCGCTCGCAGCATGAAAACAAGGCCAAAGCGCTGAAGCGTCTTCGTCTGTCGATTGCATTGAACGTTCGCCGGCATGTCGAACCGGATGGGTATGAACCGAGCGCGCTTCTGCAATCGTGCATCAGCAAGTCGGGAAAGTTCGCGATCGGACGGCGCGATCAACGTTACTACGAGGTCGTCTGGGAAGTGCTCGATTTGCTGTCCGCGTGCAAAATGCAAGTCTCGACGGCTGCTCAGAAACTCGGGCTCAGCACGGCCAACTTCAGCCATGTGCTTCGCGACGATCCGGCTGTCTGGCGGCGCATCAACGAACTTCGCAAAGACGAAGGCCTGAGCAGCTTGAAGTGATCGCAATTCGACCGGGTCCATTGATTGGTTCGTCAGGAAAGGAAGCGACTTAATGCCGCCGCCACATCATCAGAAAGACCAGCGATCGGCCAACTGCGCGGTGATTACCGTCAGCGATACGCGCACCGAGGAAACGGATACCGGAGGGCAGTTGCTTCGTTCGCTGCTGGAGGCTGCTGGTCATCGTGTGATCAGTGCCACCATCGTGAAGGACGAGCCGGTTGACGTTGCGAAGCTCGTCCGGGCGAAATGCAGTGACGACGATTGTCATGCGGTTTTGTTATCGGGCGGAACGGGAATCGCCGCACGCGACACGACGGTGGAAGCGATCATGCCATTGTTGGACAAGCGGCTGGATGGATTTGGCGAGTTGTTTCGCATGCTCAGCTACGATCAGGTGGGGGCGGCAGCGATGCTTTCGCGGGCGCTGGCGGGAATCGTGAATCAAACGGCGGTATTCCTGATGCCTGGTTCGCCCAAAGCCGTTGAACTTGCCATGACCAAGCTGGTCATTCCGGAATTGGGGCATATCGTCGCGCTGGCGGGTAAGGCGGATCGTAACGGCTAAACGTCGACCCGCGTTGACAGTCCTTAAGCGCCCGCTATGCTCGCAATCGGTCGTCAGAAAACGGTAGAATGCTTAGGGTGGGCCGTGCCCACCGCTGTTTGAATGCCAATGACATGGTGGGCACCGCCCACCCAACGATGAAGCAATCGGAATACTTTGTCTTGAGCGAATCCGACCCGCAACTTGAATCCTGTCGTCAGCGCATCGACGAAATCGACGCCGACATCGTGCGCTTGATCAATGAGCGGGCGAAGATGGCCGTCCAGATCGGAAAACTCAAGCGCGCATCCGGCGACGCAACCTACGCGCCCGCCCGCGAACGACAGGTTCTCGACAAGGTTGTTGCGGCCAACACGGGACCGCTTTCAGATCGAACGGTCACCGCGATTTATCGCGAGCTCATGAGCGGATCGTTCACGCTCGAACGCCCGCCGCGCATCGCATACCTCGGCCCTCCCGGAAGCTACTCGCACTTGGCGGCCAAACGCAAGTTCGGCGCGTCGGTGGAGTATGAACCGCTGGGACAAATCTCGGCGGTCTTCGACGAGATCGAGCGCGAGCATGTGGACTTGGGGATTGTCCCGGTAGAGAACACGGTCGGCGGTGGAGTGATCGATACGCTCGATGCATTCCACGAACGCGACGTGAAGATTTGTGCCGAGGTGAATCTCTCGGTGCAGCACCATTTGCTCGCCAACTGCCCGCTTGAAAAAATCGAGCGCGTCTACTCCAAGCCCGAAGGGTTCATGCAGTGCCAGAAGTGGCTGACCGAAACGGGGTTGATGTCCAAGACGATCAGTGCGGCCAGCACGAGCAAAGCCGCAGAGCAGGCGTCGCAGGAGGATGGGGCGGCTGCCATCGGAAGCGAACTCGCTGCGGAAGTGTATGGCCTCTTGAAGATTTGCGATCGCATTGAAGACGATCCGGGTAACGTGACGCGGTTTCTGGTCATCGGTCGGGAACACGCCAAGCCGACCGGCCATGACAAGACGGCGCTCTTGTTCATCGCCTCGGACAAACCGGGCTCGCTCGTCGAAGTGCTGGACGTCTTCCGTCAAGCGAAGATCAACATGACGTACATCGAGTCGCGCCCAAGTCGGCAAAAGCAGTTCGAGTACCGCTTCTTTGTCGACATCGAGGGGCACATTGAAACGCCGGAAATCTCGGAAGCGGTGCAAAAAGCCGGCGCGCATTGCAGTTCGCTGAAGATTCTGGGATCGTTCCCGCCAGCGACCGAGGTGGTCTAAGCCGGCTGTCGGTGTCTATGATCTGATCGAAAAAACATGCATCGCGCAGGGTGGGTCGTGCCCACCATGTCGTTGGCATTCAAACTGCGGTGGGCATGGCCCACCCTACATTCGCTCGCCTAGCAGGAATTGAAACGATGGAACTTGTGGTGGTCATGCGATCGACGGCGACGGCTGACGACAAAGCCGCGGTTGAACAGCGCATGGCCGACATGGGGCTCGCCGCCCACCGCGCCGATGGCGAATTCCGCACAATGATATCAGCCGTCGGCACGATCGCGGTTGACAGCACGCAGCAACTCGAACAGCTCGTCGGCGTCGATCGCGTCATCGCCGTCACGCAACCGTATCGCCTCGCCTCGCGCGAACTTCACGAAGCCGACACCATCATCGACATCAAAGGCATTCGCGTCGGCGGTCCGCATGTCAACGTCATCGCCGGACCATGTGCGATTGAGAGTCGCGACCTCTTGTTTGAAGTGGGGAAAGCCGTCAAGGATGCGGGCGCGTCGATTCTGCGCGGTGGAGCGTTCAAACCGCGCAGTTCGCCGTATTCATTTCAGGGACTCGGGCTCGATGGCTTGAAGTTGCTCGCAGAAGCCGGCAACGAACTCAACATGCCGACAATCACCGAAGTCACCGACCCGCGCGATGTCGAAGTCGTCGCCCAATACGCCGACATCTTCCAAATCGGCGCACGCAATATGCAGAACTTCAACCTGCTGCTGGAAGTCGGCAAGACCGACAAGCCGGTGTTTATCAAACGCGGCATGTCGGCGACGATCACTGAGTTGCTCATGTCGGCTGAGTATGTTCTGAGCCAGGGCAACCACCGCGTGATTCTTTGCGAACGCGGGATTCGCACGTTCGCTGACGAGGTTCGGTTCACGCTCGACGTGTCGGCTGTCCCGGTGATTCAGCAGCGTTCGCACCTGCCTGTGTTCGTCGATCCATCGCACGCAGCCGGCAAGCGCGATCTTGTTCCGGCGCTGGCGCTCGCGGGAGTTGTTGTCGGCGCGGCGGGCGTCATCGTGGAGGTGCATAGCTGTCCGGAGAAAGCACTGTGCGACGGTCCGCAAGCGGTTCTGCCCGCCCGATTCAGGAAGCTGATGGAAGAACTCCGGCAAGTCGCCGAACTCGCGGGTCATCGCGTGACGGCATGGGGCGACAAGAATTCAAGTCACCGTCGTGTCGAAAGCGGCGGGTGGATGAGTTGAATCTCCAGCGTATTCACATTCAATCCCATTGAACACCAGGTTTGAATCAACACACGCTTTTTTGACCGGTCACTTTCTCTGCGCCGGATTGCTGGCGTTGTTAACCAAGTTCCTTGTTGTGTTTCCTGGGCATGCGGTCTATACGAAGCCATCGTGACGGCTATCCGCCTTGCATCCATTTGCCAGGCTGTCGGTAGAACACCGCGAGGCGTATCCAAGCCGTATCAATTTCGATTTGAATTGGAGACACGAAATGCGAAGCCTTTGTTGCTGTTCCATGGTCCTTGTCAGCGCACTGACTGTCGGTTGTTCGCAGCAAAGCAAGGATGACCACCTTACCTTTGGTCCCAATCCAACGACGCTGCCTGTCGCGAAGGTGCCCCGGTGGGTTGAAACTCCCAATTGGGCACTTGATGACATGGGAACAGTCAGAATTCCGACCGCTCCGGAGTCGACCGTGATGGTCGCTTCGAAATTGATCGAATGGACCGGCGAGAGCGCGCTTGAATCGGAGTTCACGACCGAGCGCTACGCCGTGTTGAGCGATTCGACGGCCAACGAGATGATCGATCAGTTGCTCGCCAGCGAAACCGGTTCGGTTCTGACGAGTCCCAAGGTGATTACCTCTCAGGGGCAGTCCGCATGGGTCGGAATCTTCACGGAAGGCGAGGGCCATGAAAGTGGCACGGTTTTCTTCATTGAACCCAACGAGATCACGTCCGACGGTGCCAAACTTCAGTATTCGTTTCAGATGCTGAATCGTCCGGAAGAGGGCGAGAAGCCGGGGGCGCTTGTCACGAGGACGATGCGGGCAGACGGTGAGGCTCGGCTTGGCGTCGGTCATTGGCTGGTGCAGGAACTGAAGGGCGATTCTGCTAAGAATTCCAAGCGGGCGCTGTTTATTCAGATCGAGCGAGTTGATATCGAGGGGCAGGATGCGACGATGGTGGGCGGATAAGAGGGGCGGATAAGTTGATCGCGCGAATGGCAGGAAGCAGTTTTGACCGAGTTCTCTTTAATCGACAAGACGTTAGACCGTGATCTGCGGTTGCTGGCTGACTTCATCGACATCTATTGCAGTCACAAACACGCCGATGTGCCCCGAGCCCCGGTTGACATCAAGACGCACGATGTCACGGCGCTCGTGGGCAAGGAAGTCTGCCTCTGCGACGAATGCAAGAAACTCTTGACGCACGCGTTCGTCAAGCGATCCACCTGCCCGTTCAACCCCAAGCCCGCTTGTAAGCACTGCACCGAGCATTGTTACCATCCGACCTATCGCGAGCAGATCAAAGAAGTCATGAAGTATTCCGGTAAGAAGCTCGTCCTCTCGGGCCGGATCGACTACCTCTTCAAGCTGCTTTTTTGACGCAACCGACAAGGACTCGACGTGAACCACACGCACATCCCAGACATGACATCGCTGCAGGACACGCCAGAAAAAGGCATCCTAAGTCGCACCATTCAAAACGACGACAACGTCAAAATTGTGCTGTTTGGGTTTGCGGCTGGCGAGGAACTTTCCGAACACACGGCGTCGATGCCGGCGATCATGCATTTCTTGAGCGGACAAGCCGACGTGACGCTTGGCGCCGAGGCCATCGTCGCCACCGAAGGAACCTGGGTTCATATGGACGCCGGCCTGAAGCACAGCATCAAAGCCAACTCGCCCGTGAAGATGCTGTTGACCCTGATCAAAACCGGAAAGTAAGCCGCAAGTCGCCCAGGCGATTGCGAGCCAGCTTCGACCACCTGCATCCTGCGCCTGTATCAGCCGTTTCGACACACAAAAAAGATATTTTGGACACGCAATAACCGGACGCAGGCTGCGTTTGGAGGGCAACAGCGTTACCCAGTGGTTACGTCGCCAGGCCCCTCCGCGTCACGTGGACCATGCCGGTGTCGATTTGCGCTGCCGTCAGGGCCGGGCACCTGCCTCGACGTTGCGCCTGATTCGTGAATGGGTTGTTCATTCGGAAGGAGAAAATCGATGAGAAATTCGATGTGTCATGCCGTGCGCGCTGATCTTGCGATCGTGTTTGCGTTGACGGTTTATTCACTGCCAGCCGCGGCGCAACTTCCGCCCGTTCCCGTGCCGGCAGAGAATCCAATCACCGAACCGAAGCGGGTCCTGGGTAAGATGCTGTTCTGGGATGAACAGTTGTCCAGCGACAACACGATTGCATGCGGTACGTGTCATCTCCCGACATCCGCCGGCGCTGACCCACGCACCGCGGTCAATCCCGGTGTCGACGGTGTCGCCGCAACGCTCGACGATATCTTCGGTTCGTTTGGTGTCGCGCGGGCTGATTCCGATGGTGAATACTATGAAGATGCCGTCTTCGGATTCGCCCGACAAGTGACGGGCCGATCGGCGCAGATGACGATTGGCAGCCAGTGGGCACCCGATTTGTTCTGGGATGGACGGGCGACGTCGCAGTTCATCAATCCTGAAACAGGCGCGGTCAGCATCGCGGTCGGTGGCGGTTTGGAAAGCCAAGCCGTGGGACCGATCATGAGCGATGTCGAGATGGCCCACGAAGATCGCGACTGGTCGGAGGTTTCAACCAAGCTCTCAGCCGCAAAACCAATGGCCCTCGCCGTTCAGAAACCAGCCGACGTTCAGGCTGCGCTGGCAGGTGTCACGACCTATGGCGATCTTTTCACCGATGCCTTCGGTGACCCGGCGATCACGGCGGAACGCATCGCGTTTGCCATCGCCACGTACGAACGAACGTTGGTCGCCGACCAGACACCATGGGACGCCTTCGTCGGCGGCAATCCAACCGCGATGACACCGGGACAGGTGCAGGGTTGGAATTTCTTTCGGGCGAGTCAGTGCGCCATTTGCCACGCACCGCCTTTGTTTACGAACAACACGTTTCGCAATATTGGATTGCGGCCACTCGCCGAGGACACGGGGCGGCAGGGGGTGACGGGCGTGCCTGCCGATGCCGGCCGATTCAAAGTCCCATCGCTGCGCAACACCGGGTTGAAGTCGACTTACATGCACAACGGACAACTGCAATCGCTGCCGGTCGTGCTGGATTTCTACCAGGGTGTCAATGGGCAGGTGCAGTTCCCAGCCAACCAGGACCCGCTGATCCCACCGATCAACATTCCGCCGCCGGTCCGTCCCGCGCTGGTGGATTTCCTGGCCAACGCGTTGACTGATCCGCGCGTGGAAGCCGGCACGTTTCCATTCGATCGGCCAAAGCTGCACTCGGAGCTCCTGGAAGAGATGTCCGTCCTGACCGATTGCGTCAATGGTCCCGGCGCCCTTCCAGCACCGACGTTTCCAACAACCCAGGGTGAGTGCCTGAGTCGGTTTGATATGGACGGCGATTCGGACGTCGACCTGACCGACTACACCGAGTATCAACTCGCCAATTCGCAGTGATAGGAGACGTAAAAGCGTCTCTTGCAGAAGTGCCGGATAGCGTATGGACACCATTCGAATGACGTGCGGACTGCTTGAATTCTGATTTCAAAGTGAAGGACGCCGGGGCAGTCGGACGATACAACGGCTGGTTGATCAAAGATCGATCAATCGGTAAAAAAAATATCCCGTATCGTTCAACGGAGAATGGCGAATGGCTGTCAAGCGGATCGGAGTCCTGACGGGTGGAGGCGATTGCCCAGGTCTGAATGCAGTGATTCGAGCCGTGGTCAAGACGGCGATCAATGATTACGGCTGGGAGGTCATCGGTATCGAGGATGGCTTCCTCGGAATCATCCGCAATCGCATGCACCCGCTCTCGATGACCGACACGTCGAACATCCTGACGCAGGGTGGAACGATTCTCGGTACCAGCAACAAAGCCGACCCAGCCAACTTCAACGTCGGCATCGACGAAGATGGCAAGCCTGTTTTTGAAGACGTCACCCCGCGGTGTATTGAACACATCGCCACCCGCGAACTCGATGTGATCGTCTGCATCGGCGGTGATGGGACGATGAGCGGTGCGTCGCATCTGGTGACCACGGGCATCCGCTGCATCGGCGTGCCCAAGACGATTGACAACGACCTGATGCACACCGAGGTTACCTTCGGTTTCAACACCGCCGTCGAGACGGCCACCGAAGCGCTCGACCGCATTCATACCACCGCGTCCAGTCATCACCGCGTGATGCTGGTTGAGATGATGGGGCGTAATGCCGGTTGGCTGACCTTACACGCCGGCGCGGCGAGCGGTGCGGACGTGATCCTGCTGCCGGAGATTCCGTACGATCTCGATGTCGTGTGCGACTATTGCAAGATGCGCAGCAAACGCGGCAAGGCGTTTACAATCATCGCTGTCGCCGAAGGGGCAAAACCGATCGGCGGTGAAGTGGTGATCGATCAGATCGTGGTTGATTCACCGGACCCGATTCGACTCGGCGGTGTGAGCACGCATCTCGCCCGCCAGATCGAACAGAAGACGCGCCTCGAATGTCGCGCGACGGTGCTGGGGCATGTGCAGCGCGGCGGTACACCAAGTGCCTACGACCGTGTGCTCGCGACGCAGTTTGGTTTCCACGCGACGGAGTTGATCGCATCCGAGCAGTTTGATCGATTGGTCGTGATGCAAAAGTCGCGACTGTCGAGCGTGCCCATCACCGAGGTCGCGGATCGCCAGCGCACCGTTGAATTGGACGATCCGTTGATTCGCGCATGTCAGGCGATTGGCGTCAGCTTCGGCACCAAAGACCTGTAGGCACGCTTACCCTTAAGATTGCGCAAATTACCAATGAACGTGGGTATCGATGCCGCCAGCGCGATCGCGATGCCCTTGGGCTCCCCTGCGCTGGACAAGCCTAGCCGTCGATGGATTATTTTGCTCTATCTCGTTACTTGACAGAAACTTACACCTATATGCGAATTGACTGGCCCCGTGGGCGGCGCTAGGATCGAAATGGAGCCGACGGGGATCAATTCAAGGCCCAGGGACCGATTCCAAACCGATTAGCGTGGTGTGGATTTCTGTAGACGTAAGCCGCGCCCGGCCTGAATATCGTGTCCATTTGATTTGCCGAAGGCAAAGGCCTTTATGCATTGGGGGCTGCATGCCGATGCGAAGATATGGCGATGCTGCAAAACGGACTGCGCAGATTTCGGAGGTATTGAGCGATGGCGAGCAAGAGTGAACTGATCGACCTTATCAATAGCAAGATCGACGTAAAGCGCTTTCACGATCAGCACTGGAAGGGCACCATCTGGGACTACCTCGATCTTGTGGCGAAGAATCCTTCGATCGCCCGCAACGCCTTCCAACGTTTGTACGACATGATCCTCCACTACGGGACCGAGCGCTACAAGGTCAATCGTGAGGACATGATCCGCTACAACTTCTTCTCCGACCCGATCAACAGCGGCGCGGATGGCATCTTCGGTCTCGACAAGACGTTGATGAATCTCGTCGATGTGTTTCGATCGGCTGCTTATGGTTATGGAACGGAGCGGCGCATTCTCTTGTTGCATGGTCCGGTTGGTTCGTCGAAGAGCACGATTGTGCGTTTGCTGAAGCGCGGGATCGAGCATTACTCGAAACTGGAAGAGGGGGCGGCGTACACGTTCTCGTGGAAGGTGCCCAATGCCGATGGCGTCGAGCAGATCTGCCCGTGCCCAATGCACGAAGAACCGTTGAAATTGATTCCCGTTGAAGCGCGTGCGGAAGTGCTCAATCGCATCAACGGCGACCTGCCGGAAAATCGCCGCATTCGCATCGAAGGGCATCTCGATCCGTTCTGCCGACGGATGTTCGACGACCTTCAAGTCAAGTACGACGGCGACTGGACCAAGGTGATGGACCACGTCGTCGTGCAGCGATTGATCCTCTCGGAAAAGGACCGTCGCGGTATCGGGACATTCCAGCCGAAAGACGAAAAGAACCAGGATTCCACCGAACTGACCGGCGACATCAACTACCGCAAGATCGCCGAATATGGCAGCGACAGCGATCCGCGGGCGTTCAACTTCGACGGCGAACTGAACGTGGCCAACCGCGGCATCGTCGAATTCATCGAAGTCTTGAAGCTCGACGTCGCGTTTCTTTATGACCTGCTGGGTGCGTCCCAGGAGCATTCGATCAAGCCGAAGAAATTCGCCCAGACCGACATCGACGAAGTCATCATCGGGCATACCAACGAGCCGGAATACAAAAAGCTGCAAGCCAACGAGTTGATGGAGGCGTTCCGCGATCGCACGATTCGCATCGACGTGCCCTACAACATCAAGCTGACCGACGAGATCAAGATTTACGACAAGGACTTCAACAAGGACAAGATCCGCGGTGTGCACATCGCGCCGCATACGCTGGAGACGGCGGCGATGTGGGCGGTGCTGACGCGCCTTGAAGAACCGAAGAAAGCCGGTCTGAGTCTGATGCAGAAGCTCAAGCTTTACAACGGGCGAACCATTCCGAACTTCACCGAAGATTCGGTGCGGGAACTGCGCGAAGAAGCCCCGCGCGAAGGCATGCAGGGTATTTCACCGCGATACATTCAAGACAAGATTTCAAACGCGCTGGTGTCGGATCAGGCCCAGGAAGAAAACTGCGTCAATCCGTTCATGGTGATGAACGAACTTGAAAGCGGCTTGTCGCATCACAGCCTGATCAACGACGAGGAACTCAAGAAGCGCTATCGCGAGCTGTTGGGCATGGTCAAGGAAGAGTACGAAGACATCCTCAAGAGCGAAGTGCAGCGGGCGATCAGCGCCGACGAAGACGCGATCAAGCGGTTGTGCTCGAACTACATCGAAAACGTCCGAGCCTACACCCAGCACGAAAAAGTTCGCAACAAATACACCGGTAAAGATGAGGAGCCGGATGAGCGTCTGATGCGGTCGATCGAAGAAAAGATCGACATCCCCGAATCGCGCAAGGATGACTTCCGCCAGGAGATCATGAACTACATCGGCGCGTTGTCGCTCGATGGAAAGCGCTTCGAATACCAGACCAACGCACGCCTGCACAAGGCGTTGGAATTGAAGTTGTTTGAAGACCAGCGCGATACGATCAAGCTCAAGAACGTCGTGTCGGGCGTCGTCGACGACGAAACGCAGGCCAAGATCGACGTCGTCAAGCAGCGTCTCATCAAGTACTTCGGATACAACGAAACGAGCGCCACCGACGTGCTCAACTACGTCGCCAGCATTTTTGCACGCGGCGATGCGGAAGCGAATGAATAGAAAAATGTCCAACAGGTAAACCGAAGCATCAATCGGTGGAGGGAAAAGCGTCAACAGCCCCACGACGTTTGCCACGCGCTTGAGGCCAAAGGGAAATGAATCGTCGCCATGAAGATCGCCAAGGACCACCAACGATTTCGCCAGATCGTGAAAGGAAAAATCCGCAAAGACTTGCGGAAGTTCCTGTCGCAGGGTGAACTCCTCGGCCGGGAGGGGAAGCGATCGATCAGCATCCCCGTCCGCAACATCGACACGCCCCGATTTCGCTACGGTGACAACAGCGATTCCGGTGTGGGCAGCGGCGACGGTCAGCCGGGCGACGAAGTGGGCAGCGGCGAAGGGCTCGGACCCGGCGGCACGCAGCAGGGACAACACATCCTCGAAGTCGAAGTTGGTCTGGATGAACTCGCCGACATCCTTGGCGAAGAACTGCAACTGCCCCGCATTCAACCCCGGGGCCGCAAGAACATCACCTCCGAACGCGACCGCTACACCGGCATCCGCCAGTCCGGTCCGGAATCGTTGCGACATTTCAAGCGAACGTTTCGACGGGCGCTGCGCCGACAGATCATGAGCGGTGTCTACGACCCCTCGCGCCCGCGCATCATTTTCGAACGCGGCGACAAGGTCTATCGAAGTTGGAAAACGGTACTGAGCCCGCAGTCGAATGCCGTCATCATCTACATGATGGACGTGTCCGGTTCGATGGGCAGCGAGCAAAAGGAACTCGTGCGGTTGGAGGCGTTCTGGATCGACGCCTGGCTTAGGCGAAATTATCAGGGCATTGAAAGTCGCTACATCGTGCACGATGTGCGCGCCGGCGAGGTCGACCGCGAGACGTTTTTTCGGCTGCGCGAAGACGGCGGAACGCGTATTTCCAGCGCGTTTCGATTGGCCAAGGAACTGCTCGAAACCTCATACGACGCCAATGAGTGGAACGTCTATCTCTTCCACTTCTCCGACGGCGACAACAGCAGCGAATCCGACAGCCGCGAATGTTGTCGCATGCTTTCGGAAGATTTATTGCCGCAGATCAACCTCTTTGGTTACTGCCAGGTGGCCAGCGCCTATGGCAGCGGTAACTTTATCAACGTTCTGCACGAGCATCTGCCCGACATCGACAATCTGATCACGTCGCGGGTCAACACCAAGGACGACATTTACGACAGCATCAAGACGTTTTTCATGAGCGGTCAATGAGCGGGCGATAAAGCGATCGGGCGAAGAAGATGAGACGGGTTCTTCCGAAAATCCTGGCTGACTATGCCGAATCGATCGCGGAGTATGCGCGGTTGGAGGGGTTGGATTTCTACCCGACGATCTTCGAGATGCTCGAAAGCGACGAGATGAGTCAGGTCGCGGCATATGGTGGCTTTCCGCAGCGCTATCCGCATTGGCGGTTCGGGATGGAATACGATCGCCTCCGCAAGCAGCACACTTACGGGCTTGGCAAGATTTACGAGATGGTCATCAACAATGACCCGTGCTACGCGTACCTGCTGCGCGACAATGCCCTCGTCGATCAGAAAACGGTCATCGCCCACGTCTATGGCCACTGCGATTTCTTCAAGAACAACCAATGGTTCGCCAAGACCAACCGCCGCATGATGGACGACATGGCCAACCACGCCACCCGCGTCCGAAGGTACATTTCGCGTCACGGTCTCGACCCGGTCGAAGAGTTTATCGACACGTGCCTGTCGGTGGAAAATCTGATCGACCCGCACTCGGTCTTCATGCAGCGGCGCGAAAGTCGTTCAGCCACCAAGGAGCGGGCTCAAAAGCGCGAGCGCGGCGAAAAGGATTCGGCTGACAGCGGAAAGTATCCTGCGAAGTCGTACATGGATCGATACATCAATCCGCCCGCCCGATCGACCGTCGAGAGCACCGACTTGGATTACGAGACTGGGCGAAAGCACATTTCGATTCCAAGTCATCCCATGCGGGACGTGCTCCTGTTTATTCTTGAAAACGCACCGTTGAAAGACTGGGAAGCCGACGTCCTTTCGATCGTCCGCAGCGAGGCGTACTACTTTGCGCCACAAGGGCAGACGAAAATCCTCAACGAGGGTTGGGCCAGTTACTGGCATTCAACCATCATGACCCGCTACTGCCTGCAAGCCGAGGAATTGATCACCTATTGCGATCACCATTCGGGCACGCTCGCGACCAGTCCCGGGCGGTTGAATCCATACAAACTCGGCATCGAACTGCTGCGCGACGTCGAAAAGCGCTGGAACACGGGGCGCTACGGTCCCGAATACGATGCATGCGACGACATGGAAACGCGTCGAAACTGGGGCAAGGACAAAGCCCCGGCTGGCAGAGTCGTTGGACGGGGTTCACCGGGCCGCGAAAAGATTTACCAGGTGCGTTCGATCTACAACGATGTCACCTTCCTCGACGAGTTCCTGACGCCCGAATTCGTCGAAGAGCAGAGGCTGTTTCATTATCGCTACGACCCGGCCACCGGTCGCATGGTCGTGGTCAATCGCGACTTTGATCGCATTAAGCAGCAAATGTTATTCATGCTGACGAATCATGCTCAGCCGTACATCTACGTGCTCGACGGCAACTACCGCAATCGCGGCGAGTTGTACCTGGGGCATCGCCACGGATACATCGACCTGGATATCAAGTACGCCAAAGAAACGCTCAAAGCGCTGTACCGCTTGTGGCGTCGACCGGTTCACGTCGAGTCGGTCATCGATGACGACCCCATCCTTTTCAGCTTCGATGGCGAACAATCGACCCAGCAAACCATCGACGACGCAACGCCCGCCCCCGCAAATTCCTTTGCATAAGTTGCTTTGTTTGAACGGGGAAACCACCGCCCCATTGAATTGCGGTTGATGTGTCGCAGCCGATTCAATGATCGTTGAGCACCAGGTCCGAGTCGAATATCCAATCAAATTGAACAATGATCGTTGGGCGCAAAAGCGGAACTCGGCGTGCGATTCGTTGCGCGCTTTCTATGTGGGTATCGGACACACACGGTGCTGCGACTTTTGCGGCCTCAAAAGACAAATTGTACATATTCGTTGGTCGGGATTCGTTAAATGAAGCAGGCAGTCTATCGAAGCGCTACATCGGGGCACGACTGATGTCGAAACATCCCAACTTTGCCAAGATTCCAACGTCAGCGGTCCGCGCGTTGGCCAACGACGATGTGGGTAATATCGAAGTCTATTTGCCATCTTCGGATGGCAAGGGACCGGTGTTCTATTCTGACTCCGCGCACGGCGGAAAGGGGCCCGACCTGAGTCGACTCCTCGACAGCGGTGTCTCGACCATCCTTGTTCGAAGCGATGAACTGTTCGAGTTTGAAAAGTCCATCGAAAGTCGCATCGACAATATCCTCAAAAACCCGAACATACCAGCCGTGGACAAAGCTGAAATCGTTCACAATGCCGGCACCTCGGCGGCGAAAAACTTACTTCAATCTTCCGTGTCCGCCGACAGTCTTGCGCGGGCCAACAGCCTCGTCGAAAGCGTGCTGTCCAGCGTCACCAGCGATTCAAAAATCGCCGGGCATATCTTTCAGATGGTCGGGCATGAACGTTCGACAGCCAGTCACATGCAGATGGTTTCGACATTGGCAATTCTGTTTGGTTACGAACTGTTCGGAAGCGATGAAAAGCTGTTGCGGGCGTTGGGGTTGGCTGGGATGCTGCACGACATCGGCAAGTTGTCGATACCGGCTGACATTTTGAATCGACCCGGTCCGCTATCGCAGGAAGAAGTTCTGCTCCTGCAACAACATCCGGTCGAGGGCGTGCGACTGATCGGCGACGACGAAAGCATTCCACAAATCACGCGCCAGTTCATTCTGCAACATCACGAGCGCATAGATGGCCGCGGATACCCACTCGGGCTTTCCGGCGATGAAATCCTTCCGGGTTCGCGGGCCCTGAGCATTGTCGATTCGTTTCACGCCATGATCGGTCCGCGGGCATACCGTTCGCAACTGGGCATCGTCGAAGCCAACCGGGTCATGAGCTATCAAGCCAACCGGCAGTTCGATGCGGACATGCTCAAGTGCTGGACCAGTTTGTGCGAGAAAAAGGAAGCCGCGGTTCGCAACAGCGGAAGGGCGGCTGGCGGGCAGGAAGAAGCCAGCGAAGACCTTTCCGATCGTCATGAAAACGCGCTGAAGCGAGCGGGACGACTGTCGGTGAATCAACGGCGCCCGCGCCATCGATTTCGCGGGACGTCGGTGGTTCGATGTCTGCACGCGGGATCGCTGAACAATTCCAAATCTGGCATCGGTGAGTTCGGCGCGTGCGTTTTCGATTTGTCGCGCGGGGGGATGTGCATCCTCAGCGCGCATCCGCTTTATCGCGGCGAGATTCTGAACATTCGCGTGCGGGTTGGCAGGGACTTCGAATGGCTGAAGACAATGGTCTCGTGGTCGCGGCGTTTTCAAGAGAACGTGTTCAAGGTCGGGCTGCGCTTTCTGGGGCGCATCAACGCAGATTCAATCTACGAGCGGGCCGACGTCGTTCCGATGGGCGGATACATCCCGGTTAAGTCCGCGGATGATGACGAGACTTCGTTTGCACCACCATTTGTTGAAGCTGAGCGCGAAAGTCGAAGCGATACGGAGTCCGCGCTGGAACAGTTGGACACGATTGCTCAGAAACGCGATCATTCCTCGGCGTCTCAACAGGTTGTCATCGCGCTTTCCATGTCGAGCGACAAGCCTGTCCGCATCAAAGCGATCGACGTCATGTCCACCATGGGCGCACGCGCAACACGCAGCGCCCTCGTCGATCTCCTCCACGATGCCGACGCCGAAGTCCGTGAGCGGGCCATCCTCGCCGTCGGAATTGGGAAAGTCTATGAAGCCGCGTCAGCCCTTCGTGAACTGTTGAATGATCCGGAAGAGAAGATCGCACTCAATGCAGCCGGCGCGCTTGGGCAGATGAACGATTGGAGCGGTTTCAACTTTGTGGCGAAGGCGGTGGAAGGCAACGGCAAACACGCGCGGTTGGCGGTTCGGGCGTTCAGCGACATCACACAGCACCGCTTCAGTTCAAATCGCGAGGGCATCGCGTCGGCAAAACGGTACTTGAAAGCCAAACGCAAAGAACTGGAAAGCAGAGCCCGCGGTGTGGCAGTCAGCGCTTAGAACACCTTCAGTCCAAACGTCGCGGTGCGACAGCGTCGTCATTCCCGCGAAGGCGGGAATCCAGGGGCAAAATGAAGTCAATCCCCGTGGGTATTGGCGCCCGTGCTGTGACGCGTGGACGAGCAAAACGCTACGCTTGGATAAGGATGGCTATAGCTGAATCACCCATGCGTAAAAAGTAGAGAAACCGCGCTCCGTTCTTGGGCCT
>DDIR01000079.1:69486-70274 GCA_002338715.1 Phycisphaerales bacterium UBA1845 | reverse complement strand
CGTGTTGCGCCGGAGGCACCTGTGGCCTGGGACGGCGAAGGCGATGCCGCAGCTTGCGGTGCGGGCTTTGACGCCTCGGATTTCTGTGGCGATGCGTCTTTCGCAGGGGCTTCGCTTGCCGGCTTGGATGCGGCGCCAGACGAACTGCTCCCATTGGTCTCTTCGATCTTCAGAAGGACTTCGCCGACTGCGACGGTCTGTCCTTCGGAGACGAGGATTTCGGAGGCCACCCCGGCGAACGGCGAGGGGATTTCGACGGCGGCTTTATCCGTCTCGACTTCCATGATGGTTTGATCTTCGGTGATGGCATCACCCTTTTTGCACAAGATGCGGACGATCTGTCCTTCGGTAATGCCTTCGCCCAAATCCGGTAGTCGAAATTCCTGCGCCATGTCGAATCGTCTCCGCGCCGATAGCAGACGTTGAACCTCGGGACCAGCAGCGTTGGCTGACCCCGCGTTATGAATCCAAGTGATGTTGTTTTCGCGAAGGGGCGATCAGTAGTCGAGCAGTTCACGTGCGGCATGTACGACCCGGTCGCTGTTGGGCATGAATGCCCGTTCCCGCGCGAAGTAGGGGAATTGTACGTCATATCCGGTGATCCGTCTAACCGGCGCTTCGAGGTGGTCGAGGGCGCTTTCGGCCAACCGGGCTGCGACTTCCGAACCGATTCCGCAGCGCCTAGGGCCTTCGTGGACGACGATCGCCCGGCCGGTCTTGGCCACCGACTGCACCAGCGTTTCCGTGTCCATCGGAGCGAGGCTGATCAGGTCGATGACCTCGGCATT
>DDIR01000079.1:58727-69388 GCA_002338715.1 Phycisphaerales bacterium UBA1845 | reverse complement strand
TCAGGTCGATGACCTCGGCATTGATGCCGTCCTGATCGCTGAGATCCTCGGCGGCTTCGGTCAGGACGCGAACCATCGCGCCGTATCCGATGAGGGTGATATCGCTACCCTCGCAGACGACGCGGGCTTTTCCCAGGGGTTGGGTTTCGGGTTCGTCGGGCACCTCTTCGCGGAAGGCGCGGTAGAGGGCTTTGGGCTCGTAGAAGATCACGGGGTCGGGGCTGAGCATCGACGCCCGCAACAGCGCGCGGGCATTGCGCGGTGTGGATGGGACGATCACCTGCAACCCGGGGGTGTGGGCGTAAAGCGCTTCGCGTGATTCGCTGTGGTGTTCGATGGCGCGGATGCCACCGCCATAGGGCATGCGCACAACCATCGGAACGCTGAAGCGCCCACGGGTGCGCGTGCGGTAGCGACTCAGATGGCCTTCGACCTGGTGGAACGCCTGATAGGCGAATCCGGAAAACTGCATTTCGCAGACAGGGCGCAGACCGTAAATGGACATACCGATCGCAGCCCCGATGATGCCGGCTTCTGCAACGGGCGTGTCGATGACGCGGTCGGAACCGAACTCATCGAGCAACCCTTCGGTGACGCGGAACACGCCGCCGTCCTGTCCGATGTCTTCCCCAAGCAGGGTCACATTGTCGTCTTCGCGCATTCTCTCTGCGAGGGCGAGATTCAATGCTTTCACCATGTTGATGGATGCCATGAGACGCCTATCTCCAAATGCCACGTTGCGCGTTTTGTTGATCCGTTTTGAACCGGCCCAAACGTCAGTGGCTAATTTTTCCTTCATTTTGCAGCGCAGCGACGAACTCATCCTGTTGAGCGCGAATGTCTGGCGGTAACTCGGCGAGGATGTACTTGAATGAATCAAGCGGGTCGAGGCCTTCGTATTCTTCGTAGCGCTTGACGGCTGATGCGATTTCGTCCTTGATGTCGTTTTCGATCCCTTCGATCGATTCGTCATCGAGCACGCCCTTGTTTCGCAGGTACTTGGCGAAGCGTATCAGCGGATCGCGCTTTTCCCATTCCTTGACTTCTTTGTCTTCGCGATAGCGCGTCGGGTCGTCGGCAGTCGTGTGCATGCTGAGGCGATAGGTCACGCATTCGATCAGCGTCGGTCCGCCCCCTTTGCGGGCTTTGGCCACCGCATCGCACGTGGCGGAATAGACAGCCAGCACGTCATTGCCATCAACCTGCACACCCTCGAAGCCGTAAGCCAGTGCTTTTTGTGCGAGTGTGCGTGACTTGGTTTGTTTGCGCCGCGGATGGCTGATCGCAAACTGATTGTTCTGCACGATAAAAATCAGCGGCAGATCGTAAACGCCGGCGAAGTTCATCGCCTCGTGGAAGTCGCCTTCGCTCGTGCCACCGTCGCCAATGTAGGTGATGCAGACGGAGTCTTTCTTTTTGATCTTCATGCCCCAGGCGATGCCCACGCCGTGAAGCGTCTGGCTCGCAACGGGGACCGCGATGGGCAAATCATTGTGCCCTTCGGCGACGGCATTGCCTTCTTCGTATCCGCCCCAGAAGAAGAGCGTCAGGTCCATCTTCCAGCCGCGGGTCAGGGTCATGCCCATCTCGCGAAATGCCTGGGCGGTCCAGTCGTCGGAGCGAAGGGCCATCGCGGTACCGACCTGCGACGCTTCCTGCCCGCGCGACGGTCCGTAGGTGCCGATGCGACCCTGCCGCTGCATGTTGATCATGCGTTCGTCGAGGCGGCGGGTGGCGAGCATGTTGCGGAACATGGTGACGAGCGTGTCGCCATCGAGTTTCGGCGCAAGGCTTTCGTCAACTTCGCCGTGTTCGTTGAGGATGGCGAGTTGCGTCAGGTTGGGTTCGATGTCGATTGTTTTCTTGGGCACGTGCAGTACTCAGAAACGGATACGGCGGTCGCGTCATCTTTGCGGACGGCAGCAAAAGTTGACGGGCGTTACCGCCTCGTTGACAAGGTCTGAAACCAGTGTCGATTCGTCCAGTCTGGAATCGCTTCAGCCCGGAATCGTTTCAATCTGGGTTCGGATTGGTACCACGCGGGGCAGCGTTGATGCAAATACCGAAATCACACTCGGCATCGATCCACCGCAGAATCGCCATCGCAAAATCGAATGGGCCTTGGGACAGCACTTTCGATCTCTGTACCATTTGATACTTCAGAAACGCATTGTAACGGCACGCCTCAAAAGTTCCACCGCACCGGATTGCAAACACACATCCTTACACCATTTACGCACCCTGGGGTAAGGTTTTGGCAAGCATGAGGTTACCGCCCGGACGCTACATATGTTTCGTGACGCAAACGCTTGCAGGTTGGTTATTCTGTGACGCCCCAATGCAGTTTGCTGACGAGGCTCTGCCATTTGGCGCTTTGCGGATTTAATACGATTGACGCGCGTAAATCAGCCGCCCGGATGTGGACGCGGTCGCCTTCTCGAAGCGGGCATTGGACTTGGCCATCGATGATCGCAGTCGTGCCCGCGTTGGCTTGGGTCAGTTCGACCGCGATCTTCCCATCGGCATTAATCACGATCGGACGATGGGTGAGCGAGTGTGGGTTGAGCGGTGTCATGACCATGCCGTCCACCTCAGCCAAGACGATGGGTCCGCCGGCAGACATGTTGTGCGCGGTGGAACCGGTCGGGGTGCATACGATGAGTCCGTCGCCATCGAGTTGGGTCAAACGCCGACCGTCGAGTTCGACCGCGAGCGATATCATTCGAAACGGCGGACCGGCTTGGATGACGCAATCGTTGAAACAAAGGCTTTCGAATTCGGAGTTGTCCTGCGCCCGTTCGACTTTCGCGTGGAGCATGGTGCGTTTGGTCGTGGGGGCGTCGGTCGCGACGACTTCGTCAAAATGTTCGATCAGTTCTTTCAGCGAGAACGGTGTGAGGAAACCCAGCTTTCCGAAGTTCACGCCGATGAGCGGAAGCTGGTTGTCGCCCATTGATCGCGCGGCTGAAATCAACGTCCCGTCACCACCCAATACGATGACAACGTCTGCGTCGATGGGCCCGCCATCAAAATCCAGTCCGGTGCCTGCAAGCGTCGCCCGCTTCGAGACGAGGTCGGCGACTTCCTTCATGGCCGAAGGCACCTCGTCCTTCTCTGAATTTCCAAGGATAAAGACCCGGCGGTTTTGAACGGGTAAAGGCATGGTTCGATCGCAAGCGGTCTATTGCGTCAACGCCAGCGGGCGCTGATCCTCGTCAAAACATATCGGGGCTGACCACGTTTCGCAATGACAGCGCAGGGGCGGGCTAGTCCGTTGTAAGGATGGGCCGACCGTCAACATCGAGCTTCTGCGCACCGGGCATGGCGTCGGGATGGCGATCGGTTCCGGGGCCTGACGTGCCTTCGATCATGGCCATGATGGTCGAAGCGATGCTCGTCGCGTCGATGCCGGCTTCGCTGAGCTGGCTGCTGCGCGAACCGTGCTCGATGAATCGATCGGGCAAACCCAACCGCGCGACGTTCGACGAATCGATGCCCATGTCCTGAGCCGTCTCCAGCACGATCGAACCGAATCCGCCCTGAAGCGCGTGGTCTTCGACGGTCACCACCGGGCGATTGCCTTCGAGCGCTTCGCGAACCATGCGGCGATCGATCGGCTTGGCGAAACGCGCATTGATCACCGTGACGTTGATGTCGTTTTCTTCGAGCATTTCTGCTGCGGCCAATGCTTCATTGGTGACGGTACCATACGCGAGGATCGTTGCATCGGTACCGCTGCGCAGACGGCGCGACAAGCCCAGTTCAAACGGTGGGCAGTTGGCGACGCTCGTCGCAGGGACGTTGTCGCGCGGATAGCGAATCGCGCATGCACGGTCGTGCGTCAATGCAAAGTTCATCGCGGCTTTCAGTTCGGCTTCGTCGATCGGGGCCATCAACGTCATGCCCGGGAAGCCCCGCAGATAGGCGATGTCGAGAAATCCGTGATGCACCGCGCCATCGCCGCCGACGAGACCCGCCCGGTCGAGGCAGAAAACCACTGGCAGATCCTGAAGCGCGACTTCCTGGAAGACCTGGTCAAACGCCCGCTGCAAAAATGTCGAGTAAATCGCCACAAAGGGGCGCATGCCCGACTTGGCCATCCCGGCTGCGATGTCCACGGTGCAGCTTTCGGCGATACCGCAATCGAAGTAGCGATCCGGATGGGCTTTTTGAAATTCGTTCAGACCGGTGCCCGCGGGCATCGCGGCTGTCAGTCCGACGACCTTTTCGTTTTCGTCCGCGAGTTCGATCAGCGTTTCCGCGAAGGCTTTGGTCCAGCTTTTGTGGCCGTTCTTTTTGATCACGACTTTGCCAGCCCGCACATCAAACGCCGATGGGCTATGGAACGTGCCGGGGTCGTCGGCTGCCCATTGGCAACCTTTGCCTTTTTCCGTGTGCACGTGAAGCAGCACTGGGTGCGACACGTCCTTGAGCAAACCGAGCAGTTCTTCGAGGTGGGCGATGTCGTGGCCGTCCACCGGTCCGATGTATTGGAATCCGAGTTGCTCGAAAATCTGATCGGGGGCCATCGTGGCTTTGATGCCCTCTTTCAAATGATCGATGGCGTCGAAGAGGGCTTTGCCGACGAGCGGGATGCTCGGCAGCAATGTCTTGGCCCGTTGCTTTAGATCGTCGTAGCGCTGACTGCTGCGGAAGCGGGCGAGGTGTTCGGCGAATCCGCCCTGCGTCGGCGCGATGCCCCAACTGTTGTCGTTAAGGATCGTCAGGAACTGACGCTTGAGTGTACCGGCTTGGTTGAGTCCTTCGAAGGCGACGCCGTTGACGATGCTCGCGTCACCAACGAGCGCGACAACGCGGGTGTCTTTTTTCTGCATGCTGTCACCGCGGGCCATCCCGACGGCTGTCGCGATCGCGGTACCGGCATGACCGACGTTGAACAGGTCGTATTCGCTTTCCGAAATATTGGGGAATCCGCTGAGCCCGCCGTTCTTGCGAATGGTGTCGAAGCGGTCAGCCCGTCCGGTGAGCAGCTTGTGCGGGTAGCACTGATGGCCCACGTCCCAGAGGAGGCGGTCTTTTGAAAAATCAAACACGCGATGCAGCGCGATGGTCAGTTCGGTGACGCCAAGGTTGCTGGCCAAGTGACCACCGCCATTGCTGACGACGCTGACAATACGCTCGCGGATTTCCTCGGCCAATTTGGGGAGATCCTTCGCCTTAAGTGCCCGGACGTCAGCCGGCGAATGGATGTTGGAAAGCAGGCTCATGCAAAAGTCCTCTGCGGACGCGACTTCGGATTTGGTTGATACGGGATACAGCGCTCACAAACTGCTGGGCTCACAAATAACAGGCGTGGGATTGTATCAGGGTCGGGAAACTATTCATGCCAAAACTTCTGAAAGCAGTGAATAGCGATAACCCTACCGATCCCGCCGATAAGCAAACTCTGCCAGCGCTTCCAAGCCAGCCGTGTCGCCCGAAATGCCCCGAATCGCCTCTATTGCGGCTGATACTGCCGACTTTGCCAGTTCGCGACTCCGTTCTATTCCTACGCTGGCCGGGTAGGTTTGTTTGCCCATTTCGGCGTCTTTGCCGGACTTTTTTCCGAGATCGTCGGCGCTGGCGGTTACGTCCAATAAGTCGTCGGCGATTTGAAAAGCCAGTCCGAGGTTCAATCCGAACGCGCTGAGACGGTCGAGTGTTTGATCATCTGCCCCCGCGACGATTCCGCCCATGCGGCAGGCGCATTCGAACAGTGCGCCGGTCTTGGTCGAGTGAATGCGTCGGACGGATTCGAGCGATGGCGGTTTGCGGTTGTCGGTTTCGCTTTGCTGGCCTTCGATGTCGAGCGTCTGTCCGCCGATCATGCCTTCACCGCCAGCCGTCCTGGCGAGTGTAGCCACCAGCGGGGCGATGTGTTCGCGGTTGAGCGTTTTGGTTGCAAGGGTTTCAAACGCGAGTGTCACCAACGCATCGCCGGCGAGGATAGCCACGGCTTCGCCATAGACTTTGTGATTGGTGGGGCGACCGCGTCGCAGATCGTCGTCATCCATCGCGGGAAGATCGTCGTGAATCAGCGAGAACGCGTGGATCATTTCAAGGGCAGCGGCTGGCGCGTAGCAGGCTTCTTCGTTTGCGCCGCAAAGCGCCCCGCATTGGTAAACCAGAAAAGGTCGCAAGCGCTTGCCCGGTGCGAGCAGTGAATAGCGGATCGACTCGGCCAGCGTTACCGGCGTTTTCTCGTCGAAGGTGACGCGCTCGTCGAGCAGGCGCGAAAATCGCTCGGCGAATGCTTTGACCGCATCGAGGGTTGGATTGGCTGGCTTGGTGGTCACGACTGTTCAAGTTCCTCTTCGCGGTTTTGTTGCGCGGTCAGCAGTTCGTCGACGGTGAAACTCCCACCGCATTCCGGGCAACGTGCTTCCTTCAGTCCGGTCATGTTATAGCCACACACCGGACATGAGACGGTGTCCGTGCCGTATGACTTTACCCGTTCAAATCGTTCTTGCGAAGTTTCCTTCCAGACGAGGACCGTTCCGAAGACCCACACGATCGGCACAAGTCCACCGCCAACAAGAATTCCCAACGCAATGTCTTCGTGGGAGACTTCAACAATAAACCCAGCCCCAATTCCGCCGCACAAGAGCGCCGCCAACGTAACGCCAAACGTGCCTAGTAAACGTTCCCGGGTCCATCGCACTGTACTGCGCCAAAGCAGCACCCAGTACGTTCCGATCACCGCGTACTCAACAAGCCACATCAAGGAAAGAGAGAGGGCAGAAGGCGGGCCAGTGTTTCCGAATATCGCAAACGCCATGAACAAAAAAACCGCGCCCGCAACCGGAAGGATCAGCATAGCCAGGATGAGTCGAGCAACGAGTTTGGTCATGATCCGGTTTCCATTTCGTCAAGCCGTCGACGAAGCGTATGGATGTTGACTAGCGCGCATGTCGGTTCTGCTCTTATTCCAAATCCTGCTGCCGATCTTCCAAATCCAGCTGTTGATCTTGCTGTGCGACGAAGAGTTCATCGATGGTAAATGACTTGCCGCATTCGGGACATCGCGTCTCGGATAATCCGGTCATGTTGTATTGGCAGGCCGGACAACACACCGATCGCCTGTTGTACAGGTTCAGGCGCTCGATTCGCTCCAGCGGTGTTTCCTTCCAGACGATGATCGTACCGAGGATCCAGCAGACTGGAACGATCTGTCCGATTCCAAGCATGGCCTCCGCCAAGCTCTGCTTTAGAAAAATGGTAAAACAACTGCAACCGACGACGCCGGCAAAGAGGGCGAGTGCAGTGACGACCCAGGACCGACGTATTCGCGATTCCGTCCACTTGACCACATTCTTCCACAGGCAGATCCAATACGTGGCGACGAACGCATAGACAAATACCCAAACCGACACAACAGACATTGCGGACGGTGGCCAATTGCCGTTGTAGATGAATGCGTACGACGCAATGGTCCAGACCAATGCGGTGATCGGCAGCAACATAACGGCGAGACCAATTCGTGCGACAATTTCACTCATGCCTGTGACAACTCCTCCTGCTCGTGCCTGTGTTGCGCCTTCACCAATGCATCGATGGTGAATTGGGCTCCGCATTCGGGGCAGCGCGCCGTCTCCAGCCCGTTCATGCTATATCCGCACGTCGGGCACGAGATGACGTCTGTTCCCGATTGGCTCAAACGGTCGATCCGCTCCACGTCAGTCTCTCGCCAAATCAGAGTCGTCGCCAGCAGCCAGGTGATCGGAATCATTTGATCCAATGTGTATGCCGCAAAGCGCACCGCTTGTATGGGAAATGCTCTGAAGACCCAGAATCCGAGTGCTCCGATGAGCAAAATGGCGGTGAAGATCACCATGGTCAGCCGGACCCGTCGAGCGGTCCAGCGTATCGATGTTCGCCACAAGAGAACCCAGTACGCCACGACAAAGATGTACTTGCCGAGCATGATGATCCATGTGGAGTTATTCTGCGGTCTGAAATAGATCGTATTTGTCGAAAACAGATATCCCAGCAACGCCCCCAAGCTGTTGCTGATGGGAATCATCAAAACGGTCAGGATGATTTTGGTGATGAGCTTTGACATAAAATCGTCCTGCTGGTTCGCGACCTTGGGCGACTGGGTTTGTGTGCAGCTGGGATTATGTGCAGCACTGTGTGATGCGATCGAGAAGCGGCTCGTGATCGTGTTCATCGATCGTACGAACGTCGAACAGGATGCGTTCGCGCTGGGCCCGGGCGACGACGGGTGGCGTGCCGGTTCGCAGTTGCTTGAGCGCTTCGTCGAGGCCCGTGTTCTTGGGTTGCCAGGTCACGCAGTACGTCGCAAGTTCGCGGCCCGGGTACGATCCACCGCCGACGGCTGACGTGGCTTTGGCGACTTGAAAGTCCTCGTTGGGCAGCTTCTCGACGAGCAGGCGGTGGAGCGTTTCGGCTTTTGTTTTCACCGATTCCGGCGATGCGGACATCATCGCGAGCGACGCGACGTTGGCGATGGCATGGTCGGGGTCGCGATAGGCTTGCAGCGTGGCTCCCAAGGCAGCGAGCGTCATCTTACCGGTGCGATAGGTGCGCATGAGCGGGTTGCGTTCGATGCGTTCGATCCAATGCTTGCGCCCGACGATGATGCCGGCTTGTGGCCCGCCGAGAATTTTATCGCCGGAAAAGCACACGAGGTCGGCTCCCGCATTGATCGAAGCGCGAACGTTTGGTTCTTCGCCGAGTCCGTATTCGGAAAGGTCGAAGAGCGCGCCGCTACCCAGGTCGTCGATGACCGGGAGTTCGTGTTGGCGGGCGAGTTGAATGAGTTCTTCAATTCCTGCCGCCTGCGTGAATCCGACGACGCGGTAGTTGCTCGTGTGCACCCGCATCAGGGCGGCGGTGTTTTCGTCGATGGCTTTGGCGTAATCGGTGATGCGCGTGCGGTTGGTCGTGCCCACTTCGCAAAGCTGGGCGCCGCTGGCCCGCATCATGTCGGGCAGTCGATACGATCCGCCGATCTCCACGAGTTGGCCACGCGATACGATGACGCATCTGCCCGAAGCGACGGTGTTGAGGATCATCAGCGTGGCGGCTGCATTGTTGTTGACGACCGTCGCAGCCTCCGCGCCGGTGATCTCTGCGAGCAAGGACGCAACATGGTCGACGCGCCGGCCTCTCGCGCCCGATTCGAGTTCGAGTTCGAGATTGCAGTAACCGCTCGCGCATTCGGTGACGGCTCGGACCGCAGCTTCTGAAAGCGGCGAACGACCCAAGCCGGTATGCAGCACGACACCGGTGGCATTGATCACGCGGCGAATCGATGGGGCGGATTGTTTATCGAGGATCGCCTTCGCGCCGTCGATGATTGCGCCGGCATCGGGAGCGGTATCGTTTTCGGTGATGCGGCATCTGGCTCCTTCGATGGCGCGGTTCAAAGCGTCAACCACCAGCGAGCGCGGGAACGCATCGAGTAAGCCTTTGACCGAGGCATCTTCAAGCAAACTCGTGATCGAAGGGAGCCTTCGAAGTTGTTCTTGTTGTTTGGGCGTCATGCTCACGATGCACCTTGCGTTAGGACCACGCGCACGTCGCCGTCGCGCTGGGTGAAACCCACTCGATCCAGATGTTCGACGAATGGGACGACGTACTTGCGACTCGAATCGATCGCCTCGCGAAGGGACGACACGGTAAAGGGTCCGTTCGTGTCGAACAATTTCTGCACGCGATCGCGCAGTTGCCGCTCGGCGTCTGCGTGAAGATAAAGCGACGCGTCGATTCGGACAACCTGACAGGCTGACGTGGCGATCTTGAGGAGTTTGTCGACGCGTGCTTTGTTTGAATCGGTCTGTTTGATCATCGCGTCGAGCATGGGCGGGGCGAACCCGCCTTCTTCCAGTATCGCCAGCAGTTGGCCGAGCAGTTTTTCGTCCTGCTTGGATAGCTGCGGGGCGAATTCGGTATGACAGATGTATCGGCCAATGCGGCGCACGTCCCGCGTGGCGATGAGTTTTTCGAGCAGGGGCTTACCCAGGGAGGCCAACTGACTTTTGCGCGCTAGCCAACCGACAAGCGTTTCTTCAAGGATGCCGGGTTCCTGCGGGTGCATCTGGTGATAACGTTTGATCCATGCTGTCGCGCGGGTGATGAATGCGTCGAGGAAAACGGTGCTGACGAGTTTGTCGCCAAAGATCGCGGTCAGACGTTTGTCCTTGCGAAGCGCGTCGATGTGTTCGGCAATGTCACCAAGTGGCACTGACGCGTCGAGCGAGAGGCGTTTGGGTGTGGGCATGTCGAACTGGGCGCTGCGGATGCATTCTTCGATGCGCTCGTGGGCGCTTCCGGTGTCGAGTGCTTTGAGGCCTTCGATGCTCGCGGTCATGTTGCGGCTGCTGCGACGCGGCGTCGCTCGAAGAACCACGCCACCGCCGGCTGTCCTTGCCGCGTTCTCATCGCGCACGATAAAACGCTGCCCGTAACTCGCGACGATCGGTTCAGAAAGTCGAAGCTGCACGTATTCGCGACTTCCCGCGTCGATGCGATCGCCTGTCAGGCACACGCATCGGCCCATCACTTCCGTCGCGGCGATGCAGACGCGCAGTCGCGAATGGTTGCGGATCGGTTCGCGATGGGAGGCGAGGCATTCGAGGCGGACGTCGAGCAGGCGGGTGGGTTTGACGGCATCGGGGGCGGCCAACTCGTCGCCG
>DDIR01000079.1:0-58636 GCA_002338715.1 Phycisphaerales bacterium UBA1845 | reverse complement strand
GGGGGCGGCCAACTCGTCGCCGCGCTCGGGTGCGGTCTTGCCCGTGCTTTGCAGGTTGATCGCGGTTCGCTGACCGGCTTGCGATTGGTTGTTGGTTTGCCCATGCGATTGCACTTCGCGCACGCGGACCGTTTCGCCGTGGGGCCAAAGTTCGAGCGTGTCGCCGGCGCAAACGCTGCCGCTGATGACCGAACCGGTGACGACGGTGCCGCGCCCCGCGACGGAAAACACGCGGTCGATGGGCATGCGGAAGGGCAGGTCGGTTTGTATGCGCTCGACTTTCCCGGCTTGGGTGATGATCGCGGTCCGCAGTTCATCCAATCCGGTACGCTTGACCGCCGAGACGCGAACCATCGGCGAGCCAGCCAGCGGCGTACCTTCAAGCATCTCAGCCAGTTCGGTTTCGACGAGGTCGATGAGACTTTCGTCGACGAGGTCGCACTTGTTGATCGCGACCACCGCCCGCGTTACGCCGAGCAATTGCAGAATCTCGATGTGCTCGACGGTTTGGGGCATCACCGAATCGTCAGCCGCCACGACGATCAGCGCCAGGTCAACACCCGTCGCGCCGGCTACCATCGTGCGCACGAAACGCTCGTGCCCCGGAACATCGACCACGCCGAAATCGAAATCGCCCAAACCATCGGAATCACTCAGCCGAAGTTGAGCGAACCCAAGCTCGATGGTCATCCCGCGGCGCTTCTCTTCGGGCAGACGATCGGCGTTCGTCCCGGTCAGCGCCTCGATCAAAGAAGTCTTGCCATGATCGATATGCCCGGCAGTACCGAGGATGAGGTGGTTGGTTGAATGTGGTTTGGTTTCATTCATCGTCTACGGATACCACTTCCCGCCCGCGTACCATTCGTCAGTTAGTTTGTATGTGGCGAATGAATGTCCGTTGGGGACCGGAGTGCCTTTCGGGATTTTCCAGAAACCTTTGTCCTTGTATATGCTCCCGCCGACCTTAATGAACATGCAGCCGTCTGCCCCCGCGACGATCTCTTCGACGTGATACAAGCCGATGACTTTGTTGACTTGGCTCGGAACTTGTGTCCTGTTTTTCAGTGCGGCTTCCAAATCTCCGCGGCTCAAGTAGAAACGAACATACATGGGCCATGGAAAAAGAACCATAGATGTAATAATCACGAGCATGACGGCCGTGATAATCCAGCGGTGCATCGCTTGAGCCTGTGGTGGGTCGGGCATTCTTCGTGCGATCCAACGTGAGGCCAGACCGATTCCCCAAATGACAACAACAATCGCGCTCAATGGTCCAAGTATGACCAGGATCGTCCCGATTGTGTCGGGCGGCAACGCGGGACTGCTGAATGCGTACACCATCAGCAACGTAAAAACGAGCACGATGCAGTTGCCAAGCGTTCCCGGTGGTCTCCCCATTCGCCTCAGTCTGTTCGGCCAAACGGGAATGTGAAACGTCGATGTGTTGTTTGGGTTGAACGGATTGCCACACTCAGGACAGACGGTTCCGGGCAGGCCGCGTAGCGGGTAGTTGCATTGAAGACATTTCGCGTTCTCAGGGAGTCGGCTAGACGGCGATTGGATGTGACTGCCGCTCGTGTTCATCGTTTCGCCGCTTTGCTCGCCTAATCACGACCAGAACACCCAGTCCTCTTTCCAGACTACGTAGGTGTAGAGCATGAAGTTCGTCAGACCGTGCATCACCATCATGAACAGCAGGCTCTTCTTCCAGTAGAACAGCAGGTTCCAGAAGAGCCAGCATAAGATGCCGACCTCCCACATCGGGTGTTCGAGGGCTGACGCGACGGAGCAGATGATAAAGGATCGCAGCGTGTACATGCCCAGCGGGACGGTCTCGAAGCGGCGCGAATCGATCAGCACGCGCAGCACGAATCCGCGCCAGAAAATTTCCTCGACGATCGGCACGACGATCGACGCGCCGCCGATCCGCACGATCAAAAACAGCCAGAGCGCCCAGCCGCGGCCCAACTGTTCGTAACAGTTGTAATAGTCTTTCGGTTCCGCATCGGTGCCCATGATCTGCGTCTTGGGGTACCAGCTTTGCGCGGCGAACCATTTGTGGACGTAGATCCACATTGCTGTTGAAACGACGGCTAACACAACGGACAGCAGAATGTGCGGTTTGCCCAGTGGTGGGAAGTATTTCCAGAACATCAGCGAGACGACGAGTGCGCCGACGGTGCGGAGCGTGTAAAGCCAAGGAAGGTGCTGCGGACCTTCGAAGAATTGACCGACGGCCATCAATGCGAGGAAGGTCATGAACGGGGCGATGTACGGCAGTTCCGGACGGGCGTGGACCTGCCGGTCCAGCCACGTCTGCGGAGCGTCGAGTTCGGCGGAATCATTCATGCGCGCATGCTAAACGATCGCGGGTCAATCGACCAACTCTAAGACCGGATGCACGAGCGACCGGCGCGTTTCAAGACGTGCCACTGCTCTGTGAGCAGTGTTTGGTGAAGTAATGTCGGACGGCCCCGCACTGCTCACAGAGCAGTGGCACATGGGTGGAATACGGGCGGCTAGGCGTCGGGTTCGATGGTGACGGTCAGGCTCAGGGAGGTGAGTTGTTCCTGATACATCTCGGCCAACTCCTGATGGGTGACGAGCAGCAGCGACAAGCCGGAGTTGTGGGCTTCAAGCATCTTTTGAATGGCGTCGTCCATGCAGAGTGGCGTCACCTTCAGAAGGGCCATGATAACATGCTCCACATCGTTGACGTCGTCGTTGTGGAGAAGGACCTTGTACGGCGGAAGATGCCCGGGCTTGAGCTTGCCGGGGGCTTTGGCGGGTGCCGGTTTTTCGAGGACAGCCGTCGATGAATCGCTGCCTTGATTGGGGGCGTCTTCGTGGTTCTGCGTGTTGTTTGAATCGTCGGCCATCGGTCCTTCGGTTCCTTGATGATCTTCGGGGCTGGCTCCATTCGTCAGAGCCAATCAATACTTGTAGTATTGTATCAATCGAATGAGAATTCTGCCAAGGTTATCATCGGCGTCAGGGGCGATTCGCTCGAACACCCGGCAAAATGGGCCGGAAATCGCCGGTTCGTGCGGCTAAGATTCGTCGGCAGTGAAAGGTCTCATGGTGCCACCGCGCTAAGACGTGCCACTGCTCTGTGAGCAGTGCGGGGCTGTCCGACATTGTTTCACCAAGCAATGCTCACAGAGCAGTGGCACGTCGGTTGACGTACTTATCCTTCTTGTTGATGCTGAATTGGAGGCGCTCACATCATCCAATCACTTCTCTTCGAACGGACTTATTGGTTCATCGGTTTGCTCGTGTTGATCGAGTATGGCCTCCTCGTGGCTTGGCTTCGACGGCGGACGTCGCGATCGCGGTGGGCGATGCTGATTGGATTGTTGGTTTGCATCCTGGTGCCGCTGCTTCAGTTTATGGTCACGACGGAGCGCGAACGACTTTCGGTTGTGTGCGACGCGCTCGTGAAAGCCGTCGATGTCGGTGATGTCGCCGCGATTGAATCGCATGTGTCAGATGCATTTGATGCGGAAGGCTACGACAAGGAAGGCTTCATGGAGTTTGTCAGCCGTGGTCTTGAGCGGGCCGACGTCGAAAACGCATCGGTGAAGGTGGACAGCATCGAGATCAACGGAAGCAAGGCATCGGTCATCATTTTCGCAGACTGCCTGATCAATACGGACGGATACAGCGGAATGCTGCCCAGCAAATGGCGGTTGACGTTCGAAAAAACGGGCGACGAGTGGAAGCTCATCGAAGTGACGCCGATCAGCACGCCGCTTTTTCAATATAATCGGCTCCGCGACCTGCGAATGTGACTTTGCCTGACCGGGCTGATAAACTGAATAAAATTGGAATGGGTGGCAACTAGGTCTTGCGAGGAGACTGGAAAATGGACATATCGATCGAATACTGCATGCAGTGAAACTACAAACCGGCAGCCGTCAGTTTGGCGGCAGATATCAAGAAGTACATCGGCGTTGATTGTAAATTGATCGCCGGAAAAGGCGGCATCTTTGACGTGCACGTCAATGGCGATTTGATTTACAGCAAACATCAGACCGGTGAGTTTCCCGAACACCTGCCGCTGATCAAGCAGATCCAGGATTCACATTCAGCATAATGAAAACGTCTCCCGTTTCGACCGGGCGATACCCCAAGAGCGAATCAACAGATATTCAAAACCGTCCAAGCGATTTCGGCGCTGGGCGGTTTTTTTCTTGCGCCCATGTGAACCATTTTGCCTATGTTGCTGACGTCGATGCTTTTGGGGGAGGCTTCGAAACTGTCGTTGTGCAAATGGCGCAGGTGCGTGGGCAATTGCAATTCCCAATCCGCGGGCGGTGAAAACTCAGGCGGCTATGTGGCCCAGGATAACCAGTACGATTTCGCGCTGGCGTATCAAAGCGGTGACGAACAGGTGGCAGAGGAAGAACCCAGCTATGCCGAAGAAGCGGCTGACCAGCATGAAACGTTTCTATGGGATGGATTTCTCTGGGGCGACCGACACTTTCGCAAGACGCCCAGACCGGTCGGCATGCCGCTTTACTTTGAAGATCCGTTTATCAACTCAGACCTGCGTTTGATCTACGTCTGGCACGGTATTCCGAATCGTTCGGAACTTCGCGGCGGTGAGATTCAGGTGTTCGCGGCGCAGATTCGCCTGGCGCTGACGGAGCGTTTGCAGTTCATCGCGACGAAGGATGGCTACAGCAAAGTGCACACGGGCATCACGCCGGATGTGGATGGATGGAATGACTTTGCGATCGGCTTGAAATACGCCCTCGTGGTGGACCATGCGAACGATTTTATTCTTTCGACCGGTTTCCGCTGGGAATGGGATAACGGGACGGCGTTCGCATTGCAGGGCAACGAACACGAGATCAGCCCATTCATCAGTTTTGCCAAGGGCTGGGAGAAGTTCAATCTGATCGGTGCGGTGAGCTATCGCATTCCGACGAACGGCAACCAGGGTTCGCAGTCGATCGTGTGGAACCTGCACCTCGACTACGAATTGTTCCCCGATTTTTATCCGCTCGTTGAAGTTCACGGCATTCACTGGTTGACCGATGGTGGTCGCCTGCCGCTTTCGGTTGAGTACCTCGACGTTGGCAACCTGGGTTCGTCGCGGGTGGCTGGTCGGGACTTCTTCTCGGCTGGCATCGGTTTCCGCTGGAACCTTTGCGACAACGCACAGTTGGGTATGTCGTGGGAATTCCCGTTGGAGTCGAGCAGCGAGAACGCTCAATCGTCGCGGGCCAACTTCAATCTGGTCATCGGGTTGTAATCGAAAACGAGGCAACCCTTTGGGGTTAAGAGATAACGAAATGAGAACACCAAATATGAAACGCGCAAAAGCTGTTCTGTTCACCGCGACCCTGCTGGCTGGCACCGTCTTTGGCATTCTTCCGGGATGCCTGGAGGCGAACATTCTGCGTCTGGTGACGCCGTATCTGCTGTCGTAGTGTGCGGGCGCGATCGCGCGATTGATTCAAAATCAAAAAAGGCCCGAGAGGCAGCGGGGCCGACAACGAAAGAAAGAAACCATGCGTAAAAGAAAACCATTCGATGCAAATCGGGCCTACAAGTGGTTGGCACTGATGTCGGTGGGCGGATGCACGCTTCAGTTCGCCGGTTGCCTCGACGACATTCTGTTCTTCGTCGCGCCGTACATCCTGTAGTCTGGAAAATCGTCGCCACCCGCAGACTTCGCCTGCTCGCGGGGCTATTCAAATCGCAGCATTCCACCGCCCGGAATCTTCAGGCGGTTTTTTTGCGCCCCATGCGACACCGCGACCCTGATTTTCGGACCTTGTTTCTACCGCTTGTGCACCCCCCGGAATCGTATCCTTGGGGTGAAATCCCATCGCGTCGCAAAATTGCGCGCACAGGGATATCGCTTGGTCGAAACGTGATTCGCGAAATCGTTCGTTGGACTACTGGCTTTTGTGGGGCGTAAGACATGACTTCGTTGCCAATTTTTACCCGGGCTGAGAACAAATCGCTTTACTGGTTACAGATGGCCCAGCAATCGAAGATGTCCGATGAGTATCGCCGCGAGACCGAGCGGATGGTGCGCCAACACGAAAACGGGCTAAGTCACGAACAGCTGGCAGAAAACATGTGCACGTTCATGTGCCAGTTCGCCCGCCATCAGATCCAATGCACCGGGTTGGCGTTGGGCGAGATCCTCAATCGTCGCGAGAAGTCGTTGTCATCCGAAGACCGCTACCTGATGGTTCAAAAGTTTTCGCAGTGGCAGAAGCAGCACCAGACGTGGACCAAGGAAATGTATGACATCGAGGTGCGGACGATTGCGCATCTGCGCTGGGCGTCGCGCGGTGAACACCACGACCGCATCGATGCGGCTGTCGCGGAGGCGATTGCTGACCTGATCGCCGAGTATGGATCGCAGGAAGCGGCTGCTGCGAACGACGCGACGTCGCGGGCCATGCTGACGGACAAACAGTTGGAATCGCTTCAGGTCGTCGGGCAGCATCATGGCAACTTCGCAGCCGCTGCCCGGGCGTTGAACAAGGACCGCAAGACGGTTGAAGAGCATTACCGCACGGCGCTGAAGAAGCTTGACGGTGCGAGTGAATCGAATGTCGAGAATGCCGTCACCTCGCCATCAACGCCAGCGGCGCACCACACCCCACATGTGATGGCCGCCAGCTTCGCGATGTATTGATCGCGCGGTTGGGTGGCCGTGCCCACCATGTTGCAAATCGGATGAACTGCCGCCGGCACTGTCCCCCACGTTTCTACTTGTGCGCTTTTTCCAATTCTCGGTCATCGGATGGTGTCTGCGTTCGGGCCACGCCCTCGAATGCAATCTTTGAATCCGCAACAAACACGCGAATCGTGCTGCCGGGTTGAAACTCGCCGGCAAGGATGCGCTTGGCCAATGGGTTTTCGACCTGCCTTTGGATCACGCGCTTGAGCGGACGTGCGCCGTACGTCGGGTCGAACCCTTCCTCAGCCAGCTTTCTGACGACTTCATCTTCAAACACCAGTTCGATATTGCGGTCAGCCAGCCGCTTGTTGAGCAGCGACAGTTGAATGTCCGCGATCCGCACCATGTCCTCGCGGCGGAGTCGATGGAACACCAGCGTCTCGTCGATGCGGTTCAAAAACTCGGGACGAAAATGCCGCTTGAGCGTCGACTGAATCGCCGCATCAATTTCCGGCTGCGATGCGTTTGCGTCGTAAAGCTGTTGCAATTGCTCGCTTCCGATGTTGCTGGTCATCACGACGATCGTGTTCTTGAAGTTGACCACGCGGCCGTGCCCATCGGTCAGTCGTCCATCATCGAGCACTTGCAGGAGCACGTTGAACACGTCGCGGTGCGCCTTCTCGATTTCGTCGAGGAGGATCACGGAGTACGGACGCCGATGGATCGCTTCCGTCAGCACACCGCCCTGTTCGTATCCGACGTATCCGGGAGGCGCACCGATCAGGCGGGCGACCGAATGCTGTTCGAGAAATTCGCTCATGTCGATGCGAACCATCGCGTCGGGCGATTCGAACAGGAACTCAGCCAGCGTTTTGCAAAGCTCGGTCTTGCCGACACCGGTCGGACCGAGGAACAGGAACGAACCCAAAGGCCGCTGCGGATCGCCCAAACCGCTGCGTGAACGTCGCACGGCTTCGCAGACGGCTTGCACCGCGTCGGACTGCCCGACGACGCGTTTGGAGAGGACTTCTTCCATGCGAAGGAGCTTGGCTTTTTCGCTTTCGAGCATGCGGGCAACGGGGATGCCGGTCCAACTTGAAAGCACTTCGGCGATATGCTCAGCCGTCACTTCCTCGTGGACGAGCGTCTTGGAACCTTGCTGCAATTGTTCGATTTTCTTTTCCGCGTCGGCCAAGTGCTCTTCGAGGTTTTTGATTTCGCCATAGCGAATGCGGGCAGCGGCTTCGAGGTCGCCGCGCCGTTGGGCTTCGTCGAGTTCGAGCTGCTTGGCTTCGATCTGCTCGCGGATTTCCTTGGTTTTCTTCAGCGCAGTCGTTTCGTTTTCCCACTGTGCGGTTAATGCGCTGTTCTTTTCGCGCAGGTTGGCGATCTGCTTTTCGATATCTTTGAGGCGACCTTTGGACCCATCGTCTTTTTCAAACTTGAGGGCTTCGCTTTCGATCTCCAGCTGCATGAGTTGGCGGCGAATCTCGTCGAGTTCGGTGGGGAGCGAGTCGTTTTCGATGCGCACACGGGCCGCGGCTTCGTCGACGAGGTCGATGGCTTTGTCGGGCATGAAGCGATCGGAGATGTAGCGATCCGAAAGTGTCGCAGCCGCCACCAGCGCGGAGTCTTGGATGCGCAGACCGTGGTGGGCGTCGTAGCGCGGTTTCAATCCGCGCAGAATCGCCACGGTATCTTCGATGCCCGGTTCGCCGATGTGCAGCGGTTGGAAGCGCCGCTCGAGCGCCGGGTCTTTTTCAATGTGCTGGCGGTATTCATCAAGCGTGGTCGCGCCGATGCAGCGCAGTTCGCCGCGGGCCAGCGCGGGTTTCAAAAGGTTGCCCGCGTCCATGGCCCCTTCGGCTTTACCGGCACCGACGACGGTATGAAGTTCGTCGATGAACAGAATCACTTCGCCGTTGCTTTCGGTGACTTCGCGAACGACGGCTTTTAGGCGGTCTTCAAATTCACCGCGATACTTCGCCCCCGCGATCAAAGCCCCCATGTCGAGTCCGACGAGGCGTTTGTTTTTCAGCACGTTGGGCACGTCACCGGAGAGGATGCGAAGCGCCATCCCCTCGACGATCGCGGTTTTACCGACACCGGGTTCGCCGATGAGGACCGGGTTGTTCTTGGTGCGGCGGGAGAGAATCTGCATGCAGCGGCGGATTTCTTCGTCGCGCCCGATGACCGGATCGATCTTGCCTTTGCGGGCGAGGGCGACGAGGTCGCGGCCATAACGCTCCAAAGCCTGGTACGTCGCTTCGGGATTTTCGGTGTTGACGGTTTGCCCACCGCGCACGGTTTGCAGGGCGGCCAACAAGGCCTTGCGCTCCACACCCACGAGCGACAAAACCTCCTTGGCCTGGGATTTGGTGTCGACGAGGGCGAGCAGCAGGTGCTCGGTGCTGATGTATTGGTCGTTGAGTCGGTCGGCTTCCTTGCGGGCTTGTTCGATCACCTGCTGCAATTCGGGCGAGGACTGAAGCGATGCGCCGGAAACGCGCGGCAGGCGTTTCAATTCGGATTCGATGACACCGCGCAGATGGTCGATGCGCACCCCTGTCTTTTGGAGCAAGGGGGCAACGATTCCCCCTGCGCCTTCCGACAGCAGCGCTGACAGGAGGTGAAGCGCGGTGTACGAACCATGCTCCGAAGCGGTGGCCAACTGTTGACCAGCCGCCAAAGCTTCCTGCGCTTTGATTGTAAAATTGTGCATTGCCACGATGTTCTCCAACTCCCGCATCGGCGGGGAAAGGACATAAGTATCCAGTTGAGAAAGTGCACCCGGCATGCCAGAAGTCACAACGGCGTCAGTGGGGCTGAAATGGCTATTTGCAGCGAAAACGTGCGTTATCGACCGTGTCAGAATGGCAGGAAATGTGGGTCCTGGCGGCAGGCATCAGTGCGGAAGTTGGAGTTTGCGGGGAGTTTATTGGGGTAGATTCTTCGCTTGCCCGCGTCAAATCTGCTGATAAGCTGCGCGGCTGGTATTGGCGAATCCGTCGTATGCTGGCGCGGGCCAATCCTCCGAAAGGCACGAGGTCCGTCGGGGGCGCATGATCCATTTGGGTCGCATGATCCATCGGGTCACTTTGCCAGCATCGATTGTCCATCTGCGGAGAATGTTGTCATGAAGATCAATCCCCGAATCGGTATCGTTGTGGTGTTCGCGAGTGTGTTCTTTCTGCTGACCGGTTGCTCTGAAGAAAAAAAGAAACCGCACATGCAGGAGGTCACCGGAACGATTGAGAATATCTCGGCCAACAAGGTGACGGTTCGTTCATTCAGCAAGAAGCACAACAAGGAACTGAAGTTCGACGTCGAGGTCAATGACGAAACTGAAATCCTGATCAACGGCAGCATCGCGTCGATCAAGGATTTGAAGATCGGTGAGACCGCATTTGGTAGCGTCCGGATCGTCGAGAACGATGATGACACGAAAACCATCACTGCCGTCAAGGTCCGGGTCGAGCGGGCCGAAGTGTTGAAAGCCCCGCCAACCGCCTCGGGCACCGATGATGCCACGGCTGACACAGAGACCAAGGACGACGCACCCACCGAAGATGATGGCGGTGCCGACAGCGACCATGCCGACGACGGAGGGGAATAGTCAGCCGTCGCGGGCTGTCCTGTTCAATTGAACCGGGCATTCAGCCATCGAATCCAAACATCAACACCCGCCCTCAAGGCCATTCTTGAGGGCTTTTTTGTCCCTGGACCGTTTTGGGACGATGGGCTGGTCCGGGAGCGATCAGCCCAATTCATTCGTGAATTCATCCGTTTGCACTGAAAGGTTTCTCTGACAGGGGGCCAATGTTCTCTCGTGGCGAGGCGATGGGCCAGCCGCCTGAAAACGAGTTCCCCCAAGCGTCGGAGAGGTCAAAATATGAATACGCTCCCCCTGTCGTTTCGCTCCCTATCCCCGTTGTATCCACACAATCGAGTCTTCAATAAGCGTCACATCGTGGCACTCTTCGTCACGCTAATCGCCGGCGGTAGCGCTGCGCTGGCCGACGACCACGCGAAATGCTCGACCCACAAAGGTCTGAGCGTGATGTACGAACCGGGTTTTGAACCACCCGTCGTCGAAGACAACGGCTTGATTCAACCGAACTTCGTTTTGCTCAGCGGACCCTGGCCGGAGACGGCTTCGAGCGGCGCTGTCGAACCGGGTGAATCCTTCACCATCACGTACAGCTTCGTGCCCGACGGAACGATCATCCCCGGGACCGGTGCGAATGAGCAGGACGCACCGTCGAATTTGTTCGCCACGATGGACGCGAACTTTCCCGGCGGACGCTTCGCCTGGCAGAGCGTTTTTCATCAGGTCTTCGCCCGTTACGGCGAAATGACGAACATCAACTTCGTGTTCGTACCGGACGACGGTGCTTCGTTTGGGATTTCGTTTCCTTTCGGAATTCCGAGTCCGGGCTCACCGGGGGAAATCGGCGCACGCGGCGACATGCGCATCTCGATGCGTCCGATCGGTGCGGGTCCGCTTGCCCGCAACTATGCCCCGACATTCGGCGGCGATATGACGATGGACAGTCTGGACGTCAATCAGTTTTCCGACCCCACCAACAACTTCCGCAAACTGCGCAACGTGCTGTTTCATGAAATCGGACACGGCCTCGGCCTCGATCACGTCCTGCCGCAGAACGCCACGAAGCTGATGGAGCCGGTGCTCAACACCGCATTCGACGGACCGCAGGAGGACGACTTGCGGGCGATCCACTATCTCTACGGCGACCGCTTTGAATCCAACGAAAATGGTAACGACTACAAATTCCTCGGCTTGCAACTTCAGCATCCAAGTGTGAATGGCACGCAGACCCTTGTTGTCGAAGACCTGGCGCTTGAGCGTGAAGACAGCGAAGATTGGTATGGCGTAACGGTCGCGGGCAGCATTGACGGTTTGCCCGGCGTGGCGATCCGCGTTGAACCCGTCGGGACGCAGTACCAGTATAGCCCCGACGAAGACGGCGCTCAGATGCAAACCATTGATGCGGCGGCTGCCCGTGATCTCAAGTTTGAATTGTATCGACGTGTCACTGCCAGCCCGATGACAATGCAACTGATCAGCACCATCGATTTCAATGCGGCTGGCGAAGCGGAGTATCGTCCACCCGCCGTCTATTCGCTTGGCGGACTGTTCTTAATCCGCGTGTTTTCCGAAGATGGCATCGATGATGTGCAGCGCTATCGCTTAACGGTCAGCAATGCAGAAATCGCGGCGACCGAGCCCGATCCGTCGATGTTGCTTTCGAATGCTACGCAGCCGATTCCGTCGGGCAGCATTGTGGACATGCCGACGACCGAGGTGGGGCAGAATGGCGGACTGTCGCTGACCATCAGCAACACCGGCCAAGGCATGTTGGAAATCGACGGGTTCACGATCGTCGGTCCGGCGGGTTCGGATTACTCCGCGTTTCTTCCAAGTCAACCGATTCAACCTGGTGGCTTCGGAGTGCTTTCGATCGGCTATGCACCGACGGCAGCAGGATTTCGGGCGGCACAGTTGACCATCTCGACGAATGATCCAGCCGGCGACTACGAATTGACGCTGCGTGCGACCGCGACCGAGCCGCAGGTTGGTGCGTTGACTGCCAGCGTCGAGGGTGTGACAGTCGCCAATGGTGCGACGTTTGACCTGGGTGAACTTGAATTGGGTAGCGAGTATGAAGTTTTCGTTGACCTTGAAAACGTCGGCAATGCGAACATGAGTGTGTTCAACACGACGTTCCTCAACGAAGATACGGCTGACTTCGAGCAGTTGACCGACTTGCCCTTGGCGCTAAACACTGGCGCGACAGACACGATTGAGCTCCTCGTCAAACCGCTGTCGGAAGGCCAAAAGCACACGACGATGCGGATGTCCAACAACGGGGTGCAGCCGACATACGACGTGGTCTTTAGCTACAGCGTTGTTGCGGTAGAGCTGTTCGACGATTGCAACAGCAACGGTGTTGACGATGCGACCGAACTGGATAGCGATGGCAACGGCATCATCGACGATTGCGAAGTGGTGACCCCGCCCGTCGATGAGGATCCGATTGTGGTCGACGATCCGGGCAACGATGACGTCGATAACGGCGGCAACAACGAAGTCGACGACAACGACAATATCGATGACGACGGTATCGATCAGGACATCGTCGACAACGATGGCGATGACAACAATGCCAACGACAATGTCATCGATCAGAATGACGACAACGATGATTTGGGTAACAACAAGCAGGACGACGATCGCGACGAAACCCGTGAGGAGAAGCGTTCGGGATTCTGCGGTGCGGGCAGCATCGGCATGCTGACGCTCACGATGTTGGGACTCAGCGGGACTCGGGTTCGCCGTCGTCGCTACGTTGCCTGATCGACTTGCAGTAAATTGTAATATCAGCTCCCCGGGGGTCGTCTCGAATGAGGCGGCCCCTATACTTATACGTAGAGATCTTGTACGTAGAGATAGACATAGGTAGCAAACTTGACGCGGCGCGTTCGCGATACCCAACCATGGTGGACCATGACGACAAGTAAGCGATGGATTGGCTGGTGGTTGATGGTGGTGATGATTGCGCCGGCGATCGCGCGATCGGAATCTGCCAGCGAGCAACTGGCTGCGGCAAAGGAGCAGGTGCAAAGCGGCGCGTACGATCAAGCCGAGGTTGCGCTGATGCCGCTGCTTGCGGGCGAGTCCAAAGTTGCGGCATCGATTGCGCTGGGGCGATGCTACCTAGAAACGGGGCGATACGAAGCGGCCAAGACCGCTCTCGAATCCGTCAAGGACGAAAGTCGGTCCAACGTCGATTGGCACATATGGTCGGCTCGGTTGGCCGAGACGTTGGGCGACTATGAAGGTGCGATCGAATCCGCGCGGCATGCGATGGGGATCGATCGGAATTCGTGTGTCGCCCGGTTGCTGTTGGCGCAGAATCTGGAGATCGTCGGCAAGTCGCAAGAGGCGCTTCAGGAATACGAATGGTTTGATCGGCTGGTCAAGCATCGCCTGCCCATTGATCCGGATAACCTCGTAGCCGCTGGCGCAGGTTTCTATCGCTACAGCGTATTGACGCAGAATTCCAATCTGGTTCAGCGCACGCGTCACGTCCTGCAGAAGATGTATCAAAAAGCGTATCAGATGCTCGATCCCAAATATTGGCCGGCGCATCTCGCGGTGGCGGATTTGCTGGCGGAGAAGTTCAGCCTCGACGAAGCGGCTGACGATTATCGCGCCGTCTTGAACATCAATACGAACGCGGTGGCTGCCCACGTGGGTCTCGGTTGGATCGCGCGAGATCAATGGCGATTCGAGGATGTCGATCGACACGCCCAGGACGCGCTCGACATCAATACGAACAGCGTCGATGCGCTGGTGCTGTTAGCCGCGTCGCGCATGCTCGAACGGCGCTACACGTTGGCTGACGGGTTTGCCCAACGGGCGCTGGCGATCAATCCAAACAGCATCGACGCATTGGCTTATGCAACGTCGGCGAAGCTCGCGCTTTTTGATGAAGCGGCTGCCGATGTGTACGTCAAACGTGCGGACGCGATCAATCCGAAGTCGGGCCGGTTTCACGAGATCGTCGCGCAAACGCTTTCCGATCGTCGGCAGTATCCGCAGTCGGAAGTCGCGTTTCTCAAAGCGATCGAATACGAGCCGAGCAGTGCGATGGCCCGGGCGGAGTTGGGCATGTTGTACATGCAGTGGGGCGATGAAGAGAAAGCCCGCGTTCATCTCGATGCGGCATGGGAGATTGACGCCTTCAACGCCCGCACCAAGTATTCGCTCGATCTGCTCGACAAACTCGTGGCTTATGCCCGTTTGGAGACGGAGCATTTTGACGTGCGCTGCGAAAAGGGGCTCGACGAAGTCATCGCAGCCAGCTCCGCGAAGTACCTGGAATCGATCTACGATGAAATCTGCAAACGCTTTGACTTGACCCTTGATCGCAGGACCATCGTCGAGATTTTTCCGGCGCACGATGACTTCGGTGTGCGCGTCACGGGGCAGCCATGGATCAACACCGGCGGGGCGTGCACGGGCTGGGTCATTGGCGTGATTGCGCCACGGTTCGGGATGGGCAAATCCCCGTTTCATCTGCCCAGTGTGCTGCGTCATGAATTCGTGCACACGGTGACGCTGGCTGCGACCAACAACCGGATCCCGCATTGGATGACCGAAGGGTTGGCGGTTCTGCATGAAGACGAGCCGCGTTCGTTCGGTTGGAAGGAAGATCTCGCCGAGCGCATCCGCAACGACGACCTCGCGCCGCTCAATGAAGTGGACTGGGGTTTCATGCGGCCCAAGCGGCCAAACGATCGCGCGATGGCCTACGCCCAGAGCGAATGGATGTGCGAGTTTCTGATGGATCGATTCGGCGACGGGGTGATCAACGCGATGCTGCGCGATTCGCGTGAAGGGATGTCGCAAACCGGTTTGTTCGCCAAGCATGCGAAGATGACGCCGGAAGAATTCGACGATGCGTTTCGCGCGTGGGCGATCGAGCAGGCGACACCGTGGGGGTTTGATCTGACGCCTCCGGAAAACGTCGAAACGCTTAAGGCATTGGCGCTTGAGACACCGGATGATGCGTCGGTCCTCGCTCGGTTGGCGATGGCTTGTATGGAAGCCGGTGATATCGATGAAGCGATGACCCATGCGAATGCGAGCCTGGCGATCGACGCGAAAGACAACGCGCTTGCACACGAAGTTCTGATGCGCGTCTACGCAGGCAAACTTCACCATGCCGAAGACGCGGAACAAAGCAAAGAATGGCAGCAAGCCGGCATCGATCATGCCCGCGAGGTCTTGATCGCCAATCCAAAGCACCGCAAAGCCCGCATGGTCATTGCCAAGTACCACCTGGCCGAGAAAAAGGATGACGCCGCACTGCCACATTTGCTCGACCTGATGGAACTCTATCCGGTTGATCCGATGGAGCCTTATGAGCTGGCTCGGATCTACACGTCGATGGGGGACGACGAACGGGCGCTGCCGATGTGGAAGGCGTGTCGGCAGGAGTTTTCAAACAACCGCGAGATACCAGCCGCCATCGCCGCGATTCACCGTCGAGCCGGTCGGTTGGCTGAGGCGTGCGATTGGTACGAGCGGGCACTGCAAATCGATCCGCTATCACCCGGTATCGGCGAAGCCTACGCCAACGTGCTGATGCAGATGGGGCGGACCGATGATGCGATCGCGCGGTATCAATTGCTGTGCAGGATCGATCCGGAGGAAGCCAGGTTTCAGACGGCATGTGCGCTGGCACTTTTCAAAGCCGGCAACGAATCCGAGGCCATAAACTACGCCAAGCGGGCCGTCGCGCTTGATCCCAAGTCGGATGCACGAAGTCTTCTCGACTGATTGCTTTCTGCGGATCGGCGGAATGTCATATTGTGTCGGTCTTCGTCGGCTTGTTGAATTCCAATCGGGACAACTTTCGACTCATGTTGATAGCCGCGCTTCCGTGCGTGTGCTAGACTGACCTTGCGTCAAATCAACTCTCTGGAGGTTGGGCCTTGGAAAATGCAGTCGAATTGAGTCAGGTCACCAAATCGTTTGGATCCCACATCGCCGTCAATGAGCTGTCGCTGAATGTACCTGCGGGGTCGGTCTATGGGTTCATCGGTCCCAACGGGTCGGGCAAGACGACGACGTTGCGGATGATCATGAACATTTACTATCCCGAAAAAGGCAGCATCCGCGTCTTCGGCGAAACGCTGCACGGTTCGTGGACCGATCGGATTGGCTATCTGCCCGAGGAACGCGGGCTTTATAAAAAGATGACCGTGCGCGACATCCTAAATTTTTATGGCCGCTTGAAGAACGGTACGGACCTGAACACGCGAATCACCGATTGGCTTGAGCGATTCGAATTGACCGAGTGGGCCAACAAGAAAGTCGAGACGCTCAGTAAGGGCATGAGTCAGAAGGTTCAATTCATCGCCACGGTCATCAGCCGACCCGAGATGGTCATCCTCGACGAACCGTTCAGCGGGCTCGATCCGGTCAATGCTGAAGTCCTCAAGGACGCCGTGCTGCAATTGCAGAAAGACGGCACCACGGTCATCTTCAGCACGCACGATATGGCCGTCGCTGAAAAAATGTGCAACTTCATCTTCATGATCTTCAAAGGCAACAAGGTGCTCGACGGTTCAATGAGCGCCATCCAGGACAAATACGGTGCCGACACAATCCGCGTGCGAATCGACGGTCATTCCGACCTGCTTCGCGAGATCGACGGCGTGGACAAGATCAACGACTACGGTCAGGTTCAGGAACTTCGAATGCGAAACGGAACGGATTCTCAGGATCTGCTGACGGCGATCATGTCCAAAGCGCGCGTGCACCACTTTGAGATCGCCAGACCTTCACTGCACGATATCTTCGTCCGCATCGCCGGGCCCGAAGCGGAGGAAGCCACCCATGCGTAAAACCTGGTACATCGCCGTTCGCGAATACAACGCAGCCGTCCGCAGCAAGGCGTTCATCGTCAGCATGGTGCTCATGCCCGTGTTCATGGTGGGTGGTATCGTCGTGCAAAAAATCATGAAAGGAAAAGTTGACACGACGGACAAGAAGATCGCGATCGTCGATCATACAGGTCAGATCAGCGAAGCGATCGAAGCCGCGGCGACGTCGCGCAACGAAAAAGAACTGTTCGATCTCAAAACCGGCAAGAAGTTCAGGCCGAAATACATCATTGAACGCGTCACGCCGAACGAAGAAGATCCTGACAAGCAGCGCGTCGAGCTGTCCGATCGCATTCGGGCCAACAAGCTCCACGCCTTCATCGAAATCGGCAAGGACGTCATCGAACCCAAGGCCGAACCGGGAACGAATTCAGACATCCTTCCCATGTCAGAACGCGTTGTCTATCACGGCGAACGGGCTGCGATTGACGACGTGCGCGGCTGGATTCGTGAAATCGTCAACAAACGTATCAGGGAGCTTCGCCTCGCCAAAGTTGATATGGCCGCCGATGTTGTGGAGCGGCTTACGCGTTTTGTCCCGGTTGAACCGCACGGTTTGCTCAGCCTCGAAGGCGGTAAGGTGAAAGCAGAAGGCCGGCGCAGCGAAGGGCAGTTGTTGGTCATTCCAATCATCATCATGATGTTGATGCTGATGATGATCATGATCGGCGCACCGCCCCTGATTAACTCGGTGCTCGAAGAAAAAATGCAACGCATCGCCGAAGTGCTCCTCGGATCGGTCACGCCGTTTCAGATCATGTTCGGCAAACTGCTGGGCACGGTCGGCGTGTCGTTGACCATGGTTGTGATCTATGTCGGCGGCGGAATTCTGCTGGCTGATCGCATCGATGCGACCGAATACGTGCCATATCACTTGCTGCCCTGGTTTGTCGTGTACCTGGTGATGGCCATCCTGATGTTCGGCGCGATGTTCAGCGCGGTGGGAGCCGCATGCAGCGACTTGAAAGAGGCGCAGTCGATGACCATGCCCGTGATGGTCACGGTGATGATTCCAATGTTTGTTTGGGTTAACGTGGTCAAGGATCCGCTCAGCGGGTTCTCCACCTGGATGTCGCTCGTGCCGACGTGTACGCCGCTGCTGATGCTCATCCGGCAGGCGACGCCTTCAACCATTCCCGCATGGCAGCCGTGGGTCGGATTGGGCGGGGTCGTGCTCTTTACGATCTTCTGCGTGTGGGTAGCCGGTCGAATCTTCCGCGTGGGTCTGCTGATGCAAGGCAAGCCGGCGAAGATCACCGACCTGGTGCGTTGGGCGATTCGCGGTTAGGCGTTCTTGGCATGACAGACTTTGATGCACCCAACATTATTCGCTGCGCAGCAATTGGAATCTTGATTGCAAATTCGTAAGCTTCATCCGATAGTGCCACCACCGGAAAGGCGCTGATGGAGCTACACACACTTCTCATCACAACGTTCGTGGCGGCTGCCCTCACCGATGTGGCGACATGCCTCGGTTGCGTACCCTTCTTTCTTGTTCCCGAGATTTCCAAAAAGTCGGCAGGGATGTTCACGGCGTTGGCGGCAGGGATGATGGCCGCCGCGAGCCTTGTGCAGCTTGTCGGCGAAGGTCTGCACCAAACGAAGATGTTCATGGCCTGGGATGTGGGCCTTGGCGTTGCGCTCGGTTCGATCTTCTTTCTGACGGCGTCCCGATGGGTTGAACACAATGACGATCTCGACGTGTTGGCGCTGCGCAAAACGAGTGGGGCCGCGTCGCTGCTGATTGTCCTGGCGATGACGATTCATTCGCTGCCCGAAGGTGTGGCGATCGGCGTCGGGTATGGCAGCGGCGAGAGTAAGTTTGGGCTTGCATTGGCGCTGGCGATCGGCGTGCACAACATTCCGGAAGGTTTGGCGATCGCGTTGGCGCTTCGACCGCGCGGTGTTTCAAACTGGGGATGCGTCGGGTGGGCGCTGTTCAGCAGTTTTCCACAACCGTTGGCGGCAGTCCCTGCGGCTTGGGCGGTTTGGCTCTTCAATCCATTGCTGCCCGGACTGATGGGCTTTGCGGCTGGGGCGATGCTTCACCTTGTTGTGAGTGAACTGCTCCCCACCGGTATGGAACAATCCGGTAAGACGGTAACGGCTTCCGCGTTTGTATTTGGCGTGGTGGTGATGCTAGTTCTCGGAAAATCGGTTGGCATCGGTTAGCGCTGTTAGCCGCAACTGTCGTCCACCATTTTTTCGCACGCGACGCCATCTTCAATCCACTTGCGCATGTGCGTATCGAGCAGTTCCTTCCAGCCGGCTTCGAGGCAGGCCTTGTCCTTTTCGCTGAGTTGACCCATCTGCTGACAGATGAGTTTGACGATGGTGTGTTCACCGTCGGCGGAGAGCTTGTAAATGTGCGCGCCGGATCGTGGCAGTGGCATGTTGCCCATCGGTTCTTCGATGCGGATGATCTTCGCGCGTTCGATTTGCAGCACGCGCCCCCAGACGAGGCCATTGCCCTTGCCATCGCTTTCGACAAACAGTCCGCCGGGCCAAGCTTCAAGCTTCATCGCCGCATCACCTTTGCAAACGCGGTACGCCCACCACTTGTCGATCTCTGAAGTGATCGCATCAAACACGCGATCGGGCGTGGCTTTGATGCGAACTTCCTGTTCGATGTTGATAAATCCGCAGTCCGTGCTCCAAGCGTCCTTCGCCATCGGTTGACCTCCAGTGGTGGGTTGAGATGCACGGGGCGGTTCGGCTTCGATGTGCTGCTTGAGTTGAGCCAACTGCGTGCCCCAAAACGATTTGTAATGTTGAATCCATGAATCGACGGCTGACTTGAGCGGTGCGGCATTGAGCTCGTTGAACCGCTGACGACCCTTGCGATACACGCGGATCAGTTCGGCCCGCTCAAGGACGGCAAGGTGCTTCATCACGGCATAGCGCGAAACGTCGAACGGTTCGCAAAGTTGACCCGTGGTCCGAGGACCATCGCGGAGCAGATCCAGCAACTCGCGCCGAGTGGGATCGGACAGCGCCTGCCAGGTGTTTTGAGCGGTTGCTACCATATGTGACCCGATAGTAACATATTGGTCAGCGGGATTCAAGGGCCTTATTCGTCGCGTTTTCTTGCTTATTGGCTACGGGAGAAGTGATCGAAACGCAGAAACGAATTGCCGCGTCTCAGCCACGTCGTGGACGCGAACGATCCGCACGCCGCTTTGGATCGCCCGGGCGACACACGCCAACGAGCCGGCTAATCGCTCGTCGGGCTTGGATGATCCGGGCGTGATTTCGTCGAGGAAGCGCTTCCGCGAAGCGCCGAGGAGCACGTCAACACCGAGCGATTGATACTCACCGAGTCGGCGCATGATCTCAAGATTGTGCGCCGTCGTTTTGCCGAACCCGATGCCCGGATCGACTACGATCCTACTTCTCTCAATGCCTGCATCCATCGCAAAGTCGCGGCGCTCGCGCAGGAACGCGATGCTTTCGCTGACGACATCGGTATAGGTCGGGTTGTGCTGCATCGTCGCGGGCGTGCCCTGCATGTGCATGAGGATGATGCCGCACTTTCGTTGCGAGACCAGCGACGCCATCGCATCATCACCGCGAAGGGCGCTGATGTCGTTGATGATATTCGCGCCGGCATCGAGCGCCGTTTTCGCGACCCTAGCCGACTGCGTGTCGAGTGAAATTGCGATCGATGTGTTGAATCTTCGAATGGCCTCGATCACCGGAACCGCGCGATTGATTTGCTCATCGGCAGAAACCGGTTGCGACCCGGGCCGCGTGGATTCCGGACCGATGTCGATGATGTCGGCCCCGTCGTCGATCATCTGCAGCGCATGTTCAACAGCCCGACTCGCATCGACAAACTTCCCACCGTCACTGAATGAATCCGGCGTGACGTTGAGAATCCCCATGATCTGAAGATCAGGCGCGGTGGTGTTGCCCGGTTGGTTTGCGCGTGCGGTCATCGAAGCGATGATAGGGTCGCGGTGTGGGTCGTCCAGTGGATGCGGCCAAAACCGCGGAACGTCCTAGGTGGGTTGGCTTGGCGCTTGCCTCGCGTGATCGAGCCATTCCTGGGCGAGTGAGCGGCGGGCATCGGACGTGGCTTTTTGGATGGCCTGCTCCAGGTATGAGATACCCGTTTCGGTTTGTTTCAGGTCGCGCACGTTGATGATGCCAAGAAGCAATCGCACTTCATTGGCGTCGCCGTGATGGGCATAGCGGGCCAGGAACTTCTCAAATGCCTGGGCGGCTTGCGCGAGCCGGTTGCTTTCAAAGAACGCCCGCGCAATCGCCAGTTGCTGGTCAGCCGGCAGGCACTGTTCCGAATCAAGGCCGACGAGTTTTTCATAAGCAGCCAGCGCTTCGTCTTTCTTCTGTTGCTCGATAAGCACCGACAGTTCCGCACGAAGATCGGTCTTATGGTCGGCCAGCGGATCTCGAACGGGGGCGGCTCGTCCGACGCGCCCGTAACGCGCCTGCGCCTGCGCTTCGGGGTTGGCCATCGCCGACGCAAACTGGCGACGCTGGTTCCATCGCTTGATCAGCGCCAGCATATCGAATTGATCGCGGGTGACGGCTTTGAACGCCAGCATCAGCGTAGCCGCTACAAATCCAAAAACATAACCGGCTAGGTGCGCATTGTGGGCAACCTGTCCCACACCATGCATGCTCGGTGAGAGCACGTTATCCCAGAGGATGATCTTGAAGACGATCAGCCACATCGCTGGGACAGTGATGATGGTGATAAAGAGGACCGTGACTTTGCTTCGAGGAAACAGCACAAGGTAAGCGGTGGTGACGGCTGCGATCGATCCGCTGGCACCGATGAGGTCCAACGGTGTCTGCCAGGCAAAGACCAACCCCGCGAACATCCCACTCGTGATGTAAAAGAGCAGGTACGGAATGTCGCCCATCTTTGCGTTCACCGGATTGCCGAACACCCATAGAAACAGCATGTTTCCCGCGAGGTGCATGATGTCGGCATGGGCGAATTGGTAGGTGATGAACTCAAAGAACGAAGGCCAATCGCCGTGGAGAACGAAGTATTCGTCCTTGATGGCTTTGGCCGCACCGGTTGCAGCCATCTCAAACCAGATGAACACCAAGATGTTCGCGCACAGCAGGCCGAGGTTGGCAAACGGCGTGTGCCGGGCTTCCATTTCGGTACGAATGGGTATGAACATCGCAAGTTCACCTGCTCTTGTTCAGCGAATCGAATGCGATTGGTTTAAGATTCGGTCGGCGGTGCCTGGGGCGATGGGGCACTGGTGATCTGAACGAACATCATCCGCAATTCATGCAGCGTTTGTGACAGCAGGGACTTTTCGTCGGTGTCGAGATTGCCCTTGGTTTTTTCTTCGAGCAAACCGAGCAGATCGATATGGAAGCGGGCCATCATCGGGTCGGCTGGCAGCGGTTGACCGGTGCTTGGATCTTGCATGCCGCCCATGCCGACGATCGCCTGCATCGCGAGCAGGTTGATCAGGTGGATGAAACTGACCTGATCCGGCATTGCGCCTTGGGGGGCTTCGTTTTCCATCTCAGCCAGGCGTTCTTTTTCCTGCTGGGCTTCTTCCTTCCAATCCGAATCAATAATGATTTTCGGTTCTGATTTATCGTCAGTCATCGATCAACTCCTCTCGGTGTTCTATTCGGCGAGCGACCACATGGTTTGTGGGCGACGTGTGCAAGCAATATCGGGCTAGACTATATCCGACCGCTGCATCTGTTGCACACCTGGAAGATTTTCCAGCAAATGCTGGAGGTCTGACCGGTCGTGCATGGCGAAAAAGTAGTCCCGGCGGTCGGCGATGGCATCGGCAGCGATCGCTCGGCTGATCCGGTCGCGCTGCTGGCGAAGCTCTGCGATGCGGTTGGGTTGGAGGCTGTTGGCCAAGCTGTTCAATTCGCGAATGCGGTTGAAGACAGCCGTTCTTTCGCGCCGGTTGTAGCGGTCGTCGCGGCGAAGGCGCTGGGATTCGGCGATGAGCGTTTCCTTTTCCGACTGAATCGCCGCCATCTTTTCGTGGGTGATGTAGCGGTGCGGATTGAAGTTGATGTCGCGAAGGCTTCGGGTGGCGTCGTCTATCTGCTTTTCGGTCGCGCCGGTCCTGGGCAGCGACATTCGCAACGTCGCCGACACGCAGGCCATCACTGGCGGTTCCACGCCGAAAACGCATTGGATGAGACGGTCGGTCAAGCGATCGTATTTCGCGCCGCCGATCCCGTGGATGAAAATGTCAGCCCAGAACAGCCGCGCCCACATCGTCAGGATCAACGCCTTGGGACGGATGCCCCAGGGAGACAACTGGTGAAGGTCGGCTTCGAAGCTTGGCCAATCTTTGATTCGTGCATCATCGAACGTGGCGACGCGCTGCGTTTCGGCGAACAGATGGGTCTTGCTGTTTTCTTTCGCGACGAACAGGCGATGTCGCGGTTCGCCCGGATGGTTGATCCATAGCGGCAATTCAATCGCACCGTTGATTCGCTCCAACGTCGCCACCGATCGATCGGGTTCGTGCACGTCTTCGCCGGGATCTTCGCCCGCGAGAATCTGGTTGTAGGTGTTGGCGAATGACTCTGCCGACAGGAGCAGTTCGGCGAGCAGGGGGCTGTACCAATAGCGGCTGGTTCGTCGCTGGATCAGTTGAATGCCCATGCTGGCTTCGACGGCTTTGCGGGCGGAAAGTGCCTGATCAACCCAATCGCCATCAGCCGCTTGATATGCGTTGAAGAACTCCGGCAGCAACGATGAATCGTATCGATCGCCCATCGCCGCGCGCATGCGCTCGATGAGTTGCTGCGTCTGTTGATCGCTGCATTTGGAAATGAACTCGAACGGGTGTTCTGCCGGCGCGTTTGCGTATGCCACATCAACCACATGCGCCAATCCGTCGTCGATTGTCGGGACCGCGATGCTGTGTTGCTTCGGGGCGTCGTGATCGACAATCAAGTCGAACGCAGCGCCGCCCACCGCGTCAGCCAACCTTCTTGCAATGATGTGTTTCGCCCAAACGCCCGCGTGAAAAAAGTCCGGTTGATGCCCTGTGGCGATGAATGGTTGATCAATCCGCACATCATCGCCGCCGATCCGCGAACGAACCATGTCGCGAACGGTCGCGAAGGGCAAACCCGCAACTTCAAATTGATACTGCGCGAAGAGCTTGCGGTTGTATTCGACAGCCGCGGAAAGGCGCGAGGCAGATGGCGCCACCAGGCATTCGCCTTGCTCCGATGGCGCGTGCAGGTCGTCCAGCGAGCTCGGCAGATCGTCCGCAAGATCGGGACGTGCAGTCGGTGCCGTGCTCGTGATGGGTTTACAATTCATCTTGTTTGACGGGCGCGGAATGGATGACAGTTAGCAGGGACAACATCCGTGCTGGCTATGGTCGGCTTTCTTGCTGCAACCCGAAGCCGACTTGTTCGGTTTTGACGGCTGAAGGTTTTTGAGTCGCTTCATTTCTTTTTCGAACACGCTCAAATAGTGTTCGTGGCGGATGGTTGGGTCATCGAGTTCACCGCCGAAGTGGCGGTTGGGATCGTTGTAGACCAACCGGATCGGCAATTCGCGAACGACCAAGCCCCGGTTCACCACCTGCGGCCAAAACTGCATCGGCATGGCGTAACCAGGTTCGGTGATACTGAGCTTCGCCAGCGCCGAGACACGGTAGGCTTTGAAGCCGCAGAAGGCGTCGGTGATCGACAGCCCGAGTCGCTCGTTGAGCATGCGGGTGATGCGAACGTTGATCGAGCGGCGATCCTCGGGCGGGGCGTCGTTGTCGTCCATGCTCGTCAGGTATCGCGATCCGCTGATGATGTCGGCATTGTCGTCGGCCATCGCCTGAACGAAGTCCGGGATGGCGGCTGGCTCGTGCTGATCGTCGCAATCCATCGTGATCATCCAGTCGAAGCCGTGGTCGATGGAATACTGAAATGCATCGATCAGACTTTGGCCATAACCCTGGTTGGTTTGATGGCGAATGGTTGCAATACCTGGAAACTTCTGTAGCAATTGGGGCGTATCGTCGGTAGAACCGTCATCTATCGCGAGGATGTTGTCCGCGTACTGGCGCGTACGCCTGAGGACATCAACCACGTGGTTGCTTTCGTTGTAGACCGGTATCGCGACTAAATAATGGATTGACAATATCTTACGGCTGTCGCCGCTCCGTCGAGAAGTAGGATCGCCCAGTTCCGTGATCGTAGTACGGACGATCCAAAAATCAAATTCCAAGAAGGTGCGACGGCGTCACTCTGATTCGTCGGAACCGCAGGCGGCTGGATGCCTGGGCGATTTGGCGAAACTTTTTTGGGGTGTTGGCCCGATAATGTGCGATGAGGACTTTGTCATGGTTTTGGCACAATCGATGCTCAGTAAACAAGTTACGAACGTCCGCGTTCGACTGGCTGCTCTCGTGGTGTTGGTCGGCGCGGCAGGGTTGGTTGGCGGCTGCGCTGAAATCAAGGTCGCTCAGTCCGAGCAGATGATTCAGAAGGGCGATGCGCTGTTGGAGCAGAACGAACTGCAGTCGGCGCTCGCGGAGTTTGATGCAGCCGTCCACCTGTCACCGCAGCTTGCGGTCGCCCACTCGCGCAAAGGTGTCGTCTATCGGCGGATGGGGGATTACGAGCAGGCGATCGATTCATTCGCAGAAGCCGTTCGTCTTGAACCGAACTCGTTCTTCGACACGATCAATCTCGCTCAGCTTTATTATTACACGCATCGGATGTTTGACGCGATCGAGGCGTATCTGCACGCGTGCGATCTCAAGCCCGACGACTTCGACGCCAACTTGAACCTTGGGGTGTGCTATCAGCAGGTGGACGATCCGGTGCAAGCCGTCGAGCGATTTCAGAAGGCGATCTCGATTGATCCCGATCGCATGCATGCTTATGTGAATCTCGGTGTGGCCTACGATCGGCTGGGGAAATATTACGAAGCCATTGATGCGTATAAGAAAGCGCTCGAGCGCGACAGTCATCAGCCGCAGGTGATGGTGAACCTTGCACAGACGTACATCAATCAGGAGCGATACAAGATCGCGAAGAAGGCGTTGGAGCAGGCGATTGTGATGGACCCGTCGCTCGCCGCCAGCCACGAGGCGATGGGACTGTGCCTGTCGCGGATGCGCGATTCCGACGGTGCGTATGAGGCGTATCAAAAGGCGCTGGCGATCAATCCGAAACTGCCAGCCGCCCTGGCGGGTCTGGGTTGTCTCGAAATGGTTCGCGTGATTGACAACAAACCCAATGCCCGCCGCGAGATTGCGATGGAGTATTGGCACCGCTCGCTGGAACTCGACAGCAATCAGCCGATGGTCCGCCGCTTCATCGAGAAGTACAAACAAACCCCAAAACCACCAGACGCCGTCCTACTCGGCGACGCCGGTTCCGGTGATTGATCTGATTGACGCACGCAAACCGTGCCTACGGCTGCAGCGTGAAACTCGCAAAGTCTTTCAGGTCGATGTCGCCATCGTTGTCTGCGTCGAACGCTTGCAGGCACATGCTTGTGCACGATCCGCTTGCGGGCGACGGTGCAGCGTTTGGTCCGGCTTGGCAGTCGGCTAGGTAACCGAAGTCGATGATGTCGAGGACGCCGTTGGCGTCGAAGTCGCCGTGTGATGCATCGTCGCACTGATCGCCGATACCGTTGAAGTTGCAGTCCATGCCAGCCAAACCGGTGTCCGAGGCGCAGTAGTCCGGGATGCGGTCGGCATTGCAGTCCGGATCGAGCGTTGTCATCGCCAGGTACGTCGGTTGATTCAAGCCTTCAGCGCCAAGCACACGCACGAATGCGCCGGTTGTGCCATCGTACTCAAGGACGTTCGAACCGTAGCGATTGTTGACGAGCAGGTTGCCGTTTGCACCCCATTCGATTCCTTCGGGGCCATTCAGTCCGCCGGATTCGTCCGTACCAGGCGTGCCTGGATTGTCGCCGATAAACACGTCGATAAACGCACCCGTCGCCGGATCGAATCGAAGCACTTGATCGCTATTGAAACTCGCGACAAGCAGTTTGCCTTGTGAATCGAGCAGCAAGCCTGCCGGCGTGGCCAGTCCGCTGCCTTGAGCGGCGACATGATTGAACGCACCGGTGGCTGCATCGAATGCCAGGACCTGATGGTTCGATTGGCTGGACACCAGCAACTCACCAGAAGGCGTAAGTAACATGTCAGCCGGCCCGTCAAGCCCGCCCGCGCCACTCGCCACCAACTGTCCCAGTGCCTGACCGGTGACAATATCGAACATATGGACGCTATCATCAGTCCAGTTTGAAACGAGGAGCGTGTTGGAATCTGCAACCAATACACCGACCGGAGCCGTGAGCGAACCGGTGTACTCCTGAATCAACTCGCCGGTGAATGCAGCAAACTTCTTCACGCTGGAGGTGTTCACGCTGGAAACGTAAACATGGCCGACATCATCGACGGTGATGCCATTGGGATTACTGAGTCCATCCTTGCCTGACGGTGCGAAGTCGAAGAGCACCTTGCCCGAAAGCGTGTCGATAGCGACGATACTGTTGGTCAATTTGCTCGAAACCAAAGCAGCCGTCGTACCTGTCTGGTTACCGTTGAATGCAATGCTGATTGCATCGGATGATGAGCACTGGCCCGGGCCACCGCTGGCCGTCACTCGGTAGGTTCCAGGCGAAGTCACCTGAATCGTCTGAGTGATTTCGCCGCCGGGCTCCCAGACATAACTGCTGTATCCTGCCCCGGCGTCAAGTGTCACGACCGTGTCTGGGCATACCCTGCTATTTGGTGAAACGGTAATCGGAATTGTGACGGTTGGCTCTTGAGCTTCACATTCGTCCGGTACACCATTTGAGTTGCAGTCGATGCTGGCCCCATTTCCAATGTCGCACTCATCTGGAACGTCATTGGCATTGCAGTCGGACGCGGGCAATTCGAGAACGTAAACAACACCTTCCCTATAATGTACACTCTCCGCTTTCGCGCCGATCACCACAGTCTGAGGGTCGATCGCAACGCTCCAGCCCATATTTCCGCGTGCGGTTGGATTTTGGCTGACAAGTTTGAGCGATTGCTGCCACTCGCCGTTGATCTTTCGGAACAGATATGCCGCACCACTTTCCGTCGCGCCCGTGGGATCGCCAATGGCCCCAACCACTGCATTGAATCCGTTGATCGCAACACTCCAACCGAATTGGTCGTCGAGTGCTCCGTTCGTGGCGGTGAGTTTGGAGACCTCCTGCCAGATCCCATCGATCCTGCTAAACAGATAGGCTGAGCCGCCGCCGTCTCCAGGTGCACCGATGATGGCATGGACCCCGTCGATCGAAACGCTTGTTCCAAAACCGTCGCCGGCAGATGCGTCCTGGGCCGTGAGCTTGGTCACCTCCTGCCAGATGCCGTTTATTTCCTCGAACACGTAGGCGGAACCGCTGCCCGAGCCATCGTCACTATTTCGAGGTGCCCCAACAATTGCGATGTTTCCGCTGATTGAAACTGTGCTCCCAAACTTGTCGTTGTTGGTCGCGTCCGAGGCGGTTAGCCTGATTATCTTCTCCCAGTTCCCGGAAACTCGGCGGAAGATGAATGCGGAGCCAGTAGCATTCGCACCGGGGCCGTCACCGCTTGCGCCGACGATCACCGTCGAACCGCTCATTCCAACGCTTGCTCCAAATCTACCACGCCAAACGCGATCATCAGGGGCAATCTCTGTTTCCTGCCCAATCGGGCCATAAACTCCGACTTCGTAGATATGAGCTCTTCCCGTATCGCCATCCTGACCGGGGGCGCCGATGACGGCATACCCGTCCCCCAGCGCGACGCTGCTCCCATACTCTGCACCCTCTCCACCAGGGCCAGTGCCGCCGCTATCGACAATCCATTGTCCCCCACTTCTTCTGGGGAACCAGGCACTTCCCATATCAAACAGTAGTTCAGGTTCACAATGAGGCGGAGGGCACGGGTCGCCAATACCGATGTCAAAGCGCTGCCCCACGGCCATCAAATCACCGCGAATCGCAACGCTTGACCCGAATTCTTCACCCCCACCCCCACCACCTACTGCGTTCAACCTGATCGTTTCTGACGACAGCTGCGTCTCACACTCGTCGGGCGTGCTGTTCAGGTTGCAGTCTGAACTTGTCCCAGATGCGATGTCGATAGTGTCGTCCGTGCCGTTGTTGTTGCAGTCGGCAGCGAGGGCGGGCTTCGCCGCTCCCAGGTGGGCGACGCCCATGACAGCCAACATTGTTACGAGCATTCTTGATTGACTGGAGAAAGCCAAGAACCGAATCGATCGTGTCCTGAACATTGGGAAGCCCTCCGTGCGGAGAAGGTTGGTCTGATGCGGTGTAAAAGATGCGACAAGCCAACCCCGCCTGGAATTGACACGCCGGTTGCGTTGAAGCGACTCCGACCAAGGTTCGCCCCGTGTGATGGTGCACATGATTGTATCACGCTTGGAAGGTCGATTGAAAGCCAAAGCCCTCCATTTATTGACCCAAATTAGCGGACCATGTCCAAAGTGTGTGCGGTGGCGTGTCGTGCAGAATCTCTCTGGGGCGTGCGTGAGAAACCTACATTATCCGGTGTATTTGTCGCAAACGGTGCAGGATGTGGCAATTTGGTAAGGTCCGGTTAGGAAATGCGCGAACAGAGTTCCAAATATGCAAGCCGAATTAAATGCACAGGTTTAGCAAAGCCGGCTGCGATATAGGAACTTTCATCGATTGACTGGATCAGTATGAAGCAATGAACGCAGCAAAATCATAAAGGTCGTTGTCGCCGTCTATGCCAAGCTCCCGATAATTGGGAGAAAGGAATTGCGAAGGCGTTGCCATTGGTAAGCGAATCGTTCCTCTAGATGACCTTGGCGAGTCGCATCATGGCAAAGTGAAAAAGCAGGCAACGTTAGCAGCAATTCATGCCAACATCGAACTACGAATGGTTCATTATCTTCGATTAGATTGTTGAGTAATTAGACAATCGGCGCGCAGATGACCAGTGAATTGGAGCACGAATTGTTGCGGCGCTTGAATCGATGCCTGATTATTAATTGCGATGTCGGTACGTAATCCGGCCGCGGGTCAGGTCGTAGGGGGATAGTTCTATGGTGACTCGGTCACCCGGTAGGATGCGGATGTAGTACTTGCGCATTTTGCCGGCGATGGTGCAGAGGGCTTCGTGCTTTTCTCCGCCTTCTTCTCCCATCGTTGCTTCGACGAGAAACATCGCGTTGGGCAGTGCCTTGACGACGACGGCTTCGAGTTGAATGCTTTCCTGATTGGCCACAAACACCTGCGTCTTTCTCAATACGCTTACCGACTTCAGATCCGATCAACCGGGTCGAGCACCGCGTCGGCACTCATGTTGCCCCGCTTGATCAAATTCCTTTTACATCCGCTGCTTCAGCCCCAGCCGCTTCGCTGCAAAATCCGATTCAGACCGATGAGAAACCTTCGCCCACCGATCACCACCGAATTGCGTAAACTTTTGCCGTTAAACAACTTTCGGCATTCGCTTGAAAATGTCCCGCGCCAATCCACGTGCTTTAAGCCCGGAAGTTTTCAGCGCGAGATCGGGCTTGCCTGCCGGAATTGGTGGCGGCATTTCTGACCCATTTTCACGTCTGGCGGGCGATGATCGTACCATCACAGCCCCCATCGTCAACGGGGGCTGTGAAAATACCCGTTTCCAGACCGCCCGTTTTCAGCCGCATTTAGAACTGTTCGCAGATCGTCTTGGCCTGCATGAACAATTGCAGATAGTCGCGTCCGCCGGCTTTTGAATCGGTCCCCGACATGTTGAACCCGCCGAACGGCTGAACGTCCACCAGCGCCCCGGTGCACTTGCGGTTCAGGTAGAGATTCCCGACGTGGAAATCGTGGCGGGCGAGTTCAAGGCGGCTTCGGTTCTTGGAATACAACGCCCCGGTCAACCCGTACTCGGTGTCGTTGGCGATTTCGAGCATTTCCGTGAAGTTGCGTCCACGGATGACAGCCAGCACCGGTCCGAAAATCTCTTCCTGGGCGATGCGGGCATGGCGGTCGACGTCGGCGATGATCGTCGGCGGAATGAAGAACCCGTTGTCGGGCACGCTGCCGTCGGCGAGCACCGTGCGACCTTCGCTCTTACCGATCTTGATGTAGTCGTTGATCTTGTGGTACGCGGATTCGTCGATCACCGCACCCATGAAAACATTTTCGGCGCTGGCGGTGTGGCCAATGGATAGCGCTTGCGCTCCTTCAGTCACCTTCGCCAGCAGTTCTTCATAAATCGACGTGTGCGCGATGAGTCGCGAGCATGCGGAACACTTCTGCCCCTGGAATCCAAAGGCGGCTGCAACGATACCTTTGGCCGCTTCATCGAGGTCGGCTGTCTGATCAACGACGATGCAATCCTTACCGCCCATTTCAAGGATCGTGCGCTTCAGCCAGATCTGACCGGGATGTACGACGGCGGCTTTCTTGAAAACTTCGAGCCCGACATCTTTTGAACCGGTGAACGCGATCAAGCGTGTCTTCGGATGATTGACCAACACGTCGCCGACTTCCGAACCACTGCCCGGCAGGAAGTTCAACACGCCATCGGGCAGACCGGCTTCCACCATGATTTCTGCAAACTTCGCGGCGATGACGGGAGCAGTACTGGCCGGTTTGAGGACGACGGTGTTGCCGGTGACGATTGCTGCGGTGGTCATCCCTGCACAAATTGCGAGCGGGAAATTCCACGGCGGAATCACCACGACGACGCCGAGCGGCATGTAGCGCACTTCGTTCTCTTCACCTTCAAATGGTGTGGTCGGATGACCGCCCGCGAGCCGCATCATTTCGCGGCCATAAAAGTCGAGAAAATCAATCGTTTCGCACACGTCGGCGTAGGCTTCGATCCAGCTCTTGCTGACTTCAAAGCACATCCATGCGGAGAGTTCGTAGACCCTGCGGCGCATGATGGCGGCGGCTTTGAACAAGATGCGGGCGCGTCCTTCAGGGTCGAAGTGCGACCACATTTTGAAAGCTTCGTATGCGGTGACGATGGCTTCACCGGCTTGGTCGGCGCTGGCTTTGCTGACCATGCCGACGACCTGATCGCGTGCGGCAGGACAGATGGAGGTGATCTTCTGATCGGTGGTGATTTCTTTTCCGCCGATCCGCAGCGGGTAGGTTCGACCGAGTTGCTTGCTGACGCATCCGATGGCGTCGAGCATGTTGGAACGCGGTCCTTCCTGGGTGAAGTCTACGTACGGTTCCGGGCGATAGGGGGGTAACATGAAAGTCTCCTCAGCGGCACGGCGGCCGAAATCGGATGATTGTCAGTGCCATAATCTGGCACTATTTATTTGCAATAATCGGTCAAAGACCGAGTTCCTTCGAACGATTCCAGGCGGCCAGCACCGCCCGTTCCAGGCTTTCCTTCACTTTGTCGTCATCCAGCGACTTGACAGCCGCTTCGGTCGTGCCGCCTGGCGACATGACCTTCTTTCGCAAGACGTCAGGTGCATCGGACGATTCGATCATCATCCGCGCCGCACCCAGACACGTTTGCGTCGCGAGCAGTTTGGCTTCCTGCAATGACAATCCCGCCTTTTGACCGGCATCGATGATCGCCTCGCAAAAATAATAGAAATACGCCGGTCCCGTTCCGGAGACAGCCGTCACCGCGTCCATCATCGATTCATCGGTCAGCACGGTTGCCCGTCCGCCGGCTTCGAAGACCCGCTGCGTGCGCAGGACGTCGGCTTCGGTGGCGTACTGTCCCGCGAAGATGCCAGCCATCCCCTCGTGCACGTGCATCGCGAGGTTGGGCATCACCCGAACGACGCGGGCTTTGATGTTTGGAAACTGCGCTTCGATCTGCTTCGTCGGCACGCCGGCCATGATGGAAACGATGACGTGGTCGTCGCGGACGACATCGGCGAACTCGGCGCAGACTTCCTTGAACACCTGCGGTTTGACGGCCAGCAGGATGAGGTAGCTGTCGCTCACGGCTTGGCGGTTGTCGGCGCTGGTCGTGATGTTGAATCGATTGGCGAATGCCGCCCGGCGATCGGCGTTGGGATCGGTGGCGATGATGCGATCGTCCAGCAGGATCATCTTGCGAAGGAGGCCATGGACAACGCCCTCAGCCGCGTTACCGCTTCCAATGACTGCGATTTCGTATTGGGTTTGCAAACGTCACCTCCGACAGGGCGGTCGCCGCCGCATATATGTGCATGATGACCCATCGGGGAGGGGCTGTAAATGCCTGCAGGGCCACGTTCGCAAAGTCTGCGGATTCTCGTTGGTGCGCGTTTGCACGCTTCGTCTCCGCGTCACATAATCGCCGCAATGGGGCCAATGAAGAGACATCTTAAGCTAATCGCGGCACTGCTCATGCTTGGGGTCGCGGCATTTCTGCTCATGCCCGAATCGTCACCGTATCCGCCGATTCCCGAGCGGTTCGATTACGTCTGCGTATCGACCGGTGAAATGTTCAATCTGTCCATCGAGGAAGCCGCCCGAATCCCCGCCCGTCACCCGCGGACCGGGGTCGCGACGCTGATCCCTTGCGTCCGCAGAAAAGACGGCTCGGTGGCGATTGAGGAAGGGTTTCGGGACCTCCTGGAAGGGGAGTTGAGTAAATACAACCATGTGGTCGATATGGAAACATTGATCGTCAAGGGTGGCGGATCATAAGTGATGGGTTTCCCACGCCGACCGGCGCGATCGACAGTTTCCGGCGCGGTGGCGATGGCCGGACCGACACTTGGTGCATGCGTATAGTTTCCGGTTGTAAATTCCCGGGCAGGCTAACGATTTGAAACGTTGGGGTTGAACAGCCCCCGGATTGCTCCCCGCGATCCGAGGGGGATTTCGGTGTGCATCGGTTCCGCGCGGTCATCGGTGTGCACGCGTTTTGTTCTTACAGTTCCTGCCCCATCACGAAATCAATCTTATGTTGTCAGGACAAAAGGAGAAATCTGGTTATGGCTCATTTGAAAAATCGATTTATCGGGTCGGTCGTTGTGTTGGCAATGCTAGCTGTTGTTGGTTGCAATCAGAATGTTCCCGGTGACGGTGATGGTGGCGACGGCGGTGATGATCTCGCGCCGAAGATTCCACCGCAGTCCACATTTGTGATCGAGCTTGAAGATTTCGAAGATGCCAACACCAATGGTGACGTTGGTACCAATGGCATGGTCGACGTCGGAACCAACGGCGCGATCGAACGCGGCAATTGGTTGTACGCTGGCGGTACGACCTTCGTGTGGAATGTGATTCTGACCGTCAATCTGGTTGTACCGGTCGCCGCGTTTGTGGAATCGTTCAACCATCAACCGACGCTCGGTGCTGACGGCATCTGGCGATGGCAGTACGACTTCCGCGTCTTTAGCATCAACCACTCAGCCGAGCTTCAGGGTCAGATCAACGGAGCCACCATCGATTGGAACATGTTCCTGACGAAGGAAGGCGAGTACACCGATTACAACTGGTTCTCCGGCCAATCCAACATCCTGGGCACCAGCGGAACGTGGAGCCTCAACCGCGACCCCAGCAACCCGTCGCCGTTTATCCAGATCGAATGGAACCACGACGAAGAAACGGGCGAAAACGACATCCGCTACACCAACGTCATTCCCGACAGCGACGACAACGGCGGGTATATCTTCTACGGCGTGAACAATGAGACGCCTTACAACGCATTCTACGAAATCTACCGCGCCGCACAGGACGCCACGACGGAAATGGAGTGGAACCGCGAAACCAAGGAAGGCCGCGTCAAAGACCCAGCCCACTACGGCGACGACGAATACCGCTGCTGGGATGATTCGCTAATCGATACGGAATGCCCCGAAGACGGCGCGTAGATTGGCGTAACCAGTCGCGCGATCTGCACGGTCGGTGGATCACATAACGATTCACCGAAGGCAAAGTCGGTATTGATCGGCAGTTAAACCATTGCATCATAGATGACATCTGATTCAGGACAGTTGCTAGTTCGTGGAAACTAGTGGCTGTCCTGGATTATTTTGGGTCATTTGTGCTGCTGAGGATGAGTGTAATGCTGACCAGACCGCAAGTTTGCACATTTCCGCGTCGGGGGCGCTCGGCGCGAGGGTTGTCAAGGACGCATGTTCTGCTCCTTGCGTTAGTAGTCCTAGCTTGGTCAGTCAATGGGTGCCACAGCAAATCCTGCAAAACTCCGTTGCAGACACAAAGCGATGACTTGAGGTCCTCAAGTGACGGTGCAATAGGTCCTCGTCGGTCTATACCGATTGAGGAAACGCCACCGATATACCTCGATTCGGCGAAGGCACAATCAAAACCGCAGGGAGAAGGTTTAACGTGTTCAAGCGACTGTATGGAAGGGCTTTGCTTGGGCATGCCGATCGAGGAGGCGCTATCGAAATACCCCGATGCGATAAAGGTGGGCATGCTGGTCCAGAGTGCGCAGACCTGGAGGGATTGTTGGCTTTCGCCCGATAGCAATATCTCATTTGGAGCCGATGCCCAAGGCAAGATTGTGATAATTGACAGCCAGGACGTGTCTTGTTTGATTGTGGAGAATTTGCCTGCGGATAGCCCATGGCACGTGATTGAAAAGACGGTCGCAACGAAAGGACCATTCTGCTGGGGATTGGGGATGTGTTATGTGAACGTGGGGCCCAATATTTGGCTCCTATACGGCGCTGAGGATTACACTCTGCAAGAGGATAGCGTGGCGGGAGGCATCCAGTTGCGTGATGCTGGATGGGCACACGCAACGCCACGATAGGCTGAGATGGGCCACCCGACCTGGGTAATCAACCATGATCATTAACATGCAAAACGTGAAGGTGGCCAACGATGCTGCGCGAGACATACTCTTCATGTTTCACGACATGACGGATTGTTACGGAGCTTTTGGCGGCACGATTGACGTGGGAACGTTTGATGCGTTTCAGTTCCTCGATCCGATCATAGAAGAAAGTAGCGGATTGGATTGCGAGGTTGACGTCGAATTGCTCCGGAGAGGATCGTGTGTCGCCATTCTTTGCCAGATGCATGACGAATTAAGCAAAGGAAACCCGAGTGTTTGCAAATCACATCTTTGGGAGATGACTGCTCAGAAGAGGCGCGAAGGTCTTTTTGATTTTGACGAAACACTCAGCGCAGTTGTTGATGCCGGACTTGCTTTTGACGATTGCAAATTCTTTGATGGCCTGCCAGTCATATATGATCGATTCGTGATGTACTTCTGGAGGAAATGGGCGGCGGAGTAAGCGTCGAAGGAAGAAATTACGTGTTTTCTTGAACCTATTCCGCCATTCCCGCGCAGGCGGGAATCCAGAAATCGCCAAAGAGGTATTTGTCCAGCCTTGTCAGGACCATCACTATGAAACTGGAATTCAGTGCGATTGCGCGAGACCGTAGCTTCGACAGAGCAATGCGGCGCGTACGGCCAAGGCTTCAGCCCGTGCTGGATGCATTTGAGCGCATCGAATTGCAGCATCCGATTCACGAGGCAATACTCGTTGGGATCACTGATGACAAGGCGCCGGGTTTCATCGAGGAAATCGAGAACAACGACGGTTTCTTCCAAGTTATTTGTGGGTGCTCGGACAGCGGTTCGGACAATGAACTCCTTGAGGCAATCTTGGGCATCTTGCGGCAGAGTGTCCGCCTGTGCCCGTTTGCAACATCAGATCATGAAGAGTTCGAGAAATTGTTCGCCGAAATGCATCAACTGATTCTGGAGGAATAGTCGAAATGAAGAATTCTAATGGAGTGGGATAATCAATGATTTCTTACAAGGGTCGCATGCTTCGGCTGCGCTAAATAGGTGCCTGTTCCGCTCTTCCCCATTCTTCCTCAATCAAGAAGAGGGATTCTTTCACCTTTCTCAATCAACTGTTTTGGCAATTCGACTCGAAATTTGCCGCTGGCGCTGCGATTGACCATCGCCTCATTCCATTTCTGCACAAGCGTGGCGTATTGGGTCGCCCCGGCTTCTCCGTTTTCAAATATTACAATGACAAAATCCAACGGAACGCCTTCTCGAAGCTCCCAATCCTGCACCCGCGACTCGCAATCGGCGAAGCCGGCCAGTGTTTCGTGGCCAAAGCCGTCAAGAGTAACGTCAACGCCCTCGTCTATGGTAAATAACGAGCACTTTCGTTCTTCGAATTGCGACCGACTATTGCTCAAGAACGTTCGCCAAGGTCCAGCTGAATTGGATTGCAGAAAATCCAAGTGAAGCCGCTTGGTCAGCGCGTGAATCAGCCCAATTTCGCTCATCCATGTGTAATACTTCAGCTCCCAGATCATTCGATCCACCTTCTCCGCATGTTCAGTTCTTGGGCGATCTTGCAGTTCACGGATGCTCTTGAAAAATGTTTCTATCTGAGCCTCAAGCCTGGCTTCACCCTCTCGGATTTCTTTTTTCCAGTAATTATCATACGTCGCGTTGATTGCCTCCGCTCGCTTCTTTTGATGGGATGCTTCGGATCGAACAACTGCATCGTTCGATCGTTCAAGTGCAACCAACTCCTGCATCGACGCTTTGTGGTCCGTTCCGCTGTATTTTTCAGCCCTCCGCCCGATCACTTGAACGACAAGCCGCTTCTCCTCAGCACTAATGTCTTCGCGACTCAAAATTGAATCAAAATCGAAATTGTCAGGCAAGAGTAACCTTCGACTTCTAGATTCCTCTCGCAAGATTGACCAAAACAAGTTTGGATCGTCGACCTCCAGGACTCGGTCAACAAACGCACTACTTCCAGCAAGTCTTACAGCAATCGCAGCCCGCAGTTCATCGGGCATACTCTTGTCGAATGCTAAATTCCAGACCAATTCGTTGCCTTCGAGCGTGCAAGTCCATCTGCTAGAGACATCCAGGAAATCGGACGGTGACATGCGCACTATTAGATCGGCGATTGCCTTCGAACAATTGCCACAACCTCGTTTTATTTGTGCACTTAGCATGACGTCAAAAACAACACGGGCAGCTGTTGACTTTCCGAGATCACAGACCAACTGGGCAATTTGATTTCGGAACGCCTCGCTGGGAGAGGCCAGAGCAAGACGAAGCAACTCTTCTTGATGAATAGAACTGGCGTCGGAGTTCAGATAGAGAGCGAGGAATTCAGTCATCAATTTTGATTCAGACTGATCGGCACCGAGCAGCAAAGCCTGTGCGTAAAGCCGTTTGAATTGAGCCCCGTCGTTCACGCTATCGTGGAGGTTTCGCAACAGCTGACTGGGGACAGCGGGCGTGACTGGTACTTGAGAATAGTCCGGTCCGAGCGCCTTCTCGATTCGGCACTCAAAATCGGATTGCATTTTGGCAAGTCGAATCCACTCTGCTTCGCAATCGCAACCGGAGTCCGCCTGGGCACAGTCTGAGCGTAACGTCTGCAGACGCCCTAGTTCTGCCCTCGTATATGCCACGGCCCAGCGCAATAGCTCGTCACTACCGGGATTCTCAATATCGGGAAATCGCTGCAGAAACAGCCTAATGCGATTCCGACTCTCGCGCTTCGTCAAATCAAGCGAAAAATCCTCAAAACTCTTGAATGCTGCGAGATTTCTTCTCTCGGTGTAAGTCAACGAGTCATCAGCATGCGCCATGGCCACGCAGAGCAAAGTCAGTACGGCCCAAATGGCCATTTGGAAAAAGCAGACCGGGGGTAGTGTTGTCCATTTGCGTTCTTGCATGGGCCACGCATTCACTAAACAAGACCTTTTCACTACGCACTAGAATAATCAAAATAGTTGAGGACAGCTAATAACAATTCAGGCAGTAGCGAATTGTGTACCTCTTATACTGTCATTCCTGCATCTGGATTCCCGCTTTCGCGGGAATGACGACCGGGCGGTAACTGCGAATTGCCTGTGGGTGTTGGTGCGTCGCCACCGCTTCGGCGGCCTTGGTTGCTTTGGCTATCTGGCCGTCTGAATGCTCGGGGCGTCGTGGGGTGAACTGCCGTAGGCGAAGTCGGCATTGATTAGCAGTTGGTCCATGGCGTCGAAGATGGCTTGCAGGTTGCCGATGGCGGCTTGCTCGAAGACTTCGCGCGACAGGCCGAGGACGTTGTCGCGATTGCGAAACGTTGAGACCGACGCGTCCCGAAACAGCACGTTGCAAAACTCGCCCTTGTGGTTGGTGTGGTGCGAATCCTCATCCAATCCAAGGGCGTTGGTGTCCAGGGCCAGCGCCGTGACGTTCACCTTGATGCCGTCGATCACGTGAAAGCCGAGGCGGTCGAGGTTGCCGGTGGATGCGTTGTTCGGCAGTTGGTCGAGCTGGCGGTATTGATACGACCCGAACCCGTCGTCGGTGTACGCCGTGTTGGTCGCGCAGTCGATTTCGTTGGGGCGCGACGTCGGAATCTTCGGCGACTCCTCCGTGCGGTTGAAGCTGTTGTCCGATGGGCAGAAGAACAAATTCAAATCCGGCAGCGTCGTGCTGTGCAACATCCCCAAGCCGGTGAACTGGCATTGCGAGAACATCGACACGAAGCTCGCGTTGTTGCCCAGCCAGAGTTGGTTGGTGGCCAAGTGGTTTCCGCCGAGGTCGATGGGGATCACGGGGTCTGGTCCGCGGGGGATCAAACCGAGATTGTCCTGCGCGTACAGTTGGATGCCGGTGCCGATCTGGTGGAGGTTGCTTTTGCAGACGACGAGCTTGCTTTGTTCGCGGGCGCGTTTGAGCGAGGGCAGCAGGATCGCGATCAAAAGGGCGATGATTGAGACGACCACCAGCAATTCGACGAGGGTGAATCCCGATCGCCCAAGATCATTGTCATCCGCGGCGTCCAATTCTGGAAATCTGTGCATTCCTGATACCTTCGATATGACGTTGTTACTCGGCTTGGATTTCCTCGATCACGGATATATTCAACTCACGGCTGAATCCGCGCTCGCCTGATCGCCCGCAACCCATCCGCGGCGAACGCACTTGCGCCAACCAGCCAGCCCGCCCACAACGAACAATCGTATTCGCGCACACTTGAATCTGTCGAATCGGCTGGGGTTGAATATTCCGCAAACCGCCCGGCGACGGTTCAGGGTTGTCGGAAGTTGTCGCGTTGGTGGGTTGTGATGATGGAAGAATGGGCGAAAGGCATTTGGTTTAAGGCGTACTTGAACGGACCCACCGAACCTCTAAAATGAAGTGCCTTTCGCACAGCGATGAGTCAGGCGAATTTGCCCTGCCCGCAGCGTAGTAAATCATTGGCTGGAGATAACGTGTCAGATATTGATGAAATCCAGAATGGGGCGGAAGCCCTCGATATTGACGGCGACGATTCCGGGACAGAGAAGACGTCTGCGCCGAAGATCGACAAGCTGTTTCGCGCCATGGAAAAGATGGGCGGATCGGACCTGCACTTCAAAGCCGGTTCCGCGGCAAAGGTTCGCGTTCGTGGCGGACTCAAGTCGATGTCGACTGGTCCGATGAGTGACGAAAAAATTCGCGGCTTGATCTTCGACATCATGACCGAAGATCAGAAGACCAAGTTTCACGCAAACGGCGCGATGGACTTTGCCCATCAGGCCATTGGTGGATCGCGATTCAGAATCAACGTGTTCTTGCAGCGCGGTCTCATGTCGATGGCCGCCCGCCGCATCTCGTCGGAGATTCTGGATTACTCGCAGTTGCATCTCCCGCCCGTGTTGGAAAGACTCGCCCAGCATCATCAGGGTTTGGTGCTGGTGTCGGGTATCACGGGTAGCGGTAAGAGTACAACGATCGCCGCGATGATGGAGCAGATCAACAAGACCCGATCGTGCCACATTGTGACACTCGAAGATCCGATCGAATTTCAATACACAGACAAGAAATCATTCATCAATCAGCGCGAAGTGGGAATCGACGTGCATGACTTCCATGCCGCGCTGAAGTACCTGATGCGACAGGACCCGGACGTCGTGCTCATCGGTGAGATGCGTGACCAGGAAACTTTCGCTGCCGCGCTGCATGCAGCCGAGTCGGGCCACCTTGTGTTCGGAACGGTTCACGCCAACGGAACAGCCGGTACGATCACCCGCGTTCTGGAATTGTTCCCCGAAAACGCCCGGGCGCTGATCCGCAGTTCGCTGGTGTTCAACCTGCAGGGCATCGTTTGCCAGAAGTTGCTCAAGACGATTCGGCCCGACGTGCCCCGCGTCCCCTGCGTGGAGGTCTGCGTGGTGAATGCGACGGTCCGCAAGCTCATCGCCGACGGCCGGGATTCGGACATCCTTGGCGTGGTCAAAAGTTCCTATGGCGAAGGGATGCTGGACTTCAACGAGTCGTTGAGGAAGTTGGTTGAGGAGGAATACATCAGCCAGGAAACCGCCTATGCGGCTGCCCCCAATGCCGAGGAACTCAAAATGAAGCTTAAGGGAATCAATATCTCGGGCAGTGGCATCATCGGTTAGATGCGGTTAATCTTCGCGTGTTCTATTGGGTTAGCGTTTGGTCGACGTGGGTACACGCGTCGGACCGTTTCCTTTCCACCCACCAGGTGCCATGCATTCAATACTTTTCGAACCTACGTTGGCGGCAATCAGCCCCTACTTCAGCTTCTTTAAAATCATCTCTTTTCTATTGGTCTTTATCGCGTGGGCGTTTGCGGCGCAATGGGTCGATCGCGATGCCGATCGGGTCAAGACCAAGCGGGAGATGTGGAACAGCGTGGTGCTCGCCGGCGGTCTGGGCGGCGTCGCGATCATGCTTATCTTCCCCTGGAAGCTCAACGCGTATTACCTCGGGTTGGCGTTCTGGATCATCCTAGCCGGCGGTACGTTGATCGCCTATGTCGTGCATCGCAACGGGCGTTTGGCACCGAACAACCACGTGATGACCATCGGTCACTTCAAGCGGGTGATCGCGTCGCTCAAAGGCAACAAGGAAAAGAAAACCGACAAAGGCATTCGCGTCAAGCTGATCGGACCCGACAAGAAGCCCATCGAAAAACCCACCGACCCGGTCGAAGCCGACGAGTTCGATGCCACGCAGGACCTGCTGTTCGATTTGATGTGGAAGCGGGCCAGCGATGCCGACATCGTCATTGGGGATGATGGTGTTCGGGTGATCTACAAGATCGACGGCGTCGTGTTTGAGCAGGAAGGCGTGCTGACGCGCGAGACGGCTGACCAGGCGATGGCGTTCCTCAAACGTGCCTGCGGGCTGAATGTTGATGAGAAGCGCCGACCTCAGACCGGTTCGCTGTCAGCCGGTTTGCTCGGCGGCGGTCAGAAACCAGGCGGCTTGGAGGTGCGGACATCCGGATCCACCAAGGGCGAGCGGTTGCGTTTGAAGACAAGTCGGACTGGCACGCTGCTCAAACCTGAAGAGTTGGGCTTCGACGAGAAACGCCTGGCGAAGTTCCAGGAAGTGCTGGCCCTTGATACCGGGTTGGTGTTGTTTGCAGGACCAGCCGAGTCCGGGATTTCGACCACGCAATACGCGACGCTGCGTTCGCATGATGCCTATTTGCAAAATATCTATTCGCTCGAAACCAATCCGATGATGAAGCTGGACAACATCACCCAGCAGAAGCACGGTGGGGCGTCGGACGATGTCAGCTATGCCCGTGCGTTGCAAACGGTGCTTCGTCGCGAACCGGACATCGTCATGGTCGATCAGTGCGAAGACCGCGAGACGGCGCAGATTGCGACGCGGGCGGCCCGTGAGAAAAAAATCTACATGACGATGCGAGCGTCCAGTACGTTTGACGCAATCGCCCGATTGATCGCCTTGGTGGAAGATCCCAAACCAGTCGCAGAGGTGCTTGTTGCGGTGGTGGGGCAGCGCTTGCTGCGGGTGCTTTGCAATGCCTGTCGCGAAGCGTATCAGCCCGACGAACAATTGCTCCGCAAAGCCAACCTGCCGGTCGACAAGATTGAGCATTTCTATCGCCCGCCCAGCGAACCCATCCTTGATAAGAAAGGGCGGGAGATCATTTGCCAGACGTGCCAGAACAGTCGCTACGTCGGTCGGACGGGTGTGTTTGAATTGCTCGTGATCAGTGACGCACTTCGCAAGTTGATCGCCAGCGGCGCGACTGCCAACCAGATCAAATCGCAGGCCCGTTCCGAAAAAATGCGGTACCTTCAGGAAGAGGGCTTGCTCAAGGTCATCGCGGGGCAGACGAGTATGGCCGAGGTCATGCGTGGCCTGCGTGTCGACAGCAAGTAGATTGAAACAGGTCGCGCGGGTTCCAGTGTGTTGGGGCGCGGTTGCGACGGGGATAAAATCAAGAGAGAAGCGAGTCGGTTCCGATTGGTTGCAGGAGGTTGTGCCATGTTGTTCTCATTGATCTTGGTTGCATTCCTTGGGGCGGTGACCTACTTCCAGGCCATCCAGGGGTTGACCAGTGCAGCGATCACCTGCGTCCTCGTCGTCGTCTCGACGGTCGTTTCGTTTGGGACATATGAAGCCGTCGCCGAATCGCTGTTCATGGGATTCGCTCCGGAATATGCCCATGCGTTGGCGCTGGCTGCAACATTCGCGGTCCCGTTGATTGTGATGCGGGTGCTGCTCGACATGTGGATTCCGCGATCGAATTTGCTTCCTCAGGTGATTGACTGGGTCGCGGGCGGCGTGTTTGGATTTTTTAGCGCGATCCTGACCACCGGTGTGATTGCCTGTGCAATCCAGATGTTGCCCTGGGGGGTGTCCACCACCCAGACCGGTGAAGTGGTTGGCGGTTTCTTCGGATATCGAAGGATTGATCCGACCAAGCTGGAAAAAGAGCAAGCCGAGCTGATCTTGAAACCCGATCAATTTACGGTGTCCTGTGTGAGCATGTTGAGCGCCAACACGTTCAGTGATTCCGATCCCGATCATTCGTTCGGCGACGAGCACGAGAATCTGATCAGCGACCTTGCGTACGCCCACACGCTGCCTCTTGGCGTGGCGCGCGCGGTGAAGAGCGACGACATCAAAGTCACCGATGTCGGTCAGTTGAATTACATTTACAAGCTTGTGGTCGGGCAACGCGACACGCCCGATGCGGCTGAACCGGTCGATCCCAAAGGCGGCAACATGTTCGTCCATGTCTCCCTGCAATTGTCGGGTGAGACCAAAGATGCCGACGACAAGAATCGCTATTGCCCCACCGGGATTCGCATCGTCGGACGTTCCAGCGGTAAGTTGCTGTCTATTCCTGCGACGGCGATCATCGATCCGGATGATCCAAGCCGCTACGTCAGCGAGTGGAAATCGGGTAATCAGGAATTCATGGGTGTCGCCGGCAGGGTTTTCCTGGTGCCGGATTCCAATCGGGTCGAGGTCGCGTTCGAGGTTCCCGAAAACTTCGACCCCATCGAGGTGCGCTACAAGGTCGGCGGAAACGTGCCATTCACCAAATCGCAGAAAGCGATCCTGACCGGGAAAGAGCCCGGAACCGCGCCGCAGGCAGCCGCCCCGGTGACCGACGCGTCCACGCAGACGGCTTCTTCGTCCGATTCGAGCAATTCGGCAAGTTCAAGCGGCGGGGGGCGCGTGTCCGGTGTGAAGTTCAAGTCGTCTCGGTTTGGCAGCGACCTTCCCATCACCTTCACGGCGTTTCAGGAACTCGATACGGAAATTCAATCGGGCATTCTCTCCCAGGGTGTGCTGACCGGAAAGCTCGAGGATCAGGGCGCCGTCAAGTCGAGTGGGCCGGTGAGCGGATTGAAGGTGCCCAGCGGTAAGGCGCTGCTTCAATTGAATGTTGAAAGCTTGCGCGCCGGAAGCACGTTGGGGCGGGCGCTGAACTTCAGCGTTCAGACCCTTGAGAATTACACCGTCGAAGACGATCAGGGAAACAAGATCCTCGCGTGCGGCAAGTACGCCGTCGCCGATGTTGGTGGTGAAACCTTCGTCGAATTGACCTATTACCCGACCTTTGAATCGGGCGGTGGACGCTTCAAGGATTTTAACAAGATCAAGAATCAGCACTTCAAGAAGGACTATCAGCTCGTGTATCTGTTCCTTCTCGACAAGGGGCGACAAGCCGTCAAATTCTCCACCGGTGGAAACAAACGCACCATCGACCTGCGCGGTGAAAACCTCGTCGCAAACTAAGCACGCGATTCGTACATCGCTTCAAATCGATCGAAGAAGTCGGGGAACGTCTTGTTGACGCAGGTCGGATCTTCGATGGCCACGCCGTCGATTCGCAACCCTGCCAGTGCGAAGCTCATGGCCATCCGGTGATCGTCGTAGGTGTGGATGCTCGCCGGCTTGAATGCTTGCGGTGGCGTGATTTCAATCGAATCTTCCGTCGTATACACACCGGCACCGAGCTTTTTCAACTCGTTGGACAGCGCCGACAACCGATCGGTCTCTTTCACCCGCAAACTGCCAACGTTGCGAATCATCGTCGGTCCATCGGCGAACATCGCCACAACTGCGAGCGTCTGCGCCGTGTCGGGCATGTCGTTGAGGTCGATGTCGATTCCTTTGAGGCAAGCCGGCGCTTCGGGCCCGCGCACCGTTGTCTTGTTTGCTTCGCGCGTGACTTGGCAGCCCATTTCTTCGAGCACATCGACGAAGCGCACATCGCCTTGAATGCTTTCGGTCCCGAGATTTTCAACGGTGATGCGGCCGCCCACGATCGCTGGCGCGGCTAAGAAGTACGACGCGTTGGAGGCGTCGGGCTCAATGACATAATCGCTCGCGACGTATCGCTGGGGTGCGGGGACGACGAATCGCGTTGTCGAGTCGCTGATACGCGACATGACCGAGACGCCGAACGACTCCATCATGCGGGCGGTCATCGACAGGTAGGGGGCGCTGATCGTTTCCTTGATTTCAAGAAATATGTCGCCCGAGGCGTAGGGGGCGGCCATCAGTATGGCGCTGACGTATTGACTCGAAGGCGGGGCGAGCATGGTGATCTTTGATCCCCGCATCCCGCCGCCGCGAACCGTCACCGGTGGAAAACCGTCGGTGCCTTCATAACCGATGACAGCCCCGGTGGAACGAAGGGCGCCCACCAGATCGGCGATCGGTCGTTGACGCATGCGGTCATTGCCGTCGAGCGTGTAGTGTCCCTTGCCCAGCGTGCACAGCGCGGTGCAGAATCGGATCGTGGTCCCGCTGTTTCCGCAGAACAGTTCGCCGTCAGACGCAGGGATGTTGCCGCCGCAGCCGTGGACGACGATGCGGCAGCCTTCAATGTCGGTTTCAACGCGAATGCCCAGCACCTGCAGGCACGCGATCATCAACTCGGTGTCGTCGGAATAGAGCGCTTCTGAAAGTGTGGTGGTTCCGTCGGCCAATGCGGCAATCGCGAGGGCGCGGTTGGTCAGGGATTTTGACCCGGGAATGGACACCGTCGCATCAAGCGGGCCGGTGGCGGGTTGAATGCGTTTGGATTTCATCACAGGACGATACTGCGCGCTGCAAAGCCCCGCAATGCCGCGATAAGGATCACGCTTTCGAAGAAAATCCGGAATGCGCTGATGCGCTGGTTACGCCGATTGTTGTTGCTGAACTGCGTTTTGCCAGCATATTCGGGCTGCACTCGTCGCGACAATGCTGATTCCACCGAGGGCCGCGACGTACATCGGACCCAGCAACCGGAAGCTGATTAGAAACGCTGCCGCTTCCGCGCCGCTTGTGCCAACGTACTTGGTCAGGAACACCGCGTAACCGGCATCGAGCAAGCCGACGCCCGCGGGCACCTGCGTCATCGACGCCAGCGATCCGATGAGCAGGAAGGCAGCCGCCACCTGGATCAACTCGCCGTCGAGCGACACGCCCAACAACAATGCCAACCCGCCAATCTTGGCCAGCAGTGCCGCGATGGTGAACGGCAGAATCTGCATGAGAATTCGACCGTGTTCGCGGATCCAACCCGTCACGCGATTGCGAAATGAGACGGTAATGATCGAGAGCACCATGATGGGAACGAGCCAGGCGATTCCGGATCGCCAGGAGACGGTGCCAGCCCAGATGATCGAAACCACGCCCGACAACATCAGCACCGCGATGATCGAAGCGATGCGATAAACCAGTATCGTTCGGATCTTGTCGTTTCGTGAACCGTCACCCACGCGCGTGTACTTGTAAACGTCCGACGCGATCTTCGCGACGATCAAACCGACCATTGACGATTCGCAGAATGTACGCGTCGTTCGCCAAAGCGAAGTCTGCACCTGGCAACTCAGCGCGGCGCGGCGAAGGGCCAAACCCTTCAACGCGAGGTATGCATTGGTGAACAGAAAAAACCCGAAGATGCGATTCTGATTGTCGCGAAGGACATCGCCCAGGGTGGACAGATCGCCAGCCCTGCGGATCAGAAAGACCGTCAATAAAATGCCCATCGTCGCCAACAGGATCGAATGAACCACCGATGGCTTGCGGGCGATACGCTCCAGCGCCCCGCCGGATAGCGATTGTCGAAGGCGATTAAACGGCGTCGCTGCGTCGGATTCGCCAACTCCAGAGTCGGCGGGCTGGTTCTGCACCGAACCGGCAAATGGGCATTTTTCAGACATCAGTTCTGGGTTCTCGCTGCGATCCGGCTGGGTTTGGAGCCACTCGCCGGTTTGAATCTCACTTCATGCATATCGGCTATGATGGGCCCTCAAAGCAGATGCGAGGGGATGCTAGCCGCCCATCGGTGTTCCTTCAAGGGAGCGAACCCCGATTGATCGGCGAATCGGCGTCCCAAACAGCCAATACCGCTTTCGTTCGCCGGCCCTCTCGTGCTACAATTTGACGGTGCCTGGGGTGTTTTCAGCAGGGCACGGTGCAAATCGGGCGGGGATACTTGAATCCATGGCGATGATCAACGTTTACCGACGACCGACACGTCGTGGTTTGCTCCACGGCGCAATTCACGCGACAGGGTTCACCTTGGTTGAACTCCTCGTCGTGGTTTCCATCATTGCGCTGCTCATCAGCATCCTCCTGCCAAGTCTCAAGAAAGCCCGCGAGCAGGCCAAGGGCGTCGTCTGCATGGGCATGCAGCGCGGATTCGCCAACGCCATGGGTGCGTACTTCGTTGAAAACGACGAGTGGATCCCCGGCCGCAACACCAGCGGGATGGCCACCTGGGTCGCAGGCTATCCGGGCGACGGTTCACCGATGGCCAACCCGACGATTCCCGTTCAACTCTACGACTGGATGACGCCCATTATGTCGACATCCACCGCGCTACCAGTCGGACGTGCGAAGCGCTTTCGCTTCCTGTTGGATCACTTCAAGTGCACCAGCGTTAACTTCAAATCGATTCTCTACGTCGACCCGGGTGATGATGAAGAGCAGCCGGTCGATCATCAACTGTTCGTCGATGAAGTCGACAAGAACGGCGCGTTCAACGGAATCAGTTACCTGATGCCGGTTCACTTTCAGCAATGGGGACAGGACACCGACCCGGGCCAATACATCGCGGAACATCCGTTGGCTCCACCGGGTGCGGGTGTGGTCTATTGGATCAAGCGCAATCCGACCGATTGGGAAGTGGATGTCAAACAATACAAGAGTCGCGTCGGCCAGGTTGGTACGCCGGCAGAAAAGATCTGCGTCGCCGACGGAACGCGCTACCTCCCGCCGCGATTGATTCTCGACTTTGACCACGATTTCAAACCGCACTGGTTTGGATCGTTCACCAGCGCCGGCGCGTGGTGGACCGAGTCGCGGGCGTATGGAAAACGAAGCCCCAGCGGCGGCGCCAACATCCCGCTGAGCTATCGCCACCGCGGCGGTATCAATGCGATGTTCTTCGACGCCCACGTCGAACGCATCAGCGAAAAGAATTCCCGCCGCATCGACTACTGGTATCCGAAAGGCAGCATCGTCGACATCGACCGCCCGCAGGACGGCTCAACCGAATACGCGACGTACGAAAACGGCTACGTTATTCGCTAGCCACCAAGTTGCAGAACGCCGCGTAATCTTCCAGATCGACATCGAAGTCCTCATCGAAATCGAAGGCGTTGATGCATTCGACTTCGCATGTGCCCACTTGCGGATCGCTTGGTGTTGGTGTTTCGTTGGGGCCTTGCAGGCATGCGGCTAATGCGGCGAAGTCGTCGCTGTCGATGTCGGCGTCTTCGTCGAAATCGCCATCAGCATCGCGCAAGTCGATGTTGGTGAACTGGAACGTGAACGGCTGCGAGTCGGCGTACGTTGTCGAGCCAACGTCATACAGCAGAAACGACGCGTGCCAGACGCATTGATCGGGGTCGTAGTCGGGCGAATCACTGTTGATGTGAAACGTCAGGTGCTCGTGCAGGGTGTGGTCGCCGAGAAACGTTGACTCGCCGGGCGTATCGAGAAATTGCGGCGGATTTCCCAGCACCACCAACTGAAATGCCGGATCGACGCCGACGACTTCGAGGTGGATCGACGCCCCGGATTGCATGGGGTAGATGTCGTCTTGCGGCTGAGCGGTTACAAGGTGGTCAAACCCGGGTGACGAGTCAGCCCAGCCGGGAAAGAACACGCCGCCGACCGGCAGCGTGAAGTAGTTGTCGTCCGGGACGAAACCGGTGGGGTTGATGGCCAGTTGGCCGTTGCTGTTGATGCCGATGATGACGTCGCCCGTATGTTGGGCGCTGGCGGCCTGCGATGAAGCCAGGATGCCAAGGGTAATGGTGGCCAACATCATGCCACGTGAGTATTGCAAGTTGGCTTCTTTCATGGCTGTCTCCAAAAGACCGATCAGACAACAGATCGGGATTGCGTAAACACTTCGGATTTGGACAAGTCGCCTCGCCCAACCACACTGGAGATAATGCTGGCGGCGCCGGGCGGGCGGCAGGCGCATGATCTGCCAACCCGCTCCGGCGCTGCCCCTTCACTTCTTTGTCCCCTTCGGACAGGCAATCACCTACTTGCGAAGGTTACGACGACGCACGAGCGCCACCGCACCCATCAATCCCAGCACGAGGCTTTGCGGTTCGGGCACGGCGATGAACTCGGCGTTGTAGGTGGTCGAATCGGTGTACGTTCCACTGAGGTCGACGAGTTTGAAACTGAAGGCGAACGTTTCACCCAGTTCAGAAAAGTCCGGGTCATCGACAAACCAATAGGGATGTTCGTCGAACGAGTTGCCGGCTGGCATGGCCCACTGATCGCCAGGCGTGGCGAGCAATGTCGAGAACAAGGTGGCCTCCAGGACCTGAAGGTCCGCGTCTTTGCTGACGAGTTCGATGGCGATTTCGACGGACGGCGCGAGCGTGTAGAAATCTTCGCCCGGTTCGTCCGCGTCCAGGAAAGTAAATCCCGGATCATCGAGGCCAAAGCCGTCGCCCGGAATGAGCAGAACTTCGGGCAGTTCGTACGCTTCGTCGCTGTTGAATTCGACGGCGAGTTGACCAGAACTGCTGCGTCCAACGATGAAATCTTCATCGTGATGGTGCTCGGTGCCGGCGCTTGCGATCGAAGCGCACGATGCAGTGATGACAAGTCCCAGCACTGCTGGTTGATAAATGCTTTTCATGAAAAATCTCCAGGTAAAACAATCGGATTCTTATATTTCGATTGGGTGGTACGTCGTTTTGTCTTTGCGCCGCACACCTTCATGACCGTAAAAGCTCACCGAACGCTTTCGCGCGACGAGACTAGAACGCGACGGCTGGGTCGAAGAGATTGTGGATCCACTTGATGTTCGTCAGCGTGCTGTTGTCGTAATCGATGTCGTACGTGTTTTTGAATTTCAGCGATTCGACATGCGTATCGATGAAGAGATAGTTGGCGCGATCGATATGCTGCTCGACCTCCATCTCTTCTTTTGATTTTCGCTCAGGATCGATCAGCCACTTTTCCGGATGAACGTGATCGGCGACGGCATACTCGCCCAGCTCAGCCAACTCGACCATGTACGCGGTCTGCGCGGGCTTCTTAAACAGGCTCAACCGATCGTAAGGCCCAACGTCTGCGATCGGTTTCACCGTGTAGTAGTTGGTGGCATAGCTGACGCGTCGCAGTTCTGTTGTGCCTGTCGGCGGGACTTTCCAATGCGGGCTCTTGTCCGAAGGGCAGCGTGCAACCAGTGCGTTGCCGTACTCAGCTTCCAAGGTGTTGATCCATGCCGCGTCTTCATCGACCGACCCGCCATGGGCCAACCCCACGGTGACGAGGTGCCCGTCGTTGGACGTGGCGTATGCATACACCGCGAGTCCCATGCTGCGCAAGTTGCTGGCGCAGACTGTCCGGCGGGCTTGCTTGCGGGCTTTCGTAAGCGCCGGAAGCAAGATGGCGATCAATAGTGCAATAACGGAAACAACAACCAGCAGCTCCACGAGCGTGAAGCCTCGACGAGAGAAGGATTCTCTCTTGCCCATCGGATTTTCTCCTATGGAATAAGCCGTCCCGCGCCGCCGGAAATCGGCAGCTAGGGCTTTTCGACGCGATGGGCGCGCAAGCGCACACCGACGATCAATTTGCGATTGATTGGGTTAAAACGATTTCGGCTTAGGAGAGGTGGGGAGGTGCTCTGGGTTGCCCGATTGGGAGCGGGCGGTGTGCTGACGATTGGGCGAGTTCGGGGCATTGTGCCCAACTGACTTCTGCGATGAATAAAACAGGGGCCGACGTTGCGACGGCGGTCGACGCGGCTTTGACCACGTAGCACACCGGGCATGATTCGTCCGGGCCGCCGTGATGGTCGCCGTCATCATGGTGGTTGTGCCACGCGCTCGCCGGAATGGCAACCGCTGCGGCCAACAGACCAGCCAGGATGTATGAACGTAACTTTTCCATCGCGCTTTCGATCACCAACGGTGCGAAGTCTTCCCTTGCTTCTTAGCATGACCGCGCCAGCAATGCAAGATCCTGGCGCTAACAAACCAATCGTCAAGACACGGTCAACTCCGATAGTCGAACTGGATTTTAGGGACCAGTCAGCCGAGTGACAAAGATGTCGTAGTCCTCGATGGTGATGCCGCAAATGCCGTCGAGTTCCATGGCTGAGCACTCAACCGACGCCGAACCCATGCAGCCCTGCATGCCCGCATAATCGCTCAAATCGAACAGACCGTCACCGTTAAAGTCGCCGCCGCACATCGCGGGGTTGTCGGTTCCCGGCGTGAAGGGCACGCAGCCGTCACTGCCATCAATGGCTTTGCTCAGGACGACCCAGTCATCGAGCGTGTCGGTGTCCACGCCGTTCGGGCAACGGGCGCCGCCGGCGGGTACCGTGGTTCCATCGGGTCCGATCGCCACCGCGCCAAAGTAAATCGCATCGCTGACCGGGTAGTCGTCGTCGATGATACCGACCGCATCGAGGATGGTGCCGACGCTGACGTCTTCCACGCCATCGCCGCCGCCGACTTCCGTATCGATGTCATCGTTCGGGGCGACCAATACATCGCGCACCAGTGCGATGGTCTGCGTTCCATTTTCAAAGCGGCCGATGCCCGTACCAATCACGAGGTCGGCGCCGACACCGATTCCGCCCGCGACAAAGTAGCCTTCCGAGTCCAGGGCACACGGGTTGCCACCGCAGTCGTCCAGCGAGACGAGCAGGTCCACGTTTCCTTTTGAAAGCGTTTCACCTTCGATCACCACGATCGACAATCCGCAAAGCAACTCGAGCGGGTCGCCCTTGATTTCGACGAACTCCTGATCTTGAGTGCCATCGTGTGACACTGCGAATTCGTTGATGATCAGGTTGCTGGGCAGGGCATCGCATGCCGGAATTTCGGAACCGCATTCCACGCCCGCACCGCGGAATTCACCGCCCAGACCCAGGCATTGAGCCGCGTTGACGGTGTCGTCACAGCCGCAGGCCGTACAGCACGCGCCGGATTGATTGTCGGGAATGTCGATGTCGGCGAAAACGAGCAAGTGGTCGCTGGCGGCTGCACTCGTCCCCGCGGGCAAGGGCGAACCGAACTTGGTCAAACCACCGCCCAATCCTTCGTCGGCAGAGTCGTAAACTTCGGAATCGACATAAGTGACCGCGTTGCTGCGCCAGATGTAATCGAGTCGGCGACCGGACGAATTGCGCGTCGCGTCGGACCCGTCTTTTTGAAATGCGGGCAGCAGGTTCAACCGCTGCGAACCGCTGCTGGCTTGCATGGGCTTGAACACGCCGTTGGCGATTGGGTAGGAAAGATCACTTCCAAGGGTCCAGCCGCCCGGTAAGCCGCCGGGCAGTGACGTGAACTGCGAAGGAGAGTCGGGACTGTCGTTAATGTCGTCATTCATGTCTCCGACAACGATGTAGGGGATCGTCGAAGAATCAAATGGAAGGGTCGTTTGCATGGTGCGCAGGGCTTCGACTGATCGGCGGAATTCGTCTTCGTCGGCGGTCCCCGATTTCCAGTGGTTCCCGACGAGCACGAAATTCTCGGCCGCCCCTGGAATGTCGAATTCGGCTCGGACGAAGTTTCGGGTGAGGTCCTTGGCGCTGCCGTCACCGGAGAGGTCGATGGCGCTGAGAGTGACAGGTGCTGTCGCAAATGGGAATTTGCTCATGATGCCGGCATGGTTGCTGCCATCAAAGGTATTGGTTCCATCAGCGAGGTATCGAAAGGAGTAGCCGGCAGAGGTCGCCAGATCAACGAATGCGCTGGAGGGCGTGTTGTTGATTTCCTGAACGCAGACGATGTCAGCCCCGACCCGAAGGAGGATGTCGACGGCCGCTGCCTCCTGGACGGGATCCCCGTCGAAATTTTCGATGTTAAATGTGGCGACCCGGATGCGGACGTCGGCCCGCGAGACGTTGGCACAAAAAAGCAGGGCCAGGAGGCCCGATAACAAACGAATCTTCGACATCTGTCATTTTCTCCAAATTTTCCGCCGCAAACCCAAAGTCCCACACGAGTTATCGCGCGTTATGGGAAAACGGCAGGCTTCCAATCCCGCCCGACAGTCGGAGTCGTGTTGAGCCGATATCCACAAAATGTGCTGTATTTTACGGCGAGTTAACACAATTCAAACGCGGTTTAGGTAGACAATTCCTCCGTGCATTCATTATACTCAGTGGCCCAATGGAATTCCCAGTGCCCTCCAGAATTCTATTGGCAGCCGCCACCCACAGCGGCACGGAAGGAAGAACTCAACGGGAGAAAGAAGCGACTCGTCGATTGCGTTTGCACAAACCTATCGGAGACGTCTCCCGATTTAGCAGGTGGAGCAGTTTGTTTGAAACGTCCGCGCGGCGGTCGTGCGAATTCGCGCGCATGGACGAAAGCACAAGGGTCCTAACTGATATGACATGATGGCTTGGGATAAGTCATCCTCTCTTACTCAGCATTCTTTGGAGAAGACAGGTAATGAGGAAAACCGGATTTGGGAAATTCAATTGTGCGACAGGGATGGCCCTGGCAATTGGATTGGCGTTGGCCACACCCTCACGCGGGGCGCTGGTTATCAACGAATTCGACGCCAATCAAACCAGCATTGACACAACCGAATTTATTGAACTCACCAACGATGGCGGTGCGACGATCGACTTCTCGGTCACCCCACACTCGTTGGTTCTGTTCAATGGAAACGGTGACGTCTCTTACACGGTGGTTCCGATCAACTCGGGTACGCTTGCCGTAGGCGAGTACCTGTTGATTGGAAACTTCGACGTGGTTCCGACGCCAGACATTCTTCTTTGCGGTACCGCTGGTTGCAGCAACACGCTTCAAAACGGTGAAGACGGTATCGCGATTTACACAGGCATCTTCCCGGGCGGTGCGGCCACCACGACCAATCTGGTTGACGCGGTGGTCTATTTCGATGCCGTGTCAGCCACGGGCGATGGCGCTTCGTTGTCAACCGCACTGGGACTGGATCCCGGTGACATCGTTGATGGCGGTGAATTCGGCAACGGCTTGACCACCGGTATCTCGAGGATTCCGGATGGAACAGGCCCGTACGCCGCCGGTTCCGCGTTAACGCCAGGCGCAGCCAACGGTGCAGCCCCACCCGCCGCACTTGGCAAATTGACGATCACGAAGACGGCCACCCAATCCAATCCGATCCAGCTTTGTGCGCAGTTTGGTGACGGCAACTATGAGTTCACCATCACCGCACTTCCGACCGACGGAACGCTGACGGACAATGGTTCGTCATTTGGCGTACCGCACGTCGTCAACGGCACGCTTCGGTACGTCCCGGACACGGGCCCCGACTTCAGCGGCGTCGATACGTTTGAATTCACGGTCACCGACGACAACGGTGCAGGACTGACCTCCGATCCGGCGACGCAGGAAGTGGCTGTTCAGACGGTCGGCAGCGTTTACATCACCGAAGTCATGCACTCTCCATCGGGCAACGACAACGCGTTTGAATGGATCGAAATCTACAACGGTTCAGGTTCACCGGTTTCGCTGGGAAGCATTGACGCCACGAACAACGACGGCTTCAACAAGCCGACCACCGACAACCTGTTGGGCATGTCGATCGCCGCCAACTCAGTGGCATTCATCGCCCCCGACGCGACGACCATCGGAATCGACAATGAAGAACTGCGTTGCGATTGGAACTTCGACGAGGCGGACGTGCTTCGTGTTCCGCTGTCGCAGTTCGAGACGACTTTTGCAACAGCCGGTGCGACCTGTGACACAGCCGCCGGTTCGCGCATCTTTATCTTCAATGCCGCGGGCGCGCTTCTCGATGCGATCGACCTCGGACTTCCGAACAGCGCCGCACCGAACTGCCAGGGTCAAAGCTACGCCCTCAACCCGACGTTCTTCCCGATTCCTTCGATCGTTCCCCCGGATGCAAGCCAGAACGACAGCGCCATTGCCTGGGGTTGCGTGGGTCCGGTGGGTATCTCAGCAGGAATTCAGGATGGAGACTCCTCGGGTGACACTGCCAACCCGGGCTACATCGTGGGTAACCCCGTCCCGCCGTCACCGTATTCATTCGAGCCGGCATGCTTCGGTGCCTGCTGTCTTTCGGATGGAAGCTGCATCGATGGCGTGACCGAGACGGAATGTCTCGTCGATAACTGTGGTATCAACTTCAGCCAGGGCGCAATTTGCGGCTCCGTGTCATGCAATCCGGTCGCAACCAACAAGTGCTGTCTGCCGATCGGAACCTGTGCGGACCTGACCGAATGCGAATGTCTCCAGGCCAACGGTGACTTCGATGGCGGCGACACCTGTGCCAATACGCCGGGTGAATGTCCGGTCGAAGTTTCGCTCGTCATCAACGAACTCGAATACAACACACCGGGAAGCGACACCGATGACGCACTCGAATTCATCGAGTTGTACTCACCGGTCGGTGGCGGTCAGTCGACGGCTGGCTGGAAGCTCGAGTTCTACAACGGTAACGACACCACTGGAACCAATCTCTACAACACCATCGATCTTTCGACGATCGCCAGTGGCGTGATCCCGGCGGATGGATACCTCGTCGCGGGTGATATCAATGTCGCCAACGTCGACATCATCAAGTCAGGGGCCTTCCAGAACGGTGGCGGACGCGGTGATGGTGTGGTGCTTTCGTTCAACGGATTCGTGGTCGAGGCGCTGTCTTACGGCCAAGACACTGGCACCAGCGGCTTCGTGGCGGTTGGTGGCGATGGTGACGGCACCTTCATGACCGACATTGGCGTTGCTGATTCGTCGGCTACGAGCCTCCAGAAGATTGCCGATGCGGGCACCTGGACGGAAACGCTCAACAACACGCCGGGCGAAACCAACTTCGATGCGGGTGACTTCGGTGCCTGTTGTGACGGCTTGTCATGTGCCCTCGCGACCGAAGATGACTGCTTGCTGGCTGGTTTCACCTACGAAGGTGACGGTACGAACTGCGATTTCAACCCATGCGTCCCGCGTGGTGCGTGCTGCAATCCGGATGGTTCATGCACCGACAACGTCGAGCAGGGTATTTGCGAAGTCAACCTCGGTGGTGTCTGGAATGGTGACAACACCGTTTGCAATGACTACGACGCATTTGCCGCATGCCATGACGGTCCGGGTGCTGCACTCGGATTTGGATGCGAGGCCTACGACCTCGACGGCGCCTCGCCGGCTGACGTCGACCTTGCCGACTTTGCGATTTTCCAGGCCAACACCTGCACGCCGGCTCCGACGGGTGCCTGTTGCCCGCCGAACGGTGTTTGTGTTGAAACCAATCAGTTCGACTGTGAAGCCGACGGCGGTATTTACCGCGGTGATGGCGTCTCCTGCTCAGGTTTGACCCCGGCATGCGACGTCCCGACGCCTGGCGACATCCTCATCAACGAGATTTGGGCTGACGATCCCGGCCAGGACGATGTCGAATTCATCGAACTGTTCGGTACGCCAAACGCGAACCTCAACGGTCGAAGCCTCATCGTCATCGACGGTGATACGGCTGGCGATACGACTGCCTTCCAGTATCGTCGGGTGACGGTCCGGATCGACTTCACGGCGTCTGATGCACTCAACGGCAACGGTTTCTTCTTGATCGGTACCGGTGCTGGAATTGGTACCGTCGATGTCAACCTCGACGCGGTTGGCGGCAACAACAACACGTTTGCCGATGAACTGCAGAATGGTTCACAGACCTACGCACTCGTTCCGACCGCAGACATTGCGTACTGCACGACGAACGGCGCTCCGGACGCAAGCTGCAACGGCGACGGTGCACAGTTGACCGCGGCTTCTGAAGCTGCGTTGACGGCCAACGCCTACGACGCAGTGGCTACGCTCGACACGACGGTTGGCGACCACCGCTACCTCGTCGGTGCGGCACCGCTGGTTCAGGATGAAGGGTTTGCAATTGATCACGCCCATCGCATCCCGAACGGTACCGACACCAATGACGCCAGCGATTGGGAAGCTCAGTTCGGTTTCGAGTTGAACGATCCTGCCGACCCGTCGACACCCGGAACGTCCAACTCTTCGCAGAGCTTGATCCCCGGATCATGCTGCCAGGGTGCGGGCGACCAGGAGTGCATCGTGGTGACTGAAGCCGAGTGCATCAACACCAACGGCGTATTCAACGGTGCGGGTACCGACTGCGGCGTGTTGCCGGAAGACAACCCCTGCAACTGCGGTAACATCGCATCCAAGCCGGAAGTTGAATTCCCCGATACGCTGCCGATCTGCGTGGTCGATGTCGTGCTTTCAAGTGACGTGGACGCTGCGTCTGACTCGTCGAACCGCGAAATCTTCATTCAGGACATCGTCGGTACGAACGGTCTGACCGTCTACGGATCAAACGAGGACATCGACGCGATTCTCGCAGTGGCCGCCGTTGGTGACCAGATCGAGATTCGTGGAACCCTGCAGGATTACTTCGATGCACAGGAGATCGTGGCGCCGTTCCAAGTCACGGTCATCGATAACGTTGGTGTTCCGGCTCCGTTCCCGAAAGAGATCACCGATCTGAACGGTGGGATCATCGTTGGCGAGAACGACGACATCATCAGCACGCTCGTCGTCCTCAAGAACGTCACCATCACCGGTGGCGGAACGTCAAACTGGTTCTCCGGTAGCACCGTTGTTCACGGTGTTGGCCCGCTCGCCGGCGAGACGTTCAACGATGTGCGTCTGTCGGGTGACAACACGCTGGTCGGTACGCCGATCCCAGCCGGTCCGGTCGACATCGTTGGTGTGATCACCACGTTCTCAGGCAACTTCAACCTCAAGCCGAGGACGCCTGCGGACATCACACCGCACGTGCCGTAAACCGACGTAACGCTAAGTAGCAACTCGGCCCGCCTCGAAGTTCA
>DDIR01000069.1 GCA_002338715.1 Phycisphaerales bacterium UBA1845 | reverse complement strand
TGCTCAGGGGGGCAAGTGCTCAGGGGGGCAAGTGCTCAGGGGGGCAAGTGCTCAGGGGGGCTGGGGTTCTTGGGTTCTTGAGGATTTGGGCGGCGTCAGCGGCATTGCAAGCATTGTGTTGGGGGATGAATGCAGCGCCTGGAGTCGGAAGCGTGTTGGTTCGTCGGCTGCGATATTCAAGACGCGCAATGACCGCATGTTCACTCAGATTTGTCCAAAGCATGTGTGGGGCAAGTTAAGTTAGCCTGTTCGCGACACCCTGACCGACATATAATCCAGCATCATACTGTGACTCCGGGAGCGTATTGTGGCTCGGAGATCGATCGATCTCGGCGCGAGATCCGTCGTGTGTATCGCAGTGACCACAATTTCCATCAGACAGTAAACAACCATGCCAGACCAACACCAACCAGCACCGCAGATTCAACGGCATCCGATCGCCCTTTGGGTATTCCTGTTGATTATTGGGATCACACTCGGTGGGACCGCGTACATGATGCGTCGGGCCGACGCACGCAGCCAGATGGTCGATGTCGAGGGCGAGGAAAAGACCATTCCGGTTGAGGCCTTTATCGTACGCAATCAAAACGTTCCGCAAATCATCGAAGCACGCGGGTTCCTAAGCGGTGTCGATGAGTTGCTGCTTCACAGTGAAGTGGATGGTCGCGTGGTATCGCATTCTGTCGATGACGGTGCGAAGGTAGAAGCTGGCGATGTTTTGGTTGAGATCGACGATACCTTCTACGCACTCGCGGCCACGCAGGCCAAAGCCGAGCTCGACCGCAGCATTGCCTTGATGGGCGAAGCGAGCGCGGCGCTCGAACAGTCAGATGCCCAGTTGGAAGCCGCCAACGCCCGCCGAAGCAACGCCGTCGACGAACTCGCCCGCATTGAGCGGATTCGTGAATCGGGCGCTTCGCCTCCCATTGAGTATCAACGAATCTCGACGGCGCTTGATACCGCCGAAGCCGATCTTCGCGCAGCCCAGGCGAGCAAGGTGCGGTTCAGCAATCAGCTCGCGGTTTCAAAAGCCGCAGTTGCGGTGGCTGAAGCTGCCCATGCCAATGCCGTTGCGCGACTCGAGCGTTGTGTGATTCGGGCGCCGATTTCTGCACGGGTCAATCGTTTTCTGGTTGAGCCCGGTGAGTTGGCGATGGCTGCGGCGCCCCTTGTCGAGTTGGTGCGCCTCGATCAGATGAAGATTCTCGTCGAACTATCAGACGCCGACATCGGCTTGGTTGAATTGCTGACCAAAGCTGAAGTGAGCATCGATTCGGCGCCGGACCGTGTGTATGAAGGTCGCCTGCACCACGTGGCACCGAAGGTGGATCCCGTGAGTCGAAAGTTTCAGGTTGAGCTATTGGTCAACAACCCAGACGAATCGCTGCTGTCGGGAATGTTCGGCAAAGTTCGCCTGCATTGTGGCGAACTGGCGGACGCCATGACGATACCGAGGTCGGCAGTCTTCAAGCAGTATGGTGCAGACCATTGTCACGTGGTGACTGAAGAGGACGGGCAATTGGTTTCGCGTTTGCGCCGCGTCGAAGTTGAGTCGATTCGTTCCCACTTGGACAAATTACGCGTCATCTCCGGTTTAACCGAAGGTGAGAGAGTCGTACTTTCACGTCGTCGCGATGTTCGCGATGGGGCATTGATTGCGGTAGGGAGGCTTTACGATCCAGCCGCCTTGGCCCGCAGCGAGCCTTAGTCCCTCACTCCTTTTTGACTTGCGCCCCAACTAAATATCTAATCACGTCATGTCTCTGACTCGAATTTCTGTCAAGCAGGTTGTGTTGATGAATTTGCTGTTCATCATCATGATCGTCGCGGGCAGCCTCATCCTGACCCGGCTTCCGATCGACGTCTATCCCGACACGTCGCTGGACATCGCCACGATCACGACGGTCTGGACCGGGGCGTCGAGTGAGGAAATCGAACGTCTCATTACAAGGCGCATCGAGGAAGAGATCGAAGACGTACGCGGACACGATCGCGTCTTCAGCGTGTCGCAACCGGATGCCTCCATCATCACCGTGAAGTTTCGCGAGGATATGTCGCCCGCGGAAACGCAGGCTTCTTTTGAGGACTTGCGATTGCGCCTCGACCGCGTCACCGATTTACCGTCCGATGCGGAACCGCCCGATCTCCAGCGCATCACGACCGACGAGGTGATGCCGCTCCTGCAGATCGGCGTGGCCGCCACCGGTAAGTTTGACGAAGGGGTCCTTCGGCGCATCACGCTCAATCTCAAGGACGCCATCCGGTCGGTGAACAATGTGTCAAAGGTGCACCCCATAGGCGTGCGCGATCGGCAGATCCATATCAAGTTTGACAAGTCCGCCCTTGAAAAGCACGGGCTCAGTTTGCGGCAGGCGGGCGAGATCATCAAAGCCAACAACATGTCGCTGCCGGCCGGCTACCTTCGAATGGGAGATTCGGAGATTACCCTGCGAAGTGTTGGCGAACCAGAAGACTGGAAGGACCTGGGAAACATTCGCGTGATTCGCAGTCCCTCCGGCGCGCACGTGCTGTTGAGTGATATTGCGGAGATTGAAGAGTCATTCGAACGGGCGTTCTGGGCAGCGCGCGTCAATGGTCATCCTGCGATGATCCTGCAAATCGCCAAGGAACCCGGTGCCAACTCGCTGACCGTGCGCGAAGACATCGCCAAGTGCATCGAAACGTTCAAGCAGAATCTCGATGTCGATGATGTTTCGATCGAGATACAAGCCGACACCACCGCGGTCATCTCAAGCCGGCTCGACGTGCTCAAAAAGAACCTGTTCGTCGGAATGATTCTCGTATTCCTCGTGTTGTGGGTGTCCGTCGGATTTCGCAACTCTGCGTTGGCGGTGGTGGGTATTCCGTTTGCGTTCTTGTGCGCTATCATTTTCATGTGGGCGATCGGCGTTTCGCTGAATGCGGTGAGCGTGTTCTCGCTCGTGCTGGTGAGCGGAATGATCGTCGACGATGCGATCGTCGTCCTCGAAAACATTTACCACTATGTGCAGCGGGGCGTTCCAATCAAAGAAGCCGTCATCATCGGAACGGATGAAGTCGCCTGGCCGGTGGTCACTTCAACGCTTACGACGATCGTCGCGTTCCTGCCGATGCTGGTCATGTCTGGAGTGCTGGGGCGATTCTTCTCGATCGTTCCTAAGACTGTGACCGTGGCGTTGGCGTCGTCGCTGTTTGAATGCATGCTGATCCTGCCGGTGCACTATCTTGACTGGGGCCCCAAGCGGACCGTTGCGACCGACGTGCCAAAGCAAAAAGTGCACATCGGTTGGTTGTCGGGCATCTGGGACCGAATGGTGGCCGCTTACGATGCCGTGTTGATGCAGGTGCTGGCTTATCGATACCTCGGTCCGATTGTCATTGTCGTGTGCGCACTGTTCGTCTGGCAGGCGCAGCGGACGCTGGTCGTCGAAATGTTCCCCTCAGATTTTCCCACGTTCGTCGTGGACATGAGTCTCAAACCGGGAACGAATCTGCAAGCCACCGCCCGCGAAGTCGAGCGCTTTTCGCCGATCATTGATAAGTTCAAACCGGACAAAGTCCTGCGCTCGGTGACGGCTGTCGGATTGAAAATCAACGAAGACAACCAGCGGATCATGCGCACGGACATCGCACAGACGTGGATCGACGTGACGACCGACACTTCGCGCGGTAACGACCCGGTCGACATCATCAACGACATTCGCAAGGAATTGCTCGCGTACATTGATTCTCATCCGGACTGTCTTGTGGAGACGTTGCAGGTTTGGCCCATCCGCGACGGACCGCCCGTGGGTAAGCCTGTGGCAATTCGCGTCGAGCATCCGGACTATGACGTTGCGCTTGGCGTCGTGGAACAAATCCGCGAACGCCTCAAGCACATGCCCGGCGTGCACGATGTCGCCGACAACCTGCAACTGGGCAGTCGCGAGTTGGTGATGCGGGTGGCCGACGATCGCGCCAGCGAATTGGGCGTGACGTTTCTCGATGTCGCCACCGCACTTCGCGGTGCGAAAGACGGCCTGGACGTTGGCGTATTTAAGGACACGCTTCACGAAGAGGACGTAGATATCAAGGTGCGCTACGCCGATGTGTACGTGCAGGATGTAAACCAACTACTCGACATCGACGTGATCGGTTCGCAAACGGGCAGCAGTGTAAAGCTCAGTCAGGTCGCCGATCTCGAATTCAATCAGACGTATACGAACCGTTATCACTACAACAGCAAGCGGGCGGTCGAAATCACGGCGGCTGTCGATACTGAGTTTACGGACGCCAAACTCGTCAACGAAGCGATCATGGCCGAGTTCGGACCGCTGGCCGAAGCCGACGAAAAACTCACGATCGCCACGGGCGGACAATTCGCCGAAACGCAGGAGAGTTTCCAGAGTCTGAAGTTTAGCGCGGTGATCGCGTTGGGCTTGATGTATTTGATCCTCGCGTCGCAGTTTCGCAGTTACGTGCAGCCGCTCGTGATCTTGACGGCAGTGATATTTGGCGTCATGGGCATGGTCATCGGTCTGGTCGTCAACGGGTATCCGTTCAGCGTAGTAACCGGGATCGCGATGGTGGGCCTCAGCGGCGTCGTGGTCAACGATGCGCTGGTGCTCCTGGATTTCATCAACGCTGAGCGTCGAAACGGGGCGACGATTGAAGAGGCAGTTCGCGCGGGTAGCACGCGCCGGTTGCGGGCAATTCTGCTGACAACGGTCACAACGGTTGTGGGATTGGCGCCGATGGCGTTTGGAGTTGGGGGGTATAGCAAAATCTGGTCGCCTTTCGCGATGAGCATGTGCTGGGGAATCACCTTTGCGACGATTCTGACGTTGGGCGCGGTGCCGGCGCTGTATTACATTGTTGAGGACGTCAAGGCGTTTCTGGCGAGGATACTGGGTCGAACGCTTCCGGACTCCAACCGGCCTGCGGTTGCGAGCGAATCATAGGAATATCAATGAGACAGCCAGTCATTGCAGCGGTTTCGGGGTTGATTCTGATTTGTGGCGGAGTCGGCTGTTTTGCGCCAAAGAGTACCGGTCTTGAAGTGGCTGCATCCATCGATGCCTTCGGCGCTCCCAAAGCATCGACTCCCATCGGCGACATTCAACTCTACGACGATGCCAACAAGACGATCCAGTTGACCAGCGCGGTCAACGAAGTGGTCGGGTTTCGACTTCGCGTCAATGGCGCCGGTCAAGTCAACGTGGCGATGTCGGATTTTGAAACGCCTCAGCATCATCGCCTTTCCAACAACGTCGATATCTTTCGCATTCATAACATCGACCCGGGGCGGTTTCCAGGGTGGTATGTCAAGCGGATGGAACCGTCGCGACGCCCCAGGTCGATACCGGATGTGCTCGTTCCCGCGCGTGCGCCGCGCGGTGGTCTGCCAGCGGATATTAGCGGGTCGGAAGGGATGGAGTTGTGGATCGATGTGCGTGTCCCGCGTGGAACATCGCCCGGTGAATACGCCGCGAATGTGAACATCACGATCAACGGCAAGCCCGCGACCCAGGTGCCGGTAGCGCTGACGGTTTGGCCGTTCGTGCTCCCGGACAATACAGGTTCGGAATTGATCGTCGACCTCGATCATCAGGCGCTATTTGCGCATCACGTGACGTACGACGGTCAGCCGTATCATCCAACGCGCGTCCTCGAGGGAAGTCCGATGCGCGTCGAGCTTTCCGAAACAATCACCGCGACGATGCGCATGCTGCGCGAACACGGGTTGAGTCCGCAACTGCCAAAGCTGTTTCCGATCGCCAAGATCGACGCCGATCAGAGCATCCAGGTGGATTGGTCGGACTACGATTGGTTGGTTACTGATTTTCTTGACGGTGCCGCGTATCGAAGTCGCCTGCCTTCGCGTTCGTGGACGATTCCGTTCGACGAAACGTTTCCACCGCCGCCGAGTTACGGGTCACAATCGTCACCGATGTACTCGCGTTTGCTCAAGGACTATCTCGCGTCGGCGGCCAGTCATTTCGATCAGCACGGCTGGCTGAGTCGGTCGTACGCCCGCATTCCCAACGCCGATGCAACAGCGAAGGAATTTGCAGACAACATTGCGCACTACGGTTACATCTGCCGCCAAGCCGACAGTCGTCTTCGGACGTTGGCGATCGGTATTCCGCAGGACATGAGCGAATTCGGTTGGCACGACTTTCATCAATCGAAGGGCAAGCAATTCGTCGACATCTGGGCGCCGCGCGGGCAGTTCTTTGATCGCAACGCTCCGGTCGGGGGAACGATGTTCGCATTGGATCGCCCGCCATTTACCGGATCGACGTCGGTCTATTCGCCGGCCGTTGATACGCGGGTAATCGGTTGGCAGGCGCAGTCGTCGCGCGTGGAGGGGGTGTTGCTGGGGCTTGCCAACCATTGGCCTGATGCTGAAACCGAGCCCGCAAGTCCGCAGGCGTGTATCGAGTTTGACCCGAACGTCCTGCTCTATCCGGGCTCGTACTTTGGATTGAATGAACCGATCGCGTCGATGCGGTTGAAGCGTCTGCGTCGCGGCGCACAGGACGGGCTTTACCTTTATTTGTTGCAGGAGTTTCGCGGTAAGGAGCACATCGCCCGAGCCGTTCTCGACTCGTTGTTGTACCGATTCGGAGCGGATGCGTACGGTGCGCACTTTGCCGATGGCAGCAGTCATGCGTGGTGCGAAAATCCATATGCTTGGGACGCGGCCCGAAATATCTGCGCCCAGGAAATGCGAACCGATGCCGGCGCCGACGCGGAACCGATCGAAGACGCACTACGCTGGCAGCAGTTTATGCAAGCCGTGCGTCACGTGCGCTTTGAAACGCGCGGCGTGCGCGTCAAGCGCGGTGTGGGCGAAAGCGCGCTCGACATCGACTTTGTCGTGCAGGTGACCAACGACAGCCGCGTTCCCATTGAAGGCACGTTGCGCATCGAAGATCCGCCCGTCGGCTGGACGCTTTCGGAGCCGACCAAACGAATAGATAGCGTTCCGCCCGGTAAGAAACGAAGCGTGGTCATGAGTGCGTCCGCGCCCACGATTACCTGGGGAGACAGCGGCGTTCGTTATCTCTCGCTTCTTTTCGAATCCGAAGGCAAAGAAACGACGCCGATTCCGGTGCGCATGTGTCACGTGGCCGCTCCGCCATTGGAAGATCCGATCAAGCTGGACGGTGATTTGGGCGATTGGCCAGCCAGCGTTGGCAATGACGCCGGTTCATTCGTGTTGATTTCCGGATTGGGAACCGACGCCAAAAGTTTTGCCAGCGGCGGGCCCACGCATGACACCACCTGCGTCACCGGAACGCGTGACGGAAAACTCTACATCGGATTGCGCTGTGCGTTTGATCCGAGCAATCGCCGCGTCATCGGTGAAAGCAGTGCAGCCGCTCCGGAAGATTTGGTACCGGTGGGCGAAGATGCCGTCGAGATTCTGATTGATCCGACCAATGCAGGGACCCGATCGACGGGTGACCTGTATCACATCGTGGTGCGCTCCGGCGGGGTAGAATGGGAGCATGGGGTCACGCTCAATCCGCCGACGGGACCGGTCAAACACTGGCCAACCTCGATCGAGCACGCAGCCCGGATTCACGATGATGTGTGGACGGCTGAGATTGCGATCCCACTCGACGCATTTCCGGAAGGCTATCGTTCGGCGTCGGTCTGGGGGTTCAATGTGGCCCGATTTGACTATACGTCGCAGCAATATTCCAACTGGGCGGGTGCGGTTGGCAACGTGTACGACCCGCAGGCGCTGGGGAATCTGACCATTCCATAGCATTCGCCAACCGGGTTAAAGTGAGTGTGCCAGTTTGTGACTGACAACTGGTCGGAAGTTGCGGGATATTGCGATTCGAATTGATCGAGCCCGAGTCCATAACTAGGATGTATTGAGGGAAACACCTCCCGCAAAGACATTCGCCCATGATCCGGACTGCACCACAACTCAAAAAGTCCAACGCGACCTCCGCGGCCAGAGCTGGTGGATTTACATTGATCGAACTTTTGACGGTGGTGGCGATCATCGGGTTGCTGATTTCGATCCTGATGCCGTCGCTCGGTCGGGCGCGGGATCAGGCCAAGGGTGTGCATTGTCTTGCGCGGCTTAAGGATATCGGCACCGGGTTGGCTGCCTACGAAAACATCAGCGGCGATTTTGATCCGCCGGCAGAATGGAATCCGAATATCGAAGAGTATCCGGATGTAATCTATGGCTGGCAGGAAATCCTCTTTGCGTACATCTACAAAGAACCGGTGTTTCGACCGGAAGTGTTGACGCCGATCAGTTTTCCCGTTCAACGAAACTTGGAAGCCGAGCGCTTTGCGGGGTACTTCGTCTGTAAAGCCGCCCCAACGCGCGGCGTCAACAGCGGGCACTATCGCGTGTACCTGCCGGGTTGGGCGGGCGGGTCGTATTCGCTCAATGCCGATGGCACATTCGACGAGACGAGCGGGCCCGATCCACGCATGTCGGCAACGAGGTCAGCCGTCAGCCCGAAAGCGGTCCTGATTGGCGACGCCAACGACAAATCGGAACGTGGCGACGGCGATTTTAACAACGGCGTGAAAGACGATTGCAGCTACATCGATGCGGGAGAAGCCGACATCAGCGGCATCATCCCGGGGACGGGCAATCGCTTTTCAGATCGCCACTATGGCGGGACGAACTATCTCTTTGCGGATCTGCACGGTGAGTGGGATACCAAACTGCGCGAGAAATTGTCGCGTGATTTTGATCTCAACGGCGTGCTCGATATAGCGGTTGCTCCTTGACGGTTCGTCGATTCCGCATTAATCAACACAAATCACTGAACGCCAACCACGCAACGGAACAAGATGAGTCGCAACACCCTGACATTCCTCAAGACGTACATTTCATCGCCCGATGTGACCGGTGCTGTCGCGCCAAGTTCACGCGGGCTTGCGCTGGCGTTGACCTCACCGCTTCGAGCTCACAAAGGACCTGCCCGCATTCTGGAAGTTGGCGCGGGGACCGGTCCGGTGACCCGGGTTATCGGCGAATGCATGGGGCCCGACGATCGTCTCGACGTTTGCGAGATTCAGCCGGAGTTGGCCGACGTTTTGGAACGCGGTCCGTTGAGTGAAGAACCGCTGGCCACGGCGCGCAAGGATGGACGCGTGCGGTTGATACGCGCACCGATCCAGGAAGTTGATGCGACCAATACGTACGACTTCGTGATCTCGGGCCTGCCGTTTACGGCGTTTCGATTGGAACTGGTTCGCGAGATCGTTGACGTGATCCGTCGATCGATGAAACCGGGCGGTGTGTTCAGCTACTTTGAATACATCGCGCTGCGGGCGCTCGGGCGAAACCTCAGCCCGAAGGCGACCCGGCAACGCGTTGGCCCCGTTTCAGAGTTTCTCGATGAGATGATCGCAACCCACCAGATCAAACGGCAGACAGTCATGCTCAATATCCCACCGGCATACGCACGCCATCTGGTGTTTACGGATTCGCAAAACGATGAGTGACAACCGAGGTGGTGTTGGTTCGATTGCGCGGCGAAGCGGTGTGCTTGTCGCAATATTCGGTCTCGCATTGACTTTGGTTGGCTGCAAAGAGGAATCCAAGGTTCAACCGCCAAGCGATTCCGCTGTCGTCAACTCCGCATCACCATCGGATTCGCAAACGAACGGAATTGACCCGCCCAATGCGGATGTCTTGCCCGAATCCGTACGGTTTGCGAAGGGTGTCTTCTTCAAACCAGACGTGGACGCACCAGCCGACGACATGTGGATGGCGCCGTTGATCGTTGCGGAAGTTCACAAAGCCTCCGACGCATCGACCGAAGCGCCATTCGGTTCCTTGACGTCCAACGCCTCCAAACTGCCGGGCGTCGATTGCACCAAGCCTGCCGTCTACTCATTTCACGACACGGTCGAATTGAACGGCGTGCGTTACAGGCGCGCGACTTACGTTTGGTTCTATCCCATCGCGCCGTCCAAGGCGCTTTCAGTCAGCGGTGTTGCGGTCGTCTCGAACGAAGACAACGAGCCGATTCTGTGGCATGTCTTCGACACCGCCCGCGCCGGCAAAGATCAAATCTACATTGCACATTCTGTCGAACACAATGCCAAACTCGAACATGGCCCACCGCTCGCCGGGCGGCGATTTGCCGTTGAAACGTCAGACCCATCGTCATCGGTGGACGTGGTGCGAATTATTGAGGACGGTCCGGAACCGATGGGGCCGATGGTCTACGTCGCAGCCGAGCCGCGTCACGTTGCCACGCTTGCGTGTCGCTGCATGAATTCGCAGGTCGATGAGATACTCGATGCCCGGTTTTATCGTTTGATTCAACTGGAAACTAACGTTGCTCAGACCGGTTCGCTTTCAGAGCAGGTGCAGAACTTTTTTGAAACGAACGGCATCACGCTCGATGAGCGGCTTGAGGCATTTTTGTCGAGGGATTTGAACGCGTGCCTGCGCTTGCCTGCGACGCTTTGATATTCGATACGATGGTCACATGGCCGCCATGGTTGGTTCAAACGACGGCGCGATACAACTCGATGTACTCCGGCACGATCGAATCCCACGAATACACGTCGCGTACATATGCCGCGCCCTTTTGCCCCATGGAATTCAGTTCATCGGGGCTGGCAGTAACCAACTTGCGCAGTGATGGCAGAATTCCCTTGCGCGATGGCTCCACGACCGCACCTGCGCCGGCATCTTCAATTCCAAGGAGTCCCAGGCTTTCCGATGCGAGCGTGGCTTTACCGTGCCACATCGCCCACAGGATTGCGTTGGGCAGCACTGGACCGATCGAAGGAAGCGCGACGATCTCTGCGGCATCGAGGATGGATCGCTGTTGGTCGTAGTTTGGGAACACCACGAACTCGCCGAGGTGTTCTTTGCCGTGGCGTCGCGCGCCGGCTTGGAATAATTCGAGCCAGTTGTCGATGGGCCTGCCGGCGATGATGATCCGCCACGCTTCGAGCTCGTCTTCGAGTTCGTCGCACGCTTTGAAGAATGGCACGAGGCCAAGTTGACCGTCGATGTCGCCGAAGTAGGCGAGGATGCGCTTGCCATCACCAAGCGGTAGTTTGTCCGCATGCGAACCGTCAGCGTTCAAACCATTTTCATTGGAGTAGTCGCAACCGACAGGCATGGGTGTCGCGTCAAGACGCAGGCCGCGTTGCTGGAGCAAATCCGCCTCCTGCTGATTCAAGCACGTGACCCGTTTCGCCCAGCGGCATTTCTTGTGCAGGCGCCGATTCTCGAACCAAAGCGAGAGTTTTCCGCGACCGCGCAAGTGCGTGGTGAGTGAGCCATGCGTTGAAATCACCACCGGTTTGCCCTCGCTCTTTGCAGCGGCTGACACAATCGTGGCGACGCCGGCTTTGGGGCAATGCACGTGAATGACGTCAGCCGTTTGGACCAATGGAGCGGCTGCCCTTAATGCTTCGATGGGCTGGTCCTCGTCGACGGAGACAACCTGCTCCGCCGAGAATCGCTCGGGTTCGTGGGTGTCGTGGGATGCGCCCGAAAGGACATCGCAAACAATATCGTGGCGACCCAGTGCGGCGATGAACCCCGGCAGCGTGGTGGAAAACAAGCCGGGATGAAGGTCCATACTCTCGACGACGTGAAGAATACGCATGCTCGAAGAAATCCAATCGGTGTTAGTCTTGGGGGGTGGACGTCCTATGGGTTATTGAATACAGCGTCCAGCCCAGATTCGATTGGCCGTGATTGTATGGATTGTGCCCGTTTCTGTCACTGATTTGGTCCAGTTGCGTGCGATGGGGCAGTCCGGATCAATCCTTTTCGATCATTTACTGGGCTGTTACACTCCGTTGTCGGATCGTCTGGGGGCGTACCGATACAATTTCCGACAGCGAAGAATGCAAGATTCGGGCGTCAGGATGAATAGACTCCGGGTGGATGTATTCGATGTCTCGTGGGAGTTTGCAATGCGTAAGAGTCGGGCAATTCAAACCGCCGTCGCCGTCGCAATGATGTTGACCGCACCGGTTGCGTGGGCGCAATCGAAAGCGCCGGACGTGAAGTTGACGCTGGCGTCGAGCGTTGCAGAAGCCGCGCCGGGTGAACCTTTCGAGTTGGCGCTGAAGTTTGAATTCCCGTCCGGCTTTCATATCTATTGGGAGAATCCCGGTGACAGCGGGTTGGCTCCTCAGGTCAATTGGAAACTGCCGGAAGGTTTCAAAGCCGGGCCGCTTCAGTTTCCTGCGCCGACGCGCCATGAAGCCAGCGGGTTGGTGACTTACGTGTTGGAAGGTTCGCCGATTCTGCTGACGACGGTGACGCCGGGTGAAGATGCCAAGGTTGGCAGCACGGTGGAGATCGGCGCCGACGTCAGTTGGCTGGTCTGCAAGGAATCGTGCTTTCGTGGCAGCAAGTCGGTGAGCGTTTCAATTCCCGTTGCCGCGGCATCGCGTCCCGTTGAAGACGACATCACCTTCAAGTTGGCCCATCGGTCTTTACCGGTGTCCGCCGGCCAAGCCAAGCTGATCACGATCAAACCGTCCGCAACGAAATCAACGGTGGCCAAGGGGGATGAATTTGAAATCGTCCTCGACGTTGATATCAAAGACGGATACCACACCCAATCGAACGCGCCGCTTGGCGAATTTTTCGTCGCGACGGCTGTCTTCCCTCGCACGGTCGAGGGATTGACCTTCGGCGAGCCGGTTTGGCCCGAGCCCCATGTCCGCACCGACAAAGTATTCGGAAAGATCAGCGAATTTGTTGATGCATTCAAAGTCAGCGTGCCGGTGAAAGTTGAGTCGCCGACTTCCAGCGAAGACGTTCAGATCACTGGGCTCCTCAACTATCAGGCATGCGATGAATCAGGCCGCTGCCATCCCCCACAAGCCGTGGAATGGTCGGTCAGTGTGAAGTCCGGTTCGGTGTTAGCCGGTGCAGCCAACGCTCCGGTTGTCGGCAACGCGGGCAATGCGGTTGCAGCGAAGTCCGACACCGTCGAACCGGAAGAAGCCCGTGCGGATGATGCTGCGGAAAGCGTTGCACCTGTCGAAGAAAAGCCCAAAGTTGTCGCAGCCACATCCAAGACCGTGAGTTCGGTCGACAACGGTTGGATGTCGCGGTGGGGCATCTGGGGGGCGATTCTAGGCGGGATGTTGGGTGGGTTGATTCTCAACGTGATGCCCTGCGTGCTGCCGGTGATCTCCATCAAGATTCTCAGTTTCGTTCAGCAAGCCGACGAAGATCCCAAGCGTGTGTTTCACCTGGGGTTGATGTTTTGTGCCGGCATTATCATTTCGTTTTGGGCGCTGGCTGGTGGAATTCTTGGTCTGCGCGAGTTTTATGGTGAACAAGCCGGCTGGGGTGCGTTCTTTCAACAGCCCAAGTTCATCATCGGCATGAGCACCCTCATGTTTGCGTTCGCGCTGAGCCTCTTCGGCGTTTTTGAAATCTCCTTGCCCGGATCAGCGACGACAAAACTGGCCGGCGCGACGGAACGCGAAGGTCTTAGCGGTGCGTTTATGAAGGGCGTGTTGGCGACGTTGCTGGCGACGCCGTGTACGGCTCCCTTCCTTGGTCCAGCGATTGCATTTGCTTTGACGAATTCCGTATTCGTCGTCGCGGTTGTGTTTACGGCTGTCGGTTTTGGCATGGCGCTGCCGTACCTGCTGCTGACGGCCAACCCGGGTTGGCTCAAGTATCTGCCGCGTCCCGGCGCCTGGATGAACACCTTCAAGCAGTTGATGGGTTTCTTGTTGATGGGCACGGTCGTTTGGCTCATCTGGATTTATGCGGGACTTACCGGCGCGGATGACGTTGTGTTCCTGCTGCTGTTTTTGTGTGTGTTGGCTGCGGCTTGTTGGATTTATGGCCGCGTCAATCCGATGTGGGGAACGGCTAGGAAGTTCAGCACGGTCGTTTTGGCGTTTGCGGTGGCTGGTACGGGAACCGTGTTCGCATTTTTCTACGAACCGCCGCAACTGGATTGGAAGCCCTACGCAAAAGGGCGTGCGGAACAGTTGGCCGAAGATGGGTACACCGTGTATGTCGATTACACAGCCCGATGGTGCGCGACGTGTCAGACGAATAAGAAAGTCGTCCTCCACAGCGATGCGGTTCGCCGCCAATTCCACAGTTCAAAAACCGTCGCACTGCGGGCGGATTACACCAATCCAAACCCGGACATTGCGGAAGATCTGCTGCGATTCGGACGCGACGGCGTGCCCCTCAATATCGTCTACCCAGCCGGCAAGCCCGACGAACCGATCGTGCTGCCCACGATTCTAACGCAGTCGATCGTCATCGAAGCGTTGCAGAAAGCCGGTCCGACGTTGACCGATGAGCCCGTTCCGGATGCTGTCGTCGCGGCGGTGAATTGATAGAATAAACGCATGCAGCGTTATTCGGTCATCACCCATAAGCTTCCGCGCGAAATCGTTCTGCTCAAGGGCTTGCCCTGCGTGTGGAGTAAGTGCACGTTTTGCGATTACATCGACGACAACACCTCCGACGAAGCGCACATCCAGCGCGTGGCCGATGAAGAGTTGGCCAAAGTCACCGGCGAATTCGGACGCTTGGAGATCATCAATTCCGGCAGCATTCAGGAGTTGACCCCACCGGTCTTGGAGCAGGTGCGCGAACTGCTGCATCGGTTGGAGATTTCTGAATTCATCTGCGAGTCGTATTGGTCGTATCGAAAGCGCTGGGACGAAACGCGGGCGTATTTTGGCGTGCCGACGCGCATCAAGCTGGGCGTCGAGACGTTTGACGACCACGTGCGCAACGTCGTGCTCAACAAGGCGATGTACTTCGACGAGCCAGCCGACGTCGCGAAACTGACCGATACGATTTGTTTGATGGTGGGGGTGCGTGGTCAGACGCGGGACATGGTTCGCCGCGACATCGACATTCTCATCGAGCAGTTTGCCTACGGATGCGTGAACGTCTTTACGCCCAACACGAAAAGCGCGACACTTCTGGACCCGGATATCAAGGCGTGGTTCTGCGAAGAGTTCACCGAGTTGGACGACTATCCGAACATCGAGGTGCTGCGCGAAAACACCGACTTTGGCGTGGGTGAGATGTCGCTGCCGATTCTGTAGGCAACCCTCTTATGCGGCGGGGCGTTTTAGAATCACCCGACCCAGATCCACTGCGCCGCGAATCACCGCGCTGATCACGAGCAGCAGCAACAGCGTGCTGACGGTCAGGCTCAGCATGCTCCATCCGCGTTCGACGTAGCCCTGGGCTGGCGTGAAAACCAATCCGACGACAAATCCGATGATGCCAAACGTGACGATCGCGCCGAGCGCCCCGCGAAGGTTTCCGGGCAGCGGGGCCATCCTCACCGTCAGGCAGATGAGCAGATACATAAAGAGCCACGCCCGCCAGTTGGAACCTCCGGCGTAGATCGCGACGTTGAGCGTTTTTTCCATCAGGTCGATCAGGTTGCGCAGCAAATCCCAGAACGCCGGTACGCCGGCAGGGATGCTTCGGATGACTTCGCCGGCTACCAGGTCATTCACTGATGGTCCGCCCAACACCATCGTGGACAGGGCGATTCCTCCGGCGCACGTCAGCAATGGCAGCACGCCAACAATCAGCGGGCCGACCACCGGGATGCGCGATTTGGTGGTGCCGCCTTGTTTGGGGCTGGCGGAGTCGTCGTCGGATATCAACGATGTGCCTTCAACCGTCCCGCCGGTGACGAGCATGCCGAGTACGTGGCCCAGCTGAGCGGCCAGCGTCCCGGGCAGGAGGACGATGTTGACGATGCGGGTCTTGACCATGCCAGCCCACAGGAAATAGACGCCCGAAGCACTGAGCACGACGACAAACATCCAGAAAACTGCCGCTGCGTATAGCATGCTTCAAACTCCCGATCCACGTCGAAGTCCGCAACCCAGGGCAGACCCCTGCATATCTGGGAATCGACCAGATCGACCTTCGGCGCACAGTGAAAAAAGGGATTGAGCCGCCGGCTTAAAGCGGGCCTGTTAACAGGCTGACGAATGCGGCATGGTCTTCGGTGTCAATGGTGTGGTCGCCGGTGAGGTTGGCCGACACGCAATCGGGCGTCGCGGACTGACCGAAGCACAATTGGAACATGGCGTAGTCGGACATATCCACGTCACCGTCGGCATCGAAGTCGCCGTCACCGTATGCGATGCAGGTGTTGTCGCTCGCGCAGAACGTTTCAACCGGGCAATCGTCGTCGATCAGGCATTCGACGCAGGTGTCGTTGTCTTCGTCGCAAACGGGCAACAGCGGGTTGGTGCAAGGATCACCGCTCGACTCACAGGCACTATCGAAGCAGCTTTCGACTCCGGTGCAGAACAGGCCGTCGTCGCAGTTCATCGGAGTGCCATCGACGCAGAAACCGTTGCTACAAACCTCCACGCCATTGCAATCGTCGCCGTCGTCACACTCGACCGGCACACCTTCGAAGCAAACACCATTGCTGCAGAATTCGATGCCGTTGCAGTCGTCACCATCATCGCATTCGACGGGCGTTCCTTCAAAGCAAACACCGTTGCTGCAGAATTCGACACCGTTGCACGCATCTTCATCGTCGCAGACGAGCGGGATGCCTGCGTGGCAGGCGCCGTTGCTGCATACCTCTTCACCGTTGCACCCATCGCCGTCATCGCAGTCGGCGTTGGCGAAGCAATTGGTCGAAGCGGCGACGAAGACATTGTCGACCGCAGCTTCGATCACGCTGCCCTGACCCGTCGCGACACCATCGCTGGCGCTGAAGCGAATCTGCACGGAATTAGTCAGATCGATAAATTCGTGAATATTGACCGATACGTCGGTCCATTGGTTCGTACCCGGTTCGTCGAACGGTACGAAGTCGACCGTCAGCCAGTTGACGCCGTCGTCGCTGACTTCAGCCGCGAAGAAATCGCCAGCATCTTCGCCGATGTCGCGATTGTAAAACCATCGCGTGAATGCGAGCTTAGCCGTCAATTGCCCGGCCATGTCGATCGGCGGCGTCACCATGTACACGATGCCGTTGTCAACGTCCTGATTGCCCAGGCTGCTGTTTTGCGCGGTGAACGCACAGTTGTCGCCTTCGAATGCGTCTTCCGGCTGAGCAAGTTCACCGCTGCTTTGTGTGCCAACCGGGTCGCCAATGGTCCAGTCGCCTTGCGTGGCTGTGCTGCCGGTGCCGCGAAGGTCCCAGCCGTTGGTATTGCCATCTTCGAAGTCGTCTTCAAATTTGGTGGTCATGCACGTGTCAAGGTCTTCTGCGCAGAACTCGTTGGCGGCGCACGGTGACCCGGGGGGCAAGCACAAGCCATCAATGCAGGATTCGACGCCGTTGCAATACAAACCGTCACCGCACTCGCTGGACGTTCCGCAAGTCGTCAAATCGCCATAGGTGAATGTCATCGTCAGGCCCGACGTGCTGATGTTGGCGATGACGTTGCCCGTTGGAATAATCTGACCGAACTGATAGGAATCCGTGTTGGGGACCGTGGATTCATCGATGCGGTTCACACCGTCGCCATGATAGACGTCGCCTCCGTCACCACGATTTAACCCGCGCTCAAGATCGTAATTGCCGTCGGCTTGCAGAATCGCCATGCGGTAGTGTCTGTTGTTCTGAGGCCAACCGAGTTGTCCCGGGTAGCCTTCGTCGGTGTTTTGTGCTTTGCCTTCGTCGATGTGCCAGATCGCGAGCCCACCTTGCGGCATGGCCGTTTCGATGCCGATGGGTTGGCGGTTTTCGATGAGCAGAAATTCTTCGGAAGATTGGGCGTAACCCGCGTTGATGCGGTAGACGACCGGATTGAACTCAACGTTGGGCGCTGTGTACCGATTCGGCTCATCGATGACGATGGGATCAAGCCACCCCAATTGCATTTTGGAATAAGCCGAAAAGTGGGGCGGGTGAAGTTGCGATTGATCGAATCCCCACGCGTTGGCCATCATGCCCCACGATCCTGCGCCCTGCCCACCGCCGTCTATATCGTAGTAATCGGGAAGGCCAAAAAAGTGACCCGTTTCGTGGGCCGCAACGCCAATGCGGCTGATCGCATTGCCGGAACTACCCCACAATGCAGGTTCGGTGTGGTAGTCGAAGACATCAACCGCGACGCCGTTGCTGTTGAGATCGTTGCTGACCCACCAGACCGTACCGGGAATCTGAAACAGTGCCCAGCGATGTGACCAGATCCAGTTTCCGCCGCCGCCACCGGTTTCTGCGCCGTACCCGGAATGGATGATGCTGATGGCGTCAATGCGCCCATCGAGATCAAGGTCAAAATCCGCGAAGTCAATGAACGGGTCGACGGCGTCGAGTGCATCCTTGACCATTCCCTGGGCATTGTTGGGATAGTTGAGTGTAAGACCATTTGAACCGGCTGCGTAGTATGCTTCCTCGTGCGGTAAAGTCACCCATGCCGCGACGGTGCTGTTGATGGTGAGTTGCCCATACGAGTTTTCGAGAAAGCAATCGCGAACGCTGCCGGTTGGTGCGAGGGTTGGATCACCGCCGGCTGCATTCCATAGCACATCGAAATCTTCGCGCGAACGCGTGTGCACGCCGAAGTCGTGGTCTGCAAACTTGCAAAGCACGACGAGATTTTTCACCGTACCGGTTGCGCCCGCGTTTGACTTTGCCCGCGATTTGCTCAACACCGAGGGCGGTGGATCGCCGAGCAATCGCTCGCGGGTTGCTTCGATCACGCGGTGATCGGGTTGCAGTTTTGGCGCAAGACCCGCAGCCGCCGGATCCGACTTTCCGACCAGAAGGTCGGTGGCGGTCAGTTCACCGCGGGCATTGCGCTTTGCGTAAACGTACTCTTTGTTCTTGAGGAGCACGGTGAAGCCTTGCATGTCTTCAAACCAGTGATACTCGGGGTAACCGAAGATGCGCAACGTGATCGTTGTGCCGTCGGGTTGAGTCAATTGAATGGGCGCGGGGGATGCCGGCATTGCAGAAACGCTTGCGGCGTTGCTGCAAAGCGCGAGAAGGAACGCGGACAGAAGCAGCGCACAGACTCCCCCTGAATGCTCCGGTATCACTCGCGATGACATCGTCGTTCCCATATGATTCGGCTGTCTACCCACACACCGTCCCCCATATTAATTTATGCACTTGACGCGATGGATTCAATGAATGATCACTTCAGTCCATTGACAGGTCCACATAATTTGACAAAACCGCGAAGTTATCCGAAGTGTGTCTGCAAAGTTGCCGCTGCCACTGGTTGCGATCGGCGAACAGAAACGACGCGGGATTGAACCCGGATTTGAATTGTCAGGTTCAAGGTTGCCGATTGGTGCGCCTCGCCCCATACTTCCCTCGAACCTTGATGCGCCGGGCACATGAAGTTTTGATGCCACAAAAAGTCAAAAAGAGACTGCTGCGATGAATTCAGGTCAACCGCAACCCGAAGTCGCCGAAAAGCGCAAGCTAACCTGCATGGAGATCATGGGGGGCAACAAGGCGTACGACGGCGCGGTTTCGGTTCCCGGTATCGATGCATGGATTTACAGCAAACCGTATGGCGGAGACGAAGCCGGCGGAGACATTCATTACCTTTCGGTGTGCGGGGGAAGCAAGATCACGCGGTTGGCGGTCGCGGATGTCTCCGGTCATGGCGGCAGCGTCGGCGAACTCGCGAGCCAGTTGCGAAACTTCATGCGACGTTACATCAATCGTGCGAATCAGACGCGCATCGTCCGCCATCTCAATCGGAGTTTTCTGCGCCAAGCCGACGGTACGCATTTCGCGACCGCGATCGTGGCGACTTACTTCGCACCGTCCGAAGATCTGATCATCTGCAATGCTGGTCATCCGCCACCGCTGCTCTATCGGGCGTCGAAGAAAACCTGGCACGAATTGAATCCGAACGAACCGGAAACGTCTGGGTCTGCCGCCAATCTTCCGTTGGGCATCATCTCTGAGACGAAGTTCTACCAGTATGCCGTGAAACTCGAAGTCGATGATCTCGTGTTGTTTTATACCGACGGTCTTCCTGAAACGGCGGACGCCGATGGCAAACAGCTTGGACAGGCCGGTCTCTTGAAACTGGTTGGGGAGATCGATGTAGACGATCAGGAATCGTTTGTCGCGTCGCTTCGCAGCCGATTGGCCGAGTTTCGAGGTGGCGCCGAGGAAGGTGACGATATCACGGCGATCCTGATTCGCCACAATGCCGCCCGCGCACCGCGTCCCTCGCTGGGCGAAAACCTCAAAGTCATCGGCAAGCTGTTGCACCTCGTGAAAGTCTGAACACCTAGGGTGGGCCGCGCCTTCCATGTTGTTGTACGGCCAAACGGCGGTGGGCACGGCCCACCCTACGTCGACTTTCGGTAAAGCATTTTCCTAACCGGCCAACTCTTCGCGAAGTCTGTTGCCTCCGTTTTTGCGCAAACGGTCGAGCACGTCCTGGTGAATCTGGCTGACGCGCGATTCGGACAGTGACAACACGCTGCCGATTTCCGACATCGTCAGGTTCTCGTAGTAGTAAAGCACAAGAATGGCCTTTTCGTTTTTTGACAGACCGCGGCCCAGGTATGCGGCGAGCATCGATCGCGAAATGTTGTTGGCCGGGTCGACCGCTTGTGGGTCGGGAATGGAAAACGCCCGCTGCTCGCCAGCGTTTTGTTCGCGCGATGATTCCAGTGTGCTGAAGGGAATCGCTTGTCCCATTGACGAAATGCGCGACATGCGGTCGAACTTCGGGACGGGCATGCCCATTCGGTTTGCGATTTCCTGCGGTAAGGGACTACGCTCGTGGGCCACGCGAAGAAGGTGCGCGATCTGGTCGCGTTTCTTTTCGAACGTGCGAATCGCCCGCCCGTGCGTATCGATCGTTCGCATCCAATCGACGACGGCGCCGAAGAGTCGTTGACGGCAGTACGTGGGAAAGGTCGCGCCACCGCTGGGGTTGTAGGTTTCGATGGCCTGCACCAGTCCGTCAAACGCGGCGCAACGGATTTCGTCGTATGAAATGTGCGGCGGGAGTCGGCGGGCCATCCTTCCTGCATGGCGATTCACCAACGGAACATAGCGCTGGACCAATGCGTTTCGATCCGTCTTGGTGCGGTTTCGCAAGTACCGTCGCCACAATATTTGTTCAACATCCGTGTGTGCTTTTCCTGCTGTCATCGCGTTCCTCCTTACCGCGGGCTGATTCCGGGCGCACGTTTTCCGTGCGTGGGATCTGGTGGCGTAAAGCGCGCATTAATCCTGACTGACGAAATTTGAGCTTTGATTTCAAACAGAGTGGGCGCGACTTGACCTGAAAAGGAGGACTCGATCTTGGCAGAAAGAAAGTACCCCCAAATAGGGGCGGCAGCTATAGGGAATGATCCTGAGATTATCGGAACCTGGGGCCGGCGTTGGGGAAGAAGCCCTACGGTTCGTGATGCGGCAGCTTGATGCGTTCGATGTGTTCGCAGCGACCGCTGTTCGGGTCGACGGTTGCGATGATGCCGCAGACGTTGATGTTGTCGGTGGCGACGTCGAACCGTGCGGGGATGGCGTGAACCATCGATTGCAGGACGCGGGCTTTGTCGCGCCCGAGCACACCGTCATAAGGACCGGTCATGCCGAGGTCTGTGATGTATCCGGTTCCACCGGGCAGCACCTGCTCGTCGGCAGTCGGGATGTGTGTATGGGTTCCGAACATGACGCTGACGCGCCCATCGAGATGCCAGCCCATCGCGACCTTTTCGCTGGTGGCTTCCGCGTGCATGTCGCAGACGATGATCTTCACTTCGCTGGGAATTTTTGCGAGGACTCGGTCGGCGGCTTTGAATGGGCAGTCGGCTTGTGGCTTCATGTAGAGACGCCCAAGCAAGGAGAAGACAGCGACCTTCGTACCGTTTTCGGTTTCGTGAATCGCGAACTCCCGCCCCGGCGCGGTGGGGGGCAGGTTGGCTGGCTTGACGATCTGCGGCGCGGTTTCCAGGGTCGCGATGATTTCGCGGCGACGGTAAATGTGGTCGCCGAGTGTCACAAGGTTGACGCCTGATTTGAGCAGTTTTTCAAATAGCGTGGGCGTGATGCCCGATCCGGATGAGATGTTTTCTGCGTTGACAATGGCGCAATCAATGCCGCGTTCTTTGGTGATTTTCGGTAGTTCGTGCGCGATTGCCTTTCGGCCAGGATTTCCAACCACATCGCCTGCGCAGAGTACCTTGATCCCCATAAACGGTGACTGCTTTCTGTAGGCCGACTCTTAGGAAGCGGCGACAAATGAATCGACTAGCGGGCGATGCCCACCGCGCGAATCTCGCGCAACACGGTGACCCGTACTTCTCCGGGATAGGTCATTTCCTCTTCGATGCGCTTGGCGATGTCGTGGGCGATCTTTGACGCGCGGGCGTCGTCGACCTTTTTGGCATCGACAATCACACGCACTTCGCGACCGGCTTGAATCGCAAACGCCTGTCGCACGCCATGCTGTTCCGTCGCCAAAGACTCAAGCTGTTCGAGTCGCTTGATGTACCGTTCCAGCGACTCGCGACGACCTCCGGGACGCGATGCGCTAATCGCATCTGCAGCCGCGACCAGTGGTGTGTATGGACTGGTGGCTTCGACGTCGCCGTGGTGTCCCCAGATGGCGTTGAGAACTTCCGGCTTTTCATTGTAGCGTTTGCAGAACTCGTATCCTACCAGCGGGTGACCGCCTTCCTGTTCGTGGTCGATGGCTTTGCCGATGTCGTGCAGCAAACCGCAACGACGGGCCAGGCGGCCATCGAGCCCGAGTTCGTCGGCCATGTTCTGACAAAGAAACGCGACTTCGATGCTGTGGCGGAGGACGTTTTGACCGTAACTGGTGCGGTATGACAGACGGCCCAGAAGCTCCATCTGGCGTTTGTGAAGCCCGCCGATATTGGCTTCGACGCTTGCGGCTTTTCCGGCGGCCATCACGTCCTTTTCGACATCCTTGGCCGTCTCCTCAACGAGTTCTTCGATGCGTCCCGGGTGGATGCGGCCGTCCTGAATAAGTCGCTCCAACGACCGACGGGCGACTTCGCGGCGGACCGGGTCGAACGCGCTGACAATGACCACGCCAGGCGTGTCGTCAACGATGACGTCGACACCGGTGGCTTTTTCGAATGCGCGGATGTTACGACCTTCGCGACCGATGACGCGGCCTTTCATCTCATCCGACGGGATATCGACGGTTGAGACGGTGCTGGCTGAGGTATGTTCAGCCGCCGAGCGCTGGATGGCGGTGATGATGATTTCGCGGGCCTTTTCGTCGGCTTCTTCTTTGGCCTCGGTCAGGGTGCGGTCGATCAAGCGGGCCGCATCGTTTTCGATATCGTGCTTGACGATTTCGAGGAGGCGGCGCTTGGCTTCGTCGACGCTCATGCTGCTGATGCGGACGAGTTCGGCTTGCTCGCGTTCGAGGGCTTCGTCGAGCCTGGCTTCCTTGGCGGAAACTTCTTCCTCGCGTTTGGCGAGTTTCTTTTCGTTGGCTTCGATGTTGCGTTCTTTGGTGGCGAGAGTGTCGAGCTTGCTGTCGACGCTGTCTTCGCGTTTGGAGAGGCGTTTTTCGGTTTCTTTGAATTCGGCGCGGACGATCGCGGTTTCCTTGGCGAATTCTTCCTGCCGTTTGAGGGCTTCGGCTTTGGCGTCGACCTCTGCGGCTTTCAGCAGCGTTTCGGCTTCGCGGCGGGCGTCCTGCACGATGCTGTCAGCTTCGGCACGTTGCGACGCGGCTTTCATTTTGCTGCGTATGACCACGCCGACAATCGCGAGAACGATGCCGATGATGCCACCGTATACGAGGTCGGGCGAATCGAACGCCGCGATAAGCCCTGTGTTGATAATCGCGAGCATCTGAAGTCCATCCAGTTAGAGATACAATTGTTACGCGAACGTTCGCAGTGAAGCGCGACGATACCTTCGCGGGACTCTGTCGCTTGCAATGAGGGGGGCTTGACCGACCACCGACGACGATGGGGTCGAATTCAACCGAGAGGTCTTACAGCGATTTGGAGAAAGGGTGAGATCCCGGACCATCCATGCGTGGAGATCGATTGATTGTCCTGATCGATTCAAACTGCTGAATCGGTCGCACTACCCGGTTCGTTTGACGGGTAGAGGGGTGCAGGCCGGCAGATACCTGAGGGATCGACGGTTTGCTTCCAAAGGACAACGCAGCGTCCGGCGAAACCGACCTGCACGACCATCACCTGGGGCAACGGGACAGGTTTGCAGTTTCGTAATTCCGAGCAGGGGCATTGCATACGCGGCAACCCCATTCGGGAAGAGATCTGGCCACTGGGCAGCCGCATAGCGCGATGCGCCCATCACCAACACCAGACTCAGGATGAACCAGGACACCAACAACATGATCAGACGACTCGCTACACGATGGATTTCAGATGGCATCGATCCGCTTGCCCAAACATTGAAACCGGCAACCGACGATGCTCACTCGTGGTCAAGAGCGTTTAGAATCTCGAACGACCAACTTTCTCGTACGACAACTTCTTTAGTGGCAAAATCGCTGTGAGAGTTTGCTAACCCTCGCTGCAAACAAATTCCTTACCTGCCGATCACCGCCCAGCATCCCGCACGCTTTCAAATGTTGCCCGCACGGTTGCGGCTTTCGGTTGTTAACTGTTTGATTACAAATACTTAGCGGACAATTCGTCCCGCCAATCGGAGTATAGGCCCAGGTGCCCGCCTGTCAAGCAGAATGCGGGGGACCTTCTTGACCATCGGGAGGCTCGGCGTCTGCCGTTCTTGATCCTGAGGCGATCAATCCGCGGAGCCCGCTCAAGCCCACTTTCGGAGGGGTCGCGCATGTCTTAGGATTCGAGGCTTGGTTTGAACAGACCCCCAGGGAGGACCACCGATGGATTCACTTCTCGACCGGTTTTGCCGGTACGTCAAAATCGAAAGCGGAGCAGTTGAAGGCACGTCAAATTACCCCAGTTCGCCAGGGCAGCTCGAAATGGGGAAATTGCTCAAGGGCGAGCTTGAGGCTTTGGGCATCAAGGATGTGTCGATGGACGAATACGGAATCGTCATGGGCACGATCCCCGGCAACATGCCCGACGCCCCGGTGATTGCCTGGATCGCCCACGTTGATACCTCGCCCGAGTTCACCGGTCGAAACGTCAAGCCGGTCGTGCACGAAAACTACGATGGTAAGGACATCGTTCTTCCCGGCTGCCCTTCGCGCGTGATTCGTCCGACTGAAAATGAGGACCTCGCGGAGCTGAAGGGGAAGACGATCATCACGACAGACGGCACCACGCTTCTTGGCGCGGACGACAAAGCCGGGGTGGCTGTCATCATGGATGCGGCGCAGTACCTAATGAATCACGGTGAAATCAAACGCGGCGACATTCGCATTTGCTTTACCTGTGACGAAGAGATTGGTCATGGCGTCGATCACGTTGAGTTGAAAAAACTCGGCGCGGTGGTCGGTTATACACTCGATGGTGAAGGGCAGGGTTACGTTGAGTTTGAAACGTTTTCAGCCGACCTCGCGACGGTCACGGTGACCGGGGTCAACACGCATCCGGGTTATGCCAAGGGCAAAATGGTCAACGCCATACGCATCGCATCGGAGTTTGTTCGTCGGATGCCAGCCGACCGACTGGACCCATCGGTAACGGAAGGGCGCGAAGGTTTCCTACATCCGTATGTGTTTGAAGGCGGGGTGGCCGAATCGAAAATTCGCATTTTGTTGCGAGATTTTGACGACGGCAAGTTGACCGAGTACCGCGACTTGTTGCATTCGATCGCCAACGAACTGCTCGACGAGTATCCGAAAGCGCAGATCAGCGTCGTGATCAAGGAGCAGTATCGCAACATGGCGGCTGGCATCGCCAAAGAACCGCGGGCTGTCGATCTTGCACGTCAGGCGATGACACGGGCTGGCATTGAACCGAAAAGTTCGCTTGTTCGCGGTGGAACCGATGGCTCGAGGTTGACCGAGATGGGATTGCCCACGCCAAATCTTTCAACCGGCATGCACGATTATCATTCGCCGAAAGAATGGGCGTGTCTTGAAGAGATGGAATCGGCAGTTCGCGTACTGGTTGAATTAGCTAAACTTTGGGGTGAGCAGTCCGGCTGATCGTAAAATCGCTTGGCCAGCAGTTGCGGCGTGATCGGCGTTGTTGCGAGGATTTCTGCGATACGTTTGGCGCTCTGCCCGTCGCCGTATGGGTTTACAAGGTCATTTAGCGTCGCGGCAAACTTGGCGGATTGAGCGTGTTGGATGGCGTCGCAGATCGCGGCGTATTCCGGCTCGGTGTCGATCACGTTGGCCGCCCTGACGCGTCCGTCCTGCCGCGTTCCCACATTCACAGCCGGTGTCTTAAAACTCGGCGCTTCAATAATGCCGGCAGAACTGTTGCCGATCATTAGCGTCGCGGTATCCATCAACGTCAAAAATGCTTGCCTTGGAATGGACTGAAACTGCCGGGCCCGAGGGTGATGTTCGCAGAATGATTGAATTGTCTGGTCGATGCCGATGTGCCCGGAGTCGGCATTGGGCGAGACGATGACGAAATTAGCATTGTTGTCCATGGAACATTTGACGGCATCGAGGAGTGTCGCCATCGACTCGGCTGGCGTCTGATCGGCAGTTGTTCGCGTCTCGGGATGGTAGACGACAAGCACGTTGGTGTGCCCCAGTTGAAAGCCGTATGTTTCGCGAAGCGTCTCGGTGTCGATGGGCGTATGCGAAGCAATGTCGTCCAGCCCGGGTGCGCCGACACAATGAACGTTCTCGGGCAGCTCGCCCATCTGGATGACGCGGTTTGCATACTCGCACGTCGACGTGAAATGAATGTGGCTCAGTTTGGTGATGGCGTGGCGAATGCTTTCATCAATCGATCCTTCGGTTCGCTCGCCACCATGAATGTGCGCGACCGGGATGGACAGTGGAAGGGCCGCAATGACCGCGGGAAACATATCGAAACGATCACCCAGCACGGTAACAATATCAGGGCGTGCACCCGCAAAACACCGTGCGAATGCAGTCACGCCTTGGCTTATCGACTGTGCGATATCAAACGGAGTATCACCTGGCGCGAGGTACGACAGACCGGCCGCCACGCCAAATCCGTCGGCTTGAATGTCTGCGACAGTGAGTCCGAATGCAGTGGACAAATGCATGCCGCCCGCGACGATGCTCAATTCAACGTCATCGCGGTCTTGCAATGCCGCCACAATCGGTCGCTGGATGCCCCATTCACTGCGTGATGTCGTTACCAATGCTATGCGTCTCACCGCGGTATCTCCGCCGGGGCTACATGATTCCAGGTCAGAAGTTCGTCCGACCGAACATTCTTTACGATAATCTGTCCCAGTATCCGCTTTAGCTCGGAGGGCGGAATTGCTGTCCCGGGCCGCCTAGCGGTGAGGTGCTTTGATTCCAAAACTGTGCCGACCGCGAGATCCTGAGCAGCCACCAGGCTTCGGCGGGCGACTTGCCGCGTGTTCAACTCCGAATGGACGGGACGCTTGGTGCCGTCACCCATCGCCGATTCAATAACACGGATCGATTCAATCATGGCTTTCAGTTCTAACGGTTCCAGTGATGCGCGGTGGTCTGGTCCTTCGGCGTTCCTGTCGAGCGTGAAATGCTTTTCGATGATTCGCGCTCCCATCGCGACAGCCGCCCCTGCGAGCGCGATTCCTTCTGTGTGGTCGCTGAATCCGATCGGCAGATTTGTCGCTTTCGCCAAAGTCGTCATCGCACGCAGGTTGGCGTCTTTGCAGGCGGCAGGGTATGCACTGACGCAATGAAGCAAAGCAAGATCGCTGCTTCCGTTTTCACGCAGGACGCGAACAGCGTCTTCGACTTCTTCCAACCAACTGCATCCGGTCGAAAGGATGATCGGGCGAAGCGTACCGGCTGCATGGGCCAACATCGGGTGGTTGGTGATCTCGGCGCTTCCAAGTTTGATCGCGGAGACGTCCAGTGCGTCAAGCAAGTCGATGTCTTCGTTGGAAAACGCCGACGACAAAAAGCGGATGTGGTTCGCCTGGCAATGCTCGATCAACGCGCGGTGATCGTCGGGTGAAAGCTCCAAACGCTTGAGCATATCGAACTGCGTTTCGTCCGGCTGGGCGTTGCGTTTCTGGTATTCGGCTTTGGGTGCGTCGCGGGTGGCCAACCGCTCGGCTGAAAATGTCTGGAATTTGATGGCGTCCGCACCGCAACGGGCGGCTTCTTCGACGAGTTTTCGCGCGGTTTCGATGCAGCCGTTGTGATTGACGCCGGCTTCTGCGATCACGAAGCAGCGATCACCTGACCATGGGATGGAATTTGCATGGTGTTGGTTGGCGCGGTCGAGGTCTTCTGCAACGTCGATGTCGATGGACCGCCGAGCGGGCATAACGATGCCCACTGAGCGACTGGATTGGCACAGGCTTTCGTTTTCTTGAATCCATCGCGGCGAACTGACATACACCGCACCGTTTAATGCAACGGTTGAATCTTCGTTCGACTGGACGGTTGCGGCGACTGGCGTGAATAGCATTCCGTCGCGCAGTTCAAATTGCCATGCCTTTTCTGCATTGGGATTGTATGCGACCGTGACGCACGTGGCATTTGGGTTCTTGCGGAATTGATGAATACAACGCAATACATCGCCCGTCAGACGAAATGGCGATGTCGGTTGAAGCAAGACGACTTCGGAAAACGAGTCACCGTGATCTGCGTACCAATCGATCATGTGACGGAGCGTTTCCACGGAGGTGGCTGCATCGCTGGCGAGTTCAGCCGAACGCGTAAATGGCACCTCGGCTCCCCATCGTCGGGCTTCGGTGGCGATCATGTCGTCGTCCGTGCTGACGACAATGGTGCAATCGTTTGTCAATCGACTGGCACATGCGCGGGCGCACTGAATCGCTCGACCCAACAGCGAAACGCCGCCGACTTCGAGCAGATTTTTACCCGGCAGGCGTTTGCTTCCGCCGCGGGCGAGTATCGCGAACAATGTTCGATGCGATTCTACTTTCACATCCGCACTTTCTTGAATCACTACGCCACGAACGGACGAACCATGTCGTCGAACGTTCGCTCATTTAGCATCTTTTCCATGTCAGCCGCCGTCGGCGTTCGGGCGAGATACTCTGCCGCCACCTCATCCGTAAAGTCCGCGTTGCGAGAATAGCGGCGTTCGAGGGAACGGTCCTGCGCAACCGGTTCAACACGGAGCAACTCGCCCGACTGCAACATGCCAACCACCGCTCGATGGGCCGACTGCACGGCTCGCATGCCGACGACAAACGGGTCAGCCGACTCCGCACGAGGAAACGAATGGCAGATGATCGGTCCGGAATCCAAGCCCGCCGTCAACCGATGAATCGTCGCGCCAACGTATTGCGGCGCGTTGTCGTACATCGCCCAGAAATTCGTCGAACTGCCTCGATAGTAGGGTGAAACACCCATGTGGATGTTCACAGCATGATGGGCCAACAGGTGATCGCACAACGGGCCTTTGATGTAACTCGCCCCGAACACCACATAAACATCCGACCGAAGCGCCGGGGCCAACACGCTTGGCGATGTCTGTGACAAGTCGCCCATTCGAAGCGCCAACTGCCTCGCGTGGGCGGGCATAAATCTCGGTTGACCGAAAACCAACTGCTCCGCCGACTGCACACGGCGAAAATAAGTCTGCATCGTGTCCGACTTGCGGAAGAAATCGTCCACTTGGCCGGGGAAGATCGTCGTGCATTCCTGAATCGCATAGACCTCGTCGGCAACGCCGGCCAGCGCTTCGATCAACGCGACGTGACGAGGCTGGTTGCCGGTGAAGACGGTGATTCGCATGCGTTCATTTCCCTGATGATGTTACTGTGATCTTCCCGCGGACACTCCAGCTTCGACCAGTGGCCCTCGACCATGTTGGCGCGAAATCCGAATTGAATTCCCAACTCGCGCAACACCTCCAGCGTCTTGGCAGTATACGAATTGCACGGGTGGGCCATGATCCTTGGCATTTCGCCAAGTATTTTTTCAAGCTTCTGCGCGTTGGTTTTGTATTCCCACTTTTGACGATCGGGCGGAAGTTCACCGATCGCCACCGGATGCGTGTGCGAATGCAGACCGATGACATGCCCGGTTTCAGACAGATTGCAGATGTCCGTCGCATCGATCCACAGATTCTTCGCCAGTGTTTCGATCGACTGTCCAAACAGCACGATCATCTCATCCATGATTTTTGTGTAACGATCTTCGCCGAGTATCTGGTTGCGAATGAAGCGGAAGCGCCGGTCGGCTGGCGTGTAGAACGGGTACTCAGCCAGGTACGTTCCGATGTCGAGTCGATCGAGAGCGTTGGAAACGGTCTGGCACCCAACGGTGTTGCGGGCTTGTTCTTCAAATGCGCTGTAGAACTGGATCAACGAGTCGAAGCACGTCTCGCGAAACTGTCGGTAGACTTCCAGCCGAGAGAATTCGCCTTCGAGCATCGACGTATGAACAAACCAGAAACCCGTCAAGTTGAATTCTTCCAGGACCGGGCGGGCGACATCGAGTTGGCAACGCAGGGCGTCGTCGAAAGTCAGGCAAATGTCCTGCGGTTCGAGGCTGTCGCTTTCGGCGCGTTGGAGCCACTCGTCGGCACGGACGATTCGTTCGACACCGACATGCCGGATCAAGTTCCGGAGGGCGTGCGCGTCGATCGATCCCTGGCTGGGCGCATGATCGCCGCCGTGAAAATGATGAAACATGATTCCGTGCGGGTGCATCATTGGAGGTTCCGACTGTACCGAGTTCTTGATCGTTCGATGGGGTCTTGCACATGCACCGTGCGTGCGCACCGCCACCGGTCAGGATATCGGCCACCTGCCGCGTTGCAGTGCAGGCGCATATCGCCCATCAGTCGGCTGAAAGCTCTATGCCGGCGTCAATTCGTAGAGAATTTCCGCCGGTTCCTGCTTATGCGGTGCGATATTGAAGTTCGCATTGTGGATGGGCTGGAGCAGCTCGGAGAGCAAATCGATCCAATCTGACTTTATTTCCTGCCGGGTGTGTTCGTCCAGGGCGTTGGCCATCCTCACGAGCAGCGGGGCGATGGGACGCAGACCGACATCCCAGATGTGCGCATGGGTGGCGGTAATGAACGGGGTGCGCGAGACGATGTCCAGGTTTGCTGCCTTAAACCGCTGCTTCCAAGTTTCATCGTTGGTCAGGCTTGGCCATGATTCGATCCGGCCACGGCCAATGATGTCAAGCCAGCGCTGACCGAACTTGTCGCGATGGGCATTGAGGGTGTAGTCACGCATTGAATCGAGCTTGACGGAGAGCAGGATCCGTCCATCTTTTCGCGTGATGCGACGCAGTTCGCTCATGAACTGGTCGATATTCTGGACCCAGTAGGCGGAGTTGCAGTGAACGGTCTGGAATGCTCCGTTTTCAAAAGGCATCACGTGGTTGTGATCGTGCTCGACGAGGCATTCGTAAAAATCAAGCCGGCACGCTTTCAGCAACATGTTGGGTTTAAGATCGGTCCCGACTTCAAACTTTCGGTCTGGGCGCAACGTGACCATGGGTTCGTAACCGACGTTGGTGTGATCGAACATGTCCGCAAAGGCATCGCGGACTTCATCCAGATTCCCGACCTCCATAAAGACATCGTACTCGCTGGAGAAATCACCACCGGCGTGAAGAAAACTGAACACGCCGTCTCCGCAACTCAGGTCGATGCTCGGTCCCTTGATTGGATGCGATTCGAGCGCCTGACTTCGCAGGCTCATCCAAAAGGCATTCTCCGGCCGCAGCCAATAGCAATTCAGAAAGCGCTGCAGGCGCGATGACGACTGGGCTTGCGATGGATTGGATTCAATCTGGGTCGCTGGCATCGGTTGTATTCCCAAGGGCTGATCAGCCTGTTCAATGGTGCGATGTGTTGGTCAAAAACGAAACCGCGCCAGATGCACGGTGATTCCGTTTATTATCGGCAATTCGTCCACGCGATTCGTGCAGAACGCTCCAAATCGCATTGCTGCAATTGAAAACGGTGTTTCTGGGCGATCAGCTGTCGCGCACGTGCAGCAAGATCCCCGACCAATCTCGGGAATCCGCCTTTCGAAACAGAGTCCGAAAACGAGCGCATGCCGGCGCGCGATTGTTTCCGATGCACGGTGAAGCTTGCGCCGATTTCAAGGCGGGAAGTTGCAATACGTGCAAATGTGGTGGTTGGGCGGCGGCTCAAGCGCCTTGCCGGGTTCTGATAACGAGCGCGATTCCTTGATTGGCGCGGAGGCGGCTGATATCATGATGAGATCGGGCGATGTCAACTGGAATCTGCGTTATGCGTGCTATGCGTACATTACTGGTGGTCGGTTTGCTGTCGGTGACGGTGGTGCGGGCGTTCGCGTCACAGGTTGTACCGATGAGTATCGAGCAACTCGCTGACCATTCGGGTGAAGTGATTGTCGGAACGGTTGCGAACGTGACGTCGCAATGGCGAGAGAATCCGCGGCGGATTGAATCGCTGGTGACCTTTGAAGGCGTATCGCTTCTTAAGGGTGACCGAACACTCCAAGACAATAAGTTCACACTGACTGTTCCCGGCGGATCCGTTGGCGAATTTCAGATGCGCGTTTGTTGTGCGCCGGAATTTGCCGTCGGTGACAAGTGGGTGCTGATGTTGCTCCCGACCTACAAGACCTATCCGGTTGTCGGTATCTATCGCGGGGCGCTGCGTATCGTTGAAGATGGCGACGGGGTTGAGCGGGTTTACAATGCTGCCGGTCGATCGGTTACGGGTTTCGATGAGTCCGGACACTTTGTGCTCGACGGAAAAGCCCAGCGACATGCCGCTGAGCATCTGGTCGCTGAAAACGGTGCTCATGTGAGAGCAGTCGCCGCTCGCGAAAGTTCCTCGATCAAAGCCATGCGATTGACGGAATTCGTCGACACGTTGACTCCGGTCCTTGCAGCCAGTCGCAAGCATTCGATGGATCGTCCCGCGGGCACGCCGGTTCGGGCGGATTTGAGTCCGGTTACTCTAAAGCAATCGCCAATGGCCCGATCCACGGACAATGGCGGCGACTCGCCGCACCGCGAGTTGCCAAGACCCGCACAAGCTGGTGCAGATCCGCGCAAAGTCGAATCGAAGAAGGAGGTGTCACGATGAAACGCGACCCTTCTTTCAAATACACCTGTCGATCATTAACCCTGGTGTTGGCCATGGCATGCTGCTTCGTGGCTGGGCACCGCGCTGACGGATTCAGCTACTTCCAGGTGGGCGGGATCAACGTCGTCTGGCAGGGCGGATTGAGCGTCCGCTATCTTTCGCCTTCCACGTTCCCGATCGATTCCGGTCCTGACATTCACTATCTCGCTTCGATGGGATTGTGGAACCTTGTGCCAGCCGCCGACTTTGAATACCAGTACATTCATGCCGATCAGGATTTTCCGATCGACAATTTCGATGGATTCAACGACACGGCGGCAGTGTCGGCTAGCGAACTTGATCCGGGCGTGCTTGGCGTGACGTTCCTCGTCAATCAGGGCAGCGTCTGGTTCGACATGGACATGGTGTTCAGCGATGTACCTGAGGGAATCGGCTGGTACTTCATCGACAATCCGCCATGCGACATGGTGGCGCAGCCGACTCCGATCAACGGATTTTCTTTTCTGTTGGTGGCCGTCCATGAATTGGGACACGCCCTCGGTTTGGGACACGATCCCATCGGTGATGAATCGCCCGGCACACCGTGGTTTATCGCCACGATGAACCCGCGTTATCCCAGTGGTGGGGCAACTGGACAGGAGAACATCGTCGAACTTCATGCCGACGATCAAAGCGGACTTCGATTCCTTTATCCGCACGCGGGGCCGTCCGAACCGCCGCATGTGGACTTGGCGACCGCTGCATTTACGAGCAGCACTACGCTTGGAAAAGCGGTCCCTTCGTTCTTTACGCCGTCCGCCGTCTATCCCGGTGATACCCTGACCGTTCGCAGCGTGATCGAAAACCTCGGCTCGACGAATGAATTCATGGTCGCGCAAGGTTTCTACCTGTCGGACGATCAGATGATTGAAGACTCAGACATGTTCCTCGGCGAACTGCTTTGGGATATTCCTTTCCAGGATGCCTTCGAGTTCGATGTTGACGTGGACATGCCGGAAGACCTGCCGGCTGGCGATTACATCGTCGGGACGATTCTCGACCGGCAGAATGAAATTGCAGAAGTCTATGAAGACAACAATGCGTTGTCGTATTGCGATCTGCTGACCATCAATCAACTCGTTCCGGTCATCAACAACATTCCGCAGGAATCGACGGCGTGCGGTACGCCTTACACCGGACCGACGCCCGTAGTAACTCACCCGCTCAACATGGCCGCCCTAACCTGGAGCATCGACAATCCCCAGCCGGGCATGACCATTAACCCGTCGACGGGCGTGGTGTCATGGCCCGATCCGATTCGGTCGGAGTTTCCTTACGTCATTTTCCTGAGGGCGACCAACAGCGCTGGCTCATCGACGCAGTCGCTGTTTCTCGGTGTGTCGTCAGCCGAGCCGGATGTCCTTTCGGTTGCAACGCAGACGGCGCATTGTGGCGTGCCGTTTGACGGACCGATTCCGGCGATTTCCAACCCGGCGTGCATGGACCCGATCATCAACTGGTCGTTGGACTTCGGACCGGGCGGCATGTCCATCGATTTCAACACCGGGCAGGTGCATTGGAATGACCCACAGATCGGCGGTCCTTACTCCGTGACGATTCGCGCGACCAACGCCATGGGCAATGGGACGCAGACGTTCGACGTGAATGTCGTTGCGTCGGCTGATCGTGATGGCGACGCGGATGTGGATCTGGAAGACTACGCCGAAGTGAACGCCTGCATCGCCGGGCCGGACCTGTCGGCGACGGGCGGTTGCGAGTGCGTCGATCTTGACGGAGACGGTGACGTCGATCTTGCGGATGCGGCTGAGTTCCAATTGCTCTTTACCGGCTCGATCACCGGTGCGTGTTGTTTGCCGAACGGGACGTGCGTTGAAGAATCGCCGATCCTGTGTGCGGCTGACGCTGGCGTTTATCGTGGCGACGAAACAACCTGTACGGCGGACGCATGTGAAGGCGCGTGCTGTTTGCCGAATGGATTCTGCCTCGATCTGAGTGAATCCAATTGCAACGGGGCATCGGGTACGTTTGAAGGAATCGGGACGGATTGCGGCCAAACCAGTTGCCCAAGTCCCTAGCAGGCCCAACCTGGGGCGTAAACCAACAGTCAACGGAATCCCTGCGCGCCGGGTGGAGAACTCGCGATTCTCGCCCATTATCCATCAAATCCAACAGCAAAGTTGCCAACAACCGCGAACAACGTTACTCATGTTGCCCACAGCCAAGTGCATCCGGGGTGGCATGCACTGGCGGCTGATGGGGATCACTGGAGGATCGGTTCATGCGCAGGTTTGGCTTGTTGTTCATGTTGTTGGCGGTGATGTCACTTGCGACCGGTTGCGTAACGCAGGTTCCCGATGGGAACAATGGCGGTGACGATGGCGGTCCGCAGGATATGAATACCAACGGTGCGGACATGAACTCCAATGGTGAAGATGTAAACACGAATGGCCCGGGCATGGACGATGGCGGTGATGACGTTGACGCAAATCTGGCGAAGTTCGAAGACCCCGACAGTGATTTTTCCACCACCGAAGTCCGCGACGTCGACGGTGAGCTGATGCAGTTCGATACGTCGACCAACGAGTTGGTATGGTTGGCTGACGGAACCCGCATCGCCAACTGGCGCGTCGAGGGCACGAGTCTGATTTTTGGCAACAGCCCGTTCCGTGCACGCTTTGGCACTGAGGACGGCGAGCGCCGAGTCTACTTCACCGAAGTCAGCCCCCCGACGATTTGCGATCTGGTTGTGAACAACGGTTTTCTGAGCGTTTTCTCAACCAACGTTCAAGTCCCCCAGGAGTAATACAGGCGTCTCTGCGCATGCGCCCCGCGTCAGATGGACTGCGAATCGCCTGCGCCATGATTCTGCTTAAGATTCAAATGATTGAACCGCGTCGAATCTGCGCGGTTGGTTTGTGCTGTAAATAAGGGCCGATTCACCAATTCAAATTCAAGTTGTTGGTTTAGCGCGAATGAACCATGGGACCGATGGGCGGTCCGTATGGATTTGGGGCAGGTCGCAATGAGTGCGACCTATCAGGAGACACAACATGCTTTTGTCGAAGACACGATTTCTTACGCTGTTGCTCGCAATGGGGTTGGCGGGCGGGCTGGGCTGCACACCGATGGGCGGTGGCGGTGACAATGGAGGTGGAGACAACGGAGGTGACAATGGGGGAGACAACGGAGGCGATAACGGCGGCGATAACGGCGGCAATGACGGCGGTGGCGGCGACATGAACTCCAACGGGGGTGACAATGGCGGTGATGTCGACAACTCGATGCTGTTCGTCGTCAACAATGCTGGTCCGTCTGTCACATTCTACACCGGTGCGGAATCACTCAACGGCGAGATTGTCCCGGATGGAAAGCTTAATGCCGGCGCTGCGACGTCGCTCTTTCAACCGCGTTCAATCGTCGTGACGGAATCGGGTCGCCTGATTGTTAGTCGGCAGAACGGCGGCATCGTCGGGTACAACGATTCCACAACGCTGGATGACAACACAACCGCGAGTCTGGTGGTTGAAGGCAACAACACCGGTCTGGAGTCGCCGATCGCGATGGCCTATGACGCCGTCAACGATCGACTCTTTGTCGGCAATGTCATGGCCCAGGATGGAATCCTCGTGTTCGATGATGTTTCCGCGAACGAATTTGATATGGACGTTCCGCCCAATCGCATGTTTGGCCCGCCGGACCGCGCCCCGTTCGATCCGACGCTATTCACCGTGGATTCACTGTTCATCGCGCCGAATGGCGACCTGTTTGTCAGTGACGGCATGGGGGATATCACCGTGAATCGCAATCGAGTCCTCGTCTTTACGAATCCCGGTGCTGCCAGCGGTGAAACGCCGTTTGCCCAGCGTCTCAACAGCAATGACTGGGAAAAGCATGAGGACATTTTCGTTGATGACGAGGACAATCTCTACATCGTCGACGCGACCGATACGATCAAGATTGTTCCGAATGTCTCGACCATCGTTGACGAAACAGTGACGCCGACCACCCTGACGGTCAACATTGCACTGACGGACCTGCAGGGAATCGTGGTGACCAAAAATGGTACGGGACTGGTGGCTGACCGCGAAAACAGCGCCATCTATTCGTACGACGACATTGCCACAAAGTCCGGAACCCTGGGGCCGGATCGTACGCTTGACGGGACGGATACGCAGTTGCGTGCTCCGCGCCAGCTCTGGCTTGTCGAGGAAGACGATCAGAACTAGAACGCTTTGAGTTCTGACGTCGCGACGCGACATCGCTGTCATTCCCGCGCAAGCGGGAATCCAGAAGAAAGCGATGCCAATCCTGGTCAAGACGAGCCCCCGTCCTGCAAAGGGATGACGGAGGCCATGCTAAGTCTGGATTGACATCCCCCAACTTGATTGACTATGCAAACAAAAAGAGAGGCGAGTCATCAACACGATGGCTCGCCTCTTTGTCTATTTGTTTCGCGTACCGGTCGCTAGTTGCCGTTGGCCCGGGCTTCGAGATTGTCGATGATGATGAGATCAAGCAGGGTGGCTGCGACCGTCTTGACCGACGTTTCAACGATGTCTTTGTACGTCCGTCCCGAGACGCAGCCGACTGAACTCGTCAAGATCATACCGCACATCGTGATGATGCCCAGAAGCCTGAATTGTTTCGTCATTCGTTTCACGATCAGATTCCTTTCCAAGTATTCTGCACGTTGCTTGACTGTGGTCCTGATTGAGGGCTTCAATTCTTGCCTCGGTCAGATTTAAGTCAAGTCCGTTCGATTGTCCTTTGCTTCGTTGGAACTTAAACCCAAACTCCGCAGAAGACAAATCAGGACTTTCACTGAAGCCATCGCCAGCAGTCGACGACCGTGTTCGGATCAGACCATGCTACTATATCGGCGCAATCGGTGGTCGGGTTTGGCGGCACGGGCAAATCGCGGTGCATGGCGTCCGAGGAGCCGCTCAATACGGCCGGTCGGACTTCCTCAGCTTGCTGGTATGTGGTTTTTCCCTGCCTTGGACCGATTCAGCCGGCATCGATATACTGCCTTGCGACAATTTTGAATGAACCTTCAGGCATGATTCGATGACCCAGGAATTCAAACTCACGAGCGAATTTTCACCGGCTGGCGATCAACCCCAGGCCATCGAAAAGCTGGTCCGCGCCTACAATGACAATGCCGGTTACGCCTGTCTGATGGGCGTCACCGGTTCTGGAAAAACGTTCACCGTCGCCAACGTCATCGAGCGATTGAAAAAACCGACGCTTGTTATCTCGCACAACAAGACGCTGGCCGCACAGCTCTATGAAGAATTCCGCGAGCTCTTTCCGCACAACGCGGTCGAATACTTCGTCAGCTATTACGACTACTATCAGCCGGAAGCCTACATCCCCCAGCGCGACATCTACATCGAGAAGGATGCGTCGCGCAACGACGATCTCGACCGCTTGCGCCTGCGGACCACGAGTTCGCTGTCGTCGCGAAAAGACGTCATCATCGTCGCGAGCGTGTCGTGCATCTTCGGTTTGGGCTCGCCCGAAGACTACAAAGCCAGCATGCTGTCGCTGGCCGTCGGTGAGGAAATCGAACGCGACAAACTCCTTCGGCGGTTCGTCGATCTGCAATACGCCCGCAACAACACCGACCTCAAGCGGGCGACCTTTCGAGTGCGCGGCGACGTTGTCGAAGTCTATCCGGCGTACGAACAGTTCGCGTATCGCATCGAGATGTTCGGCGACGAGGTCGATCGCCTGGACCTGATCAACCCGACATCGGGCGAGGTGTTGGCCAACGAAGATCGGATTTTCATCTTCCCTGCCGTCCATTATGTCATGCCCGAAGACCGGATCGAAACGGCGATCGCATCGATCTCGGCTGAATTGGATCAGCGGCTGATCGAACTTCGACAAAAGGGCAAGCTGCTCGAAGCCCAAAGGCTCGCGGCTCGAACAAAGTACGACATGGAGATGATCAAAGAGGTTGGGTATTGCAGCGGGATCGAGAATTACTCGCGACATCTGACCGGGGCTCCGCCTGGTGCGAAGCCGTCCACGCTCATCAACTATTTCCCGGATGATTTTCACCTCATCATCGATGAGTCGCACGTCACCATCCCGCAGATTCGGGCGATGTTTGCCGGCGATCGAAGTCGCAAGCAGGTGTTGGTCGATCATGGTTTTCGTCTGCCGTCGGCGATGGACAATCGACCGCTTCGTTTTGAAGAATTCGAAGAGTCAATGCATCACGTCACGTTCATGTCGGCGACACCGGGCCCATACGAGCTTGAAAAATGCAAGGGCGAAGTCGTCGAGCAGGTGATTCGTCCGACCGGGTTGATCGATCCGCCGATCGAAGTGTTGCCCGCGCGCGGACAGGTTCCCGATTTGATACAGCGCGTTGCGCAACGGGCGGCGGCGAAGGAAAGCGTGCTGATCACGACGCTGACGAAGCGGCTGGCTGAGGACTTGTCAGATTATCTCAAGCGTGAAGGGTTGCGGGCGGAGTATCTGCACAGCGAGATCGATACGCTTGATCGCGTCAAGATTCTCAAAGCACTGCAAGCAGGTGAATTCGACGCGCTCGTTGGCGTCAATCTGCTGCGCGAAGGGCTCGACCTGCCGCAGGTTTCGCTCGTGGCGATTCTTGATGCGGACAAAGAGGGGTTTTTGCGAAGCGAGTCGTCGCTGATTCAGATGATTGGGCGGACGGCCCGCAATGTGAACGCGGAAGTGATTCTCTACGCCGACAAGGTGACGCCGAGCATGCAACGGGCAATGGATGAAACCAATCGCCGCCGCGCGATCCAGCTTGCCTACAATGAAGAGCACGGCATCACCCCGACAACCATCCGCAAGGAAGTGCGCTCCGGACTGGAGACGGTGCTTTCCGCTCGAAAGGTTGCGGCTGAAGCGGTCAAACAGTCCGCGGCGCAGTTGGATCGCAGCGAAGCCATCGAAATGCTGAAAGCTCAAATGCTCGAAGCCGCAGAGCAGCTTGATTTCGAGCGTGCGGCGAAGCTTCGCGACCGCATGGAAGAAATCAAAGCCGACAATTCCACCGAAACGGTTCCGGAAACGTCGCTTGACGTGGACACAGCGCCGCTTCGACCCAAAAGCACCGGACGAAAGGGCAGGCGTTTTTCATGAGTGACCGATCGTTGATTCCAATCGACCGCGATGCGCTGATCGAACAAACCAAAACACTCGCGCGAATGTCCAAGGAAGAAGACCTGGGCCGTGGCGACCTGACCAGCAGCCTGCTTGGCGATCCAGGAACCGGCACGTTTCGTTTGATCAACAAGGAGCCGGGCGTGTTCGCCGGACGCGAGATCGCCGCAACGATTGTGGCGGAATACGCATCGGACGTTTCGTTGTCGTGGCAGCCGAGTGGTGTGGATGGCCATGCGTTCGGAGCGGAGCATACATCGCTCGTTGAACTGTCTGGTCCGGTGAATACGATCCTGACGCTCGAACGCGTCTTGCTGAATTTTCTCCAACGACTTAGCGGTATTGCGACGAAGACGCGTCGATTTGTCGATGCGGTGCGGGGGACGAACGCGATCATTCTCGATACGCGAAAGACGACACCGGGTTGGCGACACCTTGAGAAGTACGCGGTGCGTTGCGGCGGGGGACAGAATCACCGCATGGGATTGCACGATGCCGTTTTGATCAAGGACAACCATCTCGCGAGTCAACCGACATCGCAGACGTCAGCCGTCGTGTTCGACATGCTCAACCGGGTTGCGAGCATCGATCCGCCGCCCAATTTCATCGAAGTGGAAGCCGACACGCTTGACCAGGTCCGCCAGCTGTTCAACGTCGTGGGTGTGGATGTGATCTTGTTGGACAATTTTTCGCTGGCCGATTCGCGAGAAGCCGTTGCGCTGCGGGCGTCGTTGAACCTTCAGGACAAGGTGAAATTGGAAGCATCCGGCGGCGTGAATCTTGATACAGTCGCCGACATTGCCAAGACGGGCGTGGATTACATTTCCGTCGGTGCGCTAACCCATTCGGCAACGGCGATTGATTTATCGCTCGAACGCATCCGGTAGGGTGGGCGGTGCCCACCGCCGTTTGAATGGCAACGACATGGTGGGCACGGCCCACCCTACGCGCTAGTCGATCTGCTCTTCAAACATTCGGCAATAACTTTCATACCGCATTTCCGAAATCGCTCCGTCTTTGACAGCTTGCATCACCGCGCACTTGATTTCGTGGCGATGCGTGCAATCGGCGAACTTGCAGTTCGGCACGTGCTCGGCGAACTCGACAAAATGCATTTCGATTTCGTTCAGCGGAATCGCCGAAAGGTCAAACGAACGCACGCCCGGCGTGTCAACCACAAACCCGCCGAACGGCAGTTTGTAGAGCATCGCCGTGGTCGTCGCGTGGCGTCCCTTGTTCGTGTCGTCAGCCACCTCAGCCGTGCGAAGGTTGAGCGATGGATCGAGTGCGTTGAGCAGCGAACTCTTCCCGACGCCGCTTTGACCAGCGACAGCCGACGTCTTATCGCGGAAGATTTCGCGCAACTGGTCGACGCCATGCCCGGTGATGGTGCTCGTCGTCAGCGTTTGATAGCCCAGACCTTCATAAAGTGTCAGCATGTTCTTGGCTTCGTCGTCTTCGTCGAGATCGATCTTGTTGCAGCAGATGACCGGGGTGATGTCGCCGGCATGGGCTGCGACGATGTAACGATCGATCAAGTGCGGTTTGGGACTCGGCTGAACGGCTGACGTAACCACGATGACCTGATCGACGTTGGCGACGATCGCGTGCACGCGCTTGCCGCTGACCCGCTTGAGCATGCCCTTGCGCGGTTCGACCTGTTCGATAACGCCTTCGTTGGTGACAGCTTCCTGGTCGGCTTCGATGGAAAACAAAACGCGATCGCCAACGGTGACGGGCTGTCGCTCCTTGATCAACCGCGTGCGCAAGACCCGACGCACGGTGCACGGCCAAACGCGCTCGCCGTCATCGACTTCCGCGATCAGACCGCGCATCGCGATGACGACGCCCTTGGAAAGGTCCTGGTCCTTCGGGTCGTTCTCGATGATCGTCCGTTTGCGCGACATCGCGCCTTTTGAGATGACGTTTTCATCGAGGATGGCGTCGGCGGCTCGGTCTTCATCATCGCGATGGATGCGGGTCCAGTCTTTGGCGCGGGCGGGCTTGCCGCGATTTCGGCGCAGGGAGACCCGGACCTTCTTGCCGGACTTGTCGTTGGTGTCTTTGTCATGCTTGGCCATCAACCTATTATCGCAACTCTGTGATCAGACGGAAGCGATTTTGGATCGATTGTTGGAATTGCCGTTGGGCAGTGCGTTGCGTGCACCGGTTCGCACCTTTATATTGCCAGCCTACCAACATACCTGACAACGGATGGAGAAAGCATGGCCGAAGGATTCGCCGACAGGTTGATGCAGGGAATCGAGCGATGTGGAACGTGCGCCTGCGTCGGGATTGATCCGGTCCTGGAACGTCTGCCGGAGTCATTGCGAGGCGGTGATATCGCCGATCGCAAGAGGTCGGCTGATTTGCTTGAACAGTTTTCCAAAGGCGTCATTGACGCGGTGGCTGATCGCGTTCCCGTCATCAAACTAAACATCGCATTCTTCGAACCGTTTCGCGGAGCCGGCGTCGACGCTTACCACGAGTCCGTTCGATATGCCCACGAACGCGGGTTGCTCGTCATCGGCGACATCAAACGCAGCGACATTGGGCATTCCAGTGCAAGCTATGCAGCCGCCCATTTGATTGGCGATGGTGCGGACGACGATTCGATTCCCGACGCTGTGACCATCAACGGTTATCTGGGAATTGACGGCGTCCTACCCTTTGTCGAGGCGGCGAGTAACACCGGTCGGGGCGTCTTCGTTCTGGTGCATACGAGCAACAAGTCAGCCGCCCAGTTGCAGCACCTGACGCTGAAGGATGACCGCATGGTGGTCGAGGAAGTTGCCGCCCTGGTTGAAGCGTGGGGCCAGTCGTCGATCGGATCGTCCGGTTTTAGTAGCATTGGTGCGGTGGCGGCTCCGGGCAATCTTGAAATCGCCCGCAAGCTGCGAAGCCTCATGCCGCATGGCATTTTTCTGGTGCCGGGATTCGGGGCGCAAGGGCGTTCGGTCGAGCAAGTGGCTGCTTGCTTTGATGAAGGCGGGCGTGGGGCGATTGTCAATGCGTCGCGCAGCGTCATTTATGCCTATGAAGAAGGCGAAAGCAGTGACACAACGTGGCAGGAATCGGTGGCGCGGGCGTGCGATGAATTCATTACCGCGCTGAAGTCAATTCACGAAAACGTTTGAGCCTGGTAGTCGTGGGCGGTGGTGCATGCGATGAACGTTATCCCGAATTACGTTTCGGATGAGCAGTTGGCCGGCGCTCGCGTCGTCGTGATGGGCTTGGGACGGTTTGGCGGTGGTGTTGGCGTGACGCGGTTCCTGGTGGGCCGAGGTGCGAACGTTCTCGTTACGGATATGGCCGACGCCGCGACATTGCAGACGCCGCTGAATGCACTGAGCGACCTGAAGATCGAATACCGATTGGGTTCGCACGACGTTGCCGACCTCGATGGTGCTGACTTGCTGGTTGTCAGTCCGGCTGTCGATCGCACCAAGAGCGCATTCGTGCAAGCCGCACTGAATCGAGGCATCGCCTGGACGACCGAAATGGGGATGTTCATCGAGCGATGCCCGGGGCGGATGATCGGCGTGACCGGTTCGATCGGTAAAAGCACCACGTGCGCGATGCTGCATTGCATCTTGGAATCGGAGCGGGCGAAGGCGTCGGCCAACCACCGGCGGACATTTCTTGGGGGCAACATCGGGCGATCGCTACTGGGCGACCTGACGGAGATGACGGCTGACGATCTAATCGTGCTGGAATTGTCGAGTTTTCAACTTGAAGCACTGCCGAATCTCACCGGCGATTGGCCCGTCGTCGGCATCACCAACATCGCACCGCACCACCTTGATCGACACGGTGGATACGAACCGTACATCGACGCAAAGCTGAACCTGATCCGTGGCATGTCGCTGGGGGCCAGCGCTGTGGTCGGTCGGGTTGACGATAGCGTGCGCAAAGGAATTGAAGCGCTTGTGCGTTATCACAAAGGACACACGATCAAAGCCGACATCTTGTCTGAACACTTCGATTTGCAAGTTCCCGGTCCGCACAATCAGATGAATGCGCAGTTCGCGGCGCTGATCGCAAGGCAATTGGGCGTCGAACTCGATGCGTCACGGGCGGCATTGAAAGATTTTGGCGGGTTGGCCCATCGCATCCAGTACGCCGACAGCGTGGATGGTGTGCGCTATTACAACGATTCCAAGTCAACATCGGTCGAAGCGATCGATACGGCGCTTCGTTCGTTTGCGGAACCCGTCGTGTTGTTGTGTGGCGGTAAGGACACCGGCAGTGAACTGGAGCGCATCAAGAATTGCACCTGGCAATCGGTGCGGGCTGTCGTCAGTTTCGGCGACGCCGCAAAGCGGTTGGCCGACATGATCGGCACGCTGGAAGAGAACAAGCGGCCCAAGATCGTTCAATCAGAGCAGACGATTGACGCGGCGATCGCCAAGGCGCGAACCATCGCACAGAGCGGCGACGTTGTATTGCTCTCGCCCGGTTGCCCCAGCTACGACGCATTCAGCAATTACGAAGAGCGCGGCGACGCATTCATCGCCGCGGTTAAGTCGCTCCGCTGATACGCGCACATTTCGTCAGTTTTCAAATCGATCGCCCGCAGTTCTTGCCGCCGACCGTGCGTATCCTGCGCGTTGTAGCGATCACGGCATGCCCCCGAGTGATCCCCTCAAAAAAATCCAAAGTTCATAAGTCCTGAACTGAGCTTAATTTATGGCGCATGGGCTGAGATGTTTTTTTCGGCTCACGCCAATGGCACAGCCCCTGCATTTAGCGAGGCTCGGAGGAACTGCGTCCAGCGTGTTCCTTCAGATTGCTTTCAGTGATTCGCAGATGGAGAGGCCAGTTTGCTTAAGAGAAGTCAACAACTTGGTGCGGTCGTCAGCGATGACGTGATCGGTGGCTTCGCGAACGACAATGGTTCGCAGGTCAACTGGTTGGCATTGGATTGCGCGGCGATCGGGCAACTCGTACGCGAGTCGGCCCATCGTCGGGTGGCGAACCATCTTTGCGAAAGCGTCGCAAGTGGATGTGCGGATCGTGAGGTGAACGCATGACTCACGGAATCTGGGCATCGGTCGGCGGCATGCAGGTCAACGAATATCGCCAGTCACTCGCGGCCAACAACATGGCCAACCTCAATACGGTTGGTTTCAAGAATGACCTTGCAGTCATTCGTCAGCGTCGCAGCGAGTCGGGCGAAAACCCTTCACAGAAGATGTTTGAAACGAATCCGTACAGCGACCTTGGTGGCGGTTCATGGGTTCGGCCAACGTACACGAGTTTCACGCAAGGCACGCTTGAGCAGACCGGTCGATCGCTTGATGTCGCGCTCGATGGCGACGGCTTCTTTGCCGTGTCGGATGGCAACGAAGTGCGCTATACGCGTGATGGTCGTTTCGCACGCAACGCGGCAGGCGATATGGTGCTCAGCGCCGATGGTGGACGTTTTCGCGTTTTGGATCAGAACGGTTTGCCGATCAACATCGCTGACCCGTCCATCGGTTCAATCAAAATCGGTCGCAACGGTGAAGTAAATCAAGGCGACGAGGTCTTGGGACGCATCGGCGTCGTCGATTTCGAAGATCGAACCGCACTAAAGAAAGCCGGTCAAAGCACGTTCAAGCTGGTCGGTGATACGCCGACGATTCCGGCAACAGCAGATATTCACGGTGGCAATGTGGAAGCGTCCACGGTCGATTCCATTGCTGCATTGACAAGCATGATTGAAGTCAGCCGAGCGTACGATCTCAACGCCCGGATGATCTCATTGCAGGACGAAACCCTGGGGATGGCCACCACTCGTATTGGTCGAGTTGGCTAGGAGGACGCGATAGATGGCGATTATGGCATTACACGCGGCAGCGAGCGGCATGAAGGCGCTCGACACGAAACTGGATGTGACTGCCAACAACCTGGCGAACATCAACACAACCGGTTTCAAACGCAGCCGCGTCAACTTCGAAGACCTGCTCTATCAAACCAAGCGCGAGCCCGGTCTGCCAAACGTGGACGACGAGCCGATCCCGCATGGTATTCAGGTGGGTCTCGGTGTCCGCATCGCCGGAACGCAACTCGACTTCGAACGCGGTCCCGTCGACCCGACCGACAAACCGCTCGACATGATGATCGAAGGGCCCGGTTTCTTTCAGGTGCGCACGAACTTCGACGGTGGACCGATCACCGCGTACACGCGAGCGGGTAACTTCACGACGAACTCGGAAGGCAACCTCGTACTGGGCACGCAAGCCGGGCCAATCCTCGAACCACCGATCTCCGTCCCACCGGATGCAACCGACATCGCCATCGGTCGAAACGGTGAGGTGCGCGTACGTCAGCCAGGACAGCAGCAATTGACGCAGGTCGGTCAGATCGAGTTGGCCCGGTTCGTCAATGAGGAAGGCCTCAAGCAGATCGGCGGCAATTTGTATTTGGATACGGATGCCTCGGGACCGGCAGTGACCGGTCCGCCGCAGCTCGATGGACTCGGTGCGATTGCCCAGGGGCAGTTGGAGATGAGCAACGTCGATCCGGTGCGCGAGTTGATCGCACTGATCACGACGCAGCGTTCGTTTGAGATGAACAGCCAGGCGATTCAGTCGGCTGAGCAGGCGCTTCAGACCGTTTCGAACTTAAGGCGGTTCTAGTCGGCTGATCTAAGCACGGTTTGAAACGACGCGCAGCAGGATGCTGAGATGCAACGCAAGGATTGCGACATGATGAAAGCTTCAAATCAATTCAAAGTCGGACTGCTCATTGCGATCATCGCAGGTGTCAGCCAGTCCGCGCTTGCGGAATCGGTCGAGCTTTGGCGCGATGCTGCGATCACGGACGATCAAATCTATCTTCGCGACGTTTGTACCTTGTCACAATTCGACGAGGCGGTGCTTGATCGGTTCTATTCGATCGCGATCGCAAAGGCTCCGGAAATCGGCGAATCGGCGGCTATTTCGATGGCGGGGATTCGTCGCGTTCTCAGTGACAACGGGTTGAACCCGGCATTGACGACGTTCAAAGGCGCGACCGATTGCCAGGTCAAGCGACTTGCCCGGACGTTTGAATCCGAACCGAACCAGGGTACTGCCCAAGTCGCGGACGCCTCCGGCAACAACGGAACACAACACGGTGGGCGCACGCTTCGCGAAGTCATTGAAGCGGACCTTGGCAGTGACGCTGAATCGCTGGGCGGTTGGGTCGAAGTGGTCTACGGAAAATCGGTCGGCTCGATGCTGGAGATGCGCGAAGGTGAATTCGAGTTCGAGATTCATCGGACGAATGACAAACAGTTGGGCCTCGTCAGCATGGATGTCATTGTCTATGCACAAGGGAAAGAGGTGCAGCGGGTTGGCGTGGTTGCGGATGTGACCTTCGTCAAGCCGACCGTCGTTGCAGCCCGTCCGATCAACTTGAACGCAACCGTATCCAAGCGCGACGTCAGCATCGTCAACAAGAGTTACAAGCGATTTGAAAGCGCCGGGTTCGCCTCGGCCGATGCGGTGGTGGGCCAGCGGGCGAAGCGATTCATCCGCGTCGGTGAAATCGTCCGCGATCGAAACCTTGAGCCGGTGCCGTTGGTCAAGCGCGGTCAGATCGTGCAGGTGCATTCAAAAGCGGGCGGTGTGGTGATCGAATCGGTCGGCCGGGTGATGAAAGCCGGGGCGTATGGCGACGTCATCGAACTGCAGACCGCCGACCGCGCAAAAAGAAAATTCACGGCGATGGTCACCGGTCCGGGACTGGTCTCGGTCGGACCGATCCACGCCAACGGTTTGGGTGCTGATACACACTTGGCCCTTGGAGGTGAGCAATGAGATTTACCGTCACCATCACATTGAGTTTGATGATCTGCCCGGTTGCGCTGGCGCAGTCGTCATCGATTGGCCGCTTCTCCGACCTGCCTCGGCAGACCACGCCTGCGCGTGAGGAAGAACCGAAACCGGCGAACCCCGTGATCGAATCGACTTCATTGATTTCGGTTAAAGCCGCTGAACCCAAAAAGTACAAGGTGCACGACCTCATCACCATCATCGTTCGCGAACGAACGCTCTATGAAGCTGAAGGCACAGCCAACGCCAGACGCCAAGCCGATCTTCGCAGCGAACTCGATGCATTCATCAAGTTCACCGGTGGCGGTATCGGCGCGACGCCATTTCGACGCGGCAAGCCCAACATCAATTACAAGAGCACGTTCAACCAGCGCAATGACGCCGAGTCAGAACGCGAAGACAGTCTGACCACGCGCATCACCGCAAAGATCGTGGACGTCAAACCCAACGGCAACATCGTCCTCGAAGCAAGCGGACAAACGCATCACGACAAGGAAGTGCACACGCTGCGGTTCACCGGCATGTGTCGAAGCATTGACGTTTCGCCGGACAACACCGTGCTGAGCACGCAGATTGCTGACAAGAAAATTGACATCGTTACCAAGGGCACCATCCGCAATGCAACGCGGGCGGGCTGGGCTGGCGAACTCTACGATTGGATTAGGCCGCTCTAATGACTCGAATGAATCTCATCAAGTTCACTTTGGTTGTTGCACTCGTCGGGACGCTGTCGGGCACAACGCGCAGCGCGCGGGCGGCTGGCGTCAACGCACGGGTCGGCGATGTGACCAAGCTTAAAGGTCAGCGCACCAACAAGCTCATCGGTATGGGGCTGGTGACGGGACTCTCCGGAACGGGCGATGGTGACGAGTACCTTCCGAGCATGCGACCGCTGGCTGCGGCGTTGAAGCGCTTCGCCAACCCGGTGTCGTCGATCGAGGAACTCGGCGGCAGCAACAATTGCGCCATCGTGATGCTGGAAGCGGTGCTTCCTGAGTTTGGCGTTCGCGAAGGCGACACCGTTGACGTGCAGGTCACGGCGTTTGGGGCGGCAAAGAGTTTGAAAGGTGGACGCCTGCTGATCACACCGCTGCTCTATCACGACTTCAACGTGCAGAAAGTTTTTGCAAGGGCGTCCGGGGCGATCAAGGTCTTGAGCGAAAGCGACCTGGTGACCGGCATCATTCGAAACGGTGCGACCGTCGAGGAAGATGTGCTCGTTCGATTCCTGGCGACGGGCCGCGAACTGCCATACGGCGCCGATTGGATCGACCCCAACGAACATTACATTACGTTGGTGCTCGACGATGCCCATGCGAGTTGGGCGATGGTGCACGAGATTGCGACGTCGATCAATACCGAACTCGCCATGGCCGCCGATGTCGAACAGGTCGCGCTGGCAGTGGATCCCAAGAACGTGATTGTCCACGTGCCCAAGACGCAGTCGGTCGCGTCGTGGATTCAGGAGGTAGAGAACGCGGTCCTTCTGGTTCCGGATGCTGAAGCCCGCGTCATCGTCGATCGCCTTAGCGGCACGATCGTGGTTTCGGGCAACGCGAAGATGTCGCCTGTGATTGTGTCGCAACGCGGTTTGACCGTCACGATTGCACCGCGTCAGAACGGCGACGCGGTCGCGAGCACCGGCGGACCGAATGCGTTTGTGGCGATCGATCCGAATGGGGCCGGTGACGTAAACGTCGGCGACCTACTTGAGGCATTGAAGCCGCTGAACGTTCCCATCGAAGATCGAATCGAAATCCTGACCAAGGTGCACGAGTTGGGCAAGCTGCACGCAAAGTTGATTTTTGAGAACTAGTTATGCAAACGGTTACGCCGCCAACTTCAACCAATACGGACGTCGCCAAGTCGGCTGCCACTTCGCAGCTCAAGCAGGCCGCGGACGAGATCGTGGGCTCGGTCTTCTACGGAACGATGCTGCGCCAGATTCGTTCGTCGGAGTTCAAGGGCAAGTACGGTCATGGCGGTCGTGGCGAGGAAGTATTTCAGGCTCAGCTTGACCAGGTTTTCGCGAAGGAAATGGGACGCAGCAAGAACTGGAATATCTCGGAAGCGATTGTGGACCGCTATCAGCGCAACGCCATTCATGCTGAGAAGGTGCGCACGCGACAGCAGGCGGCGATCGCCCAGGCACAACGAGATCTTGACCAGTTGGCACAACCGAAAGCGGAGAAACCATCGTGGTAATGCAGGGACCAGACAATTCGCGAATCACGACGCTGGTTCGATTGCTGGACGAGATCGCCGAACTGCACGTTCGCTTGCTCGCAGCCATCGATGCGAAGATCGCCGCGATGAAGACGGCCGACACCGACCAGATTCGTGAGGCGATGCTTGGCGAAAAAGCCATCGTCGAGCAGATCAACGAGCGGGAAGGGCTTCGCAAGCAGTTGACCGTCAATCTCGGTCGGTCATATGGCGTCAGCCCGCAGCGGGCCCGTGCGATGACAGCGATGCAGCTTGCCGAACGGTTCGCCGGGACGGAAGCGCCGAAGATCGAAGCCGCAGTCAAGCGGATGCGCGAATTGACGAGTCAGATTGCCCGTCGCAACCACGTCGCCCAGTTGGTGTCGCAGAATATTTTGCGACACATGCGCGTGGTGTTTGCTTCGATGACGGCTCCGACGACGGGCGGCGCGGCGTACTCATCCGATGGTCAGGCGAGTGTGTCGGCGAACGAACGAATTTTTGATTTGGTGGGATAGGTCATATGGGACTTGTAACTTCAGGACTAACAGCCGGTCGTAACGCATTGCTTTCATATCAGGGAGCGTTGCAGGTCGTCGGTAACAACGTCGCCAATGCGGGCAACGTCGATTACACGCGGCAGTCGGCGGAATTGTCGGCGGTCAACGGCACGTCGATCGGTCCGGGGCTGCGTCCCGGTGCCGGCGTGGCGATCACCGGACTGAAGCGACACGTGGATGAGGCGTTGGACAATCGACTGCGTGCATCGGTCGGAGATTTGCAGTCGGCGATCGCCCAACGACAGGGGATCGGCCAGATCGAAGTGTATTTTAACGACCTGACCGGTTCGGGCATCAGCTCGCAGATCACCGATTTCTTCAACAGCCTAAGCGACGTGCAGAATGCACCGGATGATCTGGCGATTCGGGCCGTTGCGATTTCAAACGGTGACGCACTGACTCGAACGCTGCGGGCAACCCGGACTGACATCATCGAAACGTCGCTCGACTTCAACAACGAAATCCGTCGGGTCGTGAAAGACGCCGATCGCGTGGCCGCCGAAATTGCTGAACTCAATACGCAGATCGTGTCTGTCGAAGCCGGCGGAACCGGGCAGGCCAACGCCCTTCGCGATCGTCGCGATGCCTTGATCCGCGATCTCAGCGAAGTCTTCGACGTGCAGGTTCGCGAGCAACCAAGCGGAGCCGTCAGCGTTTACGTCGGTAACGAACCATTGATCCAACACGGTGCATCGCGCGGGCTCACCACCGAGGACGAACTCGATGGAAGTTTCGAGCGGACCACTGTGCGGTTCGCCGACACCAACGCAACGGTTAATGTCGCCGGCGGTGTGATTGAAGGAATCATCCGGGCGCGTGACGACCAAGCCATCGCCCAAGTAGCAAAGCTAGATCAGTTGGCCGCCGGCATCATCGCAGAAGTCAACGCCATTCATGCCGACGGCCAGGGGCTGCGTCCATTCACGTCGGTCGTTGCCAGCAACGTGGTCGATGACGTCACCGCGCCGCTGAACAGTCTCGAAGCCGGTCTTCAAAATCTCCCGCAGAACGGAAGCTTCTACATTTCCGTGACGGATAAAGCCACCGGATCACCGGTTTCGTATCGCATCGAAGTTGATTTGGACGGCCAGGGCGTGGACACGACGCTTGAGGATATCGTGACCGCGATCAACACGGATGTGGCCGGTGTGAACGCTTCGATTACGCCCGACCACCGTTTGAGTCTCAATGCCGACGCGGGTTTTGCATTCACTTTTGGCAATGACGGCGATTCCTTCCGCGAAGATTCGTCCAAACTGCTCGCGGCGCTGGGCATCAACACGTTCTTTCAAGGTTCCGGCGCCGATGACATCGCCGTTCGTGAAGAACTCAAAAACGATTCGGGTTTTCTCGCGGCTGCCACGGTCAACCACGTCGGTGACGGAAACAATGCCGGGCGTATGTCGGCGCTGACCAACCAGGCGAGCGATGTGCTCAACGGTGCGACGATCTTTGAATATTACAACGGTATCGCCAACCGCATTGCAGCCGACGGTGCATCGGTTCAGAACACGTTGGAGGCGGCAGAGGTGATCACATCATCACTGGAAGAACAGCGTCAAAGCGTGAGCGGTGTGAGCCTTGACGAGGAAGCGATTGGATTGCTCAAGTACGAAAGGGCGTTTCAAGGGGCGGCGCGATATGTCGGCGCGGTTGACTCGCTGCTCCAGGAACTGCTTGGGTTGGTGAGGTAGCTAAACACACACACACACTTGGTCGAAGTGGTTTGATGGCAGTTTGACGTTCGGGCGACACGAAACCGTCGCGAGGATAAAGAGATGGCAATCAACTCAGTCAATCTAAGTCGCGTAACGACGACGCAGAAGACGGAAGCGTTGTTGTCGTCATTGCGCCGCAACACGGCCGAGCTCTTTACCGGTCAAGGGCGTCTCGCATCCGGGCAACGGTTCCAGACGCCAAGCGAAGATCCGGGAAGTGCCGCCCGCGTGCTGAACATGTCCGAAATCCTCGGTGAGCAGTCGCAGTTCATCACCAATATTCGTCACGCGGCAGACACCCTGGACGCCACGGACGTTTCGATGGGTGAAGTCAGCGCCCTGATCATCGATGCACAGGCGATCGCGAGTCAGAATATCGGGACGTTGTCGAGCCCTGCGGAACGCGAGGCGGCGGCTGAACTGATTGCATCAATTCGCGACCAACTGGTTGCCGTCGGCAACCGCACATTTGAAGGGCGATACCTCTTCGCGGGCAGGGACACCGATCGCCAGCCGTTCATCGAGACGATCGACGGCGTGCGATACGTTGGCGACACCGGAGATGTTTATGCACGGACCGATGTCGATGAACTGACGCCGATCAACCTGCCGGGCAACGTTCTGTTCGGCGCGATTTCGAGTCAGGTGCGGGGCACGGTCGATCTCAATCCGATCATCTCCGACGGCACGAGATTGGAAGACCTCAGCGGCGCTCGTGAACTAGGCATTCGCAAGGGCTCGTTTCAGATCGTCGAAGATGGAGCGGCTGGCGTGGTGACGGTTGACATTACGTCGGCGGACACGGCTGGCGATGTTGTTCAGTTGATCAACGATGCTGCGACGGCGGCTGGTGCAGGCTTTACGGCGACGCTGACGAACAACGGGATCACGGTCACGCCGGGCGCGACTCCGATTTCGATTCGCGACATCAGCACGGGAACGACGGCTGGCGATCTTGGCATTACAACCGCGGCACCGACAGCCGCAGCAATTGTCGGAACGGATCTTGGTGTGTCGCTGTCGCGGACGACGCCGCTCACCGCATTGCTTGATGGCGCCGGTTTGGATGTGACGGCTGGCATCACTATGACGAATGGCGCGAGCTCGGCGACGATCGACTTGTCCACGGCCACGTCAATCCAGGACGTGCTCAACGCGATCAACAACTCCGGACTGTCGGTTAAAGCAAGTATCAATGAGGCGGGCACGGGGATCGACGTGGTGAACCTGCTCTCGGGTACGGAACTGTCGATCGGCGAAAACGGTGGAGCCGTCGCGAGCGGTCTTGGTATTCGCTCCCTGGATTTGGACACGCCGCTGGCAAGTTTGAACAACGGGCGCGGTGTGCGAATCGAAGAGGGCAAGACCGACCTGCTCATCACCGCAAAAAATGGCAACTCGTTCGAAGTCAATCTCGATGGTTTAACCACGGTTGGCGAAGTGATCGATGCAATCAACCTCGCCGCCACCGGTGCAGGCGTCGGAATGACCGCGAGCCTCGCGGCGGTGGGTAGCGGCATCACGCTGACGGACTCATCGGGTGGTACAGGGTTCATGTCGGCTGGGCGAGCGAACCTGTCGTTCGCCGTGGATGATCTCGGTTTGACCGGAACGGTTGATGATCCGGAGACGCAGATTGTCGGTACGGATGTGGCATCGGCGCGGGCGACCGGTGTGTTGACGGCGCTGTTTGATCTGGAGCGTGCTTTGATCGCGGACGATTCGCAGGCCCTGACAATCGCCGCAGAAGACATCGATCGTCACCTCGTCGATTTCAATAAATCGCGCGGCATCATTGGCGCACGCGGCAAGTCAATGCGTGACCGTCAGACGCAAACGGAAAACGCGGTCTTCGCGACCGAGCAGTTGATGAGCGAAGTTCGCGATCTGGATTACACAGAAGCTGTGACCCGATTTCAGCAGGCCCAGACGGCGCTTCAAGCCAGTTTGCTGACCGGTTCGCAGGTCTTGAATACGTCCCTGCTCGACTTCTTGCGATAGGAGCGAGGCGGGTCGAACGGTCACCAAGTGGGGGCCGTTGGTGGTGCGGTGATTTGATTTCACCGCGAAGTGCAAAAGTTGAAACGTCATCAGCGTCTCGCAGTCGGTGCTGATCGGCGCATGGTTGTCCTGCGAGGAGATGCAGGAGCACGCGAAGACAACGCGTGAGAGCTTTCCGTCGTTCGGAAGCGCGCGGCCAAAATGGATCGACTGCAGGGAGAGGCGCGATGACCATACAAACGTCGCGATTCGGACCGCTAGAGGTAAACGAAGAGAGGTTCATCACGTTTGAACAGGGTATTCTGGGTTTTCCGAACCAGAAACAATATGCCTTGATTCAAACCGGTGACAACAGTGGGTTCTATTGGCTCCAGGCTGTTGACCGCGCAGAGTTGGCGTTCGTGGTGTGTGACCCACGCCTGTTCGTCCAGGATTACCGCGCTCCGGTCAAGTCGGAAGAGTTGACGAATCTCGGTGTGACGGATCCGGATCAAGCCCAGGTTTTCATCATCGTCAACAAGATTGACAAGGTGTTGACTGGCAACCTTCAGGGACCGTTGGTCATCAACGTGAAAACGCACGCGGCACGGCAGTTGGTGTTGAGCGATCGCAAGTACTCGACGCGACACCCGCTCATGCGATTGCCTGAACCGCAGCCCGCAATGAGCAAGACGGGCTAATACTTTTCATTCGCGCCGATTCAAGCAGTCTTTTGCTTGTACGTAGTGAAAATCGGTGCGTGGTCTCGGTGGTAAGACGACCGCTCTGTGTGCTTACGAGCGATTTGGGTTGCGAAGTTTCGCCGACTAAGCGAATCCAGATGGTCTTGCCAACAATAAAGCGCAGATATAGGCCGACCCGAGGAAGGAGCCACGGATGTTGGTGCTATCTAGGACGCGCGATGAAACGATCATGGTCGGAGACGACATTGAAATAACCGTCGTTGACGTTCGAGGAGACAAGGTACGGTTGGGCATCAAAGCGCCAACCACCATCCCCGTTCATCGCAAGGAAGTCTATGAAGCAATCAAGACGGAAAATACAAACGCCGCGACACTCAGTGTCGATCAAATGGCACAGGTGATTCAGCGGCATGAACATACACACGTGCGTTAGTTGGCACACGCCCATTACCTAGGGCAGAAAGTCAGGGTGCTGGCCCGACAAGGATGAGAGGGTCAGCGTAATGCAATCAAGGAGGATTGCTCATGAGTCGTATTACAAACAACATACCCGCTGTCGTTTCCCAGAGAGAACTGTCGCAGTCGCAGCGATCACTCAGTACCAGTCTGCAACGGTTGTCGAGCGGTTTGCAGATCAATCGCGGTGCCGACAACCCAGCCGGCTTGATCGTGTCTGAGCGATTGCGGTCGGAAATCTCGGCTGTCACGCAGGCGATCGACAACTCGCAGCGAGCCATCAACGTCATTGCGACGACGGAAGGTGCGCTCAACGAGGTGAACTCGCTCCTCACGGATATTCAAGCGCTGGTCGTCGAGGCGGCGAACCGCGGTGCCTTCAGCGACGAAGAAGTTGACGCCAACCAGTTGCAGATCGACTCGGCGATCGAGTCCATCACGAGAATCGCAAACACGACGACGTTTGCAGGTCGGAAGCTGCTTGACGGTTCGCTCGATTACATCACGAGCGGTATCGATACGTCCGCTCTGGCTGACGTGCAGGTCGAAGCCGCCAACTTTGGTCGGGCGAGCTATATTCCGGTGCAGGTCGATGTGACCGCGGCGGCTGAAAAAGCAGAGCTTCAGTTCCCCGGCGCAACCGTTGGTTCCGCAGATGTGGCGCTCGATATTCAGGGACCGAAGGGAATCGTCACGCTCAACTTCCCGGCGAGTGCGCCGATCAACGCAATCGTCATCGCGATCAACAACCAGACGGACGCGACGGGCGTCACCGCAGAGTTCATCAACTCCGCGACCCAGTCGGGTATCCGCTTCCTCAGCGAAGGTTACGGAAGCAAGCAGTTCGTCTCGGTCAAGGCGCTGGATACCGGCGGTGCGTTTGACGTGACGGATACCAATGGTGGAACCGTGACCCGCACGAACGGCGTCGACGCGGAAGCTACGGTCAACGGCGCCGCCACGATCGCCGACGGACTCAACCTGTCGATGAACTCGCGACTGCTCAACGTCAAGATCGCACTCGACGAAGGACTCGGTACGCAGACGACGGGCAGCAGTACATCGTTTGCAATTACCGGCGGCGGTTCGCTCTTCCAGCTTGGACCGCGCGTCAACACCAACCAGCAGTCGAACATTGGTGTTCCGGCGATGCAGGCAAACAAACTCGGAAACCGCATCGATGGATTCCTGGCGCAGTTGGGAAGCGGTCAAGAGTATGCACTGCGGACGGGTAAATTTGATCAGGCGTCCGACATCGTCGACGCGGTAATCACCGAAGTGACGACACTTCGTGGACGATTGGGTGCGTTTGAGCGAAACAACCTTCAACCGAACATCACCCAGTTGCAGATCACGGCTGAGAACCTCACCGCTTCGGAATCGGTCATCCGTGATACGGACTTCGCACAAGAGACCACCGAGTTGACGCGTTCTCAGATTCTGGTCCAAGCCGGTACATCCGTGTTGGCCATTGCCAACGCCCAGCAGCAAAACGTTCTGACGTTGCTCGGTGGATAGTCCGGACTCAGATCGCAGTCAGGGTTAGACACACGGCTCCATTCTCTCTTCGAGGGGATGGAGCCGTTTTTTATTTGATTGGATTTATTGCGATCTTGATTCAAGCATTGTGTTTTGCTCTTTCATCCTTCGCAGCATTGGAGTCTCTATTCACTCAGATTGACTTTGATTGTCTCCTGGATTCCCGCTTGCGGGGGAATGACGGCGCTATCGATTCGCTACGATTGGATTAGGAAAAGCTCTAGCGAGCGGTGGGGTGGGTCTTGTCTAGGTCTGTCGCACCGGATCGCATGACGGCGAGGCGCACTTCAAATCGCGTGCCTTTATCCTTCGCGGTCTTCACTCGGATCTCGCCCTGCAATTCGTCGACAATTTTCTTCGCGGCTGCCAATCCCAAACCCGTTCCGCCTTGACCCTTTGAAGACCTGAAAGGCTCGAAGATGCCGCGCACATCGTCCGAATCGATGCCGGGACCATTGTCCGTGACGCGGATGGACACGACGTTTGCCTCCGAATCGTAGCGACTCTTGACCAGCACGCGGCCCGTGCCCGGTGGGCAGGCGTCGGTGGCGTTGAGAATCAGGTTGAACACGACCTGGTGAATGCCTTCGACGTCGGTCGGAATCGCCGGTACATCGTCAAGGTCGGCAAGCAACATCACTCCGCGTTCTTCGGCGTGGCGTTTGGCCAACTCGACCGCGTCATCGATGACGTTGTTGACCTGCGCGAGCTCGATCTTCGGAACGCGATCCTTGCTGAACGTCAGCATGTTCGTCGTCAGGTTAAAGACGCGATCAAGGTTGTGCTCAACGATACGCCAACCAGTGCGGATTTTCTCGGAGTCGTCGCGGTTCAGACCCATGTCCACAATGTCGGCGCCGCTGCGAAGGCCTTGCAAGAGATTGCGAATGTGATGCGACAGGTACGCAACGGTCTCACCCGTCGCGGCCAACCGCGCGTTTCGCATTCTTGCTTCGGTCAGACGCTGATTTTCGATCGCAAGACCGCACACGCGTCCAATCGCGGTCGCAAGCCGCAGATGATCCTGGCTATAGGTGTGCCGCGCCATCGGGCAATCGATATGGATGACGCCAATGACTCCATCGTGCCCCGTGAGTGGAACGCATATGACACTGCGAAGCGCCAGGCTCTCCAGACTGGCCGTATTGGGATTGGATACGAATCGTTCGTCCGCATTGGCATTGGCGCAAAGCACACCGGCTTTCGTGTCGACCACCTGCTGGATGATGGCGCTCGACGTCTTGATCTGCTCATGCTTTTGCCCGGCTTTTGATCGATACCGAACGACAGCCGGTTCGAGTTTCGTGCTGCCATCTTTGCGAATCAAGATGAACAGGCGATCGACGATAAGACTGCGTAGAATGATGTCGGTGATGCGATCCAAGAACTCCCGCTCGGTTGCAATGACACCTGCCGCCTCGGCCAACTGGTACATCACGTTCCACGATCGAACCGCGGCTGCGTTTTCGGGAGCGGCGACGATAACGCTTTCTTCGCTCGATTGGATCGCGGAAAGGAGTGACGAGTCGATCGCGTCGCCTTCGCCACTGACGCGAACCATGTTCTCAGCCGTCAGCGGTCCGCCATAACCCTGCACGCCCAATTCGCCACGAAACGCAAGGAGCGTTCCGCCGATCTTGATCTGGTCGCCGTGGTGGAGTTCGGTCGCCTCTGAGATGCGTTCACCATTGACGTAAGTGCCGTTTGAACTGCCGAGGTGGGTGATGGTCCAGTTTTCGCCCTGGCGGGTAAGTTCGGCGTGGCGGCGCGACACGGTGTAGTCGGTCAGCGGCGCTTGCTGGGAATGACGCCCCAACAGCACCGACGATTCGGTGAGATCGATCGCCTGCCCTGCATCGGGACCTTGAAGAACATAAAGTATTGCCACGCTGAGTTTCTCGCAGCATCCTGTTGGCGTTGCTCAAAAACTCGCCCTGGACTCGGTGACCCACACCCCACCGACGATGACGTCGTCGATTTCAAGCAGAAACGATGTGAATCCAGACACACAGGATGTTAACCGATGGTAAAAACCGCTTTCGCATAAGTCAATTCTGGGCGGTTAGGGCTGCTTCTTTAACTTGAACTGGGCCGACACAAGGTTGTGATCGGAACCGTTGGTTTCGACCGTGCCCAGGATCACGTCGTAGCTCTTGGGCACATAAAGGCCGGCCATCCCCGGTGAACCCAACACGAAATCGATCATCGACAGATAGCTGCGGTTGTAGGTGATTCGCTTGTCTTCGGGCAGGTCGTCGAAAAATGCGGTGAGCTTGGTGTCGCCGCTGCCCACCAACCGCTGCAATGGCTCGCTATCGAACGTATCGTTGAAATCGCCGCAGATCACAAACAACGCTTGCGGATCATTGGTCAAAATACGATCGAGTTTCTTGCGGATCGCCAGCGTTTCACCCAGGCGGATGGGACGGGATTCATCGGCGCCGCCGTGCTTGCTCTTAAGATGGACGACAAACACATCGAACGGGGAATAGCCTTCCGGTTCGATACTGACTTGGAGCAGGTCACGTTTGAATCGCATGTCCTTGCCGTCGGCACTTCTGAAATCGACGTGGCGATGGGATGTCACCTCACCAACCGGCAGTCGCGAAATCAAGCCGACGTCAATTCCCCGGGGATTATTCCCCTCAATCAGCACAACATCACAATAGCCCATTCCCGACAGGTGCGTCGCCACGAAGTTCTCAAGCACGCCGCGATTCTCAACCTCCTGAAATGCGACAACATCGGCGTCGGCTTGGCGGATGATCTTGGCGAGATTCTCGATTTCCGAATCGCGCTTGCCCGGGTAATACTCCGAATCGACGTAAGGGTCGTCGAAGTTGTCGAACAGGTTCAAGACGTTAAACGTCGCAATCTTGACAACACCATCGGTCAATACCTTTGGAGCAGCCGGTGTGAATGCGGTTGGCGCCTGCGCCTTGGGGGTGCCTGACTTGGCGGTTGCCTCCGGCGTGACTGTGTTGCCTTGTGTCTTAACTTCTTCGCCTTTTTTCGGGGGTTCCGGGCTGTCGATGATCTGAATGTCGCCAGCTGCCGCGATGACGATCTCAGGTTTGTCCTTGAATTTGACGATCTCACCGACAACGCGAACGTGTTTGTTGAGAAAAAGTTTCTGCGGGTTTGATGTAAATTGACCGTAGAGATTGCTCGGAACAACGGCAGTGAACGTCGTCCGAAAATCCTTGTCGAAGTTCAAGAAGCATCGACTCCCGATATCTTTGGACGCAACCACCGTACCATAGACAACGCAGCGCGTCCCATAATGGTCAACGGTGTCGCTCCAGGATATCTGTGGAAGGCCTGGATCGAATTGGCTGTCTTCAGCAAAAGTCGGGGCGGCTGCGATGCCGAACAGAATAATGAACAAACCAATAACGTTGCGTGTCATCGTAATACTCCCATAAAAACGGGGGACCGACGGCAGTTTAACGCAATTTAATCGCAATGCCACCTTTCCGGGGCGTGATGATATCGTAGGGTTGAGGCAAGGCGAGAATTGGGCTCTGGAGGCAGGTCAATGTTGCGAGTGAAAAACCCGAGACAATCGAATCAACTCAGCACAGCCAGTATGGGACCTGCGGAAGCCCCCAGGGGCGCCAGCGAATCTCTTTACAAACACCGCGAATGTGAAAGTCGCCTGGACGAGATGTTTGAACGCCATCAAATGCAGGCTTCAGAGCCAACGGAATCCTCCCCGCCCCCCAAAGAGTTGTCTCCCATGGATGCGCTGCGACAGTTGTTTGTCGAAGAGCTCATTCCGGTCGTGAACGAACTCCGCGAAAAGTACGCGCCGAAGGGGCTTTGCCTGCAAATGAACGCAGAACGGTTTCTCGATGGAAAGCGTGAAATCGTTATCTCAATGCAGTTCGATGGAATCGGAATGCGCTACAACGGTACCGTGATCGACGGGGCGATCGCCTTCAGCCAGACGCGGTTCGATGAAGAAGACCGCAGCGGACTCACGGCATCCGGTGCAGCGCTTCGGACACGGGGTTTAAACGCGGATCGTTTCCGTGCGTTTATCTGTGATCGAATCGCACACCTGGTCCAACAAGCCTCGAAACGCCATCGCTGATCTTCCCGACCTTTGTGAACTGAATCATCTGCACTGACTTATACTGCTATTCAGAGACCTGTTTCGTGCCCTGCGAAACAGTTGGGTCGAAGTACCGGAGTTCATCCAACGTCGCTTCAGGATTCTTTCGGTACTCTTCCATACCGGGCGGTGTCGGCATCACCTTGTTGACGTCGAACGGCGGCTGGTGCAGGTTGCATTGATATTCCACAAAGGGCCGCACATCGTCGTAGATCGCCCTTCGCGTGAGCAGGTCGAGCGACTTCCAGACCCGAGCCTTATCCTGCGCCGTATAGTCTGGAAGTTCCATAAACACTTTGGCGATGTCGCGCCGCATGACGCCGAGTTTCTGAAGGTTTCGGCGATTGTTGCGGTCGGTCTTGGTGTCGCTGTGGTAATATTCGTACCATTCCTTCGCCGTGGCAAAGCTATTCAAGCTGCGCTCAACGTCACCGACCGCCGCTTCTTTCAAAGATCTTAAGAGGAACGACTGGATGAAAACAGTCGCGCCCGCCTGCGTGTCGAGCGCTTCCTTGAACTGCCGCTCGATGAATGCTTTGAACGTCGTGTTATATCGCGGCTTGGTGTGCCCGTCTTCGTCCAGGTCATACTTGCGAAGATAGAAATAGTATTCCTTGGCCTCATCGAAGTTCTTCTTGCCGCCCGTCAAGTAAAGCTGACGGATGGAGCGCATCAGGAAGTTTTCGTGCCCCGTCGAGTAGTTCGGACCGGCTGTTCCTTCGACAAAATCCGGATCATCGCCGAATTGCTCCTTGCCATACTTGAGATACGCCTCATGCATATGGCGGATGAAGCGCGCATCGGGTTGGTAGTCAATATATGACTTTCCGGGTTCATCGAAATCAGGTTCGAGCACGATCTTGCCCTTCAAGCTCAGTTGATCGAGGGCAAAGAAGATGAACCGAACCGCGTTCATCGTGTCTGCCGGATCGCGGTTCTTGACGTCCGTGGTAACCTTGTCACCGTAAGATGACCAGTAAAGACAATGCGAGTACGGACTGCGCCAATCGAGTGGGCCATACTCTTCCATCAATGACAACATGTAATCGATATTCATGTTGTACATGTCGGGGTCGCGAAGAACACCCGACCGGACAGCCGCGCACAGCGCCTTGAGCGATTCTGCGTTCGCAGGATCGCTTAGCAGCTTGCGCTGCCGTTCATGATGAACGATGACATCGCCGTCATCGGCAACCACGAACTGTTCCAGATTTGAATATGTTCGCAGGTACTCGGCGACAAACGAAAGGAGTGTGATGTCCGGGTCGAGGACCACTTCGTCGTTGGCCGCTTTTTTCGCCTCTTCGCCCGTCAAGTCTGGATTCAATTCCCTAAGTTCGTCCTCGCTTTTGCGTTTCATCTGTTCGACGAGACGCTTGATCGCGGGGGTCTCTTCAATCCACTTATTCAAGTCGCGGGGCGCTTCGACAATCTCGCGAAAACGCTGAACGGCTTGGTCGTCTTCCATCACCAGCGGCGGTTCACCGAAAACCCGTTCCATTTCGACCGCGAGTTCGGCTTTGTAGGCCATGTGCGAGTCGTCGAGTTTGTCTCCGATCTTGTGATTGAAGATCCATGCCAACTCTTTATACAACGTGATTGACTTGGGATTGTAGACGAGTCCTTTGTTGCGAAGATTGCGGATGCCGTTGGACACCCAAAGCCAGCGGGCTTCGTCACCGTATTGGCAAACCGAAATGTTGTAGGCCATGTTCCATGCGGAATAAACCCAGACGGTCGGATAGCGGGGCGCCAGCTTGCAAAGCCAATTGGAAAGCTGCATCAGTTCGAAGAATCGGTTTTCCTCTTTCAACTCCTCGAGCCGAATAAACGCCACGTCGATCGCCAGCGCCCGCAGCGTGCCCAACTTCGTCAACAGCGCGATGTCAGGCGGAAGACCTTCGACGGTGACGTCCATGGTCATCTGCTCGTCGCGACGGATGTCGTTGATGGGGCGGACCAGCATCATGGAACAGGCAAGGCACAGGATCGACAGCGTGCCCGCAACCAATCGAACCCAACGATCGCCGCGCATCGCGCTGGATCGACCGGCGAGGTATGCCTCCATCTTCGATTGGTTTACTTGAGCCATGATCAAACCCACTACTTATTTGCAACTCGGTGATTCCGGTCCGTATTCGAGTTACAAGGAGACTTCGTCAACTTCCCTTCGCATGAACATCAGGCAACCGGCGATGAGCAGAATCGTCGTCTTGATGAGCACAAGACTGCCAATCGTCAGCAAGACCCACATCAGTGTGACGTTACGCCCGTCCACCAGCAGGTCGAGGGAATTGAACTTGTCAAAATTCGGAATAATGAAATAGATCCCCCGCACGATATTGTTGAGCAGGAACTGGGCGAGGCCCAACGATCCTTTCTCGGGGATCCAACTGACCGAGTCCAGAAGGAACTCTTTGGTCGTCGCCAGGAGCAACACCGAAAACGCCCCGAGGCACGCGACCGGAAACGAGAACACCGTGGCAAAGGCAACGCCGATCGCGGCCAGGAACGCGAGCTTGCATAGCACCAGACTCAGCGTGCGAGTCAGGTTTCCGCCAAACGTTCCGACTTGAAAATACACCTGAACGGCATCGTCCTTTTGGAAGACGACGGTGTTGTCGTATTGAACCTCACCGAATTGAACGTATGGATTGAGGTTTTCAAACACAACTTGCAGTGTATTGTCGGGCGCAACGCAGTCCGCCGGCACACTGACGGTATGAATGCGGTCGATGTAGTCGCGGCGGGGGGCAGGGTACAGCGCGGTCCCTTTTTCCGGATCGCCAAAGATCCACGTGTACTTGACGATTTCGTCGGGTGGAAAACCTGCAACATGGTGAACATACCGCAGGTGGATCATCGATTCTGGACTTCGGTCGCAACGGACATCCTCAAATTCAAAGAGACGTGATTCGCGGGGCCAGACAGCACGCCAGCGACCAATCATTTGTGCCTGTATCTCGTTCTTTGCTCTTTCCTCGTCGTGTTCAGCCAAGCCGGAGTACTTTCCGAGTTCGACATTCTCCTGATACTTGGCTTCGGCTTCGGCGGCAAAGTCCGGAATCTTGAAATTGGAGGCATGGCGGGCGCAAAGAATCTGCCCCTTGAGTCGCTCCGCGTCAATCTCATCCTGCGCAGGTCTTGATGCAAGGTACATCGTAAAACCATAGATCATCAAACCCGCGACCGACAAGAGCGCCGTGTCGATGCAGACAATTCCAAACCAGCGACCGACCACGTACTTCCACCGCGCAATCGGTTTGGTCATCAGCGTCAGGATTTGCTTTCCAGAAAGATCGTCTGAAATGGACTTTGCCAAGAAGATCGAAAGGAGCGAAAGCAATGCGCTAACCGCCGTCACGGAATACGACAGGAAGGCCTGAACCGCGCCGCTAACCGTGTTGTCACCCTTGGAGGCAAACGGAAGTCCGACGAGCAGCACGCCCAGCATGAAAATAAATGAGAGCGCGACCTTGTTGCGGATGCTCTCCGAAATCGTATGGCGGGCAACGGTCCAGATACTACCCATTACCGCGATCCTTTTCGGCGGCTGAATCCGACTGACCCATCAGTCCTTCGATGATGCTGCGGTCGGCCTGCACCGGTTTGGTGGGGCCGACTGGACTGGTGGATGGGGTTGCTTCCTCGGAAGATTGACCCGGTTCGTGCGCCGGCTGCTTGGGCTTGGTGAGTTCATCAAGCACTTTCTGTGAAGGTTTGGGTGCCACTGATTCCGGAGAGGCCATCGGGACCGGCTCCGACTTGACCTCTTTATCCGCAGCTTGAATGAGCGATTGAATCAACGTGCCACCGTCGTCGGTCGCGGCTCCTAAAAACTCAGGAATAGCACCCGCCTGACCGGCCCCTGACGTTTCAACCTTGGCGGCTTGGGCGTCTTCGACGATTTTGAGAAACAGGTTTTCAAGTCGGCCTGTGGGTACGCTGACTTCGATTGACTTCGATTCGCGGCGTTCGACGACTGATTTGATTTCTTCAATCGTGTCGGTGCGCAGTTTGTCGGCGCGGATTTGCGTCACGTCTTTTTGCGCGAGCAGTTCTTTGATCGTGCCTTCCGCCTGAACCTTGCCGCCATAAAGAATACAAACGCGATCGCAAACATCCTCCACATCGGCGAGCAGGTGGCTGCTCAAGAGAATCGTCTTGCCCATGTCACCCAGACGACGAATGACGTCTTTGATCTGTCTTGTTCCGATGGGGTCGAGTCCCGAAGTCGGCTCGTCCAACACGAGGAATTCCGGATCGTTGATCAGCGCCTGAGCCAACCCGATGCGACGGGCCATACCCTTGGAATATTCGCCGATGCGCCGTTTGGATTCGTGCTGCAACCCGACCATATCGAGCAGCATGTCGCGGCGTTCGCGGCGGACTTGGCCATGCTGGCGAAACAGGCGTCCGTAAAAATCCAAGGTCTCGCGTGCGTCGAGGAACCGATAGAGATACGACTCCTCGGGCAGGTATCCGATGCGCTGTTTGATGGCGACATCCGTCGGCGGGCGCCCGAAGATCGAGATTCGTCCCTTGGTCGGATACAGCAATCCAAGCAGCATCTTGATCGCCGTGCTCTTACCCGAACCGTTTGGACCCAACAGGCCAAACACTTCACCCGGTTTGATCTCGATGTTGAGGTTCTGAACCGCGGAAACGCGCGGGCGACGCCAGAAGTCTTTGAAGACTTTGTTAAGCCCGACGGTTTGAACCACTGGAAGGGATGCTTTGCTCATGGCACCGGTGCGTTTCTCAAGTGACGGCTTCAAGCCTTTTCAAATCAAGCTTTCAAGCCTTTTCAGTTCAAGCTGTTTCCGTTTGCGAATCGATCCAAACCGGAAGCATTCGTCTGCGCTTACGGCATAACCGTGTGAAGTTGCTTCTCGGGCTCAAACTTATAGCCTTGCGATTCCTTCTTAAGCCGGTCAGCTTCATCGCGGGCCGCCTGCTCAGGATCGGGTTCGATGTGAATCCGCAACTCGTCGGCGCTACCGGCCACAAAGTGCTTGGTTAACCCGCTCTGCTGCAAGACCCGCTGCTTGGTCTGTTCCCACAAGCGATGCACCAACAAATCGGGCGACTCAAGATACTCGTCCATCACGGCGAGGTACTGATCGACATCGCCATTGATCTGCTGGACAACCTGCGTGTAGTACCCGCGAGCCATCCGAATACGCTGACCGGCTGCACCCGATGCCTCGTTTTCCAGTATGTTGTCAATCTCGGATTCGAGTGCGGATTGTGCGGATTGATCGTTTGCTTCGATCGCCGCATCGAGTCGGTCGAGCAGTCCGATATGTCGCGTGCCATCCTTATCGACGTAGGTGGTCAGCTCTCGCCAAGCCGTTCCGGCTGTCGCGTTGAGTAGCTTGATGCGTTCTTGCTGCGCTTCCTGCACCGACTTGTCACGATCGCTTTGGGCTTTGGCGACGTTGTCGAAAGCGCTCATGGTTGGTCCTGGGACCGATGAGTGCGGGATGTCGAGCGCAACAACGCTGACGCCCGTATCCAACGCATCGAGCCGTTCGTTCACGACCGCCCGAACCTTTAAAGCAACCTCGGTTGTCGATCCTCGGGTGACATCCTCTGCCGTATAGTTTGCAACCATCGCAATCGACGCATCATCGAGCAGGGACGTGATCAACGCTTGCACTTCGTTGGTCGATTCGTCACCAACGTTCAGCACGTATTTGCTGATGTCGTCAACCCGATACTTGACGTCCCATTGGATGTGAACGATGCCGTTGTCTGCGGTCAAAAGGGAGCCATCGAGCGCAGGGTTGAGAATGCCGCCGGCGCGAACCTGGCTCAGCGGATCGTTGATCTGCGTTTCCTTGACATCCGGCCACAGATTCAAGCTGCGAAATGCATTGTTCTTCTTGGTCGCGAAGATCAACGTTTCCTCAATCGGATATGGGAAAGCGATCGACGCGCCCGATGGTCGTACGCGGTGCAGTTTGCCAAAGCGAAAGACGACGGCTTCGGAGTCCTGATCAACGATTCGCACGCCGCTGAATGCATACAGCACCACAAGGATGACCATGACGAACTTGAGGATATTGAAACTCGCCCGCATGGCATCCGCGAGGGACTGGTTGGCCGCGTCGAGCGGTGCCTCCCCAGGTAGATCGCCTGCCGGTGGGTGATGATGATGGTGATGCGAGTGGGCCATAAAACTTGCCTTCTATAGAGTCGCCTGAATCGAATCCTTAACTTCGATTACAAGAGCATGGAACCGCGATCAGTTCGCAGCCGCCGCGTTCGATTTCTCAATTCTTGTGTCCTCGTTCCAAAGATTGAACGGTTGAATCTGCGTATCGAGGAAAATTTCCGCACGATTCTGGAGGATCAACTCAATCGAGCGCAGCTGGTCCAGGAAGATTCGAAGTTCTTCATGCCCTTCGAATTTTTTGTAAATCTCGCCGACTTGGGCCAGGCCTTCGCTTTCGATGCGGGCGGCTTTGCGCTCGACCATCGCCATGATCCGACCGCTTGCCGCCTGAGCTGCCGCTTTGATTCGCGTGCCTTCGGCGTCGCCTTCCGAGCGGTACTTGTCGGCTTTAACTTCCTGCGTCTTCTTCATGGTTGTGAAGACTGCCTGCGTGACGTTGGCAGGAAGGGCCAACTGCTTGATGCCGAACATGCAGATTTCGACGCCGAAGTCTTTTTGGGCGTCGGCGGCGATGGCGTCCATCATTTCCTTCTCGATCTCCTGAAGTTTTCGATCCGATGCCTTGGTCGAAACGAAGTCGGAGAAGTTGTGGTTACCGATCACCGCCTTCTTAAGGCTGCGAATTCGCGTCCGCAGGGCATCCTCACCCGATTTCACTTCGTTGTATCGTGTGTGGAATTTGTATGGATCGACGATGCGCCACGTCGCGAACGTGGTCACGATGATCTGCTTGCTGTCGAGCGTGGGGGCTTCCTCAATACGACCCTCCAGCAGTCGCAGGCGCGTGTCGTACTTGACGACGCTCTGGATCGGCCAAGGCCACTTGAGATTCAATCCGGCGAAGAAGCTTGAGTCTTCATCGTCGATGCGAATCGGTTTTTCGCTGGCGTTGCCAAAGGTCTTCTTGATCGCCACTTCTGTTGACCGAACCTGAAACGTACACCAGTACATCAGCAGGATGGCCATCAGCAGGACGGCGGCAATGATCGATGGAGTGTTTTTCATCTTTTGCTTCCCCGCGATTCGAATTCAGTTCGAACGCGTGATCCAGATAGAGAGTTAATTCGTTTCAATGTCATTGAGTATCAATATCAATGGTGCCGGTCTGCGGCTTGTCATAGATGACGATGACGTTCTTTTTCGGATCCGTGACGACCACGTACTTACGAATTTGCGCAAGCGATCGTTGGAGCATGTCGAGGTACTTGCGCACCTTGTAAAGTCGCGGCGCGGATTGATACGCCGCGATCTCCGCACTGAACACGGTCAGTTTTCGCTTGGCCTCTGTCACTTCGGCGAGGATTCGCGCCTGAATCTCCGCGATTCGTGAGGCGGCTTGTCCACCGGCAGGCACGATCCCGTTTTCCGTTCCGACCGAACCCATCAGTAATTCGTCAACGCGATCAATCGACGCCTGGATCTGCTCGGGGGTGGAGGTCGCATCTTGCGAAATGCGGTCCATTTCAAGAATCGCCCGGTCGAGTCGAAGGGCGCGATTGCGGCTGCCTGCAACGGTCGTCAGAATGACTTCAGCCTGCCCGCGGGCCTCTTCAATGAAGGCGTCCTTTTCCATTTCCGCTTTGACGACTTCCTGGAATGCCTTGGCCACATCGTCGGTGGGGTGCGCTTCCTGAACGCCGCAGAAGAGAATCTCAACGCCGATACCCAGTTCATCCGCCCGCTGTTGAAGGATGCGATGGAGCGTCTTGTTGACCTCGGTGCGGCCCGGGCCAATGATCCGGTCAACGTCTACGCTGGCGGCATAGTCGGTCAGGACCTGATAGGCGATTGCCTCGACCAAACGTTCGGGCTCGTAGTATTCATAAAGATATTCGTGAAGATCTTTGACGCGGTATTGGATGTTGACCGAGACCATCAGCAGCCCGACCGCGACAGCTTTGCCTTCACTTCCGGGATCACTTTCGACGCTGTTTGCGTCTTCGGCGTCAACATCGACGTCGGCATCGGAATCGAAATTGGTGATATCGGGGCTGGCGACGACCAACATCATCTCTGCGTTGAACTCGTGCTTCTCGCCCCAGAGGATCGGTTTCTCGCGCAACTTCCCTTTGACCAACTCGGTGTTGGTTTCCTTGTCCTGATCCACGGATGATCCAACCGTCAATGTCCGCACGCGGTCCACCCGGGCGCGATAGACTTTGTCGATTGGCCAGGGGCACTTGAAATGCAAGCCGGGGGAGAGCACCTCGTCACTGCTTTGGAGGCGGTGTCCGAATCGCTCGATCACGGCTTGTTCGTCGGCGTCCACGAATACGATGGTCGACAGGGCGATCAGTGCAAACACACCAAACGCGAGCATCGGCGCCATCGCCCGTTGGAGCAGTTCGTAGAACCAGGTCTTGCTGACTTCAAATCCGAATTGATAGTTGATCGCGTCGGCCAGCGACCGGGCAATTCCGCCCGTTTCGGTGATCAGCGCCAGCAGGCGACTGTCGAATGCCGGCCTGCTTTCCTGCCCGATGGTCCTCGGGCGGTAGAAGTCCAGAATGAAGTTGGCGATGAACTCGATACCCAGGACCAGCAGGGTGATGCGAATGATGTAGGTGACGATCGCTTCGGGGTTGGGCAGGTCACGTCCCTGAAGCGCGATGGCAATCAAAACGAACAGGCACGCCAACGCGTTCCCAGCAAGGAAACTCGCTCCGGAGCGAAGCATTCGCCAACCGGGCATGCGGGCCATTCCTGCCGTATATCGCGAAAACAAAAACGACAGGAACCCGATCCCGCCGACAAACGCCATCGCCGGTCCCGAGTATTGCGTTTCATTCCACTTACCGCTGAGCGGGGTTCCGAAATCCCAATCCCAGGCCCAGATCGACGCACCGATATGGTAGAGCGCGACAAACAGCGCAGCTGTCGGTACCACCCAACGCAGAATCCACGCGAGCCGTTTTCTTTCGATCAGGTAGGCTTCGTCTTCGGTGTCGAAGATTGCGCCGACACCTTCTTGCGAACGGGAACGTTTGAGTTCTTCAGCTTCGAGCCGTTCCTTGGCCGTTCGACGACGCTGGCTGTAGACGATGGAGATAACCGGCCAAATGATCACGCCGCCCAGCATGAAACGTGCCGTCGCAAGAATGACATCGGATTTGCAAATCCTTCCGACGACAAACATCACGATAAAGAAGGTCGCCTGGAAGATGAATCCGACGAGGGCGGTCAGTTGGGCACGCCGGTCTTTTAATACAGAAGAATCACTCATGATGTCAGAATGCGTTTCTCGCTTTTTGACAGCGTTGGGACAGTGGTGCGCCCATCAGGGGCACCTCACAATCATTTCTACGGAATCCACGAACCCGCCGAACCGGACACCTGCCACCTCGTTTGCGGTTTGCTTGCCCCATGTCGGTGCCCTGAAGTTCTGTTCGTGCCCTGAGGTTCTGGCACGACCGACGCTGGTTGGGGCACGACCATACCGACCGGGGCGGGGGAGCTTACCGCAATTACAGCCCATTGCCAAGCTTGCACGCCCATCCGATCACGCATGCAATCACCTGTGCATAACCGACTTACGATGCCCAAAGACTGCCCGCCATACCACCTTGAGGGCGGGTTTGCCAACCGGGCATTCACGACGATGCCACAGTGAGCGGGCGCCTCATGGTCACCGGTTATCAAATGCGCAAAAGATCAACAGCCTGCCAGGACAGCAGGTAGGAATCGAAAGGACTGCACGGGGACAGCAACGACAGCTCGCACACTACCCAAATTCCCGCAATCGCACAATTCCGAATCTTCAGAACCCTGCCAGGCGTTCAATGCCAAGCCTTCGAAACCTGGGCCTGAAATCGGAACCGTTGCCCAACCAACTTGGAATTCGGGCTCTCTCTCTGCCTACGCATCCTGCTCAAATCAACCGCGACCACCTTCAAGGCGCAACATCACCGCAGTTTTCACGGTTACAGGAGGTACGATCCACCACGCGAAACGGTTCAGAGAATTTCTGATATTCTTATTCGCAAGCTCAGGATGGCCCCCGGGGGCAGCTGATGGATCATGGATTGTGCCCCGTGTGTCTGGACGTCGATCCGGTCGTTTCCTATGCTCTCAAAGCTGTACAACCCAAAACCACAAAGGATCAGAACCACAAAGGATCATCTGCCCCATGATGAAAATGCTGGCCATCACGATCACGACTTTCACCGAGACGGTGCGTCAACCGATCTTCGGGATCGTGCTGCTCGCGACATTGCTGCTGATGCCCCTCAATGTCGGGTTGGCGGCGTTTACCCTCAAAGACGACAACAAGCTCCTCATGGAACTCGGGCTGTCGACCCTCTTGCTGAGCGGGTTGTTTCTAGCTTCCTTTAGCGCGTCTTCCGTATTGACCCGTGAAATTGAGAACAAGACCGTTCTGACGGTGGTGAGCAAGCCCGTCAGCCGGCCCGTATTCCTGATGGGAAAATACGTCGGTTTGATCCTGGCGTTGGCGCTTGCGTTCTATATCGGGTTCCTTGGTTTCTTCATGTCGGTGCAGCACAAGGTCCTCGAAAGCAGTGCCGACGAATGGCATTGGCCCGTACTCGTCTTTGGCCCCGGTGCGATGATGGCCGTCTTTGTCATCGCCGGTATTCTAAACTTCTTTCGAGACAAGCCTTTTGTCGCAACCGTCTACAAACTGGGGACGCCGCTTCTGACCTTTGGCGCAATCGCCATTTGCTTCCTCGGGCGCTCGTGGGAAGTGGGGCCGTTCAATCTCGGACCGTTTGGCATTGATATTTTCAAAGCGGCCTTTCTTGTGTTCTGCTCGGTGATGGTTTTGACAGCCGTCGCGTTGGCAGCGTCGACTCGGCTTGGTCAGGTGATGACTTTGCTGACGTGCGTGTCGATGTTGATGCTGGGCATCATCTCGGACTACCTTCTAAGCCAAGCCGCCCAGACGTCGACGTTCGCCCGGATTGCGTATCTGGTCATTCCAAACTTCAGCATCTTCTGGATCATCGACGCGGTTAATGGTGGGATGAACGTACCAGCCAAGTATGTGGCGTTGAGTACCGCGTATGCAGCCGGCTTCTCGTTGTCTGCATTGTTCCTGGGGACCGCCCTCTTCCAACGCCGCGAAGTCGGTTAGAACACCTTGGGTCCAAACGTAGCGGCGCGACAGCGTCGTCATTCCCGCGCAGGCGGGAATCCAGGGGAAAAACGAAGTCAATCAGGGTGACAACCGGCGCCGGGCTCTGAAGAGCGTACGAGCAAATCGCTACGCTTGGATTAAGATCGCTATAGAGCGCCTTCAATTCACCCCAAGCAACGCATCAACACCACCATTCCCGCGCGCGGAAATCCATGGCAACGCGCCGCCCGTGGGTTGAAATCGAATAAGCCACCCATTCCCGAAGAAGCGCAAACAAAAAAGGCGTGCCCGACAATCGCCAGGCACGCCCCGTGATGTTTCTATTCCGTCGGCCAGGACCCATTAGCTGGCGGCCAGGTATCCGTTTTCCAGCGCGTGGCGAATCTTCTTCAGCGCCTTGTTCTGGATCTGCCGCACACGCTCCTTGGTGACACCGATGATCGTGCCGACCTGCTCGAGCGTCTTGGGCGTGGGCACTTCGGAAGCCTTCGGCGCCAATGCGAAACGCTCCAGGATGACCGTCTTCTCGACGTCGGACAGGGAAGCCGCGTTGGCTTCGATAATGTCCTTCAACTCGACGATGCAATCCGATTCCACCTGCGCCCGTTGGGTTTCAACGTGGTCGCTCTTCTCGATGGACGGATCGTATTCGACCGGGAATGTGCCACGATAGCGGCTGGCCTTCATGGCAACCCGCGAGAAACTCTTGAGAATCGCACGGCATGCGTAGGTGCTGAACTTGAACCCACGTCCGCAGTCGAACTTGTCGACGCTGCGGAGGAGCGCCATGTTGCCTTCGCTGATCATCTCGTTGAAGTCAATATTGCTCAGTCGGGTGCGTTTGGCCATCGCCAAAACGAGCGGCATGTTGAGTTCGACCACCTGTTCGCGCACCTTCAGCTCCCAGTCGCCCCAGGCGATTAAGGTTCGGGCGGCTTTGGGCGTCAGGGGCCGATCCGTATAGCGATTGAGGATATTGCAGATCTTCATTCGCGTCAGGTTCAACCGCAAGAAGAGCTGCTTTTCCTGGTTGCCGGTCAGCGTCGGCGCACGGGTCGCCGGTGAGATGCGGCCAGCCGTGATCTCCTTCGGCGGTTCAAATCGAAACCCGTCTGAAGGCGACAGCTTGGCTGCAACCCCGAACAACTCCACATCGGCTTTGGCCCGATGCAGATCGGGATGATCCATGTGCGGTACCGGCTCTGTGCAGAGGCGATGAATAATCTGGCGATTTTCGTCGCTAAGCATGTGCATGAAATCGCCAGTCGGAGGAAGCGGAGAACCGATACCCTCCGATTGGGTGGTTGGCGATTGGGTGGTTGGGTTTGGACCGTTGGCAACGGTCGTGTCCACTGTCGTTTGTGCTTGCGATTGAGCCATGATTCGTCTCCCTGGCACGCGTTGGCGACTGGTCGTCATCAACGCACTTGGCGAAGTCCCCCCTTAGGTCCCTCTTCCGATCCGCCTGACTTTGGCTCGTACCCTGAAAATCTGTCCCCTATCAGGTACGTCCTCTAATGAATACTACGCACAACAAACCCGATCGGATCTGACGATTCGGTCTGAATATGTCAGTTCTTATCGGTACCCTCCAAAATCCGTTCATCGGGCCCGATTTACGGTCAGGCCCTTTTCCAGAACCGTTGCCACCGGTCCAATGACGCGAGTCGGCCGGCGGTCCAGCAAAATTCAGCGCGCAAGCAATCGGTGCGCACGAATCGTACAATTCAGCATGTCGTGGGGATTCAGTCGTGGGGGGAGCACTGCCAACTGCTAAAGTATACGACAGAAAAAGTGGAACAGCAAATTGACTTTCGTTCTCGGACGACGCAAAACCGCGTTTGTTTCTGAACCTTGTCAACACTTACAGGCGTATCGTACAGTTGTGTCGGATGTGTATCGGCGATATTTCCCGGCGCGGTCCGGCGTATGAAAATCACATCAAAAAGTGCCAGTTCGTGACACTTTCTCGTGAATAACATCACGATCTCCCAAAAAAATTTTTACAAAATTCGTGGAGTCGGTTGTTGCGAGGACGGTTATTGGTTGCGAAGCGCCTCAATTGGGTCAAGCTGGGCAGCTTTCATCGCCGGGTACATTCCAAAGAAAATCCCGATCATCACGCTCAGCCCGAAGCTCAAACCGATGGACCAGAACTTCACGATCGGGTTGCCCCAGGCGTAGATGTGGGCGATCGCGTAGGCGCCGGCGTATCCCAAAATGATCCCCAGCAGTCCGCCCGCCATCGAGATGACCGCCGTCTCGACGAGGAACTGAATGGTGATGTGCAAACGTTTGGCCCCCAGTGCCCGCCGCACCCCGATCTCCCGGGTTCGCTCGGTGACGGTGGCGAGCATGATATTCATGATGCCGATTCCACCAACCAACAGCGATATCCCCGCGATGGAACCCAACTGGTACTGCGAGTTCTGCTTTTTCTTCTCGGCGAGTTGCAACGTCCGGTAGGGGACCACGATCTCGTAATCCACCTTCTCGTGGAGCAGTTGGAAGGTCCGGCGCGCCACCTCCGACACGGCGATCACGTTCTCGGTACTGTCCACCGCAAGGTACAGCGTGGTCAGGTCCACCCGCTTGAACTCTCGGGAAACCGACGATCCACGAACCGTGATGTCGCCGAACTGCTTGGAGGCGACCGTGAACGGGATGAAAATGTCCATGTTGATGTTGCGTTCTTCGACACCCTTGCGCGGGGTGCCGGCTGTCTTGACCCGATCGAGAACGCCCACAATCGTGTAGGGGGCTGTCTTGCTCGGCGTCGTGACCAACAGGTTTTGGCCCAGCGGATCTTCAATACCGAAAAGCAGATCGCCCACGTCGGCGCCGATCACGCAGACGGAACGGGACTCCATCTCGTCGGTCGTGCTCAGTACGCGGCCCCTTGCAGCCGAGGTGTTGACCGTGGCAAAGAACTCAGGCGTTGTTCCGAAGACATCGGTTTCCACTTGCCGGTCCCGGTAGCGAACCGCGTATGCAACCTGCTTGACCGGGACGACACGATCGAGATGGGGAACCGTCTTCTCGATGATCTCCAGATCCTTGTAAGTGATTCCGTAGGCGAGCATCTGCTGGTTGCCCTGCGACACCTGGATTTCGGCTTCGGGCTTGACCGAATTGACCACGATGTTCTGCGTACCCAGAAGTTGGATCATGCGCATTTCGTCGGCGGACGCGGTCTCGCTGATCGATAACATGCAGATGACTGCCGCCACCCCGAAAATAATCCCGAGCGCGGTGAGCATCGTCCGCAACTTGTGCAGTCGCAGGCTGCTCATCCCCAGGCGAAGCATTTCGAGGCTGATGATATTCATGGTGGCTGCGTTCCACGCACCGTGGCGAATGCATAGACGTCGGCGCAAAAGGCAAGCGCCTCGCGTCACAAGATGCTACGGCAAGGAGTATATCGCGCCTCAAAAGCAAGTGGGGGGCATTTGGTCAGAACTTGTCGGTAACGAGCCGATGTCCGGGACTCGATGCACTCGATCAACCGGCTCGCCAGCACCAGCGACTAGCCGGGAACTTCCAGGTCGATTTCCGACACTTCGCCGGCTTTAATTGTGACGGTGACCGGATCGAGGTCGCCCAAGTCTTCGTGCCAACCGCCGATTTCATAATCGCCAGCCGGCAACTCGATGATGCAACTGCCGTCATCCCCGGTGGCTGCATGGTATGGGTGGTCAAAGACGCCGATGAAAGCACTCATCCACGGGTGCACGTCGCATTTGATCTTTACGATTTCGGCCCGTTTGAAAACGATGTCACGCTCGTCACCCTTCATTGGCTGGGCAAAGTTCTCCGATCGCTGCTTCTCCGCGAACGTGTGGATGTTGTGCAGGGTCGAGTCGGAATTGCGGACCGTAATCGCCTGATCAATCATTACCGTCTGAACGTGCGGGTCGTACATGCAGCCGCGTTGGTTCAGCAGCGCCTTGTCGGCAGGTGGGGTGAAATCTTTATCGGTGGCGAAGTCTTTTACGAAGCAGATGACATTGCGGACGGTCATGTCCTTGTTGACCAAAAGGTTGGCGTTTCCAACCTTCTTCCCATTGTTGCCTTCGGCGCATTTGGGGTCGGCAGCCATATTGAGGACGACGCGATTGGGGCGGGTGGTGCCCAGATAGCGGGCAGTGATCTTCACCGTACCTTTGGCACCGTTGGCGGGTGGTGCTTGTATGTCATCAGTACCTGATGGTGCCGGGGTAGCGGCTGGCTTGGGTGTTGGCGTCGATGCCGGTTCCGGTGTCGATGTTGGCACCGACGATGGTGACGGCGTGGGAGAAGGTGATGGCTTGTTCTCTTTCGATGTCGGCGAACAGCCACCCGTCCAAAGCCCGATTGTCAAGATGGCAGCCGCCCACGTCAGCGAATGACCGATTCCAATCTTTCCATTCATTTATTTGTCTCCCGTTCGTTGATTCGATCAGCCGCCTTGGTTACGCAGAACCTCCACCGGAACTCGAAGCTTCACCGGACCCTGCGGAATTCTGGCCCTGGTCCGATCCTTTTGATCGTTGACGTCGGGATCGCCGCCCGCGGTTGCGCGAACCGCCGCCACGTTTGCTTCCGCTTCGCTGCGAACCATTGCCGCCATTGTCTTTCTTTTCACCGTTGGCAGATTTCGATTCGCCGCGGTTGCCCTTGTCTTTGCCGTTCCCGTTCTTTCCGGAATCGGATGAACCATCGCGACGCGAACCACCACGCCGTCCTCCGCGTCCGCGACGACTTGATGATTCCTTTTCGACCACCGGTTTGGATGCGTAACCTTCTTCAATGTCGATGCCGAGTTTCACCTGGCATGCCGGGCAATAGAACTTCGCGCCCTCGACAACCTTGGGCTCTGATTCGGGTTCTTCACCACCGACCAATGCCAGTCGCACCCATCCACCGTGCATGGCCTCCTTGGCGATGACCGACTCATCACAGTCGCCGCAGGGGAAAACGGTTGCCGGGTCACTGCCCATGGTCTTTGAGGCAAGCTCCCACCAACCCCACTGCTCAGTATCTTTGATCTGAATCTTTTCCATTCGCTATCCGTACCGCATTCGTAAACTGAAAAAACGGCATAAAAGGTACTGCGAAGTTAACCGAACCGTGCCAAACTGCCAACAAAAGAACTTTACAGGATCAGCGTGTTCGATTGCCCGCCCAATGCGAATCATCGAACGATGGTTTGTCGGCTTGGGGTGTGGGTTCTAATTGAAAGGGTTCATACCTCGCGCTGTATTGCTCGTTTTCCCGCGTCCCCGAAGCTTGCAGATAGGCGATGGCGTCGTTTTCCCTCTGAACATACGCCCGCATGAACACGCCGACCCAGTCGGCTGCGACCGCAATCGTCGCCTCTCGGTCGACAAGCTGCGCGTTTGCGTCGGTGATGGTTCCGGGCGGATTGTCCAGATCGTTGACGGCAAAGTGGTTGGCCCCTGTCAGTCCAATCAGTTGCTTGTCGCCGTCATGAATTGCGTCGTAGGTTCGTTCGATATCCTGCTCGCGGGCGACGCCGTCACGTTCGCCCAGCATGATCTGGATCGCAATCCCTTTCGAATCGACCGCTATGATCTGGTCGTCGGGCGTTACCAGATGCGATGCATACGTCGCTACCGCACGAACCGCGGCGGACGCTTCAAAAGGCGCAGCACAAAACGGAAAATTGCAGTCGCCTTGGACGTAGGTCAGTGCCGTCGCGCCACCAAAGGAATGTCCGACGAGACCAATCCGATCCAGGTCTGGGATGCCACAAAGCAGATCGCCCTGCGTGACCGATTTGACCGCCAATGCGTCGAGCACCTCCTGCACGCTGTCCGTTGAAGTAAAGTAGCCAAGCAGCGAATCGTGGTTGGCGGCTGCGACGACAAATCCGTGGGCAGCAAGACGTGTACAGAATTGTGTGTAATAGGATTTGTGGACCCGTGCGCCTTGAAGCAGGACCAGCAGCGGCGTCGGTGAAGTGACACCGGTTGGCACATACACGTCGATGGCGCTGGCCCCGCTCTGGAACGAGTCCGTGGTTCGTGCAACTGTCGCATAAACCGGCGCGCCAACGCCTTCCAGGCCCATGCCGCTCACATTAAACTGAACGGTTATGGAAGGGTCAATTGCGGATTCAAGACAACCAACGGCAAATAGCATCAAGACCAACGAGAGATGCGCACCCAAGCCAGAACCCAGGTTGTAAAGCGAGCGTCGTCGGATCATTTTCTTTGCGCTTTTGTGCCGGTGCTCGAGCGTTGGGTCACCGGGCGCTGAAGCCACTTGCGGCGCATCCGGAGGATCGACTCGTCAAGATTCATTTGCAACAGCTCCTGTGCATCGAACCATTGGAGGTCATGCGACTCGTCGCTGATGACCAGTTTCTTGCTGTCGGATTGGAGCAGAAATCGGACGTCGAAGTGTTCGTGGGCCGGGAGGCCGTTGTGCGCCGGGATCGTGTGAATATCCAGGTCGAAAATCTTCGGATCGACGACACAGATGTCTTCGATACCCGATTCTTCTTGTGCCTCGCGCATCGCCACCTCAATGATATCGCATTGACCATCAGCATGACCGCCGACCTGAAGCCAGCAATTCAGCTTGCGATGGTGCGTCAGTAGAACCTTGCAACCGGTCGGGTCCAAAAGCCATGCCGCCCCCGTGATATGCCCACAAGCCAGCGAACGCTCGAAGCAGTCGGGATTGGACCGCACAAACGCGACGAAACGTTGTCGGCATTGCTCGTCGCGATCGTCTGAAGGGGTGTATTGCTCCAACAAATCCAGAATCATCTGTCGATGCACGCGATGGTTTCCTTTTGTTGCGGTCGACTGTTCGTCAGAAGTTGGCTAATAGAGCCCGACAAAAAATCCACCAGTTTGGTTTCATCAAGGTAGCGATTGGCGCAAACCCGGGAGCAAACAGCCACACCGAACGGATGCACGGAAACAATCGCACCAGCGACATTGACCGCGTTCATTCCGCAGCGAAATCGCTGCCAAAGTTGCCCCCAACGTCCTGCCGGCATGGCATCATGAATGGGGCATCCCCGGCGAAATCGTCCGCGCGGTGCCTGCGTCGGAAAACATTATATGAGCAGTCATGCGGACGTGCACGACATTCAGACACCCGGTGGGGAGTATTTATCGAGGTTGAATCTTGGGGGGCATGCTCCATATCATGTCATCGGTTCACCCGATTGGGGTCGCGCGATTTGTGCAGAACCGGTCGATTGGCGTGGACTTGATTTCCCGTCAGGCAGTTTTCGCTTGAGCGTTTTGAAACGATGAAAGGTGGCTTGGGTTATGAATCTTGAGAAGGCGACATTTGCAGCCGGTTGTTTCTGGGGCGTCGAGGCGCATTTCAGAAGTATTCGCGGTGTTGTCGATGCGGCTGTTGGTTATTGCGGTGGGACAACGACCAACCCAACCTACGAAGAAGTGTGCCGCAAGAACACCGGTCATGCAGAAGCCGTCGAGGTTGATTTCGATCCCGACACCGTCAGCTATGAACAACTGCTCGATGCGTTTTGGAACATGCACGATCCAACCACGCTCAACCGTCAAGGGCCCGACGTTGGTTCGCAATACCGCTCGTCGATCTTCGTCCACAACGATGAGCAGCGCCGGCTCGCGGAAGCATCGAAAGAGCAACGCAATGCCAGCGAGCGGTACAAAGGATCGATCGTCACCGAAATCTGTGATGCACCAACGTTCTACCGCGCCGAAGAATACCACCAACGCTACGTCGAAAAGAACGGAGGAGCCGCCTGCTCCATGTAGCCGTCACTCCCGAATTGCTCCAATGACTGCGTTAAATCGGCATGTAGTCTGTACCATCGGTCACCCGTTTCGATGGAATCGCGCGTCAAGTTGCGAATTGGGGAACACACACTAGGAGTGTCGCAGTATGGCACAAGAATCTTGTCCATCTTCCCAATCGCGGCCGTTTTGGTAGCAATTGAGGGTGAATATTGTACGCACTCTTCAGGATCGCGCAAACAATTTAGGCTTGCTGGCGAGAATTTTCGCATAAAAAGCTTGCCCAATGGCAAAGTCCGCGCGATGTTCTGCGGTTGAGAGAGCACGATGCTTCTTTCCCCTCCTCCTGAAGAAGGCGTCGCGAAAGCGTTTAACGTATTTCGTGGCGCCTTCGTTCATCGATGTTCGTTCAACCATGGGCTTCACCAAAGCGTTGTCGCATGCGACTGTGATTCAGACTATGGCGGTACGCGAATGGATACGGTTCGCTCGTCAGCTTGGTGCGGTCAGTCGACAAATGCGCATTGCGCTTCAAGCGCCCGCGCCAATCGCTTCTGGTATTCGTCGCGCGGAATTTCAAGGCAGTTGAATTGTTTGAGGTGGTCGGTGGTGAACTGCGTGTCGAGCAATTGGAAGCCGCGCTCGCGCATGCGCTCGACCAAATAGACGAGCGCAATTTTCGACGCATTGGTTTCGCGATGAAACATGCTCTCTCCGCAAAAGACCCCGCCAATCGCCACACCGTACAGCCCGCCAACCAGTTCGCCATCGCGCCAGGTTTCGACCGAGTGGGCAAACCCAATCCGATTCAATTCGATGTACGCTTCGCGGATTTCGTCGCTGATCCACGTCCCCTCGTGCCGGTCGGCGCAGGCATCAATAACCTGCGCAAACGCCTGGTCGACGCGCAGCTCAAACGGTTTCTGTCGATAGAGTTTTGCGAGGTTGTTGGGAACGTGAAAATGATCCAGGTCGAAAATCGCCCGAGGGTCCGGAGCAAACCAGAGGATCTCGCCATCGTCGTCGGCCATTGGGAATATGCCTTGCGAATAGGCGCTAAGCAATAACCGAGGTGTGAGCTTGATGTTCATCGCGACGTAAGTGTTTCGATCTGGAAATGTTCGAGCAAGTCGCAAATCTGGCGGATCAGAATCTCGGGACGGTATTTTGGCTTGGTCGGCATCGTTGTTCCACGAAGGGCTGCATACATGCCAACCCGATGCGCACCAATGACATCGATGTGCGGCTTGTCGCCAACGTACAGTGCACGATTCGCATCCACGCCCAGTCGATCCAGCGCCGCGTTGAAAATCCGGGGATTCGGTTTGGGGACCCGCTCCACACACGAGTAGACCCGAACGGAGAAATACTCGAGCAAACCTTCCTGAGCCAAGTGATCTTCGATGCCGGACGGCGGGGCGACGGTGTTGGATATCAGTCCGATCTTCAAACCGGCTGATCGAAGCGCGCGAAGTGCATCGGCCGTCTGCGGATGGGCACGGGCCAACGCTTTGTTTGGACTGTACAGCAGTCGACCCACCTCGTTGGCCTTGTGGTCATCCAACTTGATGCCCATTGCCTGATGCAGTTGAGCCAATTCAAACATCGGATCGAGTTCTGCCGCCGTGAGTCGCGACCAGACATAGGCCCGCGCCAACCGCGCAATCACGCGACGGCGATACACGTTGACGGGTGGAGGCGAATGCCCGAGCGACACCAGGTATTGGCGAGCCAACGCCGCACCCGATTTCAACTCGGTGTACGATTCCTTGCGATCGAAATCGAGCAGGGTTCCGCCGATGTCAAAGACGACGGCTTGGATGTTTTTGATCCAGTCCACAACGAGCATGATAGGGCATGACGAAGCCGTCCGCCAAAGTTGACACGACGCAAAATCGCGTTAATGCTAAAGCCGATTTGTCATGCGCGGTTGCGATAGAGTTGCTTGTCCACGACAGCCGCCATCGCCGCGGTATCCAGCCCACCACCCAGAAATTGATTGATCGAATCGATGCGGTCGGAAGGGTCGGAGATTAACCGATTGTAATTGACGTACAGCGTCTCCATGACGTCATGTTTCTGCAGAAAGTCCGTCACCTGCTCCAGGTGCAGCAGGAACATCCGCTTCATTTCGTCGTCGGAAATCTCGGGCTTGTACGTCCCGCGCCGAATGAGCATTTTCTTCTGCGACGCGAGCACCTCGTCGATGTTTCGGCGCATGAAAATGATCTTGTAACGAATCGATCCGTCCGTCGGCAAGTCCAGCAGCAATTGCGAGATCGCCTTGATCACTTTGCCGTCTGCGTCGAGCAGCCAATCGGCGTCTGATTTTATTTTCTTGATGCGTTCGAGTTCAAAGTAGCCTTTGGGATTGTCTTCGTCAGCGGTGCGTTCGCCGTCAACGACCAGGTCCATTCCGCCGGCTTGCAGCATCGACATCATCATCGATGTGCCCGATCGGGGCAGTCCGGAAACAAGCGTGACATTTGCGGGGGTATTCTGTGCGTTCATGCGGCTGATCTTACTCGATTTTAGAAATTGGTGTCATGCAGTGATCACGGTTGGCCAATGGAGCTAGGAACGGTTCGATTCAATCGCTTGTGGCTGTTCGTCAGCGTCGGTCGTTGGTTCGGTTTGGTCGAGCATTTCGATCGCAGCGTTGATGATTCGATCGACGGCTTCGTCCAGCGAACCTGAATAGATGACCCCTGCGGCTTGGCGATGTCCACCACCACCAAATCGCTGAGCCAATCCGGCTACTTCGGTGCTGCTTTCACCGCGCAGGTTGATGCGGACACGTCCTGGCTCGACTTCGGTAAACAGCGCCGCGATCGCCACGCCGGCCATTGATCGGGGCACGTTGACCTGGTCATCGATGTCGGATGGGTCGCACCCGGATCGGACCAACTCGTCATGACTGACTGTGCTGAATGCGATCGCACCGTCTGCCAGCGTGCGCGTATTCTGATAGATGTGCTTCAACAGTTCGAACTGCGGTTGGCCCACGGACCGATCCACGCGCTCTGCAATGTCTGAAGGCGACACGCCCAGTTGCGTCAGCTCTGCCGCAATGTGCAGGGCGTTGGCCGTCGTGTTGGGCAGCGAAAACCCACCGGTGTCGGTATAGATACCCGAATACAAAAGGGCTGCGGTCGACGGATCGATGTCGCATTGAAGCCCGTGGAGAAGTTCATAAACCAACTCGCACGTGCTCGATGCATTTTCGACAATCCAGTCGATCTGACCAAAGCACGTGTTCGTAAAATGGTGGTCGATGTTGAAGATTCGCTGGTTGTCGTTCCAGTTCGCCGCGTGCTGTTTCGGCTGGTCGGCACGTGACGGTTGCGACGTGTCCACGATGACGATCCGGTCAGCCGCCTCGAAGTCAGCGTCGACTGCCCGACGCACATTCGCGAGGTCCAGCATGAATCGCAACCGAGCAGGAATGCATCGTTCGGTGACCCAGACGGCCGCATCGCGGTTTGTGTACGCCGACCACGCCCGAGCCAACGCCAGCGCGGCCCCGAGGCAATCCGCGTCGGGCGAAACGTGTCCGCAGCAGACCATCGAGCGCGTGCGGCGCAAGGCATCGATCAATTCCGCCGGCGGATGATGGCGATTCGTTCGTGCGTTCATGAAACCAGCCAACCGTCCAGGATTCCCGCCAATTTGTGGTCCGGACCCGCCCGTCTGTCCATTCGGGGAACAAAACTGTGCGCCCGAAGTGGACAAACACGTTGCGACTTTGTCGGCGCAGCGCCGCGTCCAGGTGGTCTGTTTACTCGTTGATGGCCATGTCGCTTTCGATGGCGTCACTCGAAGATTCGACAGGCTCTGGAGCATCTTCCGAAGGCGCATCGCTGTGTGCGTCATCTTTGTGGTGCTTGTCCTTCGGCTTCTTCGGGCCTTCGTCTTTCTTCTTCGGCTTGGCCTGGATCATTTTCTTTGTCGGTGCGATGACCATGGTCATGCGGCGACCTTCGCTCTTGGGCATGCGCTCAACTTTGATCGATTCACCAAAGTGCTCAATGATCTCCATGAACAGATCGCGGGCCATATCGGCATGCTGTCGCTCGCGTCCCCGAAAGAGCATGGTGAACTGCACCTTGTGCCCCTGCGTCAGGAATTTTTCTGCACGGGTGATCTTGATGTTGCGATCGTTGTCATCCGTTTTCGGACGAAGTCGCACTTCTTTGAGTGACGCCTCATGGGTGGCACTTTGCTTCTGACGCTTCTTGAGCGTGTACTGATGCCGTCCATAGTCCATGATGCGGCACACCGGCGGACGCTCGTGCGGGGCGATCTCGACGAGGTCGAGTCCCAGGTCACGGGCTTCACGCAATGCCACGTAAGTATCCACGACGCCGCGCTGTGCGCTGTCCTGATCGATCAGGCGAATCTGCGGCATACGGATCTCTTCGTTTAGTCTCGGTCTCTTGGCGATGACACTTCCTTTCGGATACCCAGGTTTAAGTTGCTCATGTTCGAGTTCGGCAATAGCTGGGCTCGCTATTTGCTGCGCTCGGGTGCAGTCAGCGATTTGTGCCGACTCTTTCCTTTGGTTTGAATTTCAATGAAGCACCATTCGACAAAACTGTCGAGCGGGTAGCTTCCCATCGTCGAACCGTCGCGATCGTTGATGTTGACGGTTTCTTCGGCGGCTTCGTTTTCGCCGACGACCAGAATGTATGGAATCTTCTGGGCGCGCAGGCGGTGCTTCTTCGGACCGATCTTGTCGCTGCCCGAATCCAGCACAACCCGAATGCCATGCTTGGCCAGTTGATCGTAGACCTTTTGACCGTATTCAATGCTCTTTTCGCTGATCGTCGCCACAGCCACCTGGACCGGTGCGAGCCAAAGCGGAAACGCGCCCGCGAAGTGCTCGATCAAAATGCCGACAAAGCGCTCCATGCTGCCGAACGGCGCCCGGTGAATCATCACGGGGCGGTGGTCGCGGTTGTCGGCGCCGACGTAATTGATGTCGAATCGCTTGGGCAGGTTGTAGTCCACTTGCACCGTGCCAAGTTGCCATTCGCGGCCGATGCAGTCCTTGACCACGAAGTCGATCTTCGGCCCGTAGAACGCGGCTTCGCCTTTTTCTTCGGTGGCTTCGATGCCCATTTCCGCGATGACATCGCGCAGGTCCTGCTCCGCACGATCCCAAAGCTCGGGATCACCGGTGTACTTGTCGGAATCGGGATCACGCGTACCCATCCGGACGCGGTAGTCCTTAAAATCAAGCGTCGAAAGGACCAGTTGCGTCAATTCGACCGTAGCACGCAGTTCGTTGGGAAGTTGCTCGGGCGTGCAGAAAATGTGCGCATCGTCCTGCGTGAATCCGCGAACGCGCACCATGCCGCCAAGCTCACCCGATTGTTCGTACCGATAAACGGTACCGAATTCAGCCAAACGTACGGGCAGATCGCGATAGCTGTGCGGTGACGCTTTGTAAATGTGGATGTGGTGCGGGCAGTTCATCGGTTTGAGCAGATAACCCTCTTCGTGCTTGAGGGCTTCTTCAACCACATCCAGTTGCTTATCAGGGGCAGCCGTCACATCAAGCTCGCCGAGATCGTCAAACACGGATTGAATCGCGCCGGCAAAGTTGCGTGCTTTGCTGACAGCCTCATCGCGCCGCGGACCCGCATGTTCTTCATGGGCCCGTCGCAATAGATTTCGCAAACAGAGCAGCATTCGCCCGCGATCGGTTTCGTAAAGCGCCGGGAACTGCGACTCTTCGTAATACGGATAGTGACCGCTCGTTCGGTACAGATCGAGTCGCCCGATGTGCGGGGTGAACACCGGTTGATAACCGCGAATGATGAGTTCGGCTTTGATGAAGTTTTCCAGCATCATCCGCACGATCGCGCCGTTCGGTTCCCAAAGAACCAGACCGCTACCGGCATCGGGCGAAATCGTAAACAGGTCCAACTCTTTGCCCAGCACGCGGTGATCGCGTTTCTTGGCTTCTTCGAGTTGCTGCTCCCAGACGCGCAGCGCTTTCTTCTTGAAGAACGCGGTACCGTAAACGCGCTGCAACTGCTGTTCGTTGACGTCACCGCGATAGTACGAACCACTGACCTGGCGAACCTTAAATGCGCCGATCCGCTTGGTCGACGGGATGTGCGGCCCGCGACAGAGATCCTCAAAATCCTTGCCGCGATTTTCGCCGGTGATGTAGAAACTCAGCGAGTCGCCTTCGGCGCGCTCGGCGTTGTCGACCTTGAAGCGGTTGCCTTCTTTTTCGAGCTTGGACATCGCCTCGCTGCGATCGAGTTCGTATCGGGTGAACTTGCGATCCTCGTCTACGATACGCTGCATCTCTTCTTCGATGGCTTTGAAGTCTTCCGGCGAAATCGGTTGCGGGCAATCGATGTCGTAGTAGAAACCGTCGTCGAGCGGCGGTCCGTAGGCGAGCTTCGTTCCGGGGAAGAGCTTGCAGATGGCTTCGGCCATCACATGCGCGGTGCTGTGGCGCAAGAGCGACAGGCTGCGCGGATCGTCATCCGTTGATGTCAAAAGTGAGAGCGTGCAGTCGCCGGGAAGCGGGGCGTTCAGGTCGATGACCTGCGCCTCGCCACTGGGGTCCAAAATCCCACCGATCGCCGACTTGGCCAATCCCGGACCGATCGCTTCGGCGACCGAATAGGGGGTTGAACCGTCCGGCAGTTCGAGTTTCTTTCCGTCGGGCAGGGTTACGTTGATGCACTTACCGCTCACGACTTTCGCTCCTGGAGTTTTTGCAAATTCTTGATGCGAATTTCAACATCCCAATCAAGACGAGCCGACCTTGTGCGATTCCAACAGGCGCTGGACGCAGCGAACTGGTGCGCGCTGATTCGATCGCAAATGCAGGCCGAGTTGGGACGGTTATTGTTGGCGAAGCTGATACGCAAAGGTGTGATTGAGGCTGGCGAAGTCTCGCGCCATGCACATCCATGCCCACCGCCCAGATCGAATGATCGAATCGCGGAACCAGAGGCTAGCATGTGTATAGCGTCATAAGTCTCTTCGCCATCAAAACTGCTGTTGGGCAATCCTGCAAAGGTGAGGCATTGCCATGTAACGGTCACGGGTAATTAAGCCCCGTCCGGAGGAATCCACAGAACCTGGACAATCGCGCCACGTTATCGGGCTCCGAAGTCCAGCGGACATCTCCCCTAAAATATACCACAAGGGGGATGCGGGTCAAAACGAAATGCGATCGACGCGGCAGCTTCACCGGTTCATGGATGCCGGAAACCCGGATCGTGAGGCCTGATCACGACGCCTGGACCCATCGTACATTAATCGGCATACCAGCGCACCGGCCTGAGACGGAAGACCGCTCTGCCGCCACCCATTGCACGATTTCGACAAGACTTAGCCTGTGGTCGCGGTGCCGCCGCCCAGAAAAATCGAGAAAAGCGACAGCAGAAACGCCGAAATCGCCGAAGCGAGCTGGGTCAGGAACGACTGACTGGTCAAGAATCCGTTAATGTCCAGATTGGCAAGGACGGCCATGTTGGCCGGCACCATGTCTGTGAAAAGATGCATGAGGGTCATAGCTGGTATTCTCCAAAAAATACGCCTGAATCTTTGCGGATTCTAATTGTCCAAGCCATTTGGCGATAGTCCCAGTCAGGCTGCGTATTCACGTGCCAATTTCCTGGGGATATCACAACCATCGATTGGCGCGTTAAGCAAGGCTATACAACGATTTATACTTCCTGTTCAGGTAATCCATAAAGGCATCGATTGAAAGTCGCTGGCCCGTAACTTGTTCGCACAACTCCGCCGCCCGGTAGCGCATACCATGCGAATGGATGTTTTCCTGCAGCCACATTCGCAGCGGCTGGCATTCGCCTCGTGCGATTTGGGCTTCGAGGCCCCCCAGATCGGCGTCCGCCTTCGCATAGAACTGTGCGGCATACAGGTTGCCCAGTGCATAGGTTGGGAAGTATCCGAAACCGCCCAGCGACCAGTGAATGTCTTGAAGGCAGCCGTCCGCGTCATTGGGCGGGGTCAATCCGAGGAATTCCTCAGCTTTTTGATTCCAAGCGGCTGGCACGTCTTTGACGTCGAGTCGGCCGGCGATTAATTCCCTTTCGAGTTCGAACCGCATGATGATGTGCAGGTTGTAGGTGACTTCGTCGGCTTCGACGCGGATGAGCGAGGGAGCCGACTTGTTGATCGCCCGATAGAACGCTTCGAGCGGAACGTCACCCAGTGCCTCGGGGAAGTATTCCTGAGCGGTGGCATAGTGATGCTTCCAGAACGCGAGCGATCGGCCGACCATGTTCTCCCAAAGGCGCGACTGCGATTCGTGAATGCCCAACGATGTCGCGGTTCCCATTGGCGTGAACTGATGGGCAGGATCAAGTCCTTGCTCATAAAGACCGTGGCCCACTTCATGCAAAACGCCAAAGATCGCGGGTGAAAAGAACCGTTCGTCAAAACGCGTGGTGACCCGAACATCACGCGGGCCCATTGACGTGCAGAATGGATGAACGGATCGATCGAGTCTACCGGCTGTGAAATCAAAACAGATTGCCGACGCAAGGTGTTTGCACAGCTCCTCTTGCGCAGCCTCCGGGTAATGTCGCCGGATGATCTCGTCGTCGATGGGATTTGTTGAATTTGCGATGGATTGAACGAGCGGCACCAGGGCGCCGCGGAGCGATTTGAACAAGTCGCCGATATCAGCTGACTTTGCACCCGGTTCATATTCATCCATCAACGCGTCATATCGCTCACCTTCAAATCCGATCGCATCCGCCTTTTGCCGGGCGAGTTTCAGCAACTCGTCGAGATGGGGCGCGAATGCCGGAAAGTCATTCTCCTGCCGCGCTTGCGCCCAAGCGCTTTTGGCCAGCGACGATGCCCGACTCAGCTGCTCCACCAGTTCCGACGGAAGTCGCGAAGCCCGTTCGTAGTTGCGTTTTGCTTCGCGGATATTGGTGTCGCGGGCTGGTTCGCCCGTTTCTTCGACGTTGGATATCAGTTCTCCGAGTGCGTCGGACGTTTGAAGTTGGTGGCTGGTGATGGCGATTTGCGCACACATTTCAGCGCGGGCATTGACGCCTTTTTGCGGCATATATGTGTCTTGATCCCATTGGATGAGCGCATCGACAGCCGTCAAGCGACCGATTTCGATGATTTTGCCTAGTAGCTGCGTGTATTTGTCGGGCATGGAACGGGCCTTTTCAAATCATTGAGTCGCCGAATTCGTCGGCACATGCGGCGCGGCATGCGGTTCGGCGCAACACATAAGTGGTTGTTTTAACGACATCTGCGCGAAGTGTGGATTTGTTTTCAAAAAAAATTGTCGAACCACGTCAAATGCCGGGTGCACTGTGTCTATGGTGTAACGGTGCGAGTCTACAGGCGTCGATGCTCGATTCATTTCATACAGGCGCGTTCGACTTTGCCCAGATCTGCGTCAAGGCTGGCGACATCTTGAACTCGGTTTCGCTTGGTGCCACGGTGTCAGAATGTGACGCTGCATCAAGTGGGGCTTAATGTGTGTCCGCAAAGGGTCACAACGTGTCACCAACTTACAATCCTGCATACATGACGCATTACACGCTTGTAATCAACGATGGATCAGGCGCAATTGTGTTGACTTTGTGTCAGCACGCTGTCAAACTTGTATCTAGGCTGGCCAAAAACTCACACATCCAATCACTTTCACGTCGGAGGCCGGGGCAATGATCGGCAAATCGGGGAATGGGCGCGCTGGCACACCAAAGGTGCTCAGCACATTTGTATTCTTGAATCGATGCTGTTGTAGGAGTCGCCAAACCAGCTTCTGCAGGTTGGCGATTCTTGTGATGGCGATGGTGGTCATGTCCACTCCTTTTGGAGCGGGCATTGCGCATGCGCAGCTACCGTATGACTATGACCACGATGGTGATCGAGATCTTGTCGATATCGAGATCTTCGAACTTTGCCTTCAAGGTCCCGGTGTGCCGCACCTTGTTGGCTGCGAACCCGGAGACCCGGATGGCGATGGATCGACAGACTTGCGCGCTTTCGCCGAGATGCAGATTGAGTTCAGTCTGGTCGCGGAAGGTGCATGCTGTCGTGACGGCGTATCGTGTGCGATCGTACCGGAGCAACAATGCATCAATCCGCCGTTTTCAGGCGTTTATCTGGGAGACGGAACAACATGCGATCCGAACCCGTGCAGCGATCCGACGATCTTCCCAACAACGATGACGGAGTGTCCGGTTCAGTTTACGGCTTGCCCGACAGAAGCAACATTCTGCCCACAACAACCAACGGCGTGTCCGAAGGACGTGACCAACTGCCCGCAGGCAGCGACCTTGTGTGAGTTTACGGTCTGTCCGCAGTCGCAAACATTCTGCCCCGATCAACCGACGCTTTGCCCCACACAGCCGACGCTTTGCCCTGGCGATCCGGCTGCTGGTTGCGACCCCACCGTCTTCCCGCAAACCCCAACACAATGCCCCTTTGAAATGACGGTTTGCGAACCGACAAATTGCCCTGTTTTCCCGACCGTTTGTCAGGATACGGTTTGTCCGGACGTGCTCACGGCATGCCCGAAGCAATTGACCGTTTGCCCGCAGGAACCCACGCGGTGCCCGGTTGAAGATACGTTCTGTCCAAAGGTTGATACGACTTGTCCGTTCCAGCCAACGCAGTGCCAATTCACCGTGTGTCCGAACATGGATACGTTCTGCCCGGCCAACGGTGCAGATTGTCCGCCGCCGCCAGATCCAACTGTATACCCGATCGTTGCGACAGAATGTCCGATGATTGCGACCGAGTGTCCGTCGCATTCGATCCTTACGATTTGCGAGGTGACGTTGTGTCCTGCTGGTGCCGGTCAGTTCACCCAGTGTCCAGTTGAACAAACCGTCTGTCCGGTCAATCCAACGAACTGCCCGAGCGATCAGACGCGCTGCCCGGCAGAACTGACGCACTGCCCAAGCGAAGCCACGCTTTGCCCGCAGGATGGCGTCAATTGCGAAGTGACGATTTTCCCGACCAGCCCAACGGTTTGTCCGCAGGCCGTGACGACCTGCCCGGAAACGCCAACCATCTGCCAGACCACGCTGCCAACCGTTTGCGGAAACGTCTTTACGGTTTGTCCCGCGACACCGACGCAGTGCGGCAGTCAGTTCACCCAGTGCCCAGATGGCACGGTGACGACCTGTCCGGTGCAGGACACGACCTGCCCGGTTCTGCAGACGGCCTGTCCGAAGATTGTGACTCAGTGTCCGGCTGACCCGACCAACTGTGCGGTTCAGGCAACCGTGTGCCCGTCATTCGATACGACGTGTCCGCAACAGCAGACGATTTGTGAGCACACGCAGTGCCCGACAACGGTAACGGTCTGCCCGGTGGATGCGGCTGGCAATTGTCCAGACCCGACCGTCTTCCCGGTGACGCCAACGCAGTGCTCGTCGATTCCGACAGAGTGCCCGCAGGAGGCGACGACTTGTCCGCAGGTGATTACCGAATGTCCGAAGACTTTCACGGTCTGCCCATGTGATCCGACAACTTGTCCGATCGATCAGACGCAATGTCCCAAGGACGTCACCAACTGTGCGACCGCGTTGACCGTCTGCCAGTTCACGGCGTGTCCGGTCGTGGTGACGAACTGCCCGCTGCAGCCGACTGCATGCCCGGTCGAGCCGACCTTCTGCAACCCGGCTGGTCTGCCCACTGTTTGCGAGTTCACGCAGTGTCCGACCGACGTGACGAATTGCCCGCAGAATCCGACGCAGTGCGAATTCACCAACTGCCCGCAGTTCCCGACGGTCTGTCAGTTCACGGTTTGCCCGCAGGACGTGACCTTCTGTCCGAAGGAGTTCACGCTCTGCCCGGCAGAACCCACAACGTGTGCGCAGCAAGACACGTTCTGCCCGAATTTCCAGACTCAGTGTCCGGTGATTCCGACGTTCTGCGAGTTTACGCAGTGTCCGCAGGCTGACACTTTCTGTCCCACGAACGTGACGACGTGTCCGGTGATCCCAGGTGTTTGCCAGGATCCTGAACCGACCATCTTCCCGACGCAGGTCACGGCGTGCCCGTTCATTCCGACCGAGTGTCCGGTGGATTCGACGCAATGTGAATTCACGATCTGCGTGATCGCCGGTCAATTCACGACATGTCCAGCCAGCGATACGTTCTGCCCGGCCGTCGTGACGACCTGTCCTTGCGATCCGACGAACTGTGGTGTTCAGGGGACGACGTTCTGTCCACGTGAACCGACCTTGTGTCCACAGTCTGTGCCCGATTGCGACTTCACGATCTTCCCGACAAACCCGACGTTCTGCTCGGCGGATATTGTGACGACCTGCCCGGTGGTTCCGACCATCTGTACGCAAGATCAGCCGACCTCGTGTCCGGTTGATACGGTTTGCCCGCTGACGGTGACGTCATGCGAGTTGGCGATCACGGCGTGCGTCAGTTCGCCGACGGTCTGCCCGCTGGAAGATACCGCTTGTCCGCAGTTGTTCACGGCGTGCCCGCGAACGGTGACGGAATGTCCGTGCGACATCACCCGATGCCCGACGCAGGTGACCGAATGTCCGTTCTCGCAGACGATCTGTTCAGACGGAACACCAACGTTATGCGAATTCACCGTCTGTCCGCAGAACCCGACGTTCTGCCCGATGGATGAAGCGGCGGGCTGTCCGGACCCGACGGTGTTCCCGTTGATTCCGACTCAGTGCTCGGACGTTCCAACAGAGTGCCCCGAAGTGGTCACGGAATGTCCGGTGATGCCGACTAACTGCCCGAGTCAGTTCTCGGTTTGCCCGTGCGATCCGACGCGTTGTCCGATCCAGGACACGTTCTGCCCGCAGGCTGCATCGCTTTGCCCGCAGGCACCGACGCTCTGTAGCTTCACGGTCTGCCCGGATGTCCAGACGTTCTGTCCGGATCAGCCGACACTTTGTCCGATGACGCCGACCGAATGTGAAACCGGTGGCGCAGCGACCATCTGTCCGCTCACGACGGTTTGTCCGATTCAGCCGACCCTGTGTGAAGATGTGGTTACGGTCTGCACCAATGTTGAAACGGTGTGCCCGCAGTTGCAAACACAGTGCCCAATGACTGAAACGCGTTGTCCGCGGACGCCAACTGTGTGCCCGTGCGATCCGACCTCGTGTCCGATCGAAGAAACGGTTTGCCCGAACTTCCTGACGTCGTGCCCGAATCAGCCGACTGTCTGCGAGTTCACGGTGTGCCAGGCCACGGACACCTTCTGTCCGACCTTACCGACCACGTGTCCGGGAATCGGTGGATTCTGTCACGACGATCCGACGATTTCACCGACTTCGCCGACCTCGTGCCCGGTGATCATTACGCAGTGTGAACCGGCACCGACGTTCTGTGCGGATGCGCTGGTCACGAGTTGTCCGGGACAGTTCACTTCGTGCCCGACCAACCCGACGCTGTGTGCGTATCGTGAAACGGTCTGCCCGTGTGACCCGACGACTTGTTCGGCTGTCTTGACAAGTTGCCCGGCATCACCGACCGAATGTCCGCTTGAATCCACGGTGTGCGAATTCACGATCTGTGAACCGTCACCGACGTTCTGTGCGGTCCAGGAAACGATCTGCCCACAAACGGTGACGGTCTGTGCCGATGTGGCCGGCGCTCAGACGGTCTGCGAACCGTTCATCACGCAGTGCCCGACGACGGTTCCGACCACGTGCGAGGACAACGGTCTCACCGTGTGTGCAGGACCGACCGGTATTTGTGACTACACGTTTGCACCGGTGTTCTCAACGTCATGTCCGATCACGTTTACGTCATGCCCGTGTGACGCGACGCTTTGTGCGGCTGTTGTGACGCAGTGTCCCGCCGACCTGGCGACGGTTTGCCCAGGTGCGACCCCAATCGGTTGCGACTTCACGGTCTTCCCGCAAAGCGCGACGTTCTGCCCGGCTGACTCGATCGTTGGATGTCCGTTGCCGCCAGTTGTGACGGTGTTCGGTGTCGAGCATCTTCCGTTGGGACAGGCCACGCTCGTTGATACTGGCGGACGTCTCCACGTGTCGAACATCGGTTCGAGCGGTGAGGATGGCGTCAGCTCAGACCTGGGCTTTGTCGTCGACAGCTTCTTCGACATCGTTTACACGATTGATTTCGGTCCCGAGATTCCACCAGGCGGATCGTTCGCCGTGGACAGCTTCTTCGACATCGTGTACCGGATTGACCAATCGGTACCGGGTCAACAGCAATTGACCGTTGATGCGTCCGCATGTCAGAACCCAGCCGTCGATATTCAGATCGAGTTCCTTCACTTGGGTGGCGTCGTAGGCGGTGGCATTGTGCCGGTCCCGCCACCAGGTCAGCCCTTGGTGATCTCGAATATCGGTTCGATGGGTAAGGATGGCGTCGACGTCCGTCTCGGTGTTTCGCAGGGTCAGTTCACGGTGGACAGCTTCTTCGACATCGTCTACCGGGTCGATTTCAACGCTTCGATTCCGGGTCAGCCTCCGGTGCTCTGCGACGAGATTCGGTTGAGCCACGAGAATTGCGTGGACAATCCTGATCGTCGAGTTCGGTTGACGGCTCAGAATCTGAGCAATGGAACGTTTGAAATCTCCGACATGCAGGTTCATCAAAATGGAGGATGACCGTAAGTCGATTGATTGATCTCGTTACTTGGTTTTTCTAATCAGGAAGTCGACTGGGCGGGTCCATGTGACTCGCCCAGTCTTTTTGTCGTTTAAGCCAATCGCCATCCAAGGGGCTTTTAGCGTTGTTTCAATGACAATACCCGGCTTTTGGTTCCATATGAATCGCCCGGGCCTTAAACTGTAAGGTCCTTGATTGCCAACCGGTTACACGTCAAAAAACGGTTGTGCGTCAAAACCGAGTCTGTGACCACCTATGTCACAGTGAGGAAAGGTAAAATCATGGCTGGCAAAAACACATCGCACACATCGGGGGCAGGATCGACGCAAGGCGGTTCGCCCATTCACAGGAGTTCAACTTCGAAAGTCAGCCCGCTCGCACTGTTTGGATCGTGCGTCGTGGCGGTCATCGCTTTGGTTGTGCTCATCACCGCCAACGGTCAGATGTTCAAAGACCCGGAGTATTCCGGTCTATACAAGTTCACGCTGGACCAGGCATTCTCACGCTTTGATGAAAGCGATCGCCAGGTACCGGCTAAGCCTGCAACCGGCGGTCAGGGCGGTTCGGTGAATACCAACCAGATGGCGGAAGCCGGCATGGGTGGCATGACGCCGGCAGAGATGCAGCGGATGGCCAACTTCGGAAAGGGCAGTGGTGGTCTCGGGTCGCTGCCGCGTTCGGCGCAAGGTCAAGCCGCACAGCGTACAGCCGCCGCAGCCCAACACGCCCATGACGATGGCGGTCCGCACACGGCGCGTGGCAATGAATTGTTCAGAGCTGGCAAATATGCTGAAGCCGTCAGCGAGTTTCAGGTGGCGCTTCAGGAAAACCCGCAACGCCTTCAAGCCAGACATTCTCTTGGAGATGCACTTAAGGCGCTTGGTCGAAACGATGAAGCGATCGCGATGTATCTCGAAGTGCTCAAACAAAACCCCCAGTATTTCTGCTGCTACACCCACATCGGTGACATTGAAAAACAGCGGAACAACACTGCCGCCGCGGAACAGTCATACGCCAAGGCGATCGAAGGGTACAAAACGCAGATTCAATCCGGTGGACCAGCCGCCCCTTCAGGCAAATTCCAGTTGGCCAAGCTCTACTTCGATCTGGATCGCGACTTGCCTCAGGCAGTCAAGCTGGCCGAAGAAGCCAATGCGGCATCACCCAATACATTCGCCTACGTTCAGGTTCTCGCTCAACTTTACGGAAAGCTGGGCCGAACGACCGAAGCTGCAGCGCGTTACGACGAGTTGATCAAGCTCGCGCCCCAATACGCGCAGATGTTCGAGCAGCAGAAACAGCAACTCGCCAGTATCGGTTCCAAAACTTCGTCGAACTAAGTGGTTCTAATCGCGCGGTCTGGTCGGTCGGATTCTGCCCGCTGCGCAAAAGGAGCGTGCCTTGAGATTCTGGAGTATTTCATGTGCCTGGTTTGGCGTCGCATTTGCGGCTGAGGCGATGGGCCTGTTCGCACACGAACTAAATGCCGCTGCCGCCGTCGTTCTACTGATCCTTTCGGGTATTCTGTGGACCGGTCAGACTGCATCGGTTCAGACCGTCAGTGGATCTGAATCGCATGCCGCGCCAAAGCAACAATCACAATCTTCGTTTCCGATCGCTGGCTTGATCATCTGCATCGTTGGTTTGCTGATGGTGCCAACTCACTGGACGATTCGTCTCTTTGGCGCTGCACTCTGGTTTTGGGGTTTGGAAATCTTCGCCCGACGGCGTACGGGACAAGCAACGCACTTTGCGGCGTTTGCGGTCGCGACGATGATCTTCGGAACGTTTCAATACCTCTACGGAAACAGCTTGACTAGTTGGTATTTCAGCCAGGGCGTTTCCAATGTGTTGACCGGAATCGTACGCAGCGGCTCGGGGGTCAATACGTTCGGTCCGACATTCAGCGGAATCGGGTTGGCCGCTTACGCATTTCTGATCGTGCTTGTTGCTTCGATTCTGCCATCGCATCGCAAGTTCAATCAGTGGGGCGCGGTTGCAGCAGTTCTGATTGCGGTGATCTACGCATTGTATCTGGTCGCTTTTGACAAGTACCAGATCGATGCAGAATTGTTAGCCGCCGACACACTGACTTGGCAAGAAAGAGTTTGGAAGTTTCTGCATCCACTGCGTATGACAGGGATGCTGGCCATCGCGCTGTGTGTGCCCATTGCAATCTATTTCAGGGCCATTTCAAAGTTTCGGGTTGAACCCGGTTGCGCCAAGGACGGTCCGCAACGATCCATCCTGGTCTGGCTCGCGGTTCCAATGGTCGTGATCGGTGTTGTTCTTTTTGTGAATCCTCCAGGCAAGCATCGCACCGGCAAGGGCATCGCGGGCGTGACGCGGTATGCGTTGTATAAGGAGGGATTCCACAACTGGATGACGCCAAACAAGCAGCGCTACGGCTCGCGAAGCGCCGGCATGTTTGGAAACCTGCCTGCATTGCTGGAAACCATGGGCTGGGAGGGCGGTCTCATCGATTCGCTCGACGACGTGTCGCTTGCCGATCGCGACGTGCTGTTCATCGCCAATCCCAAGGAGCATTTGACTGGCGAGCAGATTGCGCTGATCGAAGATTTTGTGGAGAAAGGTGGCTCGCTGTTGATGCTGGGCGACCATACCTGGCGCAAGGATGATGAACCTGGTGGCGACAAAATCCTCGACGAAGCCATTCAAAACACGAGCATCAGTTTCAACTTTGATTCGGCGTACTATTACATTGGCGGTTGGTTGCATTCGCTCCAATATTGGCCGCACGCCACCACCGTTCATCTCGGCGACGAAACGAACGAATCCGGCTGCGTCGTCGGGGCTTCGCTGAACATCCAGTATCCCGCAACACCATTGATCGTCGGGCGTTATGGCTACGCCGACAAAGGCGTTCACGTTCGCAGTCCGCAGAAGGGCTACATGGACAATGCGGCCCCCGATAAGGATGAGCGTCTGGGTGACATGGTGCTTGTTGCAGCCGAAAACGTCGGCGCAGGCAAAGTCGTCGTGGTGGGTGACACCTCCGGTTTCGTGAACGCCATTCAAACGCAGACTTGGCGCTTCACCGCCCGCGTCTTTGAGTGGTTGGCCAGCACAGGGCAGGCGACTGTTGCCCGCTGGCGTGATGTTCTGGGCATTATTCTCTTGTTCAGCGCGATGGGTCTCATTATTCGGGGCACGCGAAACAAACTGCAGGTCGTGCCCGTTGCATGCATCGCCATGTTGATTTCGGGCTGGGGCGCCCGCGAGTATCTGGTTGACAACTCGAAGTTGACGCCTCTCAAAGGCCAAGTCGCCCTGGTCGATCTGTCGCATGTCGGTCTGCATTCGATGGAAGCATGGCGCGACGACGCCATCAGTGGTGTTTATCTGAACCTGATGCGCGAAGGGTACTTTTCGCTGGGAGCGCGCGACTTCGACGAAGATCAGCTACTCGCAAGCAAGTTGTTCGTCACCATCGCTCCGTCCAAGCCATACTCCGCAAGTGAAATCGACGCGCTCGATCGATTCATGAAGCAAGGCGGCACCGTGTTGCTGACCGTCGGTTGGGAAGAAAAAGCCGGCGCAACTTCATTCCTGGAACACTACGGACTCGACGTCGCTTACAAACCGCAGGGGCGTGCGACCGATGCGATTCCGGGCACGACCATCATGCCGAATTACTGGGAAGTTTGGCCCGTCGTCAGCGACCTGAAATACGGTCCTGCGGCTGAGACCATCGCCAGTTTGCGTAACGATCCAACGATCGTGCGGCGACCCGTCGGGGCTGGGCAACTGGTGGTCATCGGCGACACCAAGATCTTCCAATGTCGAAATTTCGAAACCGAAGAAGGCGCGGTCATGCCAAACGTGCAGTTCTTCAGTTGGCTGGTTAACAATGTTTTGAAGCAGGGTGAAATATGATTCGCTGGGCGGCTGTCATTCTGGCTTCGTTGAGTTGGATGTTTGCATTTCACCATCACATCGAAGAGGTACCGTTTCGCCAATGGACTCTGGTGATATTGGCCGTGCTGTGCAGCATCGTTGGCCTGCGTCACTACGTACCGACCATCAACACGACCACCCGCCGGCGCATTCTGTGGGCGCTCGTGCCGCTGGCAGTGATTCTACTGCTGGCGCTGCCGGCTTATCGCACGGGACCGATTCTTTTGCTCGTCGGAGTGGTCTCGCTTGCACTGGGTGGTGGGTCGATGGTCATGCGTTCGGTTGGGTTGGCGACGACGTTCGTCGGGGCGCTGCTGCTACTGCAAAGTGCGACCTACTGGATGACAATGGGTTGGACCGCACGCAACCCGAACGTGCCATACGTCGGCGCGATTCTCTACCAACTGTTTTCATGGTTGGGGGCGGATGTCAGCTACAGCGGTGGACGACTCGGCGTGCGGATGATGCGCTCGGTCCACGAGTTCCCGTTCCTTTGGGAGCACCTGGCGATCTTCCCGCTCGCGCAGATATGGTTGGCCGGCATGTTTTTCGCGTGGCTGTCACGGGCCAAACAATCGTTCGTCGTTAACGCGGCGAAACTGACCGCGACGCTCGGGGTGTATTCGATCCTGCGACTGTTCGTGCTGATTCCGATTTTCATCACGGCCATGTTGTTCGTCAAACACGACGACGACATTGTTCACGTCGAAGTATTCTGGATGCCCTGGATCACTGCCCTGACGCTGCTTCCATTGATTCCGATTCTTGCACGTTTCATGCCCTGGTCCGCAGAAGCGGCTGACTGGGTGCCCAACACACAGGCGTGGGATTTCCCCAAGCACAGGGCGACGATGATCCTCGCCGGTTCGGTGGCGTGCTTCTGTGCAGCCGTCGGTGTCAACTATTGGGATCCAGGCGTGCGCAAAGAAGGGCGCGTCCTGCTCGACGAAGCCCATAGCCGCTGGGAGCGCACCGACAACCCGTACACCACCGACTGGTACGGACACGAATCCGGTTACAACTATTACTGCATGGCCGAGTATCTCAAGCACTTCTACGACCTCGATGTCAACATGGATGGCAAGTTGACGGCCGATCGATTGGCCAACTACGACGTGCTGATCCTCAAGACACCAACCGACAACTACAGCGACGAAGAACTGGCCGCGATGGAAGCGTTTGTTGACAATGGCGGGGGGCTGTTCGCGCTCGGTGAGCACACCAACGTTTTTGGTTCAAGCGTCGCGCTAAATCCGATTACGCGTAAATTCGGCATCGCGTTTCAATACAACTCCGTCTTCGATCTGACCCGCAAATGGGAACAGGTCCATATTCCCGGCGGCGAGAAACGCAACAAAATCATTCCCACGCGATTGGGCGTTCACCCGATCATGCAGGACGTCCCGTTCTACAAGTTCGCGGTGTCGTGCTCGATCGCGACCGACTCGTGGAAGGTTCGACCGGTGATTCGCTCGACGGGGTTGTGGTCGCTGCCCATCGATTACGCGGCCGGCAACTTCTATCCGCACGTCGAAGACCTGACTTATGCACGGTTCGGTGCCTATGATCAGACCGTTTGTACGACGGCTGGCGAGGGGCGGGTTGTGGCGTTCGGTGACAGCACGGTCTATTCAAACTTCCTCGCGTTTTATCCCGGCAAGCCGGAGATGCTCCTTGGTGCGGTGGAATGGCTCAACCGGACGAACAGCCTCGGGTTCGTGAATCCGGTGATGCTGGTCGCGTTCTTCGTGTTGTTCGCGGTGATGATCTTCGCAAGCTGGCGCTTGCGGCCGGATCTTTCGTTTAGTGGATTGGTGATAGCTTGCGGTGCGGGTGCGGCGTGGTTTGGGATGTGGGCGTGTGCGGAACTGTCCGCGCAATCGTATGCATTACCCAAAGCCATCAGGCCGGTACACACCGTTGTCTTCGACATGGATCACAGCACCAAACCGGCGCCTGAAGAGACCTGGATCGACGCGGCCACCAACGCATTTGAGCGTGAGTTTGCGTTCTTTGTCGACAGCGGCAAGAAGAGACCCGAAGTCAATCCGGCACTGGCGAAACAGAAAGCGAAGTGGCCGAATACCTATGAGCTTCCATTGTTTGGCTTTACGCAGCGATACGACGCAAGCTATGAGATTTTCTATCAGTGGGTTCTGCGCCTCGGCTATTACACGGATGTGTCGTTTGATCTGGATGCGGCGCTGCAGCGCGACAACCCCATCGTTCTCCTCAAACCGCAAGTTCCGTTTGGCAAGGAGACGCTTGCGAACATTTCAGAATTCCTAAATCGTGGCGGCAGCCTGATGATCCTGGATGCTGCATCAAACAAGGACTCGACGGCATCGCAGGTACTGTCTGAGTATGGCATGGCGTTTGGCGATCGTCCGACAAGCGGCGCGGTTCTCGTGGCCGACGAAAACGTGCACGTGTGTGACAGTCCGACGATGCTGCCGGTCACGGGCGGCAAGGCGATCTTCGTGGCGCCAGGCGGAGTTGCGGTGACCTCGGTCAAGGAAGTGGGGCAGGGACAGCTTATCGCATGCGGGCTGGCCGACCGTTTCGTCGATACGCGCATGGGCAGCAGCAGCCGCGCCGTCCCGACGCCGAGCATTCGCGCCGTGTTTGAACTGGAATTCGCGCTGATGCGTGGGTTGGTTGAGAAGAACTTCGACGCTCAGATCAAGGATCTTGTCAACACATTCGGCGTCGCGGCGAAACCGGCCAGCAAAAGTGCCGCAACCGATTCGTAAATCGAATTGCGGCACAAAAGCGAGTTCTGAAGCCGGTTTTCAAGATGGGCACAGCCGTATCGGTTTACACCGACTGGGCGTGGGCCTTCGCGCCTTCGATCATGACGCTTGAGACGAGATCGAGTGCGGCTGACCAATCGTCATAAAGTTCGTCGGTCCATGCGTCACCCGCGATTTCGCCGAGGACTTCGAGCATCGTGTCGCGCACCAGCGGATAGTGCTGCGGGATTGCGCCGTAGTCCGCATGCCGTTTGCCCATTTCAGTCAATGGATCGAGCAACTTGTCCGGTGTGCGAATGTTCTGCACAACCAGGACGAGTGACGCGATGAGTTTCTTTTTCTGATCGCCCATCTGCTCGGGGAACATCGGGCGCACTTGCGGATAACGTGAAAACAAAAGTGCGTAAAACCGATCGACCAATTCCTGCGCCCTGGGCGCGACCAGATTGAAGCTGCTCTCCAATCGTTCAATGCGTTGCTGTTCCATGCGGTGTCTCCCTATCCAGTGTCCAGTTTGTCCCAGACCAATCCTGCAATGGACCAGCAAGAATGGGGAGGGAAGTGAACGTTGGTGGGAGTCTACGATTCACATTCTGACAAAGTTGGGCTGGGGGTTGCGTCCAGGAAAAACGCCGGCTAACCAAGCGGATTCGAGGATCGCGTTGGTGGGGGTTTTGCGCAGATTAGCCGAGTCAAATCTGAATCAAGCAGGGGGTGAATACGCGTCTTCCCAACTGAGCACATCCCCCTCGGGCCGATTGTCTACGCCGAGCATTCTCAGCATGTAGAGAACCTGTGCGCGGTGGTGCATGCTGTGGGTGATGACGTGGGCGATGCTGCCGCCAAATGTTCGCCGCTTGGGTGGATTCTCAAGGTGGTCCATCCAGGTGTCGTCCCAGCCGTCCCTATCCGAGACGCTTCGCGCGGTTGTCGAAAGGCGAGCGCTTGCATCATCCAACCGGTTGATCAAACCCGCAATCGAGCAATCATCGGACGTGACAATATCAACGCTCTCCATCAGCGAAGACCACGCCTCCATGTTGTAAATCAAATGAGTCAGCGTCGCCCGCAATGTTCGATGTCCAAGGTCGAATACCTGATCCAGTTGATCATTGCGAAGTGGGATGCAAAGTTGGAGGAGCTGGCGTGTCGTCCACGCATCGTGCTTGAGCAGGCGATCCAGAAGGTCCATGGGCAGGATGATCCCCGACACGAAGTTCATTCGGCCAATCAAGGTTTGAGACAAAGTCGGCACAAGTGAGAAACGCGCCAGGAAGGACTCGAACCTTCGACCGCCGGATTAGAAATCCGGTGCTCTATCCAACTGAGCTACTGGCGCTTTGAGGCTTGTGGGCCTGCGGACGACGATTCTATTCGCAAGTTCGCGGAATTCAACGATCGACCTTGCCGCATGGAAGCCTGGCGTATGCTGCTGATTCTAAGGGAATGGGCCATTGGCTCGATTTCAAGCGATTCGCCGCCACGCACGTTTCGCCAGGCCGTTTCGTCTTGAACGGGCGGATCATTCGCCCCTATGCTACCCATGACAGGTTCGGGGTTTGTTCCGACGTGAGCGGACAATGATCAAAGGATCGGCAACATGGGCAGGTTCGAGTTTCTCAAGGCATTTTGCATCGCGATTTGCGCAGCGCTTTGGGTTGGCGAAGCGGCGGCTTGTCCACCCGTTGACATAGCCATCGCGAATGCTGGGTTTGAAGATGATCCGGTGAGCCCCGGCTGCTTTGAAGTGATGCCGCTCGACGACTGGCTTGAGTTTGATCCGAACGGCGTGCTGGACGGAGGGTTGAATTCCGTTGGCGGGATCAACTTGCCACTTGGTTCGGTTTTCTTTCCAGGTGGGGCGCCGGAACGCGAGCATGCTGCGCTTGTTTTCTTGTTCACCTCGACCGGTATGGGCCCCGCCGGTTTGCGGCAGGAATTGAGCGCGACACTTCAGCCGAATACCACGTACACGCTTTCGGCGCAGGTGGGCAACATCGCGACCGGCATCGGCCCGCCGCCCTGCGACGTGTTCGGCGAATTCGACATCGACGGATTTCCCGGATACCAGGTGCAATTGCTGGCTGGCGGTGAGATCATTGCCGTCGATGACAACGGGTTGGCCGGCGCACTTGGCGAAGGTGAATTCGAACTCAGCACCTGTGAGGCGATCATCGGCCCTTCGCACGATCAACTCGGTCAGAATCTCGAAATCCGCCTGATCAATCTGAACGAAGCCGAGACCCCAGAGAACCCCGGCATCGAGGTTGATTTTGATGACGTGCGGCTGACGTCTCGATCGAACGCACCGCCCGCCCTCGGCGACCTCGACTGTGATGGCGATCGTGATCTTGAAGATTATGGGTTGTTCGAGCGATGTTTGGCGGGGCCGAATCAACCGCCAGCAACCCTATGCGGTGACGGGGTCGACGCGGACCTTGACGATGACAACGATGTCGATCTTGCCGACTTTGTGCTGATCGCCACTTCAATTGCGGATTCACCGTAGCTGCGATACCTTTCTGCGCATTACGATCTTGAGACGATCAGCTTATAACGAATCATCGCATGACCCTCGCCGTTAAACGCATGACGATCTACCCGCTTTCGTTCCCGTTGGGACGCAAGGTGTCGCATGCCACTTCCGAGCGGGCGGTCAGCGAGCCGATTGTGGTGGCCGTCGAGTTGATGAACGGAGCCGTCGGCTATGGTGAGACCCTGCCGCGCGAATACGTGACGGGTGAGACCAATGCGTCGGTCCTTGAGTTGCTTCAGGGAGAGTTTGCCCGGGAACTGCTGGCGTTTTCGCCGCGGAGTTTTCCCGAGGCATTGGAGGCGATCGACGCGCTGCCGAGCATTGACGAAGGCGGGATGAATTGTTCTGCGGCGCGGGCGTGCGTGGAGTTGGCCCTTCTGGATGCGGTGCTGCGGAGTGGGAATCGTTCGCTGGATAGCGTCGTGGGTTGGTTGGGCGATCCGAGACTGGGTACGCCCGGAAGCGCCAGAACCGCTCGCTTCAGCATGGTGCTCGCTTCCGATTCCCTCGAATCCAATGTGCGAAGCGCGCGACTTGCCAAGTGGGCTGGGTTTCGCAATTTCAAATTGAAGGTGGGGATGTCTGACGACGACGCCCGCGTCGAAACAATCGCTCGTGTGATTGGTCGACTGCTGTCCCGCGGAAAAGCCACGCTTCGTCTCGATGCCAATGGCGTTTGGGATGTCGAACAAGCGGTGGAATTCTTGAATCGCTGGCGACACCTTCCGCTTTCCGGAATAGAGCAGCCGCTTCCCCGCTCGAAGGATCGCGATCTTGTCGAACTCAAGAAACGCTGCGACGTGCCTGTCTTTCACGACGAATCGCTCTCGACCCTTGAAGACGCAGAACGCCTCCACGAACTTGGCGTCGCCGATGGATTCAACATCCGCGTGAGCAAGTGCGGCGGTTTGCTCGCGGCGTTGAAGTTGGCCAGCTTCGCCATCAAGCGAAACATTCAAACGCAATTGGGCTGCATGGTTGGGGAGACAAGCCTATTGTCAGCCGCCGGTGTGCGCTTCATTCAGATGACGCCGGGTGTGCAGTTCTGCGAAGGGAGTTTCGGTCCGCTCTTAAGTCGCCACGACATCGCAGAAAAGCGCGTGCGCTTCACTTGGGCGGGAAGTCTTCCCAAATTGCACGAACGTGGATTGGGCGTGGATGTATCCAACGAACTTCTGTTGCAACTTACCAAGGGAAAACCGATCGTCATCGAACTGTGATCACTGAGAAAATCTGCACGGCCCACCCTGCGAACTACTCTACGTAACCGAGGCTGCGCAGTGCCCGCATCGATTTTGCGTCTGCATTGCCCGCCACCGGACCGTGCGAATGCTTGTCGTTGGCGAGGTGTGTGGGGCGACCGCCTGGATCGGGATCGCTGCGAATCAGTTGACATAGCCTTTCAAACGCATCCGACGATTCCGCGACGGGCAGGCGTTTTTGTGCGTTGGGATCGATCTTCAAATCAAACTGCCAACGGTCGCGGGGCTCATTGGAGCGGCCATGTTGGACAACGGTCTTGGTGCTGTCACTGATAAGCGTCCGGTGCAATCCACCGCTGCCGCCGCTATCTAGACCTTCTGCATACATGCTTCGAACTGAATTCGTTTGACCAATCGCCAATCCATCGAGTTTGGGAGGCACAGCGAGTCCGACAAATTCCAAAATGGTCGGCATGATGTCCACGATTGAAGAAACGCGATCGTTCATTCCCGGTTTGATTGACGGATGTCGAACAATCAGTGGGATGTGAATGACTGCATCGTTAACGTCATATCCGTGCGAGAAATACGTGTGACCTTCCATCATGTTTTCGCCATGGTCAGACGTGATGATGGCCAGCGGTGGTTGCGATAAGTTGATTGCGTCGAAGGCAGCCAGCAATCGTCCGACTTCGCGATCCGTGTAGGCAATCTCTTCATCGTAGCGATCGACGTATTCGGCGCCGTCGGCCATTTCGCCATCGCGCACATACTCCGCGATGCGCTCAACTTCAACCGGTACGGGTTGTTCATGGGTGAAGTCTACCGGCGCATCGGAAGGCGCGTCATACGGACCGTGGGGGTCGATGTAGTGGACCCATAGAAAAAATGGACGTTCGGCGTCGCGTCGATTTTGAAGCCATTGAATCGCCGCATCTGTCGTCCGCACGGCATTGCGCTCCAGCATGTCCGGCCGATTGGCTTCCGGTTCATCAACGGATTCATCATAGAACGCGAAACGCTCGCCAATGCGCGACGCTTCGTTGCCCAGCACGATATTCGAAACGACAGCCGCAGTATCGTAACCGGCGCGATGCAAATGATCGGCGACGGTAATGGTCCCGCTATCGATCGGCTGCCAAAGCAATCGAACGCCGTGGCGATTCGGGGTGAATCCGGTCAACATGCTCACGACGCTGGGGGTGGTGAGGGGGGCTGTCGAATACGCCCGCGTGAATACTGTGCCATTCTCGGCGAAGGCGTTCATGTTGGGGCTGGTGTTTCGCGAATAGCCGTACATCCCCAGGTGATCGGGGCGGAGCGTGTCGATCGAGATCAGGAGGACACAGTTCCCGTTTGCTTCGCGTTCGACATGGGAACTGAAGAATTTCTGAAGTTTGGAAGGGGTGGCGCTTTGCGGTGATTGTCGGGCGACACTGCTTTGCGGGCCGCTCTTAAATAGCAGAACGCACAGCGTCACTGCGACGATCACGATAGAGACTGCAATCTTACGTGCCATGATGTGACACTCCTTCGTTCATCACCCGCCGCTTGCGCCGGATTGTCGCCAGCCCAAAAACAGCAGCGAAAACCCGAACCACCAATCCCACATCGATCGCTTCTGGCTCCAGTCGGGCCCACGCCCAATGATGCTGCGACCCCATTGGTCGCCTAAGGCCTGCCAGAAACCCGTGCACGGCACTCGGCAGTTCACGAACCCGACATCTTCCGCCCGGCGCAGCAACTCACGACGCGAATAGGGGATTTCCATCCCATAAGGCCACCATCCGCGCAGCTCAAGATACGCCTTCCATACGCGGTATTGCGGGCAATTCGAATTGGGCACACCGATGACAGCCAACCCGCCCGGGCGCAAAACATCGTGATGCGTTTGCATGGTTTTGGTGCGTGCGTCGTGTTTGAAATGCTCGATAACCCCGTACGACAGCGAAACGTCGAAGCCTTCGTCAACCAGCTTGCCGGGATTGAGCAAGTCGCCTTCGCGATAATCGGCAGCCAATCCAAGTCGGTCGAATCGCTGCCGGGCAAGGTCGAGGGCTTTGTCGCTTTGATCGATCAGCGTGACCTTCGCGCCGCGTTCGGCTAGCAGCACAGAAAGATCGGCTCTGCCGCTACCGAGTTCAACCGTTCGCAGGCCTTCCAACGTGCCAAACGTCTCGACCATCGCATCAACCATGCAGGCCCAGCGCGGACCCTCACGTTCACGCGTCAGCGCCGCATCATCCTTGGCGTCGTCGGGCACGTGTCGCCATACCCGCTCCCAAACCGGTGTTCCGGTATCGTGACGTGATGGCGGTTGGTTCAGTTGAATGGTGGCCTGTTCGGTCATGGATGCCTTTGCTCCGGCGTTTCGTGTTGCGCGCAAGGTGTCTCAATGACTTTTATCGGACGGGTGAGCGGCGTGCTGAAGGACGATCGGCCGGAACCTGTTTGGCTGAGGCGGAGGCTAAAGGAAGCGGCAATTTCGGCCTAAGTTCAATCCAATGTCATCCGATAATAATGGGAGGCGTGCAGCGGTGCGCCCGGATTGTCTGTCTTGTCGCCCTCGAAAGGCCTTTGGAAGATACGAGTATCATGGCCCATACGCCGCTTGTCAGTGTTGTGATCCCAACGTTTAACTCAGCGAACACGCTGCCACGCGCGATCATGTCGGTGATGGGGCAGCGGGCGATTTCGTGGGAATTGATCGTCATCGACGACGGTTCGACGGACAACACCCTCAGCGCCATCCAGCAATATCGCCTCCGTCTGGGCGATCGCATGAAATACCACCGTCAAAAACAATCGGGCAGCAGCGTCGCCCGCAATGCCGGCATCGATCGGGCCAAAGGCGAATACATCGCGTTTCTCGACGCCGACGATGAGTTCGGTCCGAACAAATTGCTGCGTCAGTTGGAATTGTTTTGCCGCCGGCCAGAACTCGGTTTGGTCTTCAGCGACTTCTCGTGCATCGATGTGAATGGCGAACTGCACCGCAGCGCATTTAACGAATTGGTCGAAGAGGAGGGCCCGGTGCGCATGGAGGAGATCGCACCGCGCCAGTTTGTCTGCGACCGGCGCCTGGTCGATCGAATGGTCGTCAGCTACGTCATCTCACCGATCACGGCAATGGTCCGTCGCAGCGTGCTGGGTTCCGAAATCCGATTCCCACCGGGGCAGCAGTACTCGGAAGAATGGCTTTTCTTCCTGGATGTCGCGGCCAAGTGTCGCGTCGGATATGTCGGCGAACCGTTGTCGCTGCAACACCAGACGCCTGGGAGTCTGAGCCTGACGAGTCCGGTTCGCAACACGCAACACCAGGCGCTGGCCATGCAGAAAATCCTCGAACGCTTCCCCGAAGCATCGAGCGACGCACGCCGCAAACTCCAAGGCAAGCTCGCCCACTGCTTTCGCCAGATGGCATTCGACCATTTCAAGAGCGGTGAATTCCGCTCTGCCCGTACTGCATTCTGGAAAGCGCTCCAGCATCACGCCGATTGGAGCACCGCACTGCATCTCGCGCAAGCGACATGGGCGGCTCGCACGCAACGTTCAGCCGAAGAGTCTACGCAGGTACCCGTACAGGTCGGATAGGAGTTGATACCGATGGCCGCCAGTGCGCCCTATGCCATTCCAGTGATTGCCAATGCTGTCCGGCAGATTCAGCCGCAGTCCATACTCGACGTGGGCGTTGGGTTTGGAAAGTACGGCGTGTTGTTTCGCGAGTACGTCGACGTCTGGTCGGCGAAGAACGCAGACGAGACAAAACGCGGCGGGTGGCGCATGCGCCTCGAAGGCATCGAAGTCTTTCCAGATTACCTGTCACCCCTGCATGATTATATCTACGATCATATCCACATCGGCCAAGCTGAATCGGTCATCGACAGTTTGGGGCAATACGACGTCATCTTCATGGGCGATGTGCTCGAGCACTTCACCAAGGAGGATGGCCAGCGTATGATTCAGAAACTCTACGAACACGCCACGAAATGCGTTTTGCTGACGTATCCGCGCGACGCCCAGAAGCGCGACGGTATTCTGGAAAATCCGGCAGAAGCACACCTGAGCACCTGGTCTGACGAAGACTTCAAGCCGTTTCCGCGATTCGCCTACACAGTTTTGGAGAACCGTGCCGATGTATGCGCTTTGGCCAAGCCGCCATTCGATCCGCCATTTTTGGTGGGGTGCTTTGCTGCAAGAAAACGCACCGGCTGGAAGGGCGTTGTCGCGAATGGTCTGGTCAGCATACTCGGACCGTCGAAAGCATCGGCCATCGTTAGCAAGCTAGCCGGTGAACGCATCGCGCTTCGCAAAGAGAATCTCTCGAGGGTGGGGGCGGAAGGCACTCTATGAAGATCGTATTCGTGACGTACCGATATTGGCCGGCAGTCGGCGGTGTGGAAAAGTACATGCACCGTCTCAGCCAGGCGCTCATCGCCAAAGGACACCGCGTTGATCTCGTATGCGCGGCCCACGAAGACGGCCTGCCCGCCAGCGAAGTTCACGAAGGCGTACACGTCCATCGCTTCCCCGCGCACCGCTCGCCCATGCGCTGCTGGTTCGACCTGATGATGAAGCGCAAGCTGTTTTGCGATGCCGACGTCATCCACATCAGCGACACGCTCGTATTGGAATATTTCTACCGGATGCTTGCGTGGACCATGCCCAACAAACCGCTCTTCCTCACGCGGCATGGCATGTCGTACACCTACCCGGTTCCCGAACAGGAAAAAGCCCGCGCCCGCCGCACGTTGAATCTCGTCGATGGCATCATCCACGACGGTGAATTCATCGAACCGATGCTCGGCGTCAAACCCGATTGCGTCCCCAATCAGGGTTTGTATCCAGAAGCCGCCGACCTTGAAAAGATCGAAGAACCCAAGCCCGACTCGGCGACATTCGTAGGCCGTCTCGAACCCGATAGCGCCATCGAAATCTACGTGGAAGCGATTCAGGTGCTGCGCGATCGCCACAAACTCAACATCCATCTCGACGTCTATGGCGACGGAACGCTCCGCGAATCGTTGCAGCGAAGTTCGCAGGAAGGTGCACTCCCGATCACCTTCCACGGATGGCAGCCGGACGCCCAGGAACGCATCACCGACGGATGTTTCGCGTTCATCGCGGGAAGGATGGCCATCCAGGAATCGATGGCCCGTCGTCGCCTGGTCGTCGCCGCGTACCCGGATCCGCTCAAGGACCTGTACGTCAACGGCGAACCGTTCAGCCCATACCTCGTGTCCGGCGGCGATGCCGAAACGATCGCAGCCCACGTCGCCCACTACGCAACCCACGACGAAGAACGCCAGAAACGAGTAGAAGCCGGATACCGACACGCCTGCAAACTGAGCTGGTCAAAAACGGCTGACGAATACCTGAAGCTATGGGAGAAAGCCCCACGCCGCGAGAACCGCCTGCAACACAATACATTCAAATCGAAAATCAAACTAGCCCGAGCAGTATCGCGCGAAGCACAAGCGGTCTAAGCCGAGAGCCGTGGAAACCGCAGCAAGAAGGCCAGGCCGGGCCAATACCAGTCGTCCGAAACCCAAGCCAGAACCACTCGCCGTCATTCCCGCGCAAGCGGGAATCCAGAAGATACACATCGCCACCAATGGCGAATAGAACCTTTACTCAAACCAACACGGAAATAGGTGACTGTCCCGAACGCCATTAAGTTAA